>CP064972.1:1457500-2085281 GCA_016699405.1 Holophagales bacterium | reverse complement strand
CCGGGTCGTGCGACAGGACCGCACCGCTCCACTCGCGCGCCGCGTCGGCCTCGGCCAGCACCGCCGCCGAGAAGTCCGGCTCGAGCCCGCGCTCGCGCATCGCCCGCCGGGCGATCTGCCGCAGCCGTTCGCGATTGGAGGGTGAAGAAGCGTTCATCGTCCGTCTCCCCAGAGCTGCCGCGCGGCCGTCCGCCGGCGGATCCTGCGACGCTACCGCATCCGTTCGCCGGAGGGGACTCCCGGATCTGACCGATTCCTGACACGGGCATGACGCGCTGCCGACGGAACGCGACGAGCCGCGCGCGGCGCGGCGCTAGGCTTTCGCCATGCCGCTGCCGCCGCTGCGCCCGCGCTCCACCTGGCTTCGCGAAATCGGCAAGAGCGTGCGCGGCGCCGTGGTCGCGGTCTCGCTCGTCGGCTCGCTCCTGGCGATCAACCTGCTGCAGACCTCGAGCCTCGCCCTGCGGCCGTTCTCGCGCCGCTCGTTCCGCCGGGTGAACCGCTGGTCGGCCGACCGCTTCTGGGGCTGGTGCGCCCGCACGACGCTCTCGCTCCACCGCACCCGCGTGGTGATCAGCGGCGACGCCCTGCCGGCCGACGAGAACGCCGTGCTGATCGCCAACCACCAGTCGATGACCGACGTCCAGGCGCTTTTCCTCCTCGCCCGGCGCGAGCGTCGGCTCGGCGACCTGAAGTGGTTCGTCAAGAGTTCGCTCAAGTACGTCCCGGGGGTCGGCTGGGGGATGGCGTTCCTCGACTGCCTCTTCGTCAAGCGCGACTGGACGGCCGACCGGCGGCGGATCGAGCGCACCTTCCACCGCGTGACCTCCGGCCGCGTGCCGCTCTGGCTGATCTCCTTCTCCGAAGGGACGCGTCTCTCGGCCGAGAAGCTCGCCCATGCCCGCCGCTACGCCGCCGAGCACGCCCTCGCCGTGCCGCGCCACGTGCTGCTGCCGCGCGCCAAGGGGTTCGTCGCCTCGGTCACCGGCCTGCGCGGCCATGTCTCGGCGGTCTACGACGTGACGATCGGCTATGTCGACGGCCTGCCAACGCTCTGGCAGTGGGCCAAGGGCGAGATGCGCGAGGTCCACCTCCACGTCCGCCGCTACGCCCTCGACGAGCTCCCCGCCGCCCCCGAGGCCCTCGCCGACTGGCTGCGCGACCGCTTCGTCGAAAAAGACGAACGCCTCGACCGCTTCTACGCCGCCGGGTCGTTGGCGTAGGGCAGGGGCCGCGCTCGCGCGCGCCTCACTTGGCTGGTTTCGTCTTGCGCGCCTCTCCGCGCACGCCACGAATCTGGTTCAGGAGTTGCTCGAAGCGCTTGCGGTCGATGCCGAGCGTCTACATTTTGGTGCGAATGACGTCCTCGCCCAGGTCCCGATCCATCTTGATCACGACCGGACGCGCCATTCCGGCCCGCGTCAGGATCAGGTGGTCGCCCTTGACCCGGCCCGGAGCGCAACCGAGCAGGAGGCAGATCTTCTCGAGCTCCTGCCAGGAGACGCGCATCGATCAGGCCGCGGAGCCGCCGACGCCGCGATCGAGAAGCTCCGCAGCCTGGTAGGCGGGGAGCGAAACCTGAAGCGAGAACTCGGCGCCGAGGACCGTCTCGGCCACCGGCCGACGCGAGTGCACCACGCTCTCGCCGACGGCCGAGGCGACGGAATCCGCCCAGGCGACCGGCCGAAACCCGCACTCGCGTAGCGCCTGCTCGAGGGTCCCGCGCTCGATGCAGCTGTCGAACCAGATCTCGACCGCCTGCTGCAGGCAACGCTCGGCGTCGGCTCGGTCTCGCCCCTGCGAGGCCACGCCGACCGCCGGACACACGGCGACCCACTGCCGTCCGTCGCGTCGCACATAGCCTGCCAGCCTCACCTCGAGTCGAATCTCTTCGCGCACAAGTCCTCCCGGACCACGCCGTCGGAGTCGGAGCCTCGAATTCCGTCAGCTTAGCGCCCTCGGTCACCGCGCCGCCAAGGGCCCTGACCAGGGCCTCGATGTCCTGGTACACGCCCGAGGCGAGGGTCGGCTTGGTGAGATTGCCGCGAGCGTTTCGAGGCGGGCCGCCAGAGGCACTCCGGCGCCTTCCGCTACCCCGCCGGCGGGAACAACGACTTGAAGACGAGGTCGTCGAAGTACCGGGCGCTCGCAATGTCGGCGAGGCCGAGCACGACGATGAAATCCTCCTCGTCGAGCGTGTTGCCGTACTCGTCGACGGGATAGGTCGTGTTGAGCTCGACCTTGAGGTTGTCCGCTCGGCGATACCCGCTGAAGGCCGGAAGGATGGCGAGGTCGAGCTCATTGCGGTCCGGGGTCGGCGAGTCCACGACCCATCCGACGTAGACCTTGCGGTCCTTCATCGTCAGGAGGACCATCATCTCGTCCTCCTGTGCCCGTTCGGCGGCCCTGAAGAGGAACGCCTTGAGCTCGCTCTTCGTCCCCTCGAGCGCAGCCGCCAGCGCTTCAGACCGCGCCCGGACGAGCCCCAGCCGGAACGCCTCTCTCAGACCAAGGCGGCCGACCTCTCGGCCGTCGCTGCCCTTCGCCCCTCCTACCGCACCTTCGGACCCTTCCGCAGCGGCTCCCGGCCAGTCTGCCGCCAGCACTTCGCGCACCTGCCACGCCGCCGAAGCGAGGTTCAGTCCGACTCCCGCGAGCGGAGCCATGAGCAGGCAAACCGCCGCCGTGCCGAAGAAGGGCGAGTCCCCCGCGATGAGCGTCCACGCGTCGATGAGCCGCTCCCCGAACGGCATCGAGCGGAAGAGCAGCACCAGCCCGCGTGCGAGGCCGAAGAGGCCGAACCCCGCGATGGCGGTCTCGAAGACCAGCCGATGCCCTTCGAGGGTCTTCGCCCGGAATCGGAAACGGTAGGAACTGTGCAGGAACAGATAGCCCGCAAGCAGCGGGAGGAAGGCGAGGAGGTTCGAGGGCACTGGACTGCCCCGCCGTCAGGTCCGACTAGCAGTTCACCTTGGCGACGTCCGGACCTTCGAAAGAGAGGCTCTGACCCCGGCGCCGAAGCTCTCGGACGAGCGCGGCCACACGGCGGGGCCGCTCGGCCTGCATCAGCAGTCGCGTGTTGACCATGACGCTCCCGCTCGATGTGATGACGAACGCGTCAGCACCGGTCGGCCGGAGGCCTTTCGTCGCTCGCTTTCCCGTTCGAGCCGTCATCTGCCGTCTCCTCTGGAGCTGATGCTAGCCATTCTGCCAGGAAGGCGCAACCGCGCCGCAACATCGGCTTCCCGGCCCGGGTGGGGGATCTATTCAATCTCCCCAGCTCGAGCGCCCGGAGACACTCG
Organism: Holophagales bacterium; assembly: GCA_016699405.1. Lineage (NCBI taxonomy): Bacteria > Pseudomonadati > Acidobacteriota > Holophagae > Holophagales > Holophagales bacterium. Next base: position 2,081,979 of record CP064972.1, on the reverse strand, counting down.
CGGTGGGCCAGTCGCTCGGCCCCGAAGTTGGCGCGGCGAGACCTGCCAAGTCAGAAGCGAGCGATGTCTGGAGGGTCGCCCACATCAGAGGCATCGCGAGGCGCAGCCATCAAGGACCGCAGAGGCTGCTCAAGGCCGACGGATCAAGATCCCGCTCGGCTCGAAATCCGCCGTTCCGCTGCGGCGGCCGCTTCCTCACCAAAGAAGTGGGCAAGTGCCACGAGCAGGCGGTACCGCGCCGTCGGATGCCATTTCCCCGATCGAGACCCAAGGTCCGGGACCGAGGAGGCAACGACATCGCCGAGGACCTTCTCATCCAGCGGAATCGCCAGGACGGACGACGCATCGAGCTCATCCGACGGCGGTCGCTTGAGAATCTCGCGCTGCGTCATCGGCAGGTTCGCGATGACGACGGCGGCAGGGTTGACGATGGGCCGTTCGAAGATCACGGACACGACGCGGAACGCATCGAGGCTCATCTGCTCGGCACCGGGCACCAGCTCTTCCGCGAGCCCGCGCCGCGCTGCCCGATGAAAGACTCCATCGGCATCGAGGTCGCTGGGATCCAGCCCCTCCTCGTAGGTCGCGCTCCAGGCGCCCGGATGGTAGTGGAGCGAGTCGCTCCGTCGAATTGCGAGGATCCACCCGTCGCTCGTCGCGACAATCACGTGGACGACGCCGATGTTCGGCACCAACATCTCATAGCCCTGAGGCAAGCGCTTCAAGACTTTGGCGAGGTCGGAAGGCGGGCTCTCGTGAAGAGGCCGCACCTCGTCCCATGCCGTAGGCTGCAAGCTGCAAACGAGCCGGCCTCGCTCATCGCGGCGGAACTCGCGCCAAGCCAACTTCGGATCACTGCGCTCCTGCGGGTTCCGTTCTCGCCACGCCTCTCGGAGCGTCGCGAGCCCGGCAGGAAGGCTGAACCGCTCCGGACTGTAGGTCGCTCGAACGTCTGCCACGGACCATCCGGCCCGGAGGTCGGCGCAGCGCACGAGCTCGATGGCCCCGCCGAGCTCGAGGTGCTCGGGAATTCGATCCTCACTCACGGATTCGGGCCCTCGGCAATCCTCGTCAATGTACCCGCAAGGGCGCGGCGGCGGCGCCACGGCTCGCTGTGCTCCCAAGCCACTGCTGCGGCACCTGCGATTCCAACAAGGAAGGAGGCAACTCGCTGGCCAGTCAACGCCTCACCCCCAAAAGTGGCCAACGCGAGGCCGGCGACCTTTGCCGTGAACTCGACCGGGTTGGTTTTCATGGGCGGGTGCAGGACCCCCGCGACCGCCCGAACGTGCTGCTGCAAGCAATCGATGCGTTCCTGGGCGTCGCCACGGCTCCTTGCAAGCGATAGCGCGATCATGGTCGAAGTCGTCTCTTTGCGCACCTTGCTTATCGCCTTCCAGGAGACTCTGTCGACGTTGCAAAGGAGAGCAACAGGTGTGACACTCGGGAGTAGCGAGAGGTTCAACGAAGCGTAGTCCACTGGTACGAGCACATCCGTTACCGTATCAAGATAAGGCGCAAGAGACGGCGCTCCCGGAAGCCAACCGGCCGAGCCGCCTTCCGGCTTCAGGGTCCGCTGGGTTGCGTAGTTCCAGGCCTGAACCACGGTGTTCCAAACACGAGCCTGCTTCTTCGGGTCCGAGATTCTGTCGAGGCAAGACCGAACTCGCGATCTCGCGTTCCTCGCCTGAGGGTCTTCGATTGCTGAGTCGATGAACTCGAGGGCTTCTTCGACAGCACGACGGTCATCGGGCGACTCTGGGCCGATTCTCTCCAAAGAGCGGCGGAGATACCCATAGTATGTATGGCGCTCTCCGTGCGCTGCGACGAGGCGCTCCGGAGTGTCGACCGCCCCGAAGTGATGAACTGCCTTCCGAATGGCGGCGAGCCACTTCCGTTCTTCCGGATATGCACCAAGGACGGCGCTCCCGCGCGCGAGGTCAAAGTTCCCCTCCTTCACGATCTGGGTGAGAATCTCTTCCGCCAATCGCCGGACCGGGGTCGGATCGTTCACGAACAGCGACGATACCCAACCCGCACTCTGAGTCCGAAGTAGGCCCCTCGCTGATAGGGCATAAGGCGTCTCGCCAAGCTCGCTCGCAGGGTCCACTCTCAGGTCGAGGAAATCCTTGTTCGCCTTTAGGAATTTTCGTGCCTGCTTGTGTCTGAACAGCTCGAGAACTGCTGCACTGTCGAATACCTGAACATCACTCAATACGAACCGTGTACCGAGGAGCGCGTGCACCTTCAGCGCTCGGATCATGTCGAGAGTCTTCTGATTCGGCCCGCTCGCCCCCGAGCAGATCCTCACGAACTCGCCATCAAGCCAGTGCGGATAGAGGAGCATCGCCTCACCTCACAGAGTGATCGGTCGCCGAAGAGGATTGAGAAAAGGCTAAGCGTAAGTGTGCCGCTGTCGCCGATTGGTTCGCTGTTGCCCAGGAGTCTGGACCCGCTGGCACCGGAAGCGCCTCGGTAGTCCCTCCTGCCCGAGACTGCGTAAGGTCACCGTCGTCGCCCTCACCCGAAAGCCGCTCGTCGCGCTCTGGCACATCGTGAATTCGTTCCAAGTCGTGGAACTGCTCATGGCCAGCGTCGTCTAAGCTACCGCAGGGGATCAGGAGACGAGGCGTACACAAGCAACTCGGCCTTCTCTTTGCGCGCAACCGATCGAGTTTTCGCCCTGCGACGGGAGGGTGAGACCCATCGAGAGTCTGGCCTAGTCGGGCGTGAATCGGGCTGAGACCTCCGGCCACTCAAGCTCGAGTCGACGAAAAGCAGGGAGCCACGACTCTTCAACTGTCTCCCCATCTTGAAGTTCGAGACTTCCAGCAGCACCAACCCTCGCGGCGTGGTAGACAAATGCAGCGAAGAACGACAACTCCGACTGGGTGAGGGCCGGACCTCCGGCAGCAAGGACCTTGCGCGATCGCCAAGACACCAGGGCGCTGTTCACTGCGCCAGCGCCAACTCTGCCTGCCAAGTACGCTGCCACGCCGCGCCAACCGCACTTCCACCAACCGATGCCCAACAAGAGAATGAACAGCAGGCCGTACCCGCTTAGTAGCGAGTAGATCCGCGCTGGCTCCACCAGTACTCCACTTACCGGAAACCCACTGATCCGAGAGATGTGAACGAACACGCACACAGTGCCAACCGCGATTGCGATTGCTGTCGGCCCCCAAAGATTCCAAAAGGCGATGAGACCGAGTCCGAACGACCACGCCGCCGGGAGGCTCTCCATTGCCTCGGTCGTCTGCAGGACCTTGAATGCCGATACTCTAGGATGTAGGCGCTGCAAGAGTGGAAACACATAGTCAATTGGCAACCTAAGCTTGAGTCCGCGCGGCGTAAATAGGGCCATCGAAGATCTCCTGGCCGTCCTCCGGAAGGGAACTCAGGCGCTACACTCGCTTGCCGAGCCGGGGGCGCATTCAGTGAGCCAAAGGGAGGGTGAGCGGGTGTTGCCGCCTGCAGCGAAGCATTCCGCGCCCTCCCCAATCTTGGACCATCTCGACTCGTTCTTCAGGTCCACCAGAAGAACAAACGGGGCTGGCCCAGAATCTACACCGCCAGTTCATCCAGAGTCTGAGCCCCCTGATCGGCGATATCAGGGCAGTTGAAATACTTCTCCGTGGCGAACTCAATGGCCTGCTGCTGCGTGAAGGGGCCAGCCGCGCGTCGTGCGCAAGGGATCGAACAAATGGAGTCTCCCGCGAGGACACAAACGTCACCCTGCGAAGGGGTTACTTGACGGGGCCCCCTCATAGGAGGTGGCAGGGCGAATTGTGCCGAACTGACCCTCGGTTCCAGAGGCGATGCCGAGTTCCAGCTTGACGGCGCTAAGGAGCTCGATGCGACGAATAGCATAGGCGTCGGTAGGAAAGGCTTCGTGGTTGCCGTTGACAACAACTGACCCCACGACGCCGGCGAACCCTATCGCCGCCCTGCGAACGGGATCTGTGGAGAGTATCTCGGTGTCGGCGAGCGCTGAGAGGAACCTGGCTCGCGAGTCCGGCGTAGGTTCCTGGCCCCTTGCGCGCTGCTCGATCATCTCGCCGACCGCAGAGAGGAAGCGGCTGTAAACCTCGCGTCGAAGATCGCGCAAGCGCTCCGACTGGTCGCGCCGCCACTTCTTCTCCTCGAGTGACTTGGTTGCGAAGCCAGCCGTCACGGCGCCGACAATAGCTCCAAGAAGGCCAGCAACCGCGCCTATGACTGCTGCGAGAACCTGGTCTGGCATCTAGCAGTCTCCCCTTCCGGAGGCCCCGTCTGGAACACTTGGCGCCCACGAGGCTGCTGAGAACCGCCCTGCCATGCCGCCGAGCGCATAGCAGAAGGGCGATCGAGACGACCCAGATGACCGGAGCACCATGTTTCTCCCTGCGATGTCGCCCACGAGCCCGATCGTTGATTCCTCTCTCTCGTGCCTCGTGGCAATGTCGCGGCCTCCAATCTGCGGCGCATTCGCACGAGGTTGTAAGCCCCGAGGGCGAAGCGGAAGTTCCACTGGACGCGTTCCTGACCTCGGTGTTTCGGCTTTCCTTGTCCGGCGATACTCTTGAGCCAGGCCGGCACTCGTACGATCATCGGCCGCAGCGCCTGGCTGCTTTGGTAGCCGAGGCGCCGAGCCGTTCGGCCATCGATAGCGCTGCGGCGCCCGTTCCGGTTCTGCGACGACCGCGGCGTGACCCCAAGCTGACGCAGCGTGGCGACGAAGGCTATGGTGACCGACCCAGGCCTCGATCGTCGTTGCATCGACGATTAAGTGCTCGTCGGAAAGCAGGCGCTCCTCTCGGGCCAGCCGGACCACTTCGCTCGAGAATCGCGACGCGACGTCGCCGGTGAGCGAGCGGTCCCGGTTCCTCGAGAGCACGGTCGGCGCCCAGCCCTTCTCCTCGAGGTTCATGCCCACGAACCAGCGAAACAGAATGTTGTAGTTGAGCTCCTCCATCGAGAGGCGCTCACTGCACACACTGTAAAGAGCTTGCAGCAGCTGAGCACGAAGGAGACGCTCCGGAGGAATCGAATGGCGGCCCGTCCACGAGTGGAACTCGTCGAACTCCGCCTGCATCCTCCGAAGACCTTGTCCGTCATGCGCCTTAGCGCCCGCAGCGGATGGTCGCCAGGAATGCGCTCCTCTGCTGACGCGTAACTGAACGCCGCGCCCTGACCGACCTCTTCTCCGCGCATCGCACCTCCCGGGGCCCTGCGCTCGACCTTATGCCAAACCTGCACCGCTGTGCGGGTCCTTCAGCAACCTCCCAATCGGAACTAGCCCTGCATCGTCGATGGCGCGCTAACGACGACACAGCCGCTGAGGCCCTCGAGCTTCAGAACGCCCTCCTTGAACTTCGCGTATTCCTGTGTCGCGCGTGTGCAATCCCACAGGAAGCAAATGATCTGTCCGTTCTTGTATCTTGCGTCCGCACGATATAGGGACGCATCCTCAGCAATTTCGCTGATGAGGCTCTGAAATGATCTCTTAGAGTCCTTTCGAAACTTGACCTCGAGGATGGATCGCAGGGACGGGAGGTACAGATCCACGCGCGGCGTCTTCTGCCCGACAGGTTGCAGATACACCTCGTCCGCGATGTCCTCAAAGACAGGCGCAAGCAACACGTATAGCAGATTCTGAACGTGGTACTCATTCTCGACCCGCCACCTGACAGGTTCCGCGCCCTTCGTTCGCCCCGCACCCTCCCACGTCCACCGCTTTAGGCCAGCGGGGACATGGTGCAGGAATCGCAAGAGATCGTCCAGGCCCCACCCCGTTGGCGGCACTATGGCGACTTCCTCGTTCGCCTGGTCGAAGACATAGATCATCACACTGATGAGTGCCGTCGCAGCATCCGCCCGAGCCTGCTCCCGAAACTCGCGCCAAAATCTGCTGACAAGAGACAAGCGCCTCTCGTGATCATTGATCGGGCATATCGCTCGATAGTGTAGAAAGAGCGGAACGCAGGCACTCGCATAAGCGGCTGAAGCCCCGTTGCGGGTATAGGCCGCGATGTCTTTCTCGAAGACACTGAGGTGGTCGCCGCCGACCTCCCGCCCAAAAAAGCCGGACGTCCACTGCTCGAATTCGCGGGCGATGCGCTCCTCGTTCAGCCGTTCGACCAGCCACTTCACGGCCATCACACCGAACACATCCGATACCCAAGGCCGTGGCGTGGAGTCTATCTTGGCAGCCTGCCCGAGCAGACGCGAGAGATCTTGGGCGGAGACTGCTTCATTCAGGACGCCTAGCCCTGCGAGCGCACACCGATGATACAAGGAGAGAGATGCAGCATCGAATGACAGCGGTCCGTCTTTCGACAACCCGAGAAAGTGCAGAAAAGAGGCCTTGAATGGATCGGCATGCGCGCTCTCGCCCACCTTTCGGTAAAGAAAGTCGCGCAACTGGTAAGCGTTCTCCCTCCCTACAGAAACCACTGGGATTGCCCCATCTTTCCGATCATCACCGAGTCGTTCCAGCCTGGGAGTTGGTTAAGCCACCCGAGGCTCCGAGCTATCAAGTCGGAGTAGCTGATCGTCACCGGCATCGGATTCGGGAAATAGCTGCGCCAGGAGTGCGATGCGAAGCTGTAGAGCTGGGAACTCAGATACTTGATGTCTTTGAAGGTTGACTCCTTGTGAACATCCAGGATCACACCGCGCGGGTGCCCGTCCGTATCCTGTCGTAGCTCTCGTTGGCCGATCAGGTAGACGAGCACTTCATGCCTCGAGAGCCTCAGCGTTCTTCCGCGCGGCGGAGCCAGCTTCCCCTTCCTCTCGCCAGCGGTTGCGGAGTCAAACATGTGCAGCCCGTGATCCTCCGAAATCTTCAGGAATGCATACTCGACCTGATAATCGCGGTACCTGTCGATCACGGCGCGCACCGCCTCGATCTCTTCTCTGTTGAATTTCTTGACCTGAGCATGGAAGATCAGGCGGATCGTGTCGCCTCTCTGCCAGTTCATGCGCTTCTGGATCTTCTCGATCGTCTCACCGAGCACTACCTTCAGCGCATTGCAATAGGCTTCCGGCACAACAGCTTTCGAGGTGCTCGACACGATGTAGCTGCCGTCCCCGGAGAACACCGTCGTGATTCCCATGATCCGTTGATTGTCGGCACCGCGCTCTTGACCGATACTTGCGCTGCCGATTCCGACTACCAACTCGTGTGAGAGCGTGGGCGAGGACTTGAGCAACCAAGGGACGCCCCCCATCTTCGCATAGCAGGCTAGCCCCATATTGTTAAGGGCGTATCCCAGCAAGTAGTCAGATTGGCTCAGAAGCTCGATCGTGAAGTCCTGAACGGGAACCTGATGAAGGAGGAAGAGGCTCTTTCCAAGATAGTACGGGTTCCTTGTCGCCTCGAGCTTCTTGAAGGACTGCCGCACTTGCACAAGCGCAAGGTCCCAGCGTCCGCCGTCCTCCGCCTTCTTGCGAATAGCCGTCTCGATGGCGACCTGGTAGGCCTCCACGCTATCAGCTGCCGTAACGAAAACCTCGACGCGGCTGGTTCCCAGAGCGAACTTCCCTTCAAGACCGCTCCGGAAGTACTTGCTGGTTGCTATCCCCTTGAGGAGCTTGCGGACGAATTGCTCGACACGCCCCTTGTCGTGCTGCGCACAGATCACGCAGATAGACGGGTCGTTTCGATCGAAGGTGCGCTTCGTGTAGGGGCCATAGTGGCTCAGACCTCTTTCCGCCCAGTCGGCTTCACCGTTGTCGCTGAAAACGAACACCGGCTTCTGCATCTGCCCGCAGTCCTTCTGAACATCCTGAGCGTCCTCGATCTCGATGCGCGTCCCGTCGATCAAAGCAATGCACTTCGACTGGATGTACTTCTTGAGCGTGCTGATGCGGGCCTTCTTATTCTCCCCGACATTGAATCTCGAGACGGCTAGCCGGATTCGTTCGGCGATCTCGTCCTTCTTCGCTCCGTGCGTGTGAAGGATGTACTCGTCGAAGTTCGTCCGGCTAGCCTCGAGATGCGCATCGCTCGCCTTGACGTGCTGAACCTGTCCGTTGGGCCGTGTGACTTGCAAGGTCTCCCCTTCAATCGCAACCACCGACCCAAGGAGCCTTCTGTACCCGTCCTCGTCTTCCGTGGCGACGTAACGGCCTATGAGATCGAACCCGGTGCGAAGCAAGTAGAGGCAAGCCGTTCTAATCACCCGACGAGTCGTGCAGTCAATGACTAAGCATGGCTGGCCGCAAATGGTGCGCGTGTCGATCGTGTACCTGGCGCAGACCTGAAGTGGATAGTCATTGCCTAGTATCGGGGCCACAAGATTGTCTTCGGGCTTGGCGCTCACAAGCTCGATGGGTTTGAAGCCGGTAGGGCGGCGGCCGAGGCTGACGAGATGCCGCATCAGCCCGTCCTTGACCAGAAAGCAGAAGATGCCGACGTCTTCTGAGAGAGTGACTGTCTGCTGCGTGCCGGGCACCGGAAATGTGCCGTCTCCCGAAAAGACCAGGATATGGCCTCCCTGCCGCCGAATGGCGTGGGTCGCGCCATGCTTTGCTCGGAGGGTGTCGAGCGCGTCCTTGTCGTAGGCGAGCTGACAGGCTTCAAGCTGCCGGCTCGGGACCTTCAGCGGGAACGCGTTCAGGGTAATCGTCAAGTCACGGCTTTCTTGCGCACGTCTTGGCACCGTGCGCCACTGCGGCACGACGGATGGTGTTGATGGTGGGCGACAAGCTCGAAGTTGGCTTCGGGCTTCAACATGACCCTGATCTCAGCCTCGTGCAACAGTGCTCGCCGTAGCGGGGCCAACTCTGTATGCGACACTGGCGCCCCACGACCGAGCCGGAAACCCGGCACTTCCTGTCGTGAAACACCAAGAGTCAAGTGGCGCGGGGCGAGTTGACGTCGCATGGATGGGTGACCCTGGGCGAGTCTAGGCAGCGCCGCCGCGAGTGTCAAACATGGCGTGTAGCGCCACAGATCGACGGCAACCCTCTGGATCGCCTGCTGGCTTTAGCGAGTTGCAAAGAAGGGGGACCGACGCGGAATGCCCCTGATCGCGGTGGACCGTTCCCGGACTCCTCAACCCAGCGCCCTAGCTCCGCCGGCGCGCCGGTGGTGTCCGCGTCGGCTAGACTCCCGGAAGCCTCGATGGACACTTGCCTTCTCGGCGCGCGCTCGAAGGGGACCCTGGCGCTGTTGCTGACCGGGGGAATCGTGCTGTCGGCGGCGGCGCCGGCCTGTGCGATCGACCCGGGCAAGGCGATCACGCAGTACACGCTCAACATCTGGCAGACCGAGGACGGGCTGCCGCAGGATTCGCTGACTGCCGTCGCCCAGTCGCTCGACGGCGCGCTCTGGCTGGGGACGCCGTCGGGCCTCATCCGCTTCGACGGCGCCGAGTTCAGCCGGGTCCCCCAGCCCGGAGAATGGGCACCGGCCAATCGCTACATCACCGGGCTGGTCGCCGATCCGGGCGGCGGGCTCTGGGCCAGCACTCGCGAAGGACTTCTCCACCTGCACGAAGGCCGACTGCTGCGCTTCGGCGCCGAGGCCGGCCTGCCGCCCGGCGGCGCTCTCGCGCTCGTCCTGGCCGACGACGGCGCCGTCTTCCTCGGCACGGAGCGCGGCATCCTGCGCTTCGCAGAGGGCAAGGCCGAGCGCGTCGCCCCCGAGGTGGCCGACGCTCCGGAGGCGAGCATCATCGCCCTGGCGCGCGTGGCCGGCGGGCGGATCTGGGCCGCGACCGGCGGCGGACTGCTCGCGGTCGACGGCCGCGCCTCCCGGCTCTACTCGCGTCGCGACGGCCTGCCGACCGACCAGGTCACCGCGGTGCTCGAAGACCGGCGCGGTCGCCTCTGGGTCGGCACCTCGCTCGGCCTCACCCGACTCGAGAACGGCCGGCTCGAGATCCCGGCCGACCTTCGGCCGCTCGCCGGGCGGTGGATCCGCTGCCTGATCGAGGACTCCGGCGGCAACCTCTGGGTCGGCCTGCGCGGCGGCGGCCTCTATCGCCTGCGCGGCGCCGAGGCCGACCGGCTCTCGGTGCAGGACGGGCTGCCCAGCGACCTCATCCGCCAGGTCTACGAAGATCGCGAAGGCTCCCTCTGGTTCGCCACCGCCGGCGGCCTCGCGCGTCTGATGGACGGCGCGGTCACCACCTGGTCGGTGCCGGAGGGGCTACCGGCGCGGTTCATCTGGTCGATCTACGACGACCCGCAGGACGGCACGCTCTGGATCGGCACCAACGGCGGCGGCGTCACCCGCCTCGGCCCTCGCGGGGTCCTGCCGCCGAGCTTCGACGAACGCGGCCTCGCCGGCTACGAGATCCGCAGCTTCCTGCGCGACCACGAGGGCACCCTGTGGGTCGGCACCGCCGGCAACGGCCTCGCCGCCGTGCGGGCGGGCCAAGTGCGCTGGCTGCGCGAGTTCGAAGGGCTGACGAACCTGAGCGTCTTCTGCCTGTTCGAGGACCGGCACGGGCGACTGTGGGCGGGAACGGGAAACGGGCTCGTGCGGATTGCCGGCGGTCGCGTCGTCGCCACCTACGGCCTCGCCGACGGCCTGCCGCACGCAACCGTGCGCAGCCTCGCCGAAGACGCGAGCGGCGTCCTCTGGGTCGGCACCGGCGCCGGCCTGGCACGCCTCGACGGCGAGCGTCTCGCCCCGGTGGCGCTACCGCCCGAGCTCGCCAACCTGCGCTTCCACTGCATCCTGCCGGAGCGCGACGGCAGCGCTTGGCTGGCGACGGACGGCGGGCTGCTGCGCTACACCGCGGGCGTCTTCCACCAGCTCACGACGAAGATGGGGTTGCCGGACGACATGCTCTATGCGCTGCTCGACGACGGCGCCGAGCGGCTGTGGATGAGCTCCGACCTCGGCGTGATGCGGCTGCCGAAGCGGCAGGTCGACGAGCTCCTCCGCGGGCAGCGCGAGCGGCTCGAGGCGGTCCTGCTCTCGCGCACCGACGGAATGCACGCCACCGAGTGCAACAGCGGCCATCCCGCAGGCGCCCGGCGACGCGACGGCTCCTTCTGCTTCGCCACCACGAACGGCGTCGCCTGCATCGACCCCGAGCGCCTGCGCTCGCTCGAGGACGCCCCGCCGGTGCGCATCGAGAGCATCCGCGTCGACGGCGCCGTGCTCGCCGGCTCGTCGGCGGACAGCAACGGCCAGTCGGGGGTCGCCGGGCCGATCGACATCCCCCCCGGCGCGCGGCGCCTCGAGATCCGCTACGCCGGCCTGGCGCTGATCGCGCCGGAGAAGGTGAGCTTCCGCTACCAGATGGAGGGCTTCGATCCGGGCTGGGTCGAAGCCGGCAAGGCCCGCGTCGCCCAGTTCACCCGACTGCCCCCGGGGCGATTCCGCTTCGCGGTCGAGGCGCGGCGCGGCTCCGGACGCTGGAGCGGACGGACGGCGTCGGTCGTCCTCGATGTCCGCCCCGCCTTCCACCAGACCCCCGCCTTCTACGCGCTGCTCGCCGCGGCACTGCTCGCCGCGGTGCTCGGCGTGATGGCCCTGCGCACCCGGCAGTTGCGCCAGCGCGAGCGGCGGCTGCGCGAGCTCGTCGAGCAGCGCACCCGCGACCTCCATCAGGCCTCGCTCGGCCTCGCCGAGCGCACCCGCGAGCTCGAACACGCCAACGCCGAGCTCGAGCGGCTGTCGCTGCTCGACGGCCTGACCCACGTGGCGAACCGGCGACAGCTCGACGCCCGACTCGGCGCCGAATGGCGCCGCGCCGCGCGCGCCGAGACGCCGATCTCGCTGGTGCTCGTCGACATCGACTTCTTCAAGGCCTACAACGACACCTACGGCCATCTCGCCGGCGACGACTGCCTGCGCGCCGTCGCCGAGACGCTGGCGGCGAACGCGAACCGCGCCGAGGACCTGGTGGCACGCTACGGCGGCGAGGAGCTCGCGGTGCTGCTCCCCGGTACCCCGGCCGACGACGCCGCGCGCATGGCCGAGCGGCTGCGGCTCGCCGTCGAGGCGCTGCACGTGCCCCACGCCGCCTCGACCGCGGCGCCGCACCTGACACTCAGCCTCGGCGTCGCCACCGTCGTCCCACTGCCGCGCACCGGCCCGGAAGCCCTCGTCGCCGCCGCCGACCGTGCCCTCTACCGCGCCAAAGCCGAGGGCCGCAACCGCGTCCGCCTCGGTTCGGTGGTGCTCCATCCGGCGGCGGAGGTCGAGAAACCGGCCTGACGCCGGAACGTGGGCGCCTCGCCGTCCTTCCTCGGCGCCATCGGGCTCGGCTACGCGTGCTACGATCCTCTCGAAAGCCGAGCAGGCGACTCCGGACATCTTTCGGGAGGTGGCCGGGATCGATGGCTCTCCTGCAGTCTTCCAGTCGGGCGATTTCCAGGCCTCCGCCAGGCGGAGGCCGATTCGACGGCCTTCCGCGACGCGCCGGTCTGACGCCGGCCGGGTCGGAACGGCCCCCTCGAGGTCGGCGATGTGGAAGTGCTTCGTCTGCCGCGGTTCCGTCCTACGCTCGGCGCGAGGCGTGCTCGCCGCACTGGCCCTCGCGGGCCTCCTCGCTCCCTCTCTCGTTGCAGCCGCCGACAAGCCGCGCGAGGTCCCTCCTCCCGGCCTGCGCAAGACCACCCTCGCCACCTGGGAGATCAAGGTCGTCGGCGCCCCGTTCGCCGGCCTCACGAACGAGGACGCCGGCCTCGTCCTGCGCGACTGGCTGACGAACGCGCTGCTCGCCACCTCGATCTTCAACGTCGTCGATCGCGACCGGATGCAGGCGGTGCTCTCCGAGCAGCAACTCGCCAGCGCCGGCCTCGCCGTCGACACCGGGCGCCTGGTGAAGGCTGGGCAGCTGCTCAAGGTCAACGAGATCGTCCTCGGCAGCGTCAAGAACCTCGGGCAGACCACCGAGGTCGACTTCAAGCTGCTCGACGTCAACACCACGACCTACACCCTGACCCTCGACTACTCGCTCCCGTTCAGCTCCTCGATCGAGGTGCTCAAGCCGGAGATCGAACGGGTCGTGGCGGGTCTCGCCTCCCGCTTTCCGGTCAACGTCTCGATCGCCGAGCTCGTCGACGAGCGCCACCTGGCGGTGAGCGCCGGCGCCGACGCCGGCGTGGCGGCGGGCTTCCGTGCCGTCGTCGTGCGCAGCGGCTCGCACGACCCGGTCGTCGAAGGACGCGTGGTCGCGGTCGCCGCCGGCACGGCGCAGATCGAGCTCGACGCCCCCGCTGCCGACCTGAACCTCTTCGATTTCGACGTCCAGCTGCGCTTCGCCTCCGAACAGCAGGCGAGCGCCGAGCGCGGGATGCGCAGCTACCAGGAGGGGCACTATGCCGAGGCGGTGGGCGAGCTCGGCAAGGCGGTGACCCTCAACCCGCACGACACGGCCGCCCTCCTCAACCTGGCGCGCTCGGCGTGGAAGCTCGGCGACGTCGATCGGGCGGTGGAGACCTACCGCCGGGCCGCCGTGCTCCGCCCGGACGACGCGACCGTGCTCGACGAGCTGGCGACGGTGCTGCTCGAGAGCGGCCGCCTCGTCGAGGCGCGCCAGCTCGTGCCGCCTTCCCCGGCGGCGACGACCGCCGCCGGGCTCGCGGTGCAGGCCACGCTCGCCGAGCTCTCGGGCGAGCGCGCGGCGGCGCGCAGCGCCTGGAATGGCCTGCGTCAGCTCGCGACGAACGGCGAAGCGCTCGCCGCGCTCGCACTGCTCTCGCGAGAGGAGGGAGACGAAGCGGCGGCCTCGGCCCTGCTCGACTCGGGGGATGCCGCGACGTCGCCGGCGATCGCCCTGCTGCGCGCGGCGCTCCACGAGCCGATCTCGGCGAGCGCGGTGAGCGCCGGACTGCAACGCGCCGAAGCGGCGCGCGACGTCGCCGGACTCACCCGGGCCGCCCGCCTCTACGCGGCACGCCAACAGTGGGAGGCGGCGCGCGAGATCGCCAGCCGCGCCCTCGCGCTGCAGCCGGACGCCACCGCCGCCCGGCTTGCCGCCGCCGACGCCGCCTTCCACGCCGGCGAGCTCGCCGCGGCGCTCGCGCTGCTCGACCAGGGCATCCAGCGGCGCCCGGACAGCTGGCCGCTGCACCGACAGCGCGGGGCCCTGCTGCTGGCGGCCGGCAGCGACCCGGCGGGTGCGGTGGCGAGCCTCGAGAAGGCGCGCCAGATCTCGCCGGGAGAACGCGCCACCCTCGAGCCGCTCGCCGCGGCGTGGCGCGCCACCGGCGACGCGGGTCGTGCCGCCGCCGTGCTGCGCGAGCTGATCGCCGGAGGTCGCGCGGTCGGCGGCGCCGCGCTCGCCTCCCTCGCCGAATCGCAGCTCGAGGTGGGAGACGTCGCAGGCGCGTCGGCGAGCCTCGAGCGCTGTGTCGCCGAAGCGCCGGAAGAGATCTCGTGTCGCTACCGGCTCGGCGTCCTGGCCCTCGAGGGACAACTGCCCGGCGGGGCAGAGCGCGCCCGGGAGCTGCTCGAGCCGGTGTCGACGCACGCCGACGCGGCGCTCCGCCTCGCCCAGGCCTACGAGACCCTGCACCGGCCGACCGACGCGGCGCGTCTGCTGCGACAGTGCCTCGACGCCCGCTGCCCTGGATGGCAACCGGCGGCTGCGAAGCTCGCCCGCGTCGAGGCGCAGATGGGTCGCGTCTCCGGGGCTGCTCCCTGGGACAACAAGCAGGTCTACGTCGACCTCGGCACCAACGTCGGCGTGAAGCCCGGCCAGCGACTCGCCGTGCTCGGCAACGGCCGCCTGCTCGGCGAGCTCACTGTCAGCGAGGTCGAGCCGCAGCGCTCGCTGACCCGCCTGACCCGCGGCAGCGCTCCCGCCGGCGCGACGGTGCGGGGCCGCCCGCTGGCGCCGCACGGCGTCGCGGCGCATCGGCAGAGCGGTCCCGCCGGGGACGAGGTGATCGTCTCCTGGCAGATCGACGAACAGCCCGAAGTCGACGGCTTCCGGGTCGAGAGGCGCGTCGGCAGCGGCAACTGGAGCGCAATGCCGACCGAGCTGCGTCGAACGGAGCGCTCCTTCGTCGATCACGCTCCCGGCGGCGGACCCGCCGCGACCTATCGCGTGCGCGCCGTCTCCCACGCCACCGGCGACAGCGCACCGAGCGAGGCCGCCGAGCTCGCGGCAGCGGGAGCGACGCCATGAGCGGCTCGCGCCTCCTCGCCGCGCTCGCCGCCGCGGCCCTCGCCTGGCCGACGGCCGTCCGGGCCTTCACCGTGCACTCGCCGGTGGGCGTCGTCGGCGACCACGCCGCGGCCACCGCCGCCGTGACCCGGTCACTCGGTGCGCGTTTCCACGATCTGCGCCGCTTCGCCAGCCTCGCGGCGGCGCAGGACGCGGCGCGCGGCGAGGGTGGCCCCGAGGTCGGCCTCGTCGTCTCCGCCACCGAACAGCCGCACGAGATCACCGCCTACGGCGTCGGCATGGCCACCTGCGACGTCTCGCTTACCGTCGAAGTGTTCGCCCTTCCGGCGGGGCGCGCGCTCTTCTCCCACGCCAGCCCGCATCGCGGGCCGAGCTGCGCCGAGGCGCTCGCCGCGGCGGTCGATGGGCTCGCCGACGAGCTCCTGGTGAAGCTCGAGAGCTACCGGCGCGCCGGACCCGCGAGCGCCGAACCGGAGATCCGCGTCGAGCTCGTGCCGGCCGCCGGCCCCGAGGGTCAGCGCGCCGTTGCCGAGCAGCTCCGCCGGGTGATCGGCGTGCGTCGCGTGCGCCCCCTCCCGGACGGCGGGCTGGTCCTCACCGTCTATCGCGAGTTGCGCGAGCTGGCGCGCGCCATCGATGCGCTGCCCGACCTCGCCGTTTCGCGACTCGGCGACGGCGAGCTGACCCTGCGCACCGCCGCCGGAGAATCGACCGGCTCGTCGCGCGAGGCTTCCCGCTCCGACATCGAAGGCGACACACCCCGACGCGACCTCGCCCCTCCGCCGTCGCCAGTGGCCGTGGCCGAGGCGAGGGCCACCTCGTACCCGTCGTCTCGCGAATCCGTTCCCGCCTCTCCCGCAGCGGGCCTCTCGGCCGTCGCTCCGGCCGGGCCGTTCCACGACAAGTGGGCCCTGGTGGTCGGCATCTCGCGCTACGCCGACGCCACCGTGCCGACCCTCGGCTACGCCCGCAAGGATGCCGAGACCTTCGCCTCCACCCTGCGCGACGCCGCGATCGGCCGCTTCCTTCCCGATCGCGTGATCACCCTGCTCGACGATCAGGCCACGCTGCGCAACGTGAAGAGCCAGATCGAGCTACTCGCCCGCGTGGTGACCGAGGACGACCTCTTCGTCGTCTTCCTCAGCACGCACGCGGCGCCCGGCGAAGTCGACCTCGCCGGCGACCCGTACTTCGTCGCCTACGACACCGAGAAGTCCGACCTCTACGCCACCGGCCTGGCGATGCGCGAGCTCACCGACGCGCTGCTCCACCGCATCCGCGCGCGGCACGTCGTGGCCTTCCTCGACGCCTGCTACACCGGCCAGGTGCTCGCCCGCAGCCAACTCGCCCTCACCGGCGCCAAGTCGATGGTCTTCGAGCCCGCGGCGGGCGCTCCGGCCCCCGTCTCCTGGGCCCGCGAATGGGACTCGCTCGCCCGCGGCTCGCGCGATCCCGCCGTGCCGGCCCCGCCGCGGGCGGCGACGCCGTCGGACAAGAGCATCGTCCTGATGACCTCGAGCGACGGCACCGAGCCCTCCTGGGAGTCCGACAGCCTCGGACACGGCGTCTTCACCTACTACCTCGTCGAAGGGCTGCGCGAATCGCGCGGGCTCGCCACGGTCGGCGAGCTCTTCGACCGCCTGCGCACCCGCGTCGCGCAGCAGGTCGCCGCCGAAAAGCAGCGTCAACAGCAACCCCGGCTCTTCTACAGCGACCCACCGCGGGTGGCGATTGGAGCGCCCGCCGTCTCCGGCAGAGGAGGAAGCAATCCATGACGAAGCCCGTACGCATCTACCTGCTCATGGCGCTCACGCTGCTCGGCTGTGCCAGCAGCGGCAAGTCGAGCGACGGAGCGGCACGCGTCGCCATGGAGGCCGGCAAGCAGTATGCCCAGTCCGGCCTCTACGACCAGGCGATCACCCGCTTCAAGGAAGCGATCGCCGAGGACGACGAGCTCGCCGCCGCCTACATGAACCTCGGCGTCTGCTACATCCAGAAGGGGCGCGACTACTACGCGACCGCGCGCGAGGTCCTCGAGCTCGCCGCCAAGCAGGACGACGGCGAGAAGGACCCGCTGGTCTGGTACAACCTGACGGTGATCTACACGCTGACCGACGTCTACGACAAGGCACTCGACGCCCTCGACCGTGCGCTCGGCTTCGGCTTCAACGACTACGACGCGCTGCGCACCGACAAGGACCTGCGCGAGCTGCGCAAGCGCGAACAGTTCCGCGCCGTGCTCGAGCGCCACAACGTGTTCCTCTGATCCATCCAACAACCGGGAGGGATGACATGTCGATTCGCAGCAGCAGCCGCCTCGTCGCCGTTCTGCTCGCCGGCACCCTTGCCGCCGCCGCGGGTCTTCGCGCCGCCGAACCACCGTCGCCCACACCGAAAGGGGCCAAGGCGCTCTTCGGCGAGGGGATGTCGGAGAGGTTCCTGCCGCGGGAAGCCCAGGGGGGCTCGGCAGCGATGAACGCCACCAATCAGGTCACCGAGGCTCAGCTCACGTCGTTCTACAAGCCGCCGGAGTTCCCCGGCGTGGCCTACTCGCTCGAGGTGCTGCAACCGGGCGACACCAACGTGCGCACGGTCGAGGATCCCTACCGCTGGGAGTTCCGCAGCGGCGACCGGATCCGCCTGCGCATCGTGCCGAACTTCGCCGGCTACGCCTACGTCCTGCAGGCCAAAGACCAGGACAACCTCGTCTACCCGGCCTCGTTCGGCTCACAGGAGAACTTCGTCCGTGCCGGCCAGGAGTGCTATGTGCCGGTGACCGGATGGCTGCGCCTGGTCGATCCCGCCGAGCCGTTCACCATGAAGGTTCTCTTCCGCCCCGGCACGGTCGACTATCCGCTGAATCGCCCCGAGCCCAACCCCGCCGTGGCGCGGGTGGCGCTGCAGTCGGCGGTCAGCCGCGAGTGGACGCTGCAGCGTGGCTCGAAGGGGATGGTCTACGAGAGCGACCGCTCTTACGTCGACGTTCCGGCGACACCGGGCACCGCGCCATCCGCCGCACCGTCCGTCGCGGGTGGCGGAACGATCGATCGCGCCACCTACAACACCACCTACGCGGTTCGCACCTCGCGCGACGAGGGGGCGGGCGACGCCATCGCCCTCGAGATCCCCATCCGCCAGGTCGGACGCTAGGCCATGGCTGAATCGGGACACACGCTCGTGAACCCACCGAACCCGGTCTCGGCGTCCTCGCGTCGGCATCTCCACGCCGTCGGCCTCGTCGCCGTCGGCCTCCTCCTCGGCCTCCTGCTCGCCTCCGCGCTCGGCCGACCGAGCGCCGCGGCCGAGCCGGCGGCCACCCCGCTCCCGGCCAAGACCGTCTACATCGACGTCGCCGGCCTCGGCAAGCGCAACTCCGCCGAGAAGCGGATCAACGAGATCCACGCGGCGATGGCCGCGCAGGGCTATGTGTGCGTCGACCTCTCGGTGTACACCGAGAACGGCGACCTCGAGGGCTTCTTCGCCACTTACCGCAAGGAGTGATCTCGAGCGGAGCAACCGGCGCGGGTGGGCGTTCTCAGACGCTCGCCCGCACCGGCAGCACCACCATCGGCACGCCCAGCCACTGCAGGCGCCGCTGAATTGCCGCCGGCGTCTCGTTGTGCAGGATCCCGTGGTACCAGCGCTCGCGGCGGAAGACCAGCTTGCCCGAGATGATCGTCGCCTTGGCGAACTCGTCGGCGATCCGCCGGCAGAGCTCGGTCGCCGGTTCGACGATCTCGATCCCGGTCTCGGTCCGTCCCTCGGCGGCGAAACCCAGGCCGCGGGCCAGCGTCACGTAGCGGTCGAGGTCATCGCGCGTCTTGCGCTGCAGCGCCTCGATCTCCTCCTGCCCCTTGAACGACCCGGAGTCGACCACCGCGACGCTCACGAAGATGAACTGCCGATAGAGGCCGGGGAAGAAGCGCACGGTCGACAGCAGCGTGTGGACGCCGAGCCCGTTGAAGGAGCCGACGAGCAGCACCGCCGTCGGCAGCTTCGGGTCGAGCGGCGCTCGGTTCGGCTCGCCGCGGGTGGGGATCGCGCCGAGGATCTCGTCGAGCTGGCGCAGGCCGTGCTGCGAGCGCTCGTAGTGGCGATGCAGGCGGAAGCAGGCGAGCACCATCGCCGAGGTCAGCGCCACCGTCACCCACCCGCCGTGGCCGAACTTCTCGGCGAGGGTGACCAGGAGAACGCTCACGCAGAGCAGCAGGGAGAAACCGTGGATCGCCAGGTGCCGCCGCCTGCCGGGCTTCTCCCGCCGCGCCCACCAGAAGCGCGTCATGCCGGCCTGCGACAGGGTGAAGGTGAGGAACACGTTGATCGAGTACATGACGACCAGCACGTGGATGTTGCCGTGCGTGTAGGCCAGCACGGCGAGCGCCGCGCCGCCCATCAGCAGCACGCCGTTGTGCATGGCGAGCTGTTCGGAGAGCGCGGCGAAGCGGTGAGGGAAGTAGGAGTCGACCGCCATGTTGGCCATCACCCGCGGCCCGTCGATGAAGCCGGCCTGCGCCGCCACGAAGAGCAGCAGGCCCTCCGAGAGGAGCGTGATCAGCACCAGCCAGTAGCCGACGTTCCAGCCGCCGATCGTCCAGGCGCCGAAGACGGCCTCGGCGAGCACTGCGTTGAGCGTCTTGCCCGATTCGGCGCCGACGTCGAAGAGCAGGTAGGCGACGAGAATGCCGGCGGCGGTGAGCGCCAGCGAGACGGCCATCAGCGCCATCGTGCGGCGACCCGTCTTGACCCGCGGCTCGCGCATGATCTGCAGCCCGTTCGAGACCGCCTCGATGCCGGTGTAGGTGCCGCCGCCGAGCGAGTACGCCTTGAGGAAGAGCAGCAGCATGCCGCCGACGCCGAGCGTCGTCAGGCCCTCGGAGTAGCCGGTCGACATCTGGTGCGCCAGGCGCGGAACCTGCCCGAGGTGGGTGAAGAGCGCCCAGCCGATCAGCAGCGCGTGCGTCGCCAGGAAGACGAGGAAGACCGGCAGCAGCGCTTCGACGCTCTCCTTGACGCCGCGCAGATTGAGGACGATGAGCAGCGTGATCGCCGCGACCTCGACGGGCATCTTCCAGAACTGCCAGGCCTCCGGCAGGAAGCTGAAGACGGCGTTGCCGCCCGAGGCGATCGACACGGCGATCGTCAGGATGTAGTCGACCACCAGCGCACAGCCGGAGACCACGCCGAGCTTCGGGCTGAGCAGGTGCGAGGCGACGACGTAGCCCCCGCCGCCAGTGGGAAACTGCTCGATGATCCCGGCGTAGGACGCCGAGAGGACCATCACCGTCGCGGCGGTCGCCGCGGCAAGCGCCAGGGCGAGGTAGGTGTGGCTCCCCAGCGCCCGGAACGCCTCCTCCGGGCCGTACGCCGACGACGAGAGCCCGTCGGCGCCCAGCCCGACCCAGGCGAGGAAGGCGACGAGCGACATGCGGTGGAGCACGCGGTGATCGGTCGGGTCGCGCGGCGCTCCCAGCACTTTGCGCGCGGCACGTTCTCCCAGCGAATGCGGTGGCTCGGGCGAGGTCAAGAGGCGGCTCCGGGTCGGGTCGACGGTCGAGCCCGGGCCGTCGCGGCCCCGGGCTCGACCCCAGCCTAGAGGGCCGCTCGTCAAGAACTCATAAACGATCCCGAAAGAAACTCGGAAGACGGTGGGCGAGGGGCCCTCGTCGCGCTACTCCACCGGCTCGGCGATGAAGCGATAGCCGACCCAGGGCTCGGTGACGAGGTAGCGCGGGCAGGAGAGGTCCGGCTCGAGCTTGCGCCGCAGCGAACCGACGTGCACCCGCACGGTGTCGGCGGTCGCGTCACCGCTCTCCCAGACGCGCGCCGCGATCTGCCGCGACGAGACCGGCCGCCCGGCGTGGGTGACCAGCACTTCGAGGATGGCGAGCTCGGTCGGCGTCAGGTGAACGTCGCGCTCGCCCTGCGTGACGCGCCGCGTCTCGAGATCGACGACCAGGTCGGGGAAGCGGAAGCGTGTCGCCGGCGGCGCGGCCCGGCGCAGCTGGGTTCGCACGCGCGCCAGGAGCTCGGGCAGCGAGAACGGCTTGGTGACGTAGTCGTCGGCGCCGAGATCGAGGGCGCGGATCTTGTCGGACTCGCCGCCGCGCACCGAGAGGACGACGATCGGCGTCCGATGGCGCCGGCGGATCGCGCGCAGCAGCACGAAGCCGTCGGCGCGCGGCATCGCGAGGTCGGTGAGGACGAGATCGGGCTGCGTCGCCTCGAAGACCTGTTCACCCTCCTCGCCGTCCGCCGCCGCCACCGTGTCGTAACCCGCCGCGGCCAGCTCGTCGCAGAGGGCCCGGCGGATGGAGGCGTCATCGTCGACCACCAGCACCGTCACGCGTCGCGCCATCATCCCTCCCCGCCTGCCGCCGCCGGCAGGTCGACCCACGCGCAGGTCCCGCCCCCCGGCCGGCCGCTCAGGCGCAGCGTGCCGCCGTGCGCCTCGGCGAAGCTCCGGGCGATCTCGAGCCCGAGCCCGCGCGGGAGCACGTCGCCGGCGTCGATCTCCTCGCGCCGGTCGGCCAGCGCCGGCAGGCCGGGGCCGCGGTCGAGCACGCCGAGCCGCACCCGCTGCGGCGCCGTCGGATGGCGCGCCGCGGTGAGCTCGATCGGGCTTCCCGGCGGTGCGGCGCGATGGGCGTTCTCGAGCAGATTGACGACGATCTCCAGCGCCAGCGACGGATCGACCAGCAGGTCCGGACACTCGGCGTCGACCCCCACGCGGAGCTCGCGCGACGCCGCGGCGAACGGCAGGCTTTCGCGGGCGGCGCGGAAGAGATCGGGCGGCGGCGTCGGCTCGGGATGCGGAGCGACGCTTCCCGCCTCGAGCCGGGCGAGCGACAGCAGGTTGCCGATCCGCCGCTGCAACCGGGCGAGTTGCTCGCCGAGCGCGTCGAGCCGGGCGAGGCTCGCCCCCTGACCGCCGAGCTCGCGACGCAGCCCGTCGACCTGCAGGCTCATCGCGGTGAGCGGCGTCGACAGGTCGTGCGAGACCGCCCGCAGCAACGCCGTCTTGAGCGCCTCGCTCTCGCGCAACGCCTCCATGTGCGCGCGGTCGGCGAGCAGCGTCGCCCGCTCGCGCGCCAGGCCGAGCAGTCGCGCCGCCGACTCGAGCGCACCACGGGCCGCCGGCGTGCCGAGCGCCACCAGCACCCCGACGGCCTCGCGGTGCAGCAGCAGCGGGAGGTAGAAGTCGCGACCCGCGGCGGCGACGAACTCGAGCCCCTGCCGGTGGACGCGCACGCTCTCGAGCCGGTGCAGCGCCTCCTCCGCCGGCTCGGCGCCGATCCACGCCGGGGGACGCGAGAGCCCCGATTCCGAGAAGAAGGCGAGTCCCCCCTGGCGGGCTCCGGTCGCCGCGACGAAGTGTCCGGCCGCCGCGGCGAGGTCGTCGTCGTCGCTCTCGGTGGCGAAGAGCTCGACGCTCAGGTCGTAGAGCGCCTGGACCTCGGCGGTGCGGGCGCGTGCCTCCACCGCCTCGCGGCGCGCCGACACCACCAGGCGGCTCGCCAGCACCGCCGTGACCAGGAAGGCGGCGAGCGCCGCCCAGTCTCCCGCCTCGGCGACGTGGAACGTCCCGGTCGGCGGGATGAAGAAGAAGTTGAACCCGGCCGCGGCGAGCACCGCCATCGCGACGCCCACGGCGAGACCGCCCCAGGTCGCGACGAAGAGCACGACGACCAGGAGGAGCAACCCGGCGGTCGCGGGATTGGCCTCGGCGAGGCGGAGCCCGAGCAGACAAACGACGACCACGGCGATCGCCTTCGCGCTGGTGGCGATCGTCCGGCGCATCTCGACGCTTCGCGGAGAGGGTGGCGGCACTCGTTCCTCCACTCCCGGGCAGTGTAGCCCACACCTCGGCGGCCGCGGTCGTCCGCGTCTTTGCAAGTCCTTCCGCCGGCATTCCGGACTTCTTCCGCCGGGCGGCGTCAGCCTCGAGTCCGGGCGACGGGACGACCCCCGCGCCCGGGAGATGCCGCCATGACCCCGCAACCTCGACTTGCCCTCCGCCTGCTCACCGCGAGCGCGGCGATCGGCGTCGCCACGCTCGCCGCCGCGCTGCTTTCACGCCATCTCGCCCCGGTGAACCTGATGATGCTGTTCCTGCTCGCCGTCGTCGCCTGCGCGGCGACGCTCGGCCAGGGCCCCGCCGCCTGGTCGGCGCTGCTCGGCGTGGGGATCTTCGACTTCTTCTTCGTTCCGCCGCACCTGACCTTCGCCGTCGACGACGCCCAGTACCTGCTGACCTTCGTCGGCATGCTGGTCGTGGGGCTCACCGTCTCGACCCTCACCGAGCGCCTGCGTCGCGAGAACGCGGCGATCGGCGAGCGCGAACGGCGGGCCACGGCGCTCTGGCGACTCGGCCGGCGGCTCGCCGACGCCGAGATCGAGGAGGCCCTGGAGCTCGCCGCCGTCGACGAGACACGCGAGGCGTTCGGCGCAGACGCGGTCCTCGTCGCGCTCGACCGCAGCGGTCAGCTCGTCGTGCGCGCCGCCGCCCCGGCGGAGCGGACGCTCCCCGAGACCGAACGAGCTGCGGCGACCGCGACGCTCGACACCGGGGTGCGGAGCGACCGGGCCGACGAAGGTCCGCGCGGCCACCGCGGCATCTACCTGCCGCTGCCCGGGCCGCAGGGCGATGTCCTGGGCGCCCTCGGACTGCTCCCCGCGGCCGGCTTCAAGACACTCTCCGAGGACGACCGGCGTCTGCTCGAGACGTTCGCCAGCCAGATCGCGCTGGCACTCGGTCGACGCCATCGGGAGAGCCCCCGATAGGCCACGCCCCGGCGGCGCGGGCGCGCCGCCGGCGTCGAGCGACCCGCTCCATCAGCTCCGGCTCGACGGCTCCGGCGCTTCGCCGACGAAGCGGTAGCCGATCCCGGCCTCGGTCTGCACGTAGCGGCGACCGGCCGCCTCACCGCCCAGCTTGGTGCGGATCCTCGCCACGACGATGCGCAGGTAGTGCGTGTCTTCGAGGTGCGCCGGCCCCCAGATCTCGCGCAACATCTGCTGCTGGGTGACCACGCAACCCAGGCTGCGCACCAGCAGCGCCAGCACCGCGTACTCCTTGCGCGTCAGGCGGACGGGCTCGCCGGCGACCGAGACCAGCCGCCGCGACAGGTCGACGCGCAGGTGGCCGTCGTCGAACACCGGCGGCGCCTCCTGGGCGGTCGAGCGCTCGCGCAACAGGCCGCGCACGCGCGCCATGAGCTCCTGGATGCCGAACGGCTTGGTGACGTAGTCGCTCGCCCCGCCGTCGAGCGCCTGCACCTTCTCCGCCTCCGACGAGCGCACCGAGAGGACGATCACCGGCACCTTCGTCCACTCGCGCAGCTCACGGAGCACCTCGTGGCCATCCATGTCCGGCAGGCCGAGATCGAGGACGACGAGATCCGCACCGGCCAGCGCCAGCGACTCGAGCCCCTCGCGGCCGGTCCCCGCCTCGGTCACGGCGTACCCCTGGGAGCGCAGGCTGATCGACAGGAAGCGACGGATCTGCGGCTCGTCGTCGACGACCAGCAGGCGCGCCGGCAGGGCGCTGTGCTCGTTCATCCGTCCTCCTCCGCGGCGCGCGAGTGCGGCGGCTCGGTCAGCGGCAACGTCACGCGGATCGTCGTGCCGACACCGCCGGGGCCCGGCAGGGCCTCGACGCGTCCGCCGTGTGCTCCCACCATGCCGCGCACGATCGTCAGACCGAGGCCGCTGCCGCGCTGGCCGCGGTCGCCGCGCGCCGCGCTCCAGAAGAGGTCGAAGATCCGGTGGCGCTCGGCCTCGGGAATCCCCGGCCCACGGTCCGCGATCTCGACCACCAGACTGCCCGATGCGCTCGCCACGCGCATCGTCACCGGCTCGCCCGGCGGTGAGAACTTGCCGGCGTTCTCGAGGATGTTGAACATCGCCTGCTCGATGAGCGCCGGGTGGACGAAGAGCAGCGGCACGTCCGGTGCGATCTCGACCACGACGTCGACCGCCGGGAAGAGCCGCCGCAGCCGCGCCACCGCCGAGCCGACGACGTCCTCCACGCTCACCCAGTCGCGCTCGAGCTTGAGCCCGCCCGAGCCCAGCCGGGTCATGTCGAGCAGGTTCTGGATGTAGCGGTCGAGCCGCTCGCCTTCGCCGCGGATCGAGGCGAGCAGCTCCTGGCGATCGGGCTCCGACATCGCGTCGCCGTAGGCCGAGAGACTCGTCGCCGCGCCGATGACCGAGGAGAGCGGGGAACGCAGATCGTGCGACACCGAGGCGAGCAGCGCCGTTCGCAGGCGCTCCGTCTCGCCCTCGAGATGGGCCTTCTCGAGGTCGGCAGCGAGGTGCGCCCGGTCGGCCGCCAGGGCGACGAGCTGGGTCATCGCCTCGGCGAGCAGCCGCTGCTCTTCGGAGAGCGTGAGCTGGTCGGCCGCGAAACGCAGGCCGACCGCGCCGACGGGACCGCGCTCGAGCAGCAGCGGCAAAAACCACCAGGCCGAGGCCGAGAGCGTGCCGGTGTAGCGGCCGGCCGGCTGGCCGTGGCGAACGCTCCAGTCGGCCACCGCTTCGTCCCGGACCTCGAGCTCGGCGGCGAGCGGCTGTCGTCCGGCGAGACGCAACGTGTTCGCCTCGGTGAGGCGGAGCACGACCGCCTCGCAGCCGAGCGCCGAGGCCAGCTGCTCGGCACCGCAGCGCAGCACCTCGCCTTCGTCGACCGCCGCCGCGAGTCGCTCGGCCAGCCCCTGGATCGCCCCGGCGTGTGCGTTGGCCGCCCGCAAGGCCAGCATCTGGGAGCGCAGACGCGCCGCCAGGTCGCTGCAGACGAGCGCCGCCGCGAGGAAGGCGAACACCGCCACGACGTCGGTCTGGTGGCCGATGCTGAAGCTCCACCGCGGCTCGGTGAAGAAGAAGTTGTAGGCGAGAAAGCAGAAGACGGCACCGAGGAGCGCGACGCTGCGGCGGGCACGCACGGCGATCGCCACCACGGCGGTCAGGAACACCGACGCCAGCCCCGGTGCCGGCAGGAGGCGATCGAGCGCGCTCGACACGGCGATCGCCGCGCCGGTGGCCACGCCTGCGAAGGCGACCTCGCGAGCGCGCGCGGACCACGGCTCCTCGATCCGCTGTCGGCGTCGCGACTCGGCGCGCGAGAACGGCGTGTCGACCAGGGTGAGGTCGAAGCGCCCGCCGCGGGCGAGCAGCTGCTGGGTGACGGTGCGGCCCAGCGCCCGGGCGAGCGGGCGCTCGCGCGTCTTGCCGATCAGGATCGACGAGACGGCGTGGTGGCTCGCGTAGTTGAGGATCTCGTCGGCAACGCTCGTCCCGCGCAGGATCACCGTCTCGCCGCCCAGCCGCTTGGCGAGCTGGAAGGCGGCGCCGAGGCTCTCGCGGTCGGTGCGCCGGCTTCCGGTGTCGACGTAGGCGATCGTCCACGGGGCGTGGCGCTGCTCGGCGAAGCGGCGGGCGACGCGCACCAGGTAGTCGGCGTGGGCGTGACCGTCGAGCGCCGCGAGGACGCGCCGGCGGATCGGTGCGCCCGCCATGCCGCCTTGCGCCGTCTGGTGCTCGCGCACCTCGGCGTCGACGCGATCGGCGGCGGTCTGCATCGCCAGCTCGCGCAACGCAGCGAGGTTCGAGGGCGAGAAGAAGCGGTCGAGCGCCGCTCGCGCCTGCTCCGGGACGTAGACCTTCCCCTGGTGGAGGCGCTCGATCAGCTCGCGCGGCGGAAGGTCGATGAGCACGATGTCGCGCAGCCGGTCGAAGAAGGTGTCGGGGACCGTCTCGCGCACGCGCACGCCGGTGAACTGGGCGACGACGTCGTTGAGGCTCTCGAGGTGCTGCACGTTGACCGTCGTGTAGACGTCGATGCCGGCGTCGAGAAGCTCTTCGATGTCCTGGTAGCGGCGCAGGTGGCGGGCCCCCGGCGCGTTGCGGTGGGCCAGCTCGTCGATCAGGGCGACGCGCGGGCGCCGCCGGAGCAGCGCGTCGAGATCGAGCTCGTCGAGTGAGCGGCCCTTGTACTCCAGCTTCTGTCGCGGCAGGACCTCGAGGCCTTCGAGCAGCGCCTCGGTCTCGGCGCGCCGATGGGTCTCGACGATCCCCACCACCACGTCGACGCCCTGCGCCCGCAGGTCGCGCGCGGCGTTGAGCATGGCGTAGGTCTTGCCGACGCCGGGCGCCGCGCCCAGGAAGACCTTCAGCCGCCCGCGGCGCGCCGCCTCCTCCGCAGCGACGACCTGGGCGAGCAGCGCGTCGGGGTCGGGGCGTCGAGGGTCCATCGTCAGCCTCGAGAGATCGTTTCGATCCTACCGCACCGCTCCCGCCGCCCCGGCGTCGAGCGCGAGATTGAGTCGCAGCACGTTGACTCGCGGCTCGCCGAGGAAGCCGAGCTGGCGCCCCTCGACCTGCTGCTCGACCAACCGTCGCACCGCCTCGACCGTGAGGCCGCGCGCCCGCGCCACCCGTGGGACCTGGTAGAGCGCCGCCGCCGGCGAGAGGTGCGGATCCAACCCGCTCGCCGAGCTCGTCGCCAGGTCCACCGGAATCGGACCCTCTCCGTGGGCCGCCCGCAGCGCCGACACCGTGGCGGCGACGCGCTCGACGAGCGCCGGATTCGTCGGCCCGAGGTTCGCGCCGGCGGAGGCTCCGGCGTCGTACGGCGGCACCGTCGCCGACGGCCGTCCCCAGAAGTACTCCGGCGCGGCGAACGGCTGGCCGACGAGCTCCGATCCGACCACCCTTCCGTCGCGGGTCACGAGGCTCCCGTTGGCCTGCCGAGGGAAGAAGACCTGGGCGAACGCGGTGACGCCGAGCGGATAGAGCAGTCCGGTCAGGACGGTGAGGACGAGCAACAGCAGGATCGCGGGTTTCGTCTGACTCAGCATGGCTCGACTCCTTCACACCCAGCCAAACGCGGCGAGCACCACGTCGATGAGCTTGATCCCGGCGAACGGGGCCACGAGGCCGCCGAGCCCGTAGATCAGCAGGTTGCGGCGCAGCAGCTGCGCCGCGCCCACCGGCCGGTACCGCACGCCGCGCAGGGCGAGCGGAATCAGCGCGACGATGATCAGCGCGTTGAAGATCAGCGCCGACAGGATGGCGCTCTGCGGCGTCGCGAGGTGCATGACGTTCAGCGCGTCGAGGGCGGGATAGGTCACGGCGAAGGCGGCCGGGATGATCGCGAAGTACTTGGCCACGTCGTTGGCGATCGAGAAGGTGGTGAGAGCGCCGCGCGTCATCAGCAGCTGCTTGCCGATCTCCACCGTCTCCAGGAGCTTCGTCGGGTTGGAGTCGAGGTCGACCATGTTGCTCGCCTCCTTCGCCGCCTGCGTGCCGGAGTTCATCGCCACCGCCACGTCGGCCTGGGCGAGCGCCGGCGCGTCGTTCGTGCCGTCGCCGGTCATCGCCACCAGCCGGCCGCCGACCTGGTACTCGCGGATGAGCTTGAGCTTGGCCTCCGGAGTCGCCTCGGCGAGGAAGTCGTCGACTCCCGCCTCGGCGGCGATCGCCGCCGCGGTGAGGCGGTTGTCGCCGGTGATCATCACCGTCTTGATCCCCATGCGGCGCAGCGCCGCGAAGCGTTCGCGGATGCCGCCCTTGACGATGTCCTTGAGGTGGACGACGCCGAGCGCCCGCGCCCCCTCGGCGACCAGCAGCGGCGTGCTGCCGGTGCGCGCGATCGCGTCGACGCGCGCCTGGAGCTCGGCGGGGAGGTCGACGCCCTGCTGGCGCAGCAGCGCCGCGATGGCGTCGGGAGCCCCCTTGCGAATCCGCCGGCCGTCGACGTCGACGCCGCTCATCCGCGTCTGCGCGGTGAACGGCACGAAGGTGGCGTCGATCTCGTGGAGCTCGCGCTGGCGCAGGCCGTAGCGCTCCTTGGCCAGCACGACGATGCTCCGACCCTCGGGAGTCTCGTCGGCGAGCGAGGCGAGCTGCGCGGCGTCGGCGAGCTCCGCCTCGCTCACTCCGGCGGCAGGCACCAGCTCCGACGCCTGCCGATTGCCGAGGGTGATCGTCCCCGTCTTGTCGAGCAGCAGCACGTCGACGTCGCCTGCCGCCTCCACCGCCCGGCCCGACATGGCGATGACGTTGGCGCGCAGCATGCGGTCCATGCCGGCGATGCCGATCGCCGAGAGCAGACCGCCGATGGTCGTCGGGATGAGGCAGACGAGGAGCGCGACGAGCGCGGTGACGCTGACCACCGCACCGCTCCCGGCCGCCCGGACGCTGTAGACGGAGAACGGCAGCAGGGTGACGGTGACGAAGAGGAAGATGAGCGTGAAGGCGGCGAGCAGGATCTGCAGGGCGATCTCGTTGGGCGTCTTCTGCCGGCGCGCGCCCTCGACCAGACCGATGATGCGGTCGAGGAACGTCTCGCCGGGATCGCTGGTCACCCGGACGATCATCCAGTCCGACAGCACGCGCGTGCCGCCGGTCACCGAGCTGCGATCCCCGCCCGCTTCGCGGATCACCGGGGCGCTCTCGCCGGTCACCGCGCTCTCGTCGACCGAGGCGATCCCCTCGAGGATCTCGCCGTCGGACGGGATGACCTCGCCGGCCTCGACCAGCACCAGGTCGCCGCGGCGCAGGCTCGCCGACCCGACCCTCTCGGCGGCGGACGACCGGCTGGCGCTCGAGAGACGCCGCGCGATCGTCTCCTGGCGGGACTTGCGCAGGGCCGCGGCCTGCGCCTTGCCTCGCCCCTCCGCCATCGCCTCGGCGAAGTTGGCGAAGAGGACGGTCGCCCAGAGCAGCAGCGAGACAGCGAGGATGAACCCGGCCGGCGCCTCCCCGTGTCCGGCGAGCGCCTGGATCCACAGGCCGGTGGTCAACACGCTCACCACCTCGACGACGAACATCACCGGGTTCTTCAGCTGCACGCGCGGGTCGAGCTTGCGAAAGCTGGCGACGAGCGCCGGGGCGACCAGCGCGGGGTCGAACAGAGAGGGTCGCTTGCGAGTCATGGCCTCTACCTCGTGGCGGAGAAGAGCTGCAGATGCTCGACGACGGGGCCGAGCGCCAGGGCCGGGAGGAACGCCAGCGCGCCGACGAGGAGGATCGTGCCGACCAGGAGCACGACGAAGAGCGGCGTGTGAGTCGGCAGCGTGCCGGGTCCCGGAGGGGTGAAGCGCTTCGCGGCGAGCGAGCCGGCGATCGCCAGGGCCGGCACCGCCACCCAGTAGCGCGCGAAGAGCATCGCCAGGCCGAGCAGGAGGTTGTAGAAGGGCGTGTTGGCCGAGAGCCCGGCAAAGGCGCTGCCGTTGTTGTTCCCCGCCGACGAGAAGGCGTAGAGGATCTCCGAGAAGCCGTGGGCGCCGGGATTGGCGAGTCCGGCGAGACCGGCCGGCGTGACCGCGGCGATGGCGGCGCCGAGCTTGACGACGAAGGGTGGCACCAGGATCCCGAGCGACGCCATCTTCATCTCGTGGGCGCCGATCTTCTTGCCCAGGTACTCGGGCGTGCGACCGACCATCAGGCCGGCGATGAACACCGCGACGAGAACGAAGAGCAGCATGCCGTAGAGGCCCGAGCCGACGCCGCCGTAGATCACCTCGCCGAGTTGCATCAGCCCCATCGTCACCAGCCCGCCGAGCGGCGTGTAGGCGTCGTGCATCGCGTTGACCGAGCCGTTGGAGGCAGCGGTCGTCGCGGTCGACCACAGCGCGGAGTTGACGATGCCGAAGCGCACCTCCTTGCCCTCCATGTTGCCGCCCGACTGCGTCGCCGACGGCTGCTGGTCGAGGCCGAGCCGGGCGAGCCGGGGATTGCCCGCCTGTTCGGCCCAGACACAGACGCCGAGCAGGACGACGAACACCAGCCCCATCGCCGCCAGGATCGCCCATCCCTGACGCTCGTCGCCGACCATGCGGCCGAAGGTGTAGCAGAGGGAGCCGGCGACGAGCAGGATGGCCAGCAGCTCGAAGAAGTTGGAGAGCGGCGTCGGATTCTCGAACGGGTGCGCCGAGTTGACGTTGAAGAAGCCGCCGCCGTTCGTCCCCAGTTGCTTGATGGCGACCTGCGAGGCGGCGGGACCGACGGCGAGCGTCCGCTCGGTGACGGCGTGCCCCGCGGCGTCCGCAGCCGGCTCCACCAGGGTCGTCTTCGCGTAGGGCGCGAGCGTCTGCACCACGCCCTGCGAGACGAGCGCGAGCGACAGCACGAACGACAGCGGCAGCAGGATGTAGAGCGTCGACCGCGTCAGGTCGGTCCAGAAATTGCCGATTCCCGACGCGTTGCGGCGCACGAAGCCGCGAATGAGCGCCGCGAGAACCGCCATCCCGGTGGCCGCGGAGACGAAGTTCTGCACCGTGAGGCCGAGCATCTGGGTGAGATAGGAGAGCGTCGTCTCGCCGCCGTAGCTCTGCCAGTTCGTGTTGGTGGCGAAGCTCACCGCGGTGTTGAACGCCAGGTGGGCGGTGGTCGACGACAGGTGCTCGGGGTTCCAGGGCAACACCCCTTGCAGCCGTTGCAGGAGATAGACCCCGAGGAAGCCGACGAAGTTGAAGGCCAGCATGGCGCCGGCGTAGGTCTTCCAGCCCATGTCCTCGTCGGGGCGGATCCCGCAGAACCGGTAGATCGTCCGCTCGAGGCCGCCGAGCACCCGGTCCAGCCCGCAGGGCTGGCCTGCGAACACCCGCGCCATGTACGCCCCGAGCGGCCTGGCCAGCGCCGTGAGCACGACGACGTAGACGGCGAGTTGGAGGTAGCCGTTGGCGGACATGTCAGAACTTCTCCGGCTTGAACAGCGCGACGAAGAGGTAGGCCGCCAACAGCAGGGTGAGAACCGCTCCGATCCAGTAGAGCGCGCTCATGACCTGCCGTCCCCCTTGTCGCCCGTCTCGAGGCGCCCGGCGAACGCCACCAGCGCCCAGGTGAGCGCGAAGAACGCGACCGCTACCGACAGATAGATGACGTCTTGCACGATCAGGCCTCCTGCGGGTCGACCCGCCCGCTACTTGCCACCGAACCAGGGATGGTTGATGTCGAGCTGAAGGGTCCACTTCCACTTGCCGTTGATCGCCTCCTCGTTGAACCAGACCGGTCCGGCAAGCAGGCTGATGTCCTTGGTGAAGAAGTAGTAGAGGCCGGCCGAGCCGCCTCCCAGCGCGTTGTTCCCCGAGGCGTAGTCGGCGGCGAAGACGAAGCGGTTGAACTCGCCGTCGGGCCCCGGGACGGAGTGGAAGCCGCGGTCGAAGGCGATCATCCAGCCGCTGTTCTCCGCTTCGCCCTGCGCGTCGACGAGCACCCTGGGGTTGCCTCGGTAGGGCCCGGCCGAGAGCCTGCCGATTCCGCGGATCGTCTTGCCGACGACCAGGTAGGTCGTGTTCTGGTCGGTCACGCCGCGCTTCGTGCCGACGTTGACGATGCCGAGTTGCAGGGCCGGGGCGCCGTCGAACAGGGCGCCCTCGGGCAAGCCCAGCTTGGCGTTGAAGAGCAGCGGGTGGTCGCTCGCTTCGAGCAGATCGACCCCGAGCTCGAGCCGGAGCTTCTCGCAGGGGAGCACGCCGAGGGTCAGGCCGACGTCGGTGGGGAACGAGCCACCGCCGTCGACCGTCCGGCGTCCGACGGTGAAGGTGTTGTCGACGCCCCAGTGGGCGACGCCGTAGGGCTGGATGTCGAGCGTCATCGGCGTCCAGACGGTCGACGAGGACGTCGCGCCCGCGGCCGCCGGGATCAGCGCCGCCAGCGCCCACGCGCCGAAGCGCTTCTTCTTCGCGAGATCGCCGCCGAGATTCGCTTCCATGCCGGGGTTCCTCCCGGCAACGATTCTCCGCAGCGCCCTCGTAACGGCTCTAGGCGGAGGAGCGTCCCCCCGCGTAAAGAATCCGCAAAGCCCGCTCTTCGGAAGTGTCCCGTCCCGGCGCTAGGGCGCGGGCGCGAGGAAGCTGGTGGCCACCATCATCCCGGTGAGCACGACGAGGGCCGCGGTCGTTCCCCACACCACGACGTTGTAGATCGGGCCGTTGACGAAGCGCCCCATCAGCGACTCGCGATTGACCAGGATGGCCATGAAGACGAGGACGAACGGCAGCAGCACGCCGTTCATGATCTGCGACACCAGGATGATGCGCAGCAGCGGCACGCCGGGGATGAGGATCGCCCCGGCGCTCGCCCCGATGATCAGCGTGTAGAGCCAGTAGAATTCCGGTGCCTCGCTGAACTTCTTGCTCACTCCGGCCTCGAGACCGAGCCCCTCGCAGACGCTGTAGGCGGTGGCGAGCGGCAGGATCGACGCGGCGAAGAGCGAGGCGTTGGCGAGGCCGAGGGCGAAGAGGATCGAGGCGTACTTGCCCGCCAGCGGCGCGAGCGCCTGCGCCGCCTCCGCCCCCGAGGCCAGCGTCGTCACCCCCGCCTCGTGCAGCGTCGCGGCGCAGGCGATGACGATGAAGGCCGCCACCAGCACCGCGAACAGCGAGCCGAGGACGACGTCGAGCCACGACTTGCGGTAGTCGCTGATGCGGACTTCCTTCTCCACCACCGACGACTGCAGGTAGAACTGCATCCACGGCGCGATCGTCGTCCCGACGATGCCCACCAGCATCGAAATGCCCGGCAGGTCGAGCGGCACCGTCGGCACCAGAGCGCCGTGAAGCGCCGCTCCCCAGTCGGGCTTGGCGAGCAGACCGGAGATCGGGTAGGCGAGATAGAGCGCGCAAGCGACGAGAAAGGCCTTCTCCACCGACTTGTAATTGCCGAAGACCACCAGCCACCAGACGAACGCCGCGCCGAGCGGCACCGAGAGGTAGCGGCTGACGCCGAAGAGCTCGAGGCTCGAGGCGAGGCCGGCGAACTCCGCCACGGCGTTGCCGAAATTGGTCACCAGCACGGCGAGCATGACGACCGCGGTCACCCGCAGGCCGAAGTGCTCGCGGATCAGGTCGGCGAGTCCCTTGCCGGTGACCGTGCCCATGCGCGAGCACATCTCCTGCACGACGATCAGCGCCACGGTGACGGGCAGCAGGATCCAGAGCAGCGAGTAGCCGTAGCGCGCTCCGGCGAGCGAATAGGTGTAGATGCCGCCGGCGTCGTTGTCGACGTTGCTGGTGATGACCCCGGGGCCCATCACGGCGAAGAGCGCCGCGACGCGGGCCCAGAGGAGCGCGGTGCGGCTCGGCGGGCGCACGCTCAGCGCTCTCCGACCAGCAGCGACAGCACGTCCTCGATGCTGATCAGGCCGACCAGCGCGTCGAGCTCGTCGACGACGCAGAGCGCTCGCAGGTGGTACTTCTCGAAGCGCTCGACGACCTCGTCGAGCGGCGTGCCCGGCGTCACCGCGCGCGCCTCGCGCCGCATCACCGCCGTCACCGGGGTCTCCTCCGCCGCCCGCGCCAGGCGGACCAGCGGAGCGATGCCGACCAGCCGGTCGCCGCCCTCGACGATCGGGATCTCGTCGAGCTCGGAGACCAGGTCGGCGTCGAGCGCGCGCAGGCGGGCGAAGGTCTCGCCGACCGTCCAGCTCGAGCTCGCCGCGAAGAAGTCGCTGGTCATCAGACCCCCGGCGGTGTCTTCGGCGTACTCGAGCAGCTCGCGCACCTCCTCGGCCTCCTCCTCCTCCATCGCCTCGAGCAGCTCGCGCGAACGCTTCTGCGGCAGGTCGCCCAGCAGGTCCGCCGCCTCGTCGGGCTGCATCTCCTCGAGCACGTCGGCGGCCGCCTCGGTTCCCATCGTCTCGACCACGGCCGCCTGCACCGACGGCTCCGCCTCGGAGAGCGCGTCGGCGGCGACCTCCGGGTCCATCTGCGTGACGATGGCGCGTCGCTCGACCCGGCCGAGGTCCTCGATGATGTCGGCGAGGTCCGCGGGATGCAGCCGGGCGAGCTGCTGGTGGACCTTCAGGCGGATGGCCGCCGAGCGCGGCTCGACGAGGCCGACGTAGTCCCAGGGGATGCCGCGCTCGGAGAGACCGGCGGCGATCCGTCGCACCGCCTGGGGAGAGACGAGCCCGGCCAGTAGCCGGCGGACCGCCCCGGCGAGCCCCACCTCGACCTGGCGCACCGCGAGGTCGCCCTCGCCCGCCGAGACCAGCAGCAGGTCGTTGACCCGCACCACCTTGCGGCCGTGGATGTCGATGATCTGGCGGTCGAGGACGTCGCGCT
The DNA here is from genome assembly GCA_016699405.1 of Holophagales bacterium. NCBI lineage: Bacteria > Pseudomonadati > Acidobacteriota > Holophagae > Holophagales > Holophagales bacterium. The sequence goes on along the minus strand of CP064972.1, from coordinate 2,046,830 downwards.
TGAGCAGCACCGAGTCGTTCTCGCCCGAGAGTGGCGCCAGCACGGCCCCCTCGGCGAGGGTGACGCGCCGGTGCTCAGTCGAGAAGAGCTCGACCGCCGCCCAGGACCCCGTCGAGAGCTCTTTGCCGCAGCGGACGAGTATCCGCTCGACGCGGTTGCGCTCGGCGTCCACCTGCAGGTCGTCGAGCCGGCCCAGCCGGCGCCCGTCGGCGTCGACCACCGGCATTCCCAGGACTTCGGAAAGATGGATCAAGGCAGCCCCTCCGAACGCGCGGGGGCCCCGCGGAGTCGGCCGGCGGATGTCCCGGTCGACGCGGAGACCGCCCGAGGCGGCGCCCCTAGCGTCTCACATCGCGGGCTGTCGGATCACTCGTAGCGCAGGGCCTCGATCGGGTCCTGGCGGGCCGCCTTCATCGCCGGCCAGAGGCCGAAGACGAGGCCGACCAGGGTCGACACGCCGAAACCGAGGAAGATCGACCAGGCCGGTGCCGCCGCCTGGAAGTCGAGCGTCGCCCGCACCAGGAACGCCGCGCCGAGACCGAAGGCGATGCCGAGCGCACCGCCCACCCCGGTGAGCGTCACCGCCTCCATGAGGAACTGCTGCAGCACGTCGCGTCGCGTCGCGCCGAGCGCTTTGCGCAGACCGATCTCGCGCGTCCGCTGGGTGACGTTGACCAGCATGATGTTCATCACCCCGACGCCGCCGACCAGGAGCGCGATCGCCGCGATGACCAGCATCGCCATGCCGACGCCCCCCGAGATCTGCTGGAACTGCCGCAACTGCCCGACGCTGGTGAAGATGGCGAAGTCGTTCGCCTGCCCCGGGCGCAGACCGCGCCGGGCGCGCAGGATCGCCGTCTCCTCCTCGATCAGGGCGTCGACGTCCTCGGCGCGGCGCGGCACGGTGGCGATGTGGATCGTGTCGCCACCGCCGTTCTTCACCTGCGGGAACTGCGCGTCGAAGGCGGTAATCGGGATCGCCACGTGGTTGTCGTTGCTGCCGCCGAAGGCGCTCCCCTTCTTCTCGAAGAGACCGACGACCTCGTACTCCTGCGCCCCGACGGTGATCCGTCGGCCGATCGGATCGCGCAGCGGGAAGAGCGCGTCGGCGACGTCCGGGCCGATGACGCAGACTTTCGCCGCCAGCCGCACGTCGGCGTCGGTGATGAAGCGGCCGTCCTGGGTGAAGTGGACGTTGGCCTCCGGGTAGTCCGGATTCGTGCCGAAGACGCGCGCGCCGTTGGCCTCGTTGTGGCCGGCCTTGACCGACGGCGTCTCGAAGAACAGGTAGCGCTCCTGCGAGACCGCGCGGGCCAGCCGGGAGAGACGCTTGAGCGCCTCGGCGTCCTCGATCGTCAGGTCGCGCCGGTTGCGCTCCTCCTCCGGCGGCGGCCCGCCGCCGCCGAAACGGGCCTCGTACTTCTGGAACTGCACGAGATGCGTTCCGAAGGAGGTGAACGCCGAGGTGACCTGGCGGTCGAAGCCGACGACGAAGCTGACCATCATGATCACGGTGGCGACGCCGGCCATCACCCCGAGCAGGGTGAGGAAGCTGCGCAGCTTCTGTTCGCGCATCGCCCGCAGCGCGAAGCGCACGTTCTCGAGCCAGCCGGAGCGCATCGCTCTCATGTCTCGTCCCTCAGCGCGTCGACCACCAGCAGGTTCGAGGCCCGCCGGGCCGGGAAGTAGCCGGCAAGGATGCCGATCAAGGTCGACAGCACCAGCCCGGCGATCAGCAGGGCCGGGGTGACTCGCGCCGGGAAGGAGAGCGCCGCCTGCACCCCGTACGCCGCCGCCGCGCCGAGCGCGATGCCCACGACGCCTCCGCCGGTCGAGAGCATCGCCGCCTCGAGGAGGAACTGCCGGCGGATGTCGCGCTTGCGCGCCCCGACGGCGAGGCGCAGGCCGATCTCACGCGTCCGCTCGGCGACGCCGACCAGCATGATGTTGGTGATGACGATGCCGCCGACGCCGAGCGAGACGCCGGAGATCAGGAGCGTCATGAGGAACGCCGCGGTCGAGATCTGCCGCCAGAGCTCCTGCAGGTTCTCCGCCGTGACGACGCCGAACGGGTCTTTGTCGCGGAACGGCGTGTGGCGGAGCGCCCGCAGCACGGCCCGCGCCTCGTCCACCGCGCCCGGCACCGCCGGCACCCCGCCGCGCGCCTTGACGAACAGGGTCACCGAGTTGCGACGCCCCCAGTTCTTGCGGTAGGCGCTCATCGGCACCCAGACCTGGTTGTCCTGGTTCTGCCCCAGCGTCCGCCCCTGCTGCGACACCACGCCGACGACGCGGAACGCCGCGCTGCCGACGATCAGGTCGCGCCCCACCGGGTCGACGCCGGGGAAGAGCTCGTCGCGGATGTCCCAGCCGATCACCGCCACCGCCGCGCCGGCTCGCTCGTCCGCCTCGGTGAAGAAGCGCCCGGCCTCGATGTCGAGGTTGAGCAGCGCACCGAGGTTGGGCGTCGAGCCGTGCAACCGCATGTCGGCGAGCCGCTTGCCGCTGCGGCGCACCGCCACCCCGGTCTGGATGTCGGCGCCGACCGCCTCGGAGCGCGTCAGCCGGTCGCGCAGCACCTCGTAGTCGTGGAAGTCGATGTCGGGGCGCTTGAGCGCCTCGAGGAACTCCTCGCGCCCGCGGATGATCCCGAACTTGGTGATCACCGCCACGTCGGGCGAGAGCTGGATGACGCGCTCCTGGACGTACGCCTCGAGCCCCGAGATCACCGCCGCGACGCCGACGATCGTCGTCACGCCGATGATGATGCCGAGCAGCGTCAGGAAGCTGCGCAGCTTGTGGGTGCGGAGCGAGCCGAGCGCAATGCGCGCGAGCTCCGAGGTGGCCATGTCAGTCTCTCGCTTGCGGAGTCGGAGTGCCGCCCGCCGGCGCCTTCTCCTCGCGGACCGCGTCGCCCGCCTTGAGGCTGCGCAGGGCGCGGAACGGCCCGGTGACGATCTTCTCGCCGCCCGAGAGCCCCTCGAGCACCTCGAGCGACAGCTCGCCGAGGAGGCCGACCTTGATCGGCCGGAAGACCACCTTGCCGCTCTCCACCACCCAGACGCCCTCTTCGTCGCGCGCCTCGCCGCGCTTCGGCGTCTCGCCCTCCTTGCGCTCCTTCTCGCGCAGGACGAGCGCCTGGATCGGCACGGTGAGAGCCTGCGGGCGGAAGCCGGTGAGGATGTCGGCCTGCACCGAGAGCCCGGGCTTGATCCCCGCCGGCGGGTTCTTGATGCGGATCTTGACCTTGAACTTGATCGCCTCGGTCGTCGCGCTGGTGCCGAGGATCGGCGAGCTGCCGACCTCGGTGACCACGCCGTCGAAGGTCTGGTTGGGATAGGCGTCGATGCGCAGCAGCGCCTCCTGGCCCACCGCCACGGTGGGGATCGAGGTCTCGTCGACCTCCATCTCCGGCTCGACGACCGACATGTCGGAGATCGTCAGCAGGACGGTGCCGGGGCTGTTCTGGACGCCGATGACGGCGACCTCGCCCTCCTCGACCCGCCGCGCCGTCACCACGCCGTCGATCGGCGAGCGCACCGTCGTCTTCGCCAGGGTGTCGCGCGCCCCTTCGAGGGTGGCCCGGGCCTGCTCCACCCGCTGTTCGGTGGCCAGCAGGCCGGCCTCCGCCGTCGCCACGGCGGTGCGGGCCCGCTGCACCTCGGCGAGCGGCACGATGCCGGCGCGGAAGTTGGTCTCGGCGCGCTCGGCGTCGATCTTCGCCTGGTCGCGCGTGGCGCGGGCCGAGTCGATCTCCTTGCGCAGCGCCTGCATCGAGAACTCGGACGAACGGGCGACGGCCCGGGGGTTGGTGGCGTCGATCTGCAGCAGGAACTGGTCTTTCTTGACCACGTCCCCCTCGTTGACCGCGAGCTGGGTGATCTGCCCCGGGATGGTAGCGGAGATCTCGACCTTCTTCTGCGCCTGGACCTTGCCGTTGGCGGTGACCTTGGCCTGGAGGTCCTCGTGGCCGACGGTGGCCATCTGCACGGCGGTGGCCTTCGGGCCCCGCTTGATTCCGAAATAGATCGAAGCGCCGACGGCGGCGACGACGACTCCTGCCACGATCCAACGAACACTCTTGCTTGCCATCGGGCTCCCCGCTGGGCTGGTAGTTCTGCTCCAGACCTCAATACGTGCGTCGGCCGGAACGGTTTCGTCCCTCCGGGGCGACGGATTGCCCCCCGGGAGGTCCGTTCCGCCCCACCAGGCCGTAAACTCCCCGGAACCGAAGAGCGGCGTGCGGCCGGAGGGCTCCGACCCGCCGGCCGCCGAGACGCCCCTGCCATCCTCTCGAAAGGAGCCCCGCATGCCCGAGCCGAGCGCGCAGAGCTACGCCAATCACACCCGCTACGTCCCTCTCTACCACTTCGGGGCCTTCGGCGTCTTCGTCGTCAACCTCTTCTGGACCCTCTGGCGCCTCTTCCGCGCGCCGAGCGCCGACACGGCGATGGCGGCGCTGATGGCCTTCGCCCTGATCGGCCTCTTCTTCTACACCCGGCTCTTCGCCCTCACCGTCCAGGACCGGGTCATCCGGCTGGAGATGCAGCTGCGGCTCCAGCAGATCCTCCCGCCGGAGCTCCGCGGCCGGATCGACGAGCTGCGCCGCGGCCAGTACGTCGCCCTCCGCTTCGCCGGCGACGACGAGCTCCCGGAGCTCTTCACCGAGGTCGTCGACGGCAAGCTCACCTCTTCTGACGAGATCAAGAAGCGGATCCGCAACTGGCGCGCGGACGATTTGCGGGCGTAGAGGGGAGACTCCGGGGGACTCCCGCCTGCCGCTCGGAAGCGGCGCAGAGGGCGCGCTGGCACTCCGCCAGGCCCGAGGACCCAGGCCCCGTATCAGCCTCGCGCCCCTGAGCCATCCCGTGTGGAAGCCAGGGCGACCGTTGCGCCGTGGGCCACGAGTACCCAAAAGAGGCCCCCGAAGAGAGAGTGGGCCGCCGTCTCGAGGATCACGACAGTCCACCGAATCCCGAACGGCCAGACCCCTGGAACGCCCGTGATGGCGCGGAGAGCGCCGTCGATCGGCCACAGGACTGCGGCGTCGAGGACACGCAGGAACCGACCCGCGTCGACGGCCAGAGGATACATTCCCCACTGAAACGTCTCGATCCAAGTGCACAGGGCGGCTACTGCTGCGTGCACGGTGAACACGAGGAATGGTAGTCGCCGAGGCACTTTCATTTCGTCGCCCCCTGGTCTGCGGGCTCCTCCTCGACGTGCGGAGGAATCGACATCGATGCCTTGGATTTCTAGGCCCTCGGCCTTTCACCAGCGCGTCACGAGAACGTAGCCCAACGCTCCGGCGATCGCTCCCAAGACAACAGCGAACCCTGCCACGAGCTTGGCTACCGCTCCCCTGCCCTTCGCGAGGGCGAAACACCCAGCAAGGACGAGGATAGTTCCGAGTGGCAGGAGCCATGCATCGAGAAGCTCTTCGCCATTGCTCCCCGTCGCCACTTGGTATCGGGAATAAGACAGCTCACCGGCGACAAGCAACCCGAGAATCACGAGCAACAGAAGCCAGTTCTTCATGAGCCTAGCTAGTCCTCAAGGGCATCGCTATCGACAACAACTCCGGCGAAAGTAGGCGGCTGGCCTCGAGGATCTCGATCCCCAGGAGTCCACGCCAGCGTGTGACGTGCCACAGCTCGCGTCTTCATGTCTCGCTCCGTTTCCTCCGAGGGACCGAACGAAATCCGTCGCAGCGCGCCAGGAGAACCGCTCACTCTCCATCCTTCGGCAGCCTGGCGGTCATCGATAGACGAAGCTGGAGAATCGCGGCCAGAACCAACAGGATCGCTGCTCCACACGTTCGCCCGAGCCACTCACCTGATTCCAGCGTTGCGACAGCCGCGCGGGGAAGCAGAAGCACGAGGGAGCCGACGGCGTCCGCACACAGTCCAGACTGTAGGCTCAGCTGAGCGTTTCCGCTGCGCGTCACCTCACACACCAACGCGAGTACGCCGAAGAGCCCAAGCAGGAGAACACCACGCTGCAGGGGTTGCCCGAGAACGCGCGAGGCGGCGACGAACACGAGACCGAATGCTCCCCCGAGGAGCAGGGCCACTCGATTCGCGGACAGAACGAGTTTCTCGAAGAGCGTCAACGAATTCCCCCCGGTTGCTCCGCTCAGGTCACTTCAGTAGACGGCGGAGAACTCGACGATCCGCCAGGGTGCACCGGGCGTGGGCCTCGCAACTCGGATCCAAAGAGGGCGCCTCTCGTCATCCGGCCAATCACTGCGCGCACCCTGGTACGACAATTCGATACGGTCGCCGAAGTCCTGCCGTCCCATCAAACGCCAGGAGAGGAGCCTCAGCCTGAGTTCACTGTCGACCGTGCCCTGGTCTATTGGGGTGCCGGTTGACAGTCGACTGAGCGCCGGGCGCACGTTGCCAGCGGCGAGCTCTCGCAGGAGGAGCTCTGCCGGCCCTTCGGGTGCGCGGTCGCGCAGTGGGTTGAGAACACTCCATACTGGCTGTGGCGCGCAGCTGTATCGTTCGACGTACGAGAAGAGGACGGGACCGGCGGTGGCGAGGTAGATGAACATGGCCGCCGCGAGAACCAGGACGAGCGCACCGGCTCGAGGCGCCGTGACCCTCATCCTCGCCATCGGTCCCTTTCGGAATCACCACTCATTGTCGAGCTCGATGCAGAAGAATGGCTCCCGACCTCGATAGCCTTTCGCCTCCTCGCCGCATCTTCCAACGGGCGGGGCCCACGAATAGAAGTCCGGGGTCGGGATGATCGGGCCATTCGCAGACGGCATCCAGATCTCGATGCCACGGATTCCGATCCCCTCGCTGGCGAGCCACTCGAGCACCGCCAGCGCCGCATCTCGCGGCCAAGCGCCCTCCGACTCTGTCCAGAAGCCATGTGCCGCCAGCTCTCGCGGCATCTTCTCTCGGATGCCAGTCACCTTCGTAAGACGCGTGGCTGCTGCTCCGCGCGAGCGTGAAGTACCTCCGCACTTCAGCGTCCCAGTCAAGTCTACGACACCGCGCCGATCGCGAGGGCTCCGAATCCCCCCCCTCCGAGCACCGCCTCCAGGGGAAGGGCTCACTGCCGCTTCACAACCCGGACTATCGCATCGAAGGTCGTCGTCACGTTGGCGAGAAGCGTCAGGTTGCCCGCCGCGTCGTAGGTCGCGCCGCTCCTCAGGCGATTGGTCGCGCCGTTCGTCGCGTGGGTGCGGAAGGTCGCGCCGTTGCGCTTCTCGGTCAGCAGACTGCCGTGCTCGTCGAAAACGTAGCCAAGCAGCGTCGAGGTCTCCCAGTGCTGCGTGCGGTTCCACTTCGACGTGTCTCCCGTCTCGAAGCTATCGACGAGCAGATCCGTGTCCAGCGGGTTCCGCTTTTGCACGAAGAACCGACTCTCTCGCAACCGGCTCGTGCCGTATTAGGCAAAGAGGTCCGTCCCTCCGTCCTCACTCGGGCCGATCGAGAGGATGTTGCCGGCCACGTCGTAGCTGAACAGCCCGGGCTTCCAGAGCACCTGCGAGCCTCGCACGGTCGACAAGGACCCCGCGCGCAGGCGCCGCGAGCCGTCCTGTGCCTGAACGTCGGTCACTCCGTTGGCGTGTCGGATCTCCGCCCACATCCCGCCTGGATGGTAGGTCACGCAGTGGCACCCGACACGAAGTCCTCAACCGTAAACATCAACCTCCAGCGAAATTCCGAACTCTGCAAGAGCCATCATCGTCCGATTGTCGACAGAAAAGCCGAAATTGCCACCTCCGTCGCCGAAAACACCGAGGAAGAGATCGAGCTCGTAGCCGAGCTCCTTGATTTGCCGCAAGACCTGCCCTCGACCCTCCAGACGAGCCAACAGCCCGGCCGCATGGTCTCCCGGTGGCATTCGTTGATCGACCTGGGAAACCAACGACCAGATGCCGGCCGAGTAGGCCGAGTACGTCCGCCCCAAGCTGCTAGGTCTCGGATCTCCGGCACGATGCGCTTCATCGGGCTCTAGGCCGAGGAGCCTGGAGACCTCCGATGGATCCAAGTCCTTCCCCATGATCCGGAAAGAAGCAGAAAACGTCGCATCGGCCATCTGTTTCTCCCATTTCAAAGATCGTCAGCTAGATTACCAAGCACTTCGCCCGTTTGCGGCGAAATGATGTCGCCCGTAACTGTGTCAAAGACCACATCGGCATTTCCCCCACGCCCCGCTGCTCGCTTCACAGCATGAAGAACGGCGCTGGCCTTCTTCGCATCCAGACCGAGCTTCTTGACTGCGTACGCGAAGCTCTTGGTCAGTCCCTTGCCAACTCTTCCGAACGGAAGAAGCGTTGCGCCAAGGTCGAAACCGAGGTCACCGTTGCTCTCCGGAATGAAGAACTCGAGGCCGATGAAGTCGACCGCAGCCGCGAGGTAGTTCCCTTCGACCGCCATCTCTTCGAATCGAAGTTGGTATGCACTACGAAGAGGACCAACGCCCTCGCTGGGAAACGCGGCGGCAGCAGCCTTGAGGCGCTCCATCGCGTCCATCAGCGATTCCCAGTCTCTGCACGAGTAGCTGGCCGGTGTCCCTGGGCAAGGATCCTCACCGGTGACGGTGATGACGGCACCAGCGGCTAGGCCGAACCGATCGACATATCGCAGGGGGTTCCCCTTCACGTAGGCGAATCGATTCAAGCTCTGCGGCACTCGTGTATTCCCAAGGAGTAGATCCGCGCTGAGCAGTCTCCCGGTCAAGGGCAGGAAGTACCGTGCATGCATGTAGTCTCGGTCGTCCCCCGTCGCCGCCGGGTCGTACGCATCCCGCTCGTGCCCGGTGTACTTGAGCGCGATCGCGGCCTGCTCGAAGAACGGCGTCGCCTCTTCGCCGAAGGGGTAGTACTTCTTCTTCGCCACAACCGCACCGCTGCCGCTCGTCGTCATCCGCACCGAGCCGAGGTGGTCGAGGGAGAGGTGGAAGGAGGTGGGCGCGACGTCGAATGTCTCTCTGCCGAGAGGCTGATCGCCGCGGAAGATGACGTCTTCGTCGGCGACCAGGGTGGAGCTCGAGGTCTCATCGACCTTGCGGATCAGCTTGCCATCGAAGTCCCGCAGCGTGAAGCGTAGCCACACGGGGTGGGCGGACTCCGAGTCCCAGGTGATCGTCCGCTCGTCGTCGGCGGTGTAGAGGAAGTAGAGCGGTGTGCCGCCCGAGGCTTGGCGCTTCACCACCCGGTTCAGCGCATCGAAGGTCGTCGTGACGTTGTCGTAGAGCGTCCGGTTTCCGGCCGCGTCGTACGTGCCGCTCGTCAGGCGGTTGGTCGCGCCGTTCGTCGCGTGGGTGCGGAAGGTCGCGCCGTTGCGCTTCTCGGTCAGCAGATTGCCGTGCTCGTCGAAAACGTAGCCAAGCAGCGTCGAGGTCTCCCAGTGCTGCGTGCGGTTCCACTTCGACGTGTCTCCCGTCTCGAAGCTATCGACGAGCAGATCCGTGTCCAGCGGGTTCCGCTGTTGCACGAAGAACCGACTCTCTCGCAACCGGCTCGTGCCGTATTAGGCAAAGAGGTCCGTCCCTCCGTCCTCACTCGGGCCGATCGAGAGGATGTTGCCGGCCACGTCGTAGCTGAACAGCCCGGGCTTCCAGAGCACCTGCGAGCCTCGGACGGTCGACAAGTACCCCGGGCGCAGGCGCCGCGAGCCGTCCTGAACCTGGACGTCGGTCACCCCGTTGACGTGCCGGACTTCCGCCCACATCCCGCCTGGATGGTAGGTCACGCCCGGCTGGGTGGCGTGTGGCATCGTCCACCCGGGCGCGTCTCGCAAGCGGCCCAGCTCGTAGACCCAAGTCTGCGGCCGCGCCGGTAGCGTCGTGCTCGCCGAGCACTTGTAACTCCCGGCCAGGCATTGCGGGTAATCGAGCCCCACGCGCTGCCCGAGGGCGTCGAAGCTCTCGCTGTGGCGGAATTCCTGCAGATTCATCTGCCGGGCGTGGAACGCCTCGAGCGCCCCGGCGCCAGGGAAGAACCGCAGGGTCCGCTCGCTCTTGCGGCCTCTGACGCCCCCATAGACGAAGGTCTCCTCCAGGCGGGTCTCCGCCTCCGTGCTCGATCCAGTCGGCCGGTAGTTCAGTGCTCGGTTTGTCGCCTGAGGCCTCCTCCACTTGCACCCGCCTTCGAGCCAAATCACCGTGCGGGCCGTAGAGACTGGCGAGAGGGAGACGCTTGGCTCCCGAGGAGGCTCGTCGATGCCCGCGTCGTTCCCGTTCGTTCCTGATGGGCCCCTGCATCGCTTCGGTCGGCTGGGTGCGATGTCGGCGCTTGCCCTTTTCGCGCTCGGCTGTGCGGCGCTGCGTCCGGCGCGGGTGCCGATGCCGGCGGAACGGCTCGCCACGGGATCGGCCGCGGGCCGGTGTGCGGTGGTGCTGTTGCCCGGGCGCTACGACCGCCCGGAGTCGTTCGCCAAGGCGGGGTTCGCCGAGGCCCTCGCGGCGCGGGGGATCGACGCGGAGGTGGTGGCGCCCGACGCGCATCTCGGTTACTACACGCGGCGCACGGTGCTCGAGCGGCTGCACGAGGACGTGATCGCGCCGCTGCGCGCCGCCGGACGGGAGCGGATCTGGCTGGTGGGCGTGTCGATGGGCGGCACCGGCTCGCTGCTCTACGTGCAGCGCTACCCGGGGGAGATCGCCGGGCTCGTCGAGCTCGCGCCGTACCTCGGCGAGCCGGAGGTGGTGCGCGAGGTCGCGTCGGCCGGCGGCCTCGCGAGCTGGCCGGCGCCGGAGGTCCTCGCCGAAGACGACTTCCAACGCTCGCTCTGGCGCTCGCTGCAGTCGATCGTGCGCGGGGGTGGGCCGACGCTCTTCCTCGGTTTCGGCCAATCCGACGACTTCGCACCGGGGCATCGCCTCCTCGCCGCGGCGCTACCGCCAGAGCGCGTCGCCGCGCTGCCCGGCGGGCACGACTGGCGCACCTGGCGCCGACTCTGGCAGGCCTATCTCGACACCGGCGAGCTGACCGCCCCGTGCGGGCGGCCGTGAGCGCGGCGGTCAGTTGACCACCGCGCCGGGCATCGGCGCGGCGGCTGCGACGCGGCGCGCGACAAGCGAGGGCGGAATGCGGAACGCCTCCTTGAAGCGCTTTGAGAAGTGCGACGGGTCGGCGTAGCCGAGCCGGGCCGCGACCTCGGTGACCGAGAGTCCTTCGTCGCGCAGCAGCCGCTCGGCTTCGCGCAGCTTCACGGCGGCGATGAGCTGGCGCGGCGTGCAGCGGTGCGACTCGGCGAGCGCGCGCTCCAGCGTGCGGGTCGAGACGTAGAGCTGGCGCGCCAGTGCGTCAACGCTCAGCGGTTCGGCGAGGTGGCGGAGGATGCAGTCCGTCGCCCGCTGCGCCAACTGTTCGACCGCCGCGCGCGGCCGGAGGGCCGGCGCCTCCGGGCGCGGCGCCGGAGCCTCGAGCTCGCCGTCCTCGACCGCCGCGCTCCACCTGGTGCCGTCGCTCGCCACGGGCGGGGGTGCCGTCGCGAGCTGCTCCTCGAGTCGCTGCATGCGCACGAGCAACTCGCGCAGCCGGCGCCGTTCGTCCCAACGCAGGAGCAGCAGCAGGCCGCTGCCGAATCCCAGCAGACCGAGCACGACACCGGCGGCCAGCCGTTCGGCGCCGAAGCGCTTCACCCAGCGCGTCGGCAGCGGCGGCTCCCCCGCCAGGCGCATGGTGTGCCAGGTTCGCGGGTAGCCGAAGCTGCGCCGCCCGGCGAGGCTCCAGGGGAAGTAGGCGCGGGCGACGATCGCCTCGCGCTCCTCCCACGAGATCGTCGGCGGCAGCGGGCGCACCCGCGACTTCTCGTGGTGCTCGAGAGCGGCGAGGTTGTGCAGATCGAGCGGAATCTCCGGCAGCAGAGGGTGATCCTCGGTCCAGTCGTTCCAGGCGAGGTCGAGATCGAAGCGCTGCCCGCTCTGCGGTGCCAGCACGCCGAGCTCCACCCAGGGAACGGCGATCTCCACCACGTAGCCGTCGGCGCGGTGCGCTCCGCCGACCTCGAGGCGGACCTCCGGTCGCACCCGTTTCGGCACCTCGAGCTGCTCGATCTCGCCCGCCAGCGGATCACCCTGCAACACGGCGAAACGGCCGTCCGGAGCGGCGACGATCTGGTAGCAGCAGAGACCCATGCGAGCGGTGCCGCAGGAGTCGAGATGGAGATAGAGCTCGACGCTGTCGCCCTGGTAGAGCGTCGCGCCGGCGGCTTCGGTCGGCGCCGGCACCCGATCGAAGTCGATCACTTCGAAGGCGGCCCAGAGCCGCTCGAGGTCCCACGCCAGCCGCACCGTGACCTGATTGGCCAGGGGCGGCAGGAGCTCCGGCTCGCGCAGGACGAAGGCCGGCTCGCTCCGCCCCCAGTCGGCGAGGTCGCCGTCGGCGCGCAGCGACATCGCGCGGTAGGCGATCGCCTCGCCCGTCGCCGGTCGCGGGACGGCGAGCGAGACGATCAGGCAAACGAGCGGCCCGAGCCGGCGCAGCGACCGGCTCCCCGACCGCTGCGCCGGACACCCGGAGGCCCTCGTCCCGTCCGGCGAGATCATCGACTCGCTCCTCGGGGCGATTGTCCCACCGGAGGGGCGACCTTGCACCTGCCGGCCACCGACCTCACGGCGCGGCGTACGACCAGGCCGAGGTCGTGCCACGCTCGAAGGCGTCGGAGAGGAGCTGACCACCGAAGGCGCCGAAGGCGATCGCCTTGGTCGCCACCGCGCTCCGCGTCTCGACCTGCAGCGCGAGGTCGTGGTCGCGATCCTGCACCGTCCAGCACTCCGCCGGCGAGGTGATGCGCAACTGGTTCGGCACCTGCGACGAGGCGTTGGCGGTCGCACTCAGCACGACGAAGTAGCCCCAGGTCACCCCGGGCTCGATCGACGCGGCGGCGGCCCCGTCGGTCAGGGTGAGCGTGACCCTCCCGCCGCTCGAGGTCAGGGTCGAATCCGACCCGACGAGCGTGTCGGCACCGGTCAGCGTCGCGTCGCGATCGGTATCCTGCCAGAGCTGGATCTCGTCGATGACCGCGTTGGCTTGCGCCGTGGTGAGCGGCGTCCCCGCCGTGTCGGTGATGTCGAGCCGCATCTGCGCCAGCTCGCCGTCGGGATCGTAGCCGGCGCGCCCGTTGTGACTCACCACCGGGTGGAAGAGCACCGCGCTGCCGCCGTTCGGAATCGTGCCCGGCGCCCACATCTCCGCCAGGTCGGAGACCTGATCGCCGACGTCCGGGTACCAGACGATCCGGTTCGCCGCGCCGCCGGCCGCGACCACGAGATCCTCCTTGGCGTCGCCGTTGACGTCGCCCACCACCACGTCCCAGGGCGTGTCGATCGACTGCTCGACGTTCAGGCGCGTCCAGCTCGTCCCGTCACCGCCGTTGAGCCAGACGGTGACGTCACCGTCCGACTGGCTCGTCCCGACCACGTCCTGGTCGCCGTCGCCGTCGAGATCGACGGCCCGCACGGCGGCTCCGTCGACCAGCGCGCCCGTGCCGACCGTGTGTCCGGCCCAGACCGTCCCCGTGCCGTTGTTGGCGTACCAGAAGATGTTGTCGTTCAGCCGCTGCACGAAGACGAGGTCGACGTCGCCGTCGCCGTCCATGTCGGCGGCGTCGATGCCGCGCACCCCGTCGGCGCCCGACTTGGCCGTGACGTCGACCCAGAGGCCGCCGATGCCCGACGAGTTCAGATAGACGTGCACCTCGTCCTCGTCGTACGCGGTGGCCGCGACGTCGAGCTTGCCGTCGAGGTTGAAGTCGTCGATGACCAGGTCGAAGGGGCCGTTGGCTGCGGCGAGCAGATGCTGGGTCCAGGCCGTGCCGATGCCGTTGGTGTTCTCCCAGAGGTCGACGCGGTCGCCGTCGTAAGCGGCGGTGACGAGGTCCATGTCGCCGTCGCGGTCGTAGTCGAACGCCTCGACGCGATGTGCCCCGTTCAAGCTCGCCGAGACCGTGTGCGCGGTCCAGGTGGGCAGCGCCCCGCCGTTGTTCTGCCACCAGACGACGTCGTCGTCGACCACCGCGGTGCCGAGCACGTCGAGGCGGCCGTCGCCGTTGACGTCGGCGACGTCGACGTCGCGCGCCGCGTCGAACCCGGTCGCGACGACGTTCTCCCAGAAGAGATAGCCCGTACCGTCGAGGCTCAAGTAGGCGACGATCTCGTCGCTGTCCCACTGCGCGCTCACCACGTCGAGGAAACCGTCGCCGTTGAGATCGGCGACCTCGAGGGCGCGCGGATCGCCGACGCCGCTGCGCACGTCCTGCGCCGCACCGTCGACGAAGCGCCGATGCGTGAGCTGGCTCTCCCACCAGAGGAAGCGGTCGCCGGTCCAGGCCACCGCCGCGAGGTCGGGATCGCCGTCGCCATCGAGGTCCCCGGCGACGGCACCCACGACGCCGTCGATGCCGGTTTCCACGACCCGGTGGGTCCAGGAGATGCCGGTTCCCGCACTGTTTTCGAGCCAGCGCACCTGGTCGCCGCCCTCGATGCCGGTCAGCACGTCGAGATCGCCGTCAAGGTCGAGGTCGCAGGGGAAGACCGATCGCACGGCATTCAGGCTGGTGCCGGCGGAATGGGCGGTCCAGCTGGCGCCGCTGCGCTCGTACCAGCGGACCTCGTCGGCGACGTTCCCGCCCGCGATCACGTCCAGGACGCCGTCGCCGTCGACGTCCCCGGCGGCGACCGTGATCGCCCCGGTCAGGTTCGACTCGACGGTGTGCCGCACCCAGCCGGCATCGGGCGTGCCGTCGTTCTCGTACCAGAAGACGGCGTCGGAGAGCGCGTCGGTTCCCAACAGGTCGATGTCGCCGTCGCCGTCCACGTCCGCCGCGGCGATCCCGAACGGACGTCCTCCGGGCCGCGAGTCGATGCTGTAGCTCGTCCACCCGGTGTCTTCCGGCGTGCCGTCGTTGGCACTCCACGAGAATCCGCCGCCCGTCCCTTCCGTCGCGTAAGCGATGTCCACGTCCCCGTCGCCGTCGAAATCGGCCATCGCCACGCCGCGAACTCCGGCCGTGGTGAGGTAGGAGATGCCGAAGGAGGCCCAGCCGACCGGCCCGATCTTCGGATTGCGCAGCCAGAGCAGCTCGGCGTCCTCGGGGGGAAACGGCGGCGCGCCCGGCAAGGGAATGTTGTCGTACTGGCCGACGAGGATGTCGAGGTCGCCGTCGAGGTCGAGGTCGCCGTACGCGAGGGCAAAGGGCGAATCGAGCCCGCTGGCGGCGGTCGCGGAGGCAAAGGTCCCGCCGCCGATCGCGAGCCGGACCTTGACGTCGCCGGTGATCTCCGAGGCGACGGCGAGGTCGCTGATGCCGTCGCGGGTCAGGTCGAGCGCGAGGATCGCCGAGGCGCCGTCGTAGGTGCCGGCGAAGTCGACGCCGGTGCCGAAGGGGACCTGTCGCGCCGTCGCCGGGGGCGCCAGCACGAGGCCGAACAGCAGCAGCCCGAGGGTGAAGGTCAAACGATGTCCGGACATGGCCTAGCCTCCCGTAGGGGTTGTCGGCGGCCGACAGGCCACCGTCGATTTCCGTCCGGGAGTCTGGAAAACGGCGGAGATCGGGACCATGTCCGGAAGCGACAGGGACCGGTACGAACCCGCCAATCGGCAACCGGCCGGCCCGGACGGGCCGGCCGGGGCCAGGCGAAGGGGGAGGAAAGCCGAGGGTCAGGCCGCCCAGAGCGGGACGCGGGCGAAGCGGTCCACGTCGACGAGGCCCTGGTCGGTCAGCTTCAGGCTGGGGATGACCTCGAGCGCCAGGAAGGCCATCGCCATGAAGGGGTCGTGGAGCGTGCTGCCGAGCTCCCGCGCCCCGGCGATCGCCCGGTCGAGGCGGGCGCGGACCTCCTCGATCGGCCGGTCGCTCATCAGGCCGCCGAGCGGCAGCGGCACGTCGGCGACGATCTGCTCGCCGCTCGCCACCGCCATCCCGCCGCCCATCGCCGCCACCCGGCGCGCCGCGGCGAACATCGAGATCTCGTCGGCACCGATCACCACCAGGTTGTGGTGGTCGTGGGCGACCGAGGAGGCGATCGCGCCGTGTTGCAGCCCGACCCCGCGCACGAAGCCCTTGCCGACCGCCCCCGAGCCGCGATGGCGCTCGATCACCACCATCTTCAGCAGGTCGCGTGACGGGTCCGCCACCGCCTGGCCGGCGTGCACCGTCGGGCTTTCGATCAGATGGTGGGTCACCAGTTGGTCGGGGACGACACCGATGACGCGGATCTTCTCCCCTTCGGCCGGCACCGAGAGGTCGATGGCATTCCAGTCGATGCTCATCGTCCCGCGCAGGCGCGGGATCATCTTCGGCCCTTCGGCCGGGAGCATCACCCCGTCGCGCGCCACCACCTGCCCGCGGCGGATGACGAGATGCGGCCGCAGGTCGTGCAGATCGCGGAAGATCATCAGGTCGGCGCGGCGCCCCGGGGTCACCGCGCCGCGGTCCCAGAGGCGGAAGTACTGCGCGGTGTTCCAGGTCGCCATGCGCAGCGCGACGACCGGGTCGACACCGCCGGCGATCGCCATGCGCACGAGGTGGTCCATGTGCCCCTGGTCGAGCAGATCCGACGGCTGGCGGTCGTCGGTGCAGAGACAGAGACGGTGATGGTTCATCGGCGTGACCAGCGGCAGGAGCGTCCGCAGGTTGTGGGCGTTGGTCGCCTCGCGCAGGAAGATCGTCATCCCGGCACGGAGCTTCTCGCGTGCCTCCTCGACCGTCGTGCACTCGTGATCCGAGCCGATCCCCGCCGCCGCGTAGGCGGCGAGCGCCTGACCGGCGAGCCCCGGGGCATGCCCGTCGATCACCTTGTCGGAGAAGGCGCGCAGCTTGGCGAGGACACCGGGGTCGCCGTGCACGACCCCGGGGAAGTTCATCACCTCGGCCAAACCCAGAACCCACGGGCTCGACTTGAAGGAGGCGAGGTCGACGGCGTCGAGCGACGCACCGGAGCTCTCCATGTGCGTCGCCGGCACGCACGACGAGGCCATGACGAACATGGCCAGGCGCGAGCCCTTGGCGCACTCGAGCATGAAGCGGATCCCCTCGAGACCGAGCACGTTGGCGATCTCGTGCGGGTCGGTGATCACCGTCGTCGTGCCGCGCGGCACCACGGCGCGCGCGAACTCCGCCGGGGTCACCATCGCGCTCTCGATGTGGACGTGGGCATCGAGCAGGCCGGGGGCGACGTAGGCACCGCCCAGGTCGATCACCTCGTGCGCCGCGTAGCCGCGGCCGACGCCCACCAACTTGTCGGCGGCGATCGCCACCTCGGTCGGGTAGATCTCGCCGGCGAGCACATCCACCAGCTTGAGGTTGGTCAGCAGCAGGTCGGCGGGCTCACGGCCGCCGGCTCGTCGGATCAGGCTCTCGAGATCGGTCTGGGTGTCCATCCGCGAAGTGTATCCGCAGCCGCCGGCGGGCGGAGGGCCCGCGCGTCGCCCGGTGACCGGAGCCCTCGGCTCGGCCGGACCGGGCGACTGCCGGCGGGCCGAAGGCCCGCCGAGCTGCCGCCGCCGCGCGAAGTCTCGTCGTTCAGGAGACGACGGCGACCGGCGTCACCGCGTCGACGTCGGTTTCGCCGGTGCGGATCCGCACGACGCGCTCGACCGGGACGACGAAGATCTTGCCGTCGCCGACCTCGCCGGTGCGCGCCGCGCTCCGGATCGCGTCGATGGTGACGTCGACGAACGGCTCCGACACGCCGATCTCGAGCCGCACCTTCTCGACCAGCTCCATCTTCACCGTCGTGCCGCGGTAGGTCTCGACCGCTTCGGTCTCGCCGCCGTGGCCGTGCACGCGGGAGATCGAGAGGCCGCGCACCTCGGCGCGGAACAGCGCCTCGAGCACGTCGTTGAGCTTCTCGGGACGGATGATCGCGGTGATCAGCTTCATGGCTCAGCTCCCGGAAGTGCCGGCGAGGTGACTGAGATTGACGACCGGCGCGGCGGAGGCCGGCCGGCTCTCGGAGAGCACCAGGATCGCGCCCTCGCCGGAGCCGTAGGCCTCTTCGCCGTGCAGCTCGACGTCGAGCCCGCGCCCTTCGCCGCGCGGCTCGGCGCGCAGCGCGGAGACGAACGAAACGGCCTTGATGAGCCCCCACGAGACGACGCCGCTCCAACCGAGGGTGGCGAGCACGGCGATCGCCTGCCGGCCGAGCTGCGCCGGATTGCCCTCGACGAGGCCGGCCGTGCCCCCCCAGGCCGCCGACGCCAGGACGCCGGTGAGCAGCGCCCCGGTCAGTCCGCCGAGCCCGTGGGCGGCGACCACGTCGAGCGAATCGTCGAGGCGCGTGCGGGAGCGCCAGAGGATGCCGAAGTAGCTCGGCAGAGCCGAGACACCGCCGAGCAGGATCGCCCCCATCGGGCTGACGTACCCGGCCGCCGGGGTGATCGCGACCAGTCCGACGACGATCCCGGTCGCGGCGCCGACGGCCGTGAACTTCCCGGTGCGCGAGCGGTCGAGGAGCATCCAGACCGAGAGCGTCGCCATCGGCGCGAGCATCGTGTTGACGAAGGCCAGGGCCGCCGACGCATTCGCGGCGAGCGCGCTGCCGGCGTTGAAGCCGAACCAGCCGAACCAGAGCAGCGCCGTGCCGAGCAGGACGAACGGCACGTTGTGCGGCAGGAGGGCCTGGCGGCCGTAATCACGGCGGGCGCCGAGCGTCGCCGCGGCGACCAGCGCCGCGATTCCGGCGTTGACGTGCACCACCGTGCCCCCGGCGAAGTCGAGCGCCCCGAGCCCGGCGAGCCAGCCGCCGCCCCAGACCCAGTGGGCCACCGGCGCGTAGACGGCGAGCGACCAGAGGGTGATGAACGCCAGATACGGCCCGAAGCGCATCCGCTCGACGATCGCCCCGGAGATCAGCGCCGCGGTGATCACCGCGAAGGTCCCCTGGTAGGCCATGAAGAGCACATGGGGAATCGAGCCCTTTGCCGCGAGGTCGACACCGCGCAGGAAAAGGTGCCCGAAGCCGCCGATCGCCCCATTTCCCTCGCCGAAGGCCAGGCTGTAACCGGCGATCGCCCAGGCGAGCCCGACCACGCCGAGCGAGGCGAAGCTCATCATCATCGTGTTGAGGGCGTTCTTCGAGCGCACCAGGCCGCCGTAGAAGAAGGCGAGCCCCGGGGTCATCAGCAGCACCAGCGCCGTGGCCACGAGCATCCAGGCGGTGTCCGAGCCCGAGAGGGCAGGAGGGGCAGCCTGAGCGGTCAGAAAGGCGGGTTCGAGCAATAGCGGCATCGGCATCTCCTCGGCCGTTCGCCGCGGAGACTAGAGAAAATGCCGAGCCGTGTCAATTATTTCTGGATGAAATTATGCCAGATGCTGGAAAATTTATATTTAAATAATAGTCAATTAGATTATTTCGACAGAACCTGAACCCCCGGCACCGCGCCCTCCTCGGCCTGAAGTCGCTCGCGCAGCAGATCGCGGGCCGCACTGAGCTCCAGATCGACCTGCGGCAGGAGGTCGGCAATCCCCCCGAGCTGTCCGGCCCGCGCCGCCGCTTCGAGGGCGCGCCCGAGCCGGGCGACGCGAACCGCCCCCAGGTTCGCCGCCACGCCGGCAAGGGTATGGGCCACCGTCTTGATCCGAGCCGCGTCGCCGGCAGCGATCGCCTGAGCGAGACCGTCGGCGAGATCGCGCGAGCGCCCCTCGAAGCTCTCGACGAGCGGCCGGAGGAGCGGCGTCCCGGTTCGCCTCCCCAGCGAGGCAAGATCGTCGAGGCGCACCGGATCGAGGCGGGGCTCGCGCTCCTCGACCCGCTCGGCCTCCGGCGCAGAAGCAGCCTCTGGCGTCGCCGACGGACCCAGCCATTCGTCGAGCGCCTTCTCGAGCTGCGCGAGAGAGGTCGGCTTGCGCAGGCATTCGTCCATTCCGGCTTCGAGGCAGGCCGCCTGCTCCTCCGGGAAGCCACGCCCCGACAACGCCAGGACGACCGTGTGCCGCTCCCCTCGTTCGAGCGCACGCAGCCGCTTCGTCGTCTCGAGGCCATCGATCCCTTCGATCTCCAGGTCCATGAGCACCGCGTCGAAGGGCTGCGCCGCCAACCGTTCGAGCGCCTCCTCGCCGCGCGAGACCGCCTCGGCGACGCAACCGAGCACCCGAAGCTGGGCGAGCGTCAGCTCGCGAACGAGCGGATCGTCCTCGACCACCAGGATGCGGCGGTGCGTCGCCTCCCGCGGCGCTTCCCCCTCGTCGCCGGAGAGGCGGAGCCGCGACGAGGTGGTGTCCGCCTCGGCCGCCGTCGCGACGCCCAGGGAGATCTCGAGCCAGAACCGCGATCCGCCGCTCGGCCGCTCCTCGGCGCCGAGCTCGCCGCCCATCGCCTGCGAAAGCTCGCGGCTGATCGAGAGACCGAGACCCGAGCTGGGGAGGTGCCGATCGGAGATCTGAGAGCCTCTCGAATAGCGCTCGAAGAGCTTGCGCGAGTCGAGTGCCGAGAGACCCGGGCCGGTATCCAGCACTTCGAAGCGCAACCGCGACCGCTCGTCCGACTCGGGCGTGGCGATGACCACCAGCTGGACGCCGCCGCGGCGAGTGAACTTCACGGCATTGCCGGCCAGATTGAGAAGGACCTGGCGAAGGCGCCGGTCGTCGCCGACGACGAAGCGCGGCGCGTCGGTCGCCACTACGGTCTCGAACGACAGCCCCTTCGAGTGGGCTCGGGGGGCGAGGATTCGCTCGACCCCCTCGACCAGCTCGTGCAGGGCGAACGGCCGGCTGCGCAGTCGAAAGCGCCCCTGGCCGATGCGGTCGAGGTCGAGTAGGTCGTCGAGGAGGCTGAGCAGCGACTCGGCGGAATTGAGCGCCCACTCGAGCTGTCGCCGCTCGGCCGCCGGCAGGTCGCTTCGCAGGACGAGCTCGAGCAACCCGATGACCCCGTGCAGCGGCGTCCTCATCTCGTGGCTGACGTCGGCGACCTGCCGGCTGCGCTCTTCGCGAATCGAAACCGCGAGCGCCTCGGCGCGCGAACGCTCCGCCGATTCGCCCTCGAGCCGTCGCTCGAGCAGCGCTGCCCGCGCCTGGAGCAGGCTGCCGGCCAGCGCGATCACGACGACGCACGAACCGAGCAGCAAGAGCCCCGGGATCTCCAGGGCGGCGCGGATCACGCCCTCCGTCCGGTCGCCGAGCAGCGAGACCGCAGCCACGGAGGCGAAGGACAGGCCGGCCCACATCCAGGCGCGCCAGGGCCGACGGCCGGCGAAGGCGGCGACCGGCAGGGCGAGCAGCGCGGGGTGGATCGGTCGACGCTCGGCGACGGCGATTCCCAGGTCGACCGTCGCGGCGGTCCAGAAAAAGGCAAGGGAGAGCGCGTCCCGGACGCGCGCCGGAAGGCCGGTGATCGAGCTCTCCGCCATCGCCAACACGATCGCGGCGCAAGCGACGGCGAGGACCGCCGCATCGACGCGACCGCGCACCGCGGCGTCGAATGCGACGATCATGAACCCGACGGCGAGCGCCGAGGCCAGGGCGCGGCTCTCCGAGGAGAACCAGAGGACGATCCGGGGTAGGCGTGTCGCGGACATGCCGCCCTCCGCCTCAGGTGTCATCGGGCCGCCCTCCCGTCCGGTCGCCGAGCCCGCGTACGCTCACCACCCCTCGTCGACTGGCCGGAGTCGGCTCGAGCTTCTGCCGCACGCGATGGACAGACGCGCCCAGCGCGTCCTCGAGAAGGCCACCCGGTGACCAGCGGTTGCGCAAAAGGTGCGCCGACGGCACGGTGCGAGGCGCGTTCGTCGACAGAACGAAGAGGGGCTTCGCCGGCGGAGGCCACAACGGCAATCTGGTACCTCGCGGCAACGGACGCGGAGCGCGCGGTCCGCCGTAGGTCGGGACCGTCGTCGGACACGAAGATGCGCTGGCGGAGGCCGGCAGCCTCGGCGAGGGCGGCGATGGCGGGCATCGAAGAAAACAGGCTGCCACAGTCGCCAACCAACCGCAAGGTGGACCGGCCGGGCATTCCGACGGCCCGCCGGGTCATTCGCCGGGGAGGACGATCTCCGCCCGACGGTTGAGCGCCCGCCCCGCGTCCGGGCTCTCCTCGGCCACCGGGAACTGCCATCCGAACTCCTCGACCGCAATGCGGGACGCGTCGACGCCGTGCCGCTTCTGCGTGTCGGCAATCGCCTCGGCGCGAGCCAGGGAGAGCGCGAGGTTGTGGGCCTCGCCTCCGGTGTGATCGTTGTGACCGGACGCCCAAACGCGCAGGCCGGCGAACGGCCCCTGCAAGAGCTCGGCCTGGCGGGCGAGCAACACCAGGGCCTCGCCCCGCAGCTCCGCACGGTCTGCTTCGAAGAGCGCCCCGCCCGAATCGTCGAAGACCGTGACACACCCGAGTCCGAGCGCATGCGCGAGAGGCGTCGGCGCGTCCCCGAAGCCAAAGGTGATCTCGAGATCGGTCTCGCCCCGCACGCGAATTCGCCGCTCCACCAACGGCAGCCCCGAGCTCTCGGCGCGCAGGGCGAGCGCCTCGGCCATCGACGCCGCACCCATCCGCAGCGGCGCGACGCCGAGCGCTTCGTCACCGCGGGCGATTCGCGCCCCCGGGCCGATCGGAACGAACGTCGACGGTCCAGGCGGGGACGAGCGGGGCTGGCGCCGGACCAGGCGACGAAGCGCAGGCGAGCAGGAGAAGCACTGCCGGTGCGAGACCAATCGTTCGGTTCACCGTGAGGCTCCCTCGACCCGGAATCAGAAGCTGACGGCGAGCGACACGCGAGCCGGGACGGGCACGCCCGCGGCGTCGAGCGCAAGGTTGAACACGTAACCCCGGAGAGCACCCGCCGCCGCCGCTCGGCAGGCCGGTGCAACCGGCCGCAGCGATCGCGAGGCCACGACGCGACCGGCGCATCGACGAGCAGCGGTGCGGTCACCGGTCGACCTGGCGGCAGGTCGCGGCCGGCGCCCGTCCCGGCTCGATCGCCCGGAACCGACGCATACGGCAGTCGCCCGCTCAGCATCTCGTACGCGGTGACGCCGAGGGCGTAGAGATCGGCCCGCCCGTCGATCGACGAGCCGGCGAGCGCCTCCGGAGCACGGTAGGCCGGCGTTCCCATCAGCGCACCGGTGGCGGTAGCGCCCGGGGGGCCGTCCACCTTGGCCATGCCGAGGTCCATGACGCAAGGCCTGCCCGCGGCGTCGAGCACCAGGTTGGCCGGCTTGAGGTCGCGATGAACCACGCCGCGATCGTGGATGACGCCGAGCGCGTCGAGAACCTGCACGACGATCTCGACGACGTCGCCCGGAGAGAACGTCCGTCCACGGCGCAGCTCGTCGGCGAGCGTCGATCCGTCGATGAACTGCATGGGGGACCAGAAGATGCCGTCGGTGCAGCCGAACTCGTGGATGCGGACGATGTTCGGGTGGTCGAGCGCCGCGGCGATCTGCGCTTCGCGGGTGAAGCACTCGACGAACTCCGCATCCTCGCCGCGCACGTCGGCCAGGACCTTGAGCGCCTCGACTCGCCCGAGCCGGCGATTGGTCACCCTCCACACCGACGCGAAGCCGCCGCGACCCAGGTGCGAATGAAACTCGCACCGCGGCGACAGCACCTCGCGCACGGCCGAGGACCAGAGATCGGAGCTCGGACCCATCGCAGGGATTCTGGTTTCTCGGCGCAGCGCGCCCCCACCCGGCCGTCGGTGGCGCACTGCCCCCGCCGGCGAAGCAGAACCGCGGCGTCCGGAACCTCCGCCGCACACCCGACGGGAGGTGGCGTTCATCCCGCGTTCATCCGACCGCTCCATCCTGTTAGATTGCCAAGGAAGTCTCCGAGCCGCTCGCCGTTTCGGGCGCCGGCCCGAGCTCCGGCGCGCGCACGAGAGGAACCGCGAGATTGTCCGAGCCCACTGCGTTGCCCAGCCGCTTCATCGACCGCAGCCGCGCGCTCCTTGCCGGGCGTTTCCGTCCGGCCATGCTGATCTTCGTCGCGGCGTTGGCTTTCGCCCAGGTGACCCGGCTCTCGCTCTTCGCCCTCCGGCCACAGGCCTTCGCCGATGGGGTCGGCTCGGTCCTCGCCGCCCTGGCCGCAGGTTTCGTCCGCGACGTCGCCACGGCACTGTGGCTGGCCACACCGTGGGTCCTCTACCTGACGCTCGCACCAACCCGCTGGTTGCGAACCCGCCTCCAACGGGCATTGATGATCGCGTGCCTGGCCGCCTCGCTCTTCGGCATGCTCTTCGTCGCGGCGGCCGAGGGGTTTTTCTTCGACGAATTCGAGAGCCGATTCAATTTCGTCGCGGTCGACTACCTGCTCTACCCGACCGAGGTGGCGACCAACATCTGGGAGAGCTATCCGACCGGAACGATCCTCTCCGTCCTGTTCCTCGCCTCGGTGGCTTCGGCCTGGGCGCTGCGCCGGCATCTCGATCGCTCGTGGCTGGAGCCGGTCGGCCGACTCTCCCGCACCGCCTTCGCGGCCGCGGCGCTCGGAACCGCAGCGCTCGGCTCGTGGCTGCTGCCGACGGGGCTTGCCGAGGTCTCTCGCGATCGGCTGCTCGTCGAGATCGCCGGCAACGGCTACGCGAGCTTCGTCCGTGCGCTGCTCGGCGCCGACGTGCGCTACGACGGCTTCTTCTTGACAAGACCCGCCGACCAGGTCCTGGCACGACTCCCGGCGCTGCTCGCCGAGCCCGGCGCACCGGCCTCGAGCTTCGTTCCCGGGACCTCGCTGCGCAAGATCCCGGCGAGCGGCACGGGACGCCGCCTCAATGTCGTCGTGGTGCTCGAGGAGAGCCTCGGGGCCGATTTCGTCGGCTCGCTCTCCTCGCGCCAACCGAGCCTGACACCCGAGCTCGACGCGCTGGCGCCCGAAGGAACGCTGCTCACCCGCGCCTACTCGACGGGCAACCGCACGATCCGCGCCATCGAGGCGACCACCGCCGGGTTGCCGCCGTTGCCGGGCGAATCGCTGGTGCGGCGGCCGACCTCGAGAGGCCTGTTCACCTTGCCCGGTCTGCTGGCCGAGCAAGGGTACGAGACGCTCTTCGTCTACGGCGGGCGAGCACTCTTCGACGGCATGGGGCGCTACCTGACCGCCAACGGCGTGGGGACGGTGATCGACCAGGCCGACTTCCCGGACGGGACGTTCACCACGGCCTGGGGCGCCAGCGACGAGGCGATCTTCACGCGGGCGATTGCCGAGTTCGATCGGCTCGAGCAGGCCGGGCGCCCCTTCTACGCCCTGGTGCTCAGCGTGTCGAACCACCGTCCCTACGACTTTCCGCAGGACGGGATCCAGAAGCTGCCGGGACTGTCGCGCCGCGAGAACGTGGTGCGGTACGCCGACTACGCGCTCGGACGCTTCATTCGCGAGTCCCGCTCGCACCGCTTCTTCTCCGACACCATCTTCGTCCTGATGGGCGATCACGGCGCCCGGGTCTACGGCGCGGGCGAGATCCCGTTGCCGAGCTATCGGGTGCCGATCCTCTTCTTCGCTCCGGGCATCGTCCCGGCGGGCCAGCGGCTCGACGTCGTCGCCTCTTCGCTCGATGTCCCGCCGACGGTGCTCGGCCTGCTCGGCCACGCCTACTCGTCGCGCTTCTTCGGGCGCGACCTCTTCCACGACGGCGACACGGTCGGCCGCGCCCTGCTCAACCACAACCACAAGGTCGCCCTGCTTCGCGGCGGGCAGCTCGCGGTGCTCGGGCTGCAGCGCCGCGCCGAGCTCTTCACGGTGCGGAGCGACCAGGGCGAGTTCGAGCCGATCGCCGCTCCGGACGCGACGGCCAACCAGCTGCTCGAGGACGCGATCACCTACTACCAGGGAGGCGACCTGCTCTACCGGACCGGTCGCTACCAGCTCGACCCGGTGGTCGCCGCGACGACCCCGGCCGACGACCTGACCGGTCGCCCACCCGGGTGACGCTCCGTCGGCTGTGCCTCGCCAAGGACGGGGCTCCGGGCTAGCATCCTCGAATTCCGAGGAGGTTCCCGTGCCCCGTCACCACGCCGTCCGCCCTGCCCTCGTCCCTGTCGCGCTGCTCGGGCTCCTGTGGCTCGTCCCCGCTCCGGCCGCCGGCTGGGGCGCCACCGGACATCGCACCATCGGCCGGATCGCCGAGCATCGGCTCTCTCCCGCCGCGCGCACGGCGCTCGCCGAGCTGATCGGCGCCGAGTCGCTGCCGCGGATCAGCACCTGGGCCGACGACATTCGCACCGACCCCGCCTGGGCGAAGGCGGAGACCTGGCACTACGTCAACATCGCGGACGGTGCGACCTACGAGAACACGAAGAAGAGCGAGACCGGCGACGTTCTCGAGGCGATCGGCCGCTTCTCCCGCATCCTCGCTGACCGTGCCGCCCCGCGCGAGGAGCGCGCCACGGCGCTCAAGTTCCTGGTGCACTTCGTCGGAGATCTGCACCAGCCGCTGCATGCCGGTCGCGCCGACGACCGCGGCGGCAACGACATCCTGGTGCTCTGGCAGAACGAGCCGTCGAACCTACACAGCGTCTGGGACAGCGGGATGATCGACGCCTCGAAGCTCTCCTTCAGCGAGCTCGCGGAGTTCATCGACCATGTCGAGCCCGAGCAGGAGCAAGCCTGGCGCAAGAGCGAGCCGGGCGACTGGGCCAAGGAGTCGATGGCCTTGCGGAGCCAGATCTACGATCTCGGCGACCATCGATTGAGCCACAAGTACGTCGCTCGCAATTGGGCGACCGTCGAGCTCCGCCTCCTCCAGGCCGGCGTCCGGCTGTCCGCTCTGCTTGAGAAGCTGCTCGTCGACTAGTTGAAGGTCTCGCAGACGTCCGGGTTGCCGCTCTCGAGGCCGCGACGCAGCCACTCGACCCGTTGGGCCGAGGAGCCGTGGGTGAAGCTGTCGGGCGAGACGCGGCCAGTGGCCATCTTCTGCAAGCGGTCGTCGCCGATCGCCGCGGCGGCGCGCAGCCCCTCTTCGACGTCCCCGGGCTCGAGCAACTGACGCTCGCGGTGAGCGTGGTTGGCCCAGACACCGGCGAGGCAGTCGGCCTGCAGCTCGAGCCGCACCGAGTACGCGTTCGCCTGGGCCTCCGAGCCGGCACGTTCCTGCGCCGCACTGACCTTGTCGGAGATGCCAAGGAGGTTCTGCACGTGGTGCCCGACCTCGTGGGCGATCACGTAGGCCTGGGCGAAATCACCCGGCGCGCCAAAGCGGCGCGACAGCTCGTCGAAGAAGGAGAGGTCGAGGTAGACCTTGTGGTCGCCCGGGCAGTAGAACGGCCCGACCGCGGCGCTCGACATGCCACACGCCGACTGCACCGCACCGGTGAAGAGCACCAGCCGCGGCTTCTCGTAGCGAGCTCCGGCCTTGGCGAAGACCCCATCCCAGGTCTCCTCGGTGTCGGCGAGCACCACGGACGCGAACTTCCCGAGCTCGTCGCTCGGCGGCGCGCCACCGGGCTCGACCGCCGAGGGCGAGGCTCGGCAGCGTCGCCTGGGTCCCCTGCACCATCTGCAGGAGCGCCATCGGATCCTGCCCGGTGGCATAGGCGATGACGAGCACGAGCAACAGCCCTCCGCAGCCCAGCCCGGCTCCCGCCCGACCGATCGGCCCACGTCCCCGCACGTCCTCGACGTTGTCGCTCTCCCGCCGTCCTTGCCAGCGCATGGCGATCCTCCAAGTTACGGCGGATCTTAGAACAGGGGTGCGTCAGGGCGCGATTGCCATCGTCGCCGCGCCCGAGTACGCCGCGAACTCCGGGGCGTACATCGACTGCACCGTCGCCGGTCCGACACGGAAATCGCCCGCGGTCGCCGCGCGCAGCCGGTACTTGAGCGTGTACTCGCCCGCCGGCAGCTGTTCGAAGAAGAAGCTCGTCGCGCTGTCGCGCGTCTCCTCGTAGCGGGTGATGCCGAGATCCCAGCGCCAGCCCGAATCGGGGCGATCGGGCTCGAGGCCGGCTGCCCGCGGATCGCGCAACTGGACGTACTCGGCGCCCATGCGGCTGCGCAGCGAGAGCTGCACTTCGATCTCGTCGCCGATCGCCACCGTCGACTGCGGCGTCAGAGGCTCGAGCGTCGTCTCGCGCCCCTGCTTGACTCGCCGGAAGTAGCGGCGTTCGACCGAGAAGAGGTCGCCGTCGCCGCGCGCCGGCGGCTGCTCGGTCGAGAAGCTCCAGGTCGCCGAAGCGAAGGCGAGACCCTTCGTGTCCTTCTCCACCACGACGGCCGGCCGCGTGGTCTGGGCCAGCGCCTCGCCCGGGACCACCATCTGGCGCTCGGTGCCGGCGAACTCCGCCGGATCGAAGACGAAGCGGGCCGTGCGCCCGGCTGCCGCGACGCGAATCTCCTCGGTCGTCAGCAGGCTGCCTTCCTTCTCCAGGTGCCGGGCCACCGAGTAGAGCACCTCGGCCGTGGCGCGCGTCGACTTCCAGTGATTGAGCTGCCGGTTGAGGAACAGCCACTGCACCAGCCCGGCGCGACGCGGATCCTCGGGCGCCACTTCGAGCAGGGCGCGAACCGCCCAGGCATGGGTCTCGATGGTGTCGTTGTACCAGAGCCACGACCGCTCCTCGGGGCGCCAATAGGTGCCTTCGTCGCGAGTCGACTTCGCCGAATCCATCACGCTGGCCAGCACGAGCTTGGCGTCGGCGCCACGCCCGGAACGCGCGAGCGTCATCGCCAGCATCAGCTTGAGCTGCGGCGAGTGCTCGCGCCAGTGGCGGAATCCGAGGTCGAGGATCTCGCGCCGCTCGCTCGCCGACAGCCCCGCCTCGGCCCAGCTCGGATCGGGATACGAGGAAGCGACGTAGCCGAGGAAGGTCAGATACTCGAAGCAGCAGCCCTGCTTCAGATCGCGCCTCCACTGCTCGCGGAAGTCACGCGCCAGGTAGCGCCACCCCCGCTCGACCATGTCGCGCGGCACCGCCACCCCGAACTCGGCGGCGCGCGCGAAGCCGGACATCAGATAGAGCGTCATGTACGGAGACGGCGGTCCGCCCGGGAACCAGGGAAAGGCTCCCGAAGGGAGCTGCGACTCGACGAGCCGGGCGAGCGCCGACTCGCGCTGCGCGCGGGCGACCTCGGGATCGAGCACCCGCAGCCAGGCGGGATCGCCCTCCCTCGCTCCGCCGCGCGAGAGCTCGAGCCACGGCGTCTCCTCGAGCGCGAGTCGACGGTTGGGATCGTCGGCCTTCCACGCCTCGAGCGGCGTCGTGCGTCTCGCCGCGAGCCGACGCCCGAGCTCGGCGAGCTCCGGGCGTTTCTCGAAGAGACTCGAGATCATCCCGGTCGACAGGAACCGGTTGAGCGTCTGTTCGGTGCACTCGTACGGATAGTCGGCGAGGTACGGCAGTGCCGCCAGCATGCCGGCGAAGAGCTGACCGTCGACGGTGACCACCAGCTTCTCGTCGATCCGTGTCGGGTCCTGCTCGCGCAGGTCGGGAAAATCGAGCTCGCGCCGGTCACGGTCGTTGAGCGCCGCGAAGCGCGACTGCACGAGGTGGACGCGCGACGGCAGCAGCGGCAACGGGCGGCGTTCGCCGTCGCTCCGTCCGTCGGCTCGTGCCGCGACCTCGACGAGAACGCGGCTCAGGCGGCGCGGAGCGAGGAGTTGGAATTCGAGGTCTTCGCCGCCGCCGGGTGCGATGCGGAACGAGCGTCGCCGCGCCTCGGGAGCGAGCCCGAAGGCGCTCGTCAGATCCTCGCCACTCGCCTCGTCGCGCAGCACGATCTCCGCCTCGCCGTCGAGCGGCACACTGGCCGCGTTGTTGACGACGACCTTGAGACGTGCACGGTCTCCCTCGCGCAGGAAGCGCGGCAGGTAGGGCCGCACCATCAGCTCCTTGCGGGTGCGGGCTTCGGCCTCGAGGGAACCGAAGGCGAGCTCGCGCGTCACCGCGCTCAGCCAGAAGCGCCACGAGGTGAGCGCCTCGGGGACCTTGAACTCGATCGCCACGGCCCCGTCGGCGTCGGTCACCAGGTGGGGCTGGAAGAAGGCGGTCTCCGCGAAATCGCTGCGCATCGCCACCGGCGGTGCGACCTCGGCGGCGGCCTCGCCTCCCCGGACGGCGATCGTCTCGGCGATCGCCTGTTCGGCGGGATGCGGCGGCGGTGGCGCCGAAGCCGGCGCCGCAGCGACCATTCCCAGCATCTGCCCCTGGAACCTCCCGCCCTTCGCCATCCGTACCATCTGGCGGCCGCCGGGGCCGCCGATGCCGTCCGACGACATCCAGGCGAGCTCGTCCGGGGCAAATCCCTCCACGGCCTCGACGTCGCTCCAGTCGCGTCCCCACATGCCGCCGTGCTCGGCCAGGCCGAGCGTCGCCACGAGTGCCGGTGCCCCGGCGCGGACCGGGAAGAGCTGGCGTGGCTGCGGCGGCGCGAACGGCCGGAAGGCGTCGAGACTGCGGTCGTACATCGCCGCCAGCAACTCGGCAGCCCCCGCGCCGAGCGGCCGCCCCTGCGGGTCCTTGACCACCACCCGCCAGGTTTCCCGCTGCCCGGGCTCGAGCAGGTCGCGGAAGGTCGCGAGCTCGAGCTTCAACTCGCGGTCCTCGCGAGGCACGTCGATGGCGACTTCGGAGACGAGCAACTGGTGATCGGCGACCATGCTCAGCCGGACGCTGAACCCGCCCCGGTCGCGCTCGGCGACCGGCAGCTCGACGACCTCGGGCACGGCGCGGGCGATCCGTCGCTCCCGCCGGACCGCCTTGCCGTCGCGGAACAGCTCGAGAAAGAGCGTCTGCCCGGGTAGCGCCGAATGGAGGAGCAGCCGCGCGGTTTCGCCGACGCGCACCTGCGCTCGCTCGGCCAGCAGAATGACCGGCAGGGCGAGGTGTC
Organism: Holophagales bacterium; assembly: GCA_016699405.1. Classification (NCBI taxonomy): domain Bacteria; kingdom Pseudomonadati; phylum Acidobacteriota; class Holophagae; order Holophagales; species Holophagales bacterium. Next base: position 2,016,110 of record CP064972.1, on the reverse strand, counting down.
CCGACCCGGATCCGGCCACCAGCAGATCGCGTTGCGCCTCGGCGCGCTGCCCGACGTCGTCGAGCGTCTCCCACCGCAGCCGATAGGCGCCCGGGGCGAGCGGCGGCAAGGCGATCGACGCGCGCCCGTCGCCCCCGTGCAGGAGCTGCCCATGGCTCACGGCCTCGCCTTCCTTCCAGGCAGCGACCACCGGCTCCCAACGCCCGCCCCCCTCCCAGCGCGGGCGAAGGAGGTCGCCCGGCGTCCGCAGCGGCGGGGTCTCCCCTGGCTCGAGCGGTGAAACTTCGACCGGCCGGTCGGCAGGAAGCAGGGCACGCTCCGGCTGGATCAGGCGAACGAGCCTCCAGCTCGCCTCGCCGGCCCGCGGCACGCCCTCGAAGTCGGCGCGCGTCGCCGCGACCGTGGCGCTCTGGCCGGCGACCAGGAAGCCGCCCGGAGGTTCGAGCGCACCCTCGACCGCCGCCCAGCCGAGCCGGAAGGAGCGCGTCGCCGAGCGGGTCTCGCCGCCGCTGTCCGTGACCTCCACTTCGACCCGGTAGGCATAGGTCACTCCCGAGCCCTTCTCCCGCTCGTCGGCTCGCGGGTCGAAGACGATCGCCACCCGGCCGTCACTGCCGACGGCCCCGGTGCCGGTCGCGACGGTGAGGGGGCGGGTGTCGAGCGGCACGCGGAAGCAGAAGCAGATCCCCTTCTCGGAGAACCAGAAGAGCCAGGGTGGAAGCACCGGCTCGCGAATCACCCGCCATGCGGCGCGCCCATCGGGCAGGGGCAGGCCGAAGAGGTAACGCGCCTCCGCTCGCAGGGTCGCTTCGCGATTGAGGCGCAACGGCGATTCCGGGTCGAGCAGCTCGACCTCGAAGGTCGGGCGCTTGTACTCCTCGACAGCGATCGACGCCGCACCGTTCGGATCGGCGGTGAGGCGCCAGTTGCCGAGCAGGCGCCCGCTCGGGATCGTCAGATCGCCGGAGGCGGTGCCGAACTCGTTCGTCTCCGCCTCGCCCGTGGCGACGACCTCGTTGTTGGCATCGACGAGAGACACCCGGAGCGAATGCCCGACCAGCGGCGCGAGCGGTCCGACGTCGGACCGCACTCGGTAGGCAAGGCCCTTCCAGTGGACCACCTGGCCCGGGCGGTAGAGCGCCCGATCGGTGAACAGGAGTGTCGACAGCTGCTCGGTCGGCGCCGGCGCCTCCCAGGTGGAGCGCCATTCGGCCCGCCAGGCGATCTGCCCCTGCCAACGACCGAGGATGAGGAGCCGTCCATCCGACGCACCCTCGTCGAGCCTCGTCTCGAGCAGGCCGTCGGCATCGACCCGGCCTCCGCCCACGCGTCGCGCCGGCTGCTGCCAATCGACGCGATAGAGCGAGATCTCCGCGCCGCCCGCGGGCTGCCCGGTCGATCCGGAGACCGCCCGCAGCCTTACCTGCGAGCCACCGGTCCACTCCTCGAGCAGCACGAGGTCGGAGACCAGCAGGCGCACCGCGTTGAGTCGGTTGCCGCGCTCGCCGAATGCGGGTGTCGCCGAGGCGACGACCACGTAGGCGCCCGAGCGCAGCAGCGGCGGCGTCACGAAGGTGCGGTGGGTTTCGAAGTCGGGTGTCGACGGCAGCTCGACGGTCCATGCGGCTGCCGGCTGCTCCCGGCCGAGCAGCCGGAGCAGCTCGTCGCCACTCGGCCAGACGTCCTGTTCGACGGCGAGCCCGAGCCGCGTCTCGAGGTCCACCGCGAGAGCGCGGAAGTAGAGACGTGGCAGATTGCGGTGCGTCACCTCGATCGACCGCTTGCCCGGGGCGTCGACGGCCATCGCTTGCAGACCGTAGTCCGGCGCCTCGATCTGCTCGACGAGAGCGCGGCAACGGCGGCCGCCCGAGCTTGCCGGGTAGGCGAGCGCGCCGCGGCGCGCGATGGCGTGGGCCTCGGCGGTCGCTCCGGGCTCGTCCGAGCCCTTCACGAGATCGGCGAGCGTCGCCATCCCTTCGCTCCACCAGGGGTACGAGCGAAACGACGGAAGCCGCTCCGCCAGCGCCTCGCGAACGCTCTTGCGATCCGCGTCCGCCTCGAAGCCTTCAGACAGCAAGCGTGATCGTTCGAGCATCGCCTCGAGCTCGGCCTCCGGGCGGCCGGCCTGACGGTGCCAACGCTCGAGATCCGACAGCACCGCGGCGAGCTGCTCCAGTGGATGGAGCTTCGCTTCGCCCGGAACGGCGGCCTTCGGCGCCGGCCCGGCCAGGGCCTTGGCGTCGAGGCGCCGGCGCTCGGCAAGCTCTTCTGGGGTCCACAGCGAGGTGTCGGCGAGGATCCCGGCGAGCAGATAGGTCAAGCTGTCGCGCAGGGTGGGGCGAATCCCGGCGGGATAGGTGTTCTTCGTCATCCCCGGCAGCGACCCCGCCGGACGCGCGCCGAGCGTCTCGCGTTCACCCCAGGCCGCTTGGTAGGCCCGCACCGCCTCGGCGCCGATCTGCTCGGCCGTGGCCGACTCGAGGTCGAACGGACCCTCGCCCGCCACGCGCTCGCGCTGTCGCACCTCCCATCCGTAGCTCGCGAGGTACTGGCGTAGCGAGGCGCCGAGGTGCAGCGAGAGGGCGGCACGCGACGCGCGGTCCGCAGGCCATTCGGCCCGACGCAATTCGTTGACCGCCGCCGCGAACTCGCCGAGCGCTCCGCGGAGCTCGGCCGCCTCGAGCAGCGCGCGCGTCCAGTCCGCACTCTGCCCAGCCGCCTGCGCCGCGGTCCGCACGCTCTCCACACGCTCGAGCGCCTCGGCGAACTTCTGGTCTTCCTTCAGCCGTTCGATCTCCTTCCAGGTTGCCGGTGCGGTCGTCCCTTTTCCGTCCCCTCCGCCACCGGCGGCGAACGCAGCGAGACCGAGCATGGCCGAAAGGCCCAGGGCGGAGAGAACAAGTCGGGTGAGGTTCATGGCGAGCATGGCATCCTCGATTCGTCGTCGAACGGGCTTCGGAAGCGTGGCGTCACTCCATTAGACCCCGGAATCGGCCGCCTCGAAACCGGCAGACCGTCGGCTCCTCGACATGGTGCGGATCTCTCCGCGTCGGGGGGTCGCTCGCGCGCATCGAACGGCCGGGCGGCACCTCGAGACCGAAGCCGGCGCGGATTCGCCTGGCTGTCGTTGGACGAAACGTCCAGGACCCGGTCGATCGAACGGCCGGGGGATCTCGCCGGTGCACGGGCTGCGGCGGGGCCCGAGGAGGATCGGTCGAGGCCGCCAGCGCTCTGCTCTTCGCGGTCGCCGAAAAAAGATCGGGCGGCGCCTGCCGTTCGTGAGAACGGCGCGCCGCCCGGTTCCTGCGAAAGGCTGTGAGCTACGCCTTCTTGTGGCAGTCAGCGCACTTGACGGGGAGCGGCTTGGCGGCGTTCTTCGCCACCTCGGCCTTGTGGCAGCCGATGCAAGAGATGTGGAACGGGTTCTTCGTCATGCTCATCTCGGAGCACTTCGGCGTCTCGGGCTTCTCCGGCGCGACGTGGCAATCCTTGCACGCCTTCACCGCCACATCGGTTCCGGCCTTCAGGTCGGCCTGGGTGTGGTGGCAGGTCTTGCAGTCGAGCGTCAGGTGCTTCCCGTGCGGGAAGTTCACCGGCGGCTGCTTGGCCTGGCAGTCGGAGATGGTGATTTCCTGCGGCGCCTGCTTGGCGGTCGCGGCAGAGACCAAGCTCACACCCGCGAGCACGAGACAGACAACAGCCAGTGTCACGAACAGCTTCCGCATCGGGTTCCCTCCTCCTCTCGTTCGGTTCGGTGCCGAGGCACGAACCACCGCCTGGCCCCCATGGCCGAGTGGGTGGATTCACCATCTAGGTTAGCAGGGAAGAACCGCGTTTTCCCCGCCCGGCTGGGGAGGTCAGCTCCCTTTCTTGAGGGACTTGAGCATCTGTTCGAACGCCGCCCGCTGGGCGTCGATCGTCGACTCCGGCCCGGTCATCTTGAAGAACCAGTTCGCGTCCGGACCCTCGGCGATGGCGCCGAGGAGAGCCTGACCGGGCACGGCCTTGCCTGGCCCGCCCATCATGCTGCCGGCCAGGTAGGTTCCCTTCGTCTCGACGAAGAGGATCCTCACCCCGTTCGCCTCGAGCTGCCGCGTCGTCATCTTCGCCGAACCGGGCTGGCCATCGGGCCCGACGAACTGCGACGCCCAACGCTCCGCGTTCGACTGCGGGTCACCGCCCTGTCCGGGACCGAAGTAGAAGACCGCGCACTCGGCATCGCCTCCCTTGCCCGGCACGCGATACTGCGCCCGACGCATGTTCGAGGACGGCGGCACGGCAGCCCACCCGCTCGGCACCTGCCAGGCGATCGCCTTCTCGCCGCTGCCAAGAGCCGGGTCGACCGGCGCCAGCTCCATTCCGGCGGGAGCCGCGCCGCCCATCGGTGGATGGTTCGCCGGCATCACGGCACCGGGCTGAAGGGGCGGCGCGCTCTGCGTCGCTCCGTCGAGCGGCGGGTGGTTGGCCGGCATGACGGCCCCCGGTGCGAGCGGCGGAGCCTGCTGCACCGGCGCGTCGAGGCGCGGGTGGCTGGGCGGGAGCGCTACGGGCGCCGGAACCGCCGCCGCGGAATCCGGTTGGGCGGCCACGGCTGCCGGACCCGCGGCGGCACCCGGCGTCGCCGCGGGCGTCGCCTCGGCGACCTGGACCTGAATCGCCGGCTCGGAACCGCAACCGGAAAGCGTCCCTCCGCCGATGGCGGCGAACGCGACGAGGCTGAAAGCAAGGCTCTTGGTCATGTCTTCCCCCTGGGCGAGCAAGGATAGCAACGAAGCGGGTCGCGTCGCCGCCCCAACGGGTGGCGCGTCCAGGGGGCCATCCGCGAGAGAAAGAGCGCCCGGAGGAGACCCCATGGCGAGCCGCGAGACCCCATCCCGACTTCTGGTGCGGACCGGCGCCGCTCTCGGCCTGCTGCTCGGCGCCTGTGACGGAGCGACGCCTCGCCTGACGGTGTCGACCCAGCCATCGACCTCGCCGGCGGCAACGGCAACGCAGGCTGCGACCGTGCCGAACGCCGAGGCCCCGCGAGTCATCTCGCTCGACCCACCGAACGGCGCCGCGGATGTCGATCCGGGGCGGGCGTCCATCTCGGTCACCTTCGACCGTGCGATGGACCGAGACGGCTGGTCGTGGGTGATCGAAGGACCGGAGACGGCCCCCGAGCTCGGGGAGGCGGTGTTCGACGCCGAAGCTCGCGTCAATACCGTACAGACCCACCTCCTACCGGGACACACCTACGTGGTCTGGGTGAACTCGCCGCAGTACAGCTACTTCAGGAGCAACGCGGGCGTCCCCGCCCAGCCGTTGCGCTGGACCTTCACGACGCGCTCGGCCCCCTCCGCACCGGGATCGGACGGACCCGCGGTGACGGCGTTGGCCGCCCACGCGGTGGCTCCCCGGGTGATCACGCTCGACCCGCCCAACGGCGCAACCGGCGTGGATCCGACGAAGGCCCTGCTGCGGGCGACCTTCGACCGCCCGATGGAGGAGAGCTGGTCCTGGGTCACCGAAGGCGCGGACTTCCCCACCGCTACCGGGAAGGCCTACTTCGAGCCCGATGGACGGACGGCCGCGATGCCGGTGCGTCTCGAGCCTGGAAGGACCTATGTTCTCTGGCTCAACAGCGAGCAGTACCAGCTCTTCCGCGATCGTGCCGGCAACCCCGCGATGCCTCTGCGCTGGGTCTTCTCCACCCGCCCGGCCCCCTAGAACGATGCCCGCGCCCGGCGCTCGCTCGGCGCTGCCCCTCGCCATCGACCGCTCTCTCACCGGCGTTCGGGGGTGGGGAATCTCGCGCTATACCTTCGTCCAACTGGGGACTTCGACCCACCCCGCGAAGACCACTGCGGCACGGATCTGGTCAGGAAGCCGTCGCCGACAAGGGGCTCGTCGGCTCGCCGGCGATCAATCGACGCAGCGTGCCGCCGAGCTGGGCGCTGGGAACCGGCTTGACGACGAACTCCGCCCGACCTTCGAGGGGAAGGAGGCCGAGCTCGCCCGGCCCCGACTCGACGCAAGACTCGTAAAGCACTGGGATCACGGGCTTTTGCGCTGCACAGAGATGCTGCAGCTCGCGCCAGGGGAGGCGTGCCTGCGTCAGGCTGACGACGACGAGATCGGGATGCGACTCGAGAATGCGCCGGAGCGCCCGGTCGAAGCTGTCCACACCCTCCACCTCGTAGCCGGCACCGAGAGCACGGGCGACCAGCCAGGGGAGCAAGCGACCTTCGTCGAGAACGAGAATGCGCATCACGAACCTTCAGTGGCACGATCCAAGCAAGAGGCGTTCCACGTGACCGAGCGCACCGCCGATCTCCGACGGTTCTCGCCGTCGCGCTTCGCTATCCTCGAGCCCTCGCCATTCGCCAACGCCAGGAGAACCGGCCGATGATCATCATGGCTTCGTTGCACTCCGACCAGGCAGCCCGCTTCCTGCGGCTACTCGCCGCCTCGTCGGCGGTGCTCGTCGCGCTGCTCTGCGCCGCTCCCGGCCTGGCGCAGGAGACCTGCACGTCTGCCCAATGTCACGCCGGGCTCGTCGCCGCTGCCAACGTGCATGCGGCCACGGACTCGTGCGACAGCTGCCACGAGGCGCTCGGCGAACCGCATCCCCAGAAGGGCAAGCGCACCTTCAAGCTCACCGCCGAGCCGCCGGCCCTCTGCGCCAACTGCCACGACGCGATCGGCACGAAGAAGTCGGTGCATTCACCGGTCAGCGAAGGGATGTGCACCACCTGCCACGATCCCCACGCGTCCAAGGAAGCCAAGCTCCTGACCGCCCCGGCGAGCGAGCTGTGCGCCAGCTGCCACGCCGACCAGACGTCGCACGCGCTGCTGCACGGACCGGTCTCGGCCGGCGCCTGTGCTTCGTGTCACCTGCCGCACGAGTCGGACAACGCGAAGCTGCTGGTCAAGGCCGGGGACGACCTCTGCTTCACCTGTCACGGGGAAGTGCGCGAGATGCTCGCCAAGAAGAACGTCCATCCGGCGATCGAGAGCGGCTGCACCTCGTGCCACGATCCGCACGGCGCGGCTCACCCCAAACTCCTGGCCGAGGCCGGCGCGGCGCTCTGCTACCAGTGCCACGATGCGATCGCCGAGCAGGTCAAGGGTCCCTCGACCCACGCCGCCCTCGACGCCGAGAAGGCCTGCGCGACCTGCCACTCGCCGCACGCCACCGACAACGCCAAGCTCCTGGTGAAGACCGAGAAGGAAACCTGCCTCTCCTGTCACCCCAAGGTGCTCGACGCCGGGATGACCTTCCTGCACGGTCCGATCCAGGAGGGGCGCTGCACGGCCTGCCACCGCCCGCACGGCGGCACCGAACGCAAGCTGCTGAACGCGAGCTTCCCCGCCGCTCCGTACGTTCCCTACACCGACAAGGCCTACGAGCTCTGCTTCAACTGCCACCAGCGCGACCTGCTGCAGTACCCGGACACGTCGTTTGCCACCGGATTCCGCGACGGCGAGCGCAACCTGCACTTCCTCCACGTCAACAACGCCCAGAAGGGGCGGAGCTGCCGGCTCTGCCACACCCTGCACGGCGGCGGCAACGATCGACTGATCGCCGACAGCGTCCCCTTCGGCTCCTGGACCCTGCCGTTGAAGTTCGTGCGCACCGAGGACGGCGGGAGCTGTGCCCCCGGCTGTCACAAGCCGGTCACCTACGATCGGAAGAACCCGGCTCGTCGCCCGGCAACCGCCACGCCGAGCCCGGCCCGAGCGAACGGTCGCAACGACTAGCGCGCGGCCGACGAGCGGGCGGCTCGCAAGGCCAGCGCCCGCTCGAGGTTCCTGCGATAGGACGGTTCGGCCGGGGCGAGCCGCACGGCATCCTCGAAGCGAGAGACCGCTTCGTCGAGATGCCCCTGCTCCGCGCACTCGATGCCCGCCACGGCATGGAAGTAGGGGTTGTCGGGCCGTAGCCGGACGGCAACTCGATAGTGCTCCAACGCCTCGCTCGACCGCCCGCTCCTGGAGAGCGCACCTGCCAGGTCGAAGTGGCCGGCAGCGTCCTCGGGGGCGAGAGCGAGAGCTCGCCGCAGGAGCCCGATGCCCTCTTCTCCCTGACCAGCGACGAGCAGGGCTCCTCCCAAGGCGGACAACGACGCGGCGCGGGCAGGCTCGGCCTCGGCGAGGATGCGCAGCAAGGCCACGGCCTCGGCAGGGCGCCCTCGTGCGAGCAGCGTCGCGGCGAGAGACGCCGGCGGCAGCGGGACGTCGGACCCTCGGGCCTTCGCGTCCACGAAGAGCGTGTAGGAGTCTTTCCACACCGGGATGCGCCGCAACGTCAGGACGGCAAGGAGCGTCACGGTCAGCAGAAGTGTCGGCACGGCGACGAGGCGCAGGCGGGGACGCGACGCCATCGCCTGAAGCGCCAGCGCTCCGAGCAAGGCGAATCCGACCATCGGCAGGTACAGGTAGCGCTCGGCCGGCGGCGCTCCCCGGCCGAGGCTCACGTAGAACGCGGGAGCAAGCGGGAGAGCAACGAGCGCCAGACCGAAGCGCGCGATTCGGCGCCGACGCGCGACCCAGACCGCCGCACCGACGACGCCCAAGGCGAAAAGCACCGAGCCCCCCTCGACCGACCACTGGAAATCCGCCGGACGAAAACGGCGCCAGTGATCGAGCTCGTCGGGCAGCAGCAGGACGCTCAGGTAGTCGCGCACGAGCACACCGGCCCCGGCGACGGCCTCGAGCGCCGTCGGATGCCAGTCGTCGAGGTTGCGCAGGTTCGCCGCGGCGAGGATCGCCTGCCGAATCGCCAGGTAGACGCCGGTCAGCGCCAGGTAGGGACGCACCCGGCGCCCGGCCGCACGAAGGGCGCTCCACGAGGTCCCGGTCCCCGTCAGCTCCCAGCTCGCCAGCAGCACCGGGACGACGACCGCCGTCTCCTTCGCCAAGAGTGCCAGACCGAACGCCGCCAGCGCCGCCGTCGACGTCCGGTCGGGGCGTGACCGCGCACCGATCTCGAGCCACAACGCCAGCAGACCGGCCAGCGTGAAGGTGAGCTCCGGCAGCGAGGCAACCCAGGCCACCGCCTCGGTCTGAGCCGGATGAACGGCAAAGATCGCTGCAGCGACGAACGGGACGATCCAGTGTGCGTCGTCGCCCTTCCGCGCCGGTGTCGTCGCCGCTCCGCCCTCAGCGAGGACGAGCCTCTCCACGAACAGGAAGACGAGTCCGGTGTTCACCGCGTGGAACAGCACGTTGACCAGGTGGAACCCCCACGCACGCAGACCGAAGAGGAGGTTCTCCGCCAGGAGCACGAGATGCATCACCGGCCGGTAGTAGTCGGCTGCCACCGGCGCGTCGAGGAAACCCCAGACGCTGCGCGACAGGATGCGCGGAAGGGAGCCGAGGTCCCGGATCCAGGGGTTCAGCAGGACCTGATGCTCGTCGTCGTTGACGAAACCGTTGGCGAGCGTCGTGGCGAAAACGCCCAGAGCAAGCAGCGACGGCAGGAGGGCCATCGCCATCCGGCGGGTCAGCAGCGAGCGGACGAAGGACGGCTCCGGCCGAGAGGCCGGCGGCGACGGATTCGGCACCGGCGCCGTGGTGCGGGAGGACCTGCGACGCGAGGAGGAGGCCACGGAGCCGCTCCCGGGGGAAGGCTCAGGGGTAGCTCGCGGTCGCCCGATCGTGCGTCACACCGTGGCACGTCAGCGTACAGCTGCCCGAGAAGAGGCCGGTCGACTGGAAGACCGGATAGCGCTGTCCAGGCAACGGCTGGACGATCCGCAGGTCGAAGTTGATCAGGTGTCGATGGTCGCCGCTTTCGGGATCCGCACCGGCACCCTCGGCCGGGACGCCGTGCGGGTCGTGACAGGTGGCACACGAGATCCCGGCCTGGAGGTGCCCGCGGTGTCCGCCCCCGGAGAGGGTCGTGTGCTGCGTCTTGGCGCGGAAGCTCGCATTGCGCAGGATCGCCCCGCGATCGTGGCAGCGATAGCAGAGCGCATACATCTCGAAGCTCTCGCCGACGTTGCCCGACAGGTCGTAGCGCTCGCGAAGGATCGGTGCATAGTCCGAACCGTGCGGCCCGCGCGATCCGCCCTCGTCGTCGGCATGGCACGAGGTGCAGCCGACGATCTGCGACGGGGCCATTCCCGGCGACAGCGCGGACGGGATGCTCGGCACGTCGAGGTTGCGTCCCATCGCCACGACCGGGTGGTAGGAGACGTTGCTCGGGTCGAAATCGAGTCGCGTGTTGGTGCTCGCGACGACCCGTGGCACGACCTCGCGATCGCCGGAGGCATTGGCGTGGCAGCGGAAGCAGAGCTCGTATTCGTAGGTCACCGACGCCACGCGGAGGCCGCTGCGATCGACTCCCGGCACGTCGTCGAGCAGGCCCGAGGCATAGGGCAGGGTGGCGGCCCGGCGGTTCGCCGCGTGCGGATCGTGGCAGGACTGACACGCCACGCCGGCGAGGGTCGTCGACGGCTCGCCGACGCCCGTTCCCGGTGCGGGCAGCGCGTCGCCGACCCACTCCCGATGGGCCGATCCCTTGCGCACCTGGCGTCCGATGTCGGTCTTCGCCGAGCCCTCGGCCCCCGGTGCCGCCGACGCGGTACCGGAGCCCCCCCCGCTGTGGCAGCCCGTGGTCGTGCACGAGTAGGGCTCGGGGCGACGGTCGGTGAAACGCAACAGCGAGGCCGGAGTGGCCGCCGCGTGACTGGTGTGGCAGGCCTCGCAAGCGAGGTCGGCGAGTCGCGGCGACACCGCCGAGCGCGCCAGCCCCGCCGGCAACTGGGCACCCAGCAGCGACACCGTCGAGACGGCGTGGGTCGCCGTCGGCCAGCGAGTGAAGTGGTGACAGGTCAGGCAGAGGGCGGAGGCCTGGTTGTCCATCACCAGGAACTTGCCGAACTGGTCGTCGTGCGGATCGTGGCAGGTGATGCAGTGGATCTCGTCCGCCGCGCCGTAGCTGAGGACCGGCGGCGGCGGCGACACCAGGTTCGCGTTGGGCAACGCGGTGTGGTATGGAAACGACACCGGGTGATGGCCGGACAGGTCGAGCCCGAACATCGACGCGCTCGCCGGCGGAATCACGCCGCCACCGCTCATCGCGATGCCCGCCGCGGGATTCACCACGGTGCCGAGGGCGATCGTCCCGTCGTGGCAGCTCAGGCAGAGCTTCGTCGGGCCCGACGGCTGCGGCAACGGCGCCGCCTTCAAGGTCGGGCTCCAGTAGACGCTGTAGGTCTGCGGCTCGAGGCCGCGGTTCCAGAGCGGTGCCTGAGGCGTCGAATTGTGCGGCGTATGGCAGAAGACGCAGATGCGATCTTCGGTCAACGCCTTGACGGTTCCGGGCCCGGAGACCGAGAGGTTGTGCCGGGTGTTCTGGACGTTGGCGGCGCGCTGAGCCCCGGCACCGGAGGCGAAGGTCAGGGCGACGATCGCCGCCGTCACCGGCAGCAGCAGCCGCGCGCGAGAGGGCTCAGGGTGTGGCATCGGCATCCCGCTCCGTGATGTGGAAGACCTGTACCCGGCGGTTGTAGCTGTCGGCGACATAGAGGTCGCCGCGCTCGCTGATCGACAGGCCGGCCGGGATCCAGAACTCGCCCAAACCGACCCCACGCGCACCGACGCCGAGCAGGTAGCGCCCTTCGCGGTCGAAGAGCTGCACGTTGTCGAAGAGACTGTCGGCGAGGTAGACGACGCCGCGGCGATCGACGGCGATCCCCTTCGGCATCGCCAGATCGCCCGATCCGTCGCCGTGACGGCCGAACATCCCGCGCGGCTGGCCGTCCTCGTCGAAGACCTGCACGCGGAAGTTGAGGGCGTCGGTGACGAAGAGCTCGCCCGCCGGCGACCAGGCGACGTGCGTCGGGAAGTTGAAGCTGCCAGCTCCTTCGCCGCGCCCACCGATCGTCCGCACCAGCGCCCCGTGCTCGTCGAAGGCGTAGACCGCGTGGGCCAGCGTGTCAACCGCGTAGAGCAGCTTGCGGGTGCGACTCCACGCCAGGCCGGTCGGCCGGAGCAGTGCCGCCGCCCCGGCCCGGCTCCAGGTGGCGAGGAGCTTGCCGTCGACGCCGAAGACCAGCAGGCGACCCGTCGAGTCCGAGACGTAGAGTCGCTGGGCTTCGTCGAAGACGACGCCGACCGGCGAAGTCAACGGCGCCTCGGGGGAACCGACGAGGCGGAGATACCGCCGCTCGACCGGAACGAAAAGGTGCACACAACGCAGCCCGAGATCCGCCACCGCCAGTCGCCCGTCGGCGCCAGCCGCCGCCGCGACCGGCACGCCGAATCGATCCTTGGCGTCGGGCTGGCGTCCGATCGCCACCGCGCGTGCCACCGAGCCCACGTCCTGCCCACGAGCGAATCCGCCGATCGACTCGACGAGCGTCAGTCGGGAGAGCGCCGGCATCGGCGGCCACTGCAAGGCTCCCACCGGTCTCTCCACGCGCGGCGACCAGGTCGCGGCGCAGGCCGACAGGGTCAGGCACAGCGCCGAGAGAGCAAGCCGGCGCCCGATCCGGGCCTCGATGTCCACGGTGCTCCGCATGGGACGTCTCGTGCGGACTCTAGTCGAGTCGTCGGTTCAGCCGAAGGAAGTAGTAGCGGTGCAACCGTCGCGGAGCAGCGAACGCCGGCCCTTCGGACTCGGACTGGTAGGAGCTGGCACCCGCGCTGAGGGACAGCTTGCCGATGTTCCAGGCGATCGACCCGTTCCAGGTCAGGCCGCGCGTCTCGACCAGACTCCGGATGTGGGTGTAGCCGCCGCCGGCGGAGAACGTCAGCGTGCGGTTCAGGCACTGGCGCTGATAGTTGGCCGTCGCCGCCTCGATCGTTTCGCGGTAGGCCCTCCCGGCATGCGCCGCGGCCGTCCGCTCGTAGTCGCGCTCGACGTAGGAAAGCGACGCGAAGAGGTTGGACTGGAGGCCGACCGCGCCGACGTACTGGAGCTCCGCGTCCCAGGCCGTGTACGGGCTGCCGTCCCACTTCACGTCCTGGTACTGCGCGCGCGCCCGCACGGGGCCGAACAGACTGCGCACCCCCACGGTCCACGTGGTGCTGTCGGGAAGGAACCCCGGAACGATCCCGTCGCGCACTTCGGAGCGCACCCGCATGAAGCTGTAGTACGGCGACACGTGGCTGGCGAAGAGGTCGATGCTCGCTCCGTGGCTCAGGGACTCGGTCAGTAGGTCGAACCGGCCACTCAGCAGCGAATACGACACCTCGAAGGTGAAACTGCCGGGGAGAACGAAGGGCGCCGGCAAAGCGAGCACCCGGATCTCGAGCAGCGGGCCGACCTGCTGCACGGTGTAGTGCATGTTCTCGGCGAGCAGGACCGCCTCGAACGGAGCGAGCGGCGAGCGCACGTAGACCTGCAGGGTCGAGGCGCGGACGTTCGGGCGCACCAGCTGGAACGAACCCGGTACCGCCACCGCCTGATGCCCTTCGCGGATCACGTCCGCCCGGCCACGGTTCTCCGCGACCGAACGGCTCGCCCCCAGGCTGGCCTGCAGGCGGCCGCTCGGAATGCGCTTCGTGTAGCTTTCACCGATCTCGTGGGAGAGCTGCTCGGAGTTGCCGGCCGTCGACTCCTGCGTGCCGTAACGGACCGTGTAGCTGCTCTCGAGGCTGTCGTAGAGCCGGTGGACGACGCCGGCCTCCGCCTCGTGGCCGCTGCTCTGGAGCCGGCGCTCGGGGCCCCCCTCGGACGACCGGCTGTCGGTGTCGTGATAGCGATAGTCGAAGCGGGCGCGCAGGCCCTTGCCGAAAGCGGCGGTGAGCTGCTCGCGCACCTGGAACTGCGTCGAACCGTAGGAGCCGTCGATCTTGCTTCGCTGTTCGAAGTCGCTCCGGGAGACGTTCGATGCCAGCCGCAGGCCTCCACGCTCGAGCACGTTGCCGAGCGTCGCCTCGGACGAGTCGCCGGAGAACCCCCGGTTGTTGTCGAAGCGCGTCGGCGCGAAGGTACCGCTGAACGAGACGAGCGAGCCGCCGCCCATCTCGCGATGGTACTGGCCGCTCATGTCGAGCTTGCGGATGTGCGTGATGTCGCGACCGGTCTCGATGGAGTTGTCGGTGTAGCCGGCGCTCCCGAACCACGGCCGCCGGCGGTAGCGGACGAGGGCGCCGAAGCTCGTGTCGACCGCCTGCAGGAGCGTCGACGCGCGCTCTCGCACCAGCGGCTCGACGCGCCGAGCGAAGATCATCAGGTTGTACGGGTGCTCCGGAAGCAGGGTGATCTGTGCGTCGTATTCCAGCCCCGAGTCCTGGTGCCAGCCCATGTCCGGCATCCCCGTGTCCTCGTAGGCCTCCCGCTTGATCGCGCCGCCGAGCGAGGCGCGATAGACGAGGAAACGCGGGTGGTAGACGTAGCCCTCGGAGAAGAGGGTGAGCTTGGCCTTGAGGAAGTCGTCGCTCCAGCGGGTGGGCCGGAGGGTTTCGGTGATCTCGTCGCTCTCCGACGAAGCGAACAGGTCGAGCGCCGCGCCCTGGTCGACCGACCGAGGAAGGAAGAGCCGCCAATCGGCGGCGTGCCCAGCGCGTGCCGTCAGGATGTGGACGGCGAGTGCCACCACCAGTCCGCGGCAAGCGCGCAGGTTCCCCACCGGCGCCATCACTTCAGCAGGTACTTCTGGTCGGACATGTGGGCATCGTGGCAGGCGGTGCAGTCGCCGGGGTCGCCGCCGTGGGCCGGGGAGGCGGCCACCGCGGCCGCGTCGTGACAGCGCACGCAGAAGGTCGTCGGCTCCGCGGCAAGGAGATACCGGAAGCGCGAGCTGTGCGGATCGTGGCAGGCGAGACAACCGCCGGACGCGAGCGGTCCGTGCACGTACGCCTTGTCGAGTTGCAGATCGTGGCAGCGCTGGCAGAGCTCCTCACGCGGCGCGACCAGGCCGTTGTTGGCGCGCCGATCATGGCAGGCGTCGCACTGCTTGTCGGCGTACGGCCCGTGCGCGAAGACCGTCGGCGGCGCCGGGGCGGCCGCCTCTTCCGCGACCTTTCCGCCGGCCGAGGTCGCCTGCGCCCCGGGTTCGGGAACTCCGTCGAAGAAGATCGAGAGCACCTTGTGGCTCGAGGTCGCGCTGCACGCCGCCAGCAGCGCCACCGCCAGGCAAGCGCCCCACACGGCGCGCCGTCGGCGAATCCCCCCCTGGAGCTCTCGATCGTCCATCGGGTCAGTCCGTCGGCGGTGGCGGCGCAGCGCCGGTCGCGGGAGGGGTCGGCGTCGGAGCGGGCGGAGCCTCCGGAGTGACGGGGCTCTCGCGCTTGCGGCGTGCCTCGATCTCCTTCTGGATCTCGGCCTCCGTCGGGTAGTGCCGCCCCTTCTCGTGTCCGTAGGCGAAGACGTTGACGAGGCGCGATCCGAACTGGCTGGTGACGAGAATCAGGAACTCGGGCTCGAACCCCGGGGCAACGCGATCACGGAAGTACTTGAGATTGTCGAAGTCGAGCGACACCTTCGCCGGCAGAGTCAGGCTGCCGGGGGCGCTCTGCTCGCTCGCGCCGCCGAAGAACATCAGGAGACGTCCCTCGCGGTTGAACATCTGGACGTTGTTGAACGCCGCATCGACCACCAGAAGGTGCCCTTCGCGATCGACCGCCGCACCCTTCGGCCGCGCGAAGTGGCCGAGGTTGTCGCCGAGCTTGCCGACCGTCCCCTTGAAGTGACCGTCGCGATCGTACTTGACGACCTGGAAGCGACCGGCGTCGGTGACGTACAGCGTGCCGGTGGCGTCGAAGACGATGTTGGTGGGGCGAACCAGCTGGTCTCCCGGCTCGCCGGAGTCGCCGATCGCCTTGACCGGCTCGCCGGTCTCCTTGTCGAGCACCTGGATCCGGCGCTTCGCCGTGTCGACCACGTAGAGCCGCCCCTCGAACGGCACGGCGTCGACCGGTCGCCATTGGCCGGGGACCCCGAAGGCCCGGACGTACTCGTCGGCGCGGTTGAAGACCACCACCTGGCCGCGCTCGGGATCGGCAACGTACTTGGTGCCGTCCGGCTCGATGCTGATGTTCAGCGGCTGGATCAGCTTGCCGGGGCCGACCGCCCCCTTGAGCGCACCGAAGCGGTTCGCCTGCAAGTCGAACACCACGACCGTGACGTTGGAGTCGCAGACATAGATCCGGCCGTCGAACATCGCCACGCCGTAGGGCTTCTCGAGCCGCAAGTCGGGCTGCTCGCCGACCACGAAGCGATCGAATTTGCTCTGCGTCTCGATGTCGGAACGACCGTTGAAGGAGGCCAGAAACTGCACCCGCGGCAACGCCGGCGGCCCAGGGAAGAAGATCGGCGCCTCGTGCGGCGGCGGCGGAGCGCTCGCACAGGCCGCACAGAGCAGCGCCGCGGCGAAAGGCCGCCGCAGGACGGCGGCGACGGTGGGGAATCGGAGTGAAGGCATCGTCGAGCTCCCGGAGAACGCGAGCCGCCAGACCCTTCGCCTGGCGCCGCGAGGCGCGATTCTACGGCAGCCCGATCGCGGGCTCGCGCACGCCACGGGCTGACTGCCGTCCGCGCACCTGGCGCCAGTGTCCACTGCGTTCAAGATCCCCCCCCTCTACGCGACGCGAGGGGGAAAGGTCGCCCTTTCCCCCTCGCGGTCAGGGTTCCGCTGGGCTCAGGCCTTACGGGAACGTGTTCGAGTAAGCGCCCTTGGTGTGGCAGGTGGTGCAGAGCCGGCTCTGCCGGTCGCTCCGCCAGAGGAACTCCTCACCGGTGTTGCCCTGGTTGTGGACCGAGTGGCAGGTGCCGCACTCGACCGTGCCGCCGACGCCGTAGAGGTGATCGGCGATCGTCGATCCGCCCTGCGTCATCACCGTGGTGACCGGGCGCAGGCCGGTGTCGATCGAGGCCGCGGCGGCGTAGGAGAAGCCGATCGGATGGTGGTTGCCGAGGTAGAGATCCTGACCGATCACGTAGCCCGGGCTGATCGGGATGCCGCCGCCGCTCTGCGAGGTGGCCGGCTGGTTCACGTTGCCGTAGGCGTTGACCGCCACGCTGCCGTCATGGCAGCTCAGGCAGAGCAGCGAGGTGCTGCCGGGGGTCATCGTCAGAGCGATCGCCTGGGAGGCGTTCGCGCCCGTCTGCGGAGCGCCGGTGCCGTTCCAGTACATCGAGTAGGCCGTGTCCGACTGCAGCGTGTGGTTCCACAGCGGCAGGTAGTCGAACGCGTCCGAGGCCTGCGGGCCGGCGCCGAGACCGTTCGGTCCGCCGTTGGCGACGCTGGCGCGGTAGGTGTTGTGCGGCGCGTGGCACCAGATGCACATGCGCTGATACGGGTCGGCCGGGCTGGCCGGATAGTTCATGCCGTGGATGCCGGGCACGCTCAGGTCGTGCGCGGTGTTGTTGACTCCCGAGCCGGCGACGTACGTGGTCGGATCGTAGGCGTTGGCGGCCGTGGCGACGAGAAGCCCGAGGGCGACCATCAGCAGGCCCTTTGCGATCTTCTTCATTTCTTTCCTCCGGTAATCCTTCGGTTCCAAGCTCTGTTCGGGATCGCAAGGCAGGGCGGCGGGAGCTTTCCCGCCGCCCTGCCAGGTTTCAGTTCGCCAGGATGTTCACGGCCCCGCTGTTCGGCCCGAGCGTCAGGGGCGTCGACGGGAAGACCAAGCCGGTCTTGGTGACCGTGATCGTGTAGCTTCCGGGCTTCAGGGTCGGAGTCGCCAACGTGCCGAAGGTGAACTGCCCCGAGGCGTTGGTGAAGGCCTGTCCGACGATCGCCGCTCCGCGCTTCAACGTGACGGCGGCCGAGGCCACCGGCGTGACGCCGTTGAGCACCGTGCCGGCGACGTAGAAGTAGTGGATATCCGTCGTCGTGACCGGGCAGGTCAGCGTTCCGAAGCGCCCGCTGGTGTCGATCACCTTGTACTGGACCTGGAAGCCGCTCGGCAGCGCGGCCGACGGCGGCGACAGGAAGGTGTGCGTGGCGACGAGCGGACTGGAGAACGGAGTCTTCAGGTTCGTCAGCACCGTTCCGTCACCCCAGTTCACCACCACCTGCTTGATGTTGGTGAGCGCGGAGCTGTCCGTGATCGTCGCCACCCAGGTGTTCTGGTCGACGACGAGGTTGCCACAGGTGATCCCGACCGTCGGAGCCGGCGAGGTGCCGACCGCGATCGTCTTCGAGACCGAGCCACCGATGCCGACCTTGGAGGCCGTCAGGGTGACGACGATCCGGCCGTTGACGCTCGGCGCGTAGTCGTGCGAGGCGGTCGCCACGGCGGTCACCGTGTTGGCCGTCCCGTCGCCCCAGTTCCACTCGAAGCTGGTGCACGCCCCGTTGCCGCAGTAGGAGGTCGTGGCATCGACGTCGAGGTGGAGCTTGGCCGGCAGCGCCAGCGCGTAGGTAAAGGCCGGCGTCGGCGGGTTGGTGTTCGCACCGCTGTGCATGCCGAAGGCGAGCACCGCGAGCGCAGCCTTGGTGCGGTAGAGCGCACCGTTCTTCGTCGCGTTCTGCACCACCGGCGTGTTGCTGATGGAGAGCGGCGCCGTCCCGTTGTTCAGCGTGAAGGTGGTCGAGCTCGGGATCGTGCCGATGTAGCTGTCGAGGTCCTCGCGACGGCCGACGCCCAGGTCGTCGTAATAAAGGGCGCCCGCGCCGGTGATCCGCACGCGCTGGCCAACCGCCAGGCCGGCCGTGCTCGGCACCGTCACGACGTTCGAACCCGAGACCGTGGTGCCGGTGGTGGCGAGGTAGCTCGAGCCGCCGCCATGGCACTGACCGCAGGCGTGGTCGACGTCGACCCAGACCGCGTCGTTCTTCGTGCCCCAGGACGAGGTCTCCGGATACGTGCTCGCGTTCACGGTCGCGGTGAGAGCCGCCGCCGGGAAGGTCGAGTACGAAGCCGAAGTGTTGATGCGCCAGAGGTGCAGCCCTTCCGGCATGTGGCAAACCTCGCAGGCCTCGGCCGGCTTGGTCGCCATGTTCTCGAGCGGCGTCCCCGGGCCACCACCGTGCTTGATCTTGGTGAGCGACACGGCGTACGGGCCGGCGTGGCACTCGGTGCACTCCTCGTGGATCGCCGTCTCGCTCGCCACCGTGGAGGCGTGAACGTCGTGGCAGCCGGTGCAGCCGTTTCCGGTGTTGGCCGCCTCGCCGTCGAACATGAAGTAGCTGTTGTAGCCCGAGTAGTTCTTCGCGGTGGCGATCTGGTTGAAGGTGCCGCTGAACCGCGCGTGCGGGCTGTTCAGGAACTGATTGCCGTGCGGGTGGCTGACCGGGACGATCGAGCCGTGGTACGGACCGACCTTCACGTAGGTGCCGGGATTCGACAGGCTGAGATCCGGCTGCGCCGAGGTGCCCGTGTTGGCGTACGGCACGCCGCTCGTCTCCTGGCGGTGGCAGTCCATGCACAGCCGGGTGATGATCTGGCCGCGCGTCGAGTTGCTGCCGGTCCAGGTGCCGCCGGCGTCGTCGCAACGGATGATGTCGGTGGCGTAGGCGAACTGGCCGCCGAGGCCGTCACAGGTGGCCTTGTCGGTGACGTTCGTGCCCTTGTTGCAGAAGCCTTCGAGCGAGCACTTCGAATACGACCAGGTCGCGCTCGCCACCTGGCACGAAGCCTGGGTGCCGTTCGCACGCCAGGTCTTGGCGGTGTTGCCCGAGCCGCCCGAGCAGGTGCCGATCGCGTCGGCCGTGGTGCACCAGCCGTCCTGCCAGGTGTAGGCGTTGGCCGTGCAGGTCGCCTGCGTGGTGTAGAAGGCGTTGCTGCACCAACCCGCGACGGCAAACCAGCTTCCGCCGGCGGTCGTGCAGTTGGCCGAGGTCGCCGCGCCGTAGGTGCAGACGCCAGCCGTCGGGTTCACGCTGCAGGCGGTCAGCCAGGAGCCACCGGCACCCGTGCAGGTCGACTCGCTCGTGTAGTCCGTCTTCGTGCAGACACCGCCGCCGGCATCGGCCGCGGTCAGGTTGTTGTGATGGCTCGAGCGACCGCTCGGGGCCACGTAGTTGTTGATCGTTCCGCCGTTTGTCGTGCAGGCCGTGGGCGAGATGTTCGAGCAGTTCGGCGAGCTCCAGGAGCCGCCGAGCGTGGTGCAGGTGGCCTGGACCAGCCCGCCGCACGATACGAGGCTCATGTCGACGACCGAGTTGTGGCACCGCGTGCAGCTGATGCCCCAGACGTCCCAGGACGAATACTTGTTGCCATCGCCCGAAACGCCGCCGGTCAGGTTGACGACGCCGAAGCCGGCGCTCGAGTTGCGATCCCAGGTCACGCCGGGGAACGACTTCTCGGGCTCCTTGCTCGCGTTGATCGTCGCGTCGCTCGACCAGCCGGTGGTGTGGCAACGGCCGCAGGAGTACGAGGCGCCGGCGTTGAACACCCACGTGCCGCTGTTGGCTTCGCAGGTCGCCTGGGTGGTGTAGAGCGGGTTGGTGCAGGTCTTGGTCGTCGCCGCCGGCGCTTCGTAGATGGCGCGCGGCAGGGCGGCGAGCCAGTCGCCGTAGATCCACTTCACCCGGCGCGGGGTCCCCGAGACATCGACGTTACCGTTCGGCCAGTCGAACACTTGGCCGGTATCGGTGGCGTGATACTCCTCGGGATCCCAGGTGGCGCCGTTCTGCTCGCACGACTCCTCGTCGGTGTAGAGCGCGTTGCTGCAGGAGAACGGCGGGCCGCCCTTCTTCTGGTACGACCAGGTCTGACCGGCGGTGGTGCAGGCCGTCTCGCTGGCGTAGTTGCGATCGCTGCAGACGCCGACCTTGCGGGCCATGTTCTTGTGGCCCATGTAGAGGGTGTCCTCGGTGTCGCGGACGCGCGGGCCGTTGTACTGCGTGACGTCGTTGTGGCAGCGCAGGCACTGGTCGCCAGCGCCGTTGCCGGAGAGCAGGGTCGGCTGATAGGCGGTGCGAGCCGGCATGATCCAGCTGCCGGTGCAGGTACCGGTGGTGACCCACGTGCCGCCGTGCTGGGCGCAGACCACGTTGTTGCGGTCGTCGTCCATCATCACGACGGCGCAGGTGCTGGTGCCCGGGTTCCAGAGACGGTCCGGCGCCAGCTCGCAGGTGACCTGCGTGGTGTTCACGAGGTCGTTGCAGACGCCGCTGGTGGTCCACGAAAGGTTGTTCCCGCTGGTGCAGCTCGCCTGCACGATGTTCAGGCGCAGGGCAACGCACTCGGGGCGGGTGTCGATGCCGGTGTAGCTGTTGGCAGCTCCGGCCGGACAGGTGCCCTGCGGCGGGAGGTCCCAGCCGCCACGGTTGTTCGGAATCGCGCCGTCGTCGAGATAACGGATCTGGGCCACCGCGCTTCCGGCGACGGCCAGCGCGAGCAGCGCCATGAAGATCGTCGTCTTCATGCGGCTCTTGGGGGTCAGGTTCATGTTGTCGAGTCTCCTCTGGGGAATGCCTCGCCGGTCGAAGAGCAAGGCCCGTGCCCGCCCTTCCATCACTGAAGATGTCGGCGCCTCCGTCTGCGACTCGATCTCGAGAGTGGCGCCAAAGGCCCGTTTAAACGGGCCTTGGCAACGCCGCAACCGTGCCCGACCGGCGATGCCCGGCGTCGGTCCCCCATCGACTGTCGGAATTTCACGGGCGCTTTTCCCCAGCGACTGGGGGATATCACGCAGCCCCTTTGCGGCCGAACCCGGCCGTCAGGGTAGGCGTACAACCTACCCGGGCAGGCAGGGGCTACTGCGACTCGTCGTCGCGCATGCCGAACTTCTTGAGCCGGTAGCGCAACTGGTCACGGCTGACGCCGAGGAGCTCGGCGGCACGAGTCTGGTTGTCGCCGGTGGCGCGCATCGCGCGGATCAACATCTCGCGCTCGAGCTCCTCGAGCGGCACGATGCCCGAGGGCATGCCGCTACTCCTCGCGGCTCCCCCGGTCCCCGGCTCGCCACGCTCCGGTGGCGCGTCGCTCTCCCAGTCGAGCACCAGGCTGCGCGCCGAGAGCCGCTCGCCCCGCTCGAGCACCATGGCGCGTTCGACGACGTTGCGCAGCTCGCGCACGTTGCCCGGCCATCCGTAGGTGAGCAGGCGGTTCTCCGCCTCGCGCTCGAGACCGGCGAAGCGCCGCCCGAGCTTCGGACCGAGCGAGGAAAGGAAATGCTGGGCGAGCGGCACGATGTCTTCGCGCCGCTCGCGCAGCGCCGGCAGGCGGATCGGGAAGACGCTCAGGCGATAGTAGAGATCGCCGCGGAAGAGCTTCTCCCGCACCATGGTCTGGAGGTCGCGATTGGTCAGGGCGATCACGCGGACGTCGACGATGATCTCGCGCGTGCCGCCGACACGGCGGAAGCGCCGCTCTTCGAGAAAGTGCAGTAGCTTGGCCTGGAGGTCGAGCCGCAGCTCGCCGATCTCGTCGAGCACCACCGTGCCGCCATCGGCGAGCTCGAACGTCCCGAGCTTGAACCCCTTGGCGTCGGTGAAGGCGCCCTTCTCGTGGCCGAACAGCTCGCTCTCGAGGAGGTTCTCCGGAATCGTCGCGCAACTGACCTCGAGCAGCGGCCGGGCACGGCGTGACGAGAGGGCGTGGATGTGGCGCGCCAGCACGTTCTTGCCCGAGCCGCTCTCGCCGAGCAGGAGGATCGTCGCCACCTCCGCGCCCGCGACCTGCTCGGCGGTCTCCACGGCCTCGCGAAAGGCTGGCGAGACGGCAACCACTTCCTGGCGCAGGACGCGTTCGCGCGAGGTGCGCGCCGCTTGCGCTTCGAGCCGCTCGCCGCGCACGTGGATCGAGCGGTCGACCAGCCGCACCAGATCGGCCTGATCGACCGGCTTGGAGAGAAAGTCGAGCGCCCCGAGCTTCATCGCCCGAACGGCCTCTTCCACCTGTCCGAGAGCGGTCATCACGATCACGACGCTCTCGGCCAGCCGTTCCCGGTTCGTCTCGTAGAAGTCGAGGCCGTGACCGTCGGGCAACCCGAGATCGAGCAGCACGACCTCGGGCTGGTGCTTCGAGAGGTGATCGGCCGCTGCCGCGAGGTCGCCGGCGACGTGCACCGTGTGGCCGGCGCGCTTGAGCTGCTGCTCGAGCGCCCAGCGCAGCAGCTTTTCGTCCTCGACGATCAGGACCAGCGCCATCCGCCTATCTCCTCTCCTCTCCTTCGCCCGTCGGCTCGCTCGCCAGAGCGACCGGGCAGGGGAAGAAGACGAACATCCGTGTTCCACGACCGGGCTCGGAGTCGACCTCGATCCGGCCGCCGTGCTGCTCGACGAGCGACTTGGAGATGGCCAACCCGAGACCGGTCCCGGTGAACTTCGTGGTGAAGAACGGCTGGAAGATCCGTTCGAGGTCGCCCGCCACGATGCCCGGACCGTTGTCCGCCACCTCGAGCACGACCTCGCCGGCCGAGAGCAGACAGCTCGCCCGCACCGTGACCTCGCCGCCGCCGCGCATCGCCTCGGCGGCGTTCTGGATCAGATTGACCAGCACCTGCCGGATCTTCGCCGGGTCCACGCGGAGGACCGGCAGCTCCGGCGCGAGCTCGGCCGAGAGCTGCACGCCTTTGCGCCGCATGCCCGGTGCCAGCAGGTCGACCGTGTCGCGCACCAGCGTCGCGGGGTCGACGTCGATCACCCGCAACGGCGCCGGCCTCCCCGACTCGAGGAGGCGCTGGAGAATGACGTTGACGCGCCGCAGCTCGGCGAGCATCTCCTCGTAGAGATGGACCCGGTCCGCGTCCTCCCCCACGTCGTCGCGCAGCACTTCGAGCGCCCCCTGGATTCCGGCCAGCGGGTTCTTGATCTCGTGGGCGAGCCCGGCGGCGAGCTCGCCGAGATGGGCGAGCTGGTCGACGTGCGCCAGACGAGACGCCACCTCGGCCTCGTGCTCCCGGCGGCGAGCGAGGAACTCGCGCAGCGAGCGGTGGATCTCCGCCGACACCGGATCGAGAACCCAGAGGCCGCGTGCCGGCGTGTCCTGCTGACGACCGCGCTCTGCCGCATCGAGGTCGGCGCGCAAGCGCGCCCCCGAGCGTTGAACCGTCCGCCGCACGAGCGCGCCGGTCAGGCCGAGGAGGCCTGCCCAGGCGGCGACCAACAGGGCCAGCTTGAACCGCAGACTGCCGCGCATCGCGGCGAGCGGAGCGGTGAAGTCGAGGCGCATCGCGGCCGCGCCGAGCGGCTCGCCGGCCGCGTGGCACGGCGTGCAGGTGGGTCCCGAGGTGAGACGGGTGAGCCCCTGGACGATGTCGCGCTGGCCCCACCGCTCGATCCAGACCTGCTCGGGGCGTCCCGAGGCGAGGAACTCGCGGACGTCGGGCACGAACGCCGACGGCGGCAGCACGCCGACGCCGAGCGGATGGCCGTGCCGGTCGAAGAGCTGCAGGTCGATGTCGCGATGCGCCGCCAGGGCGTGGACGAAGAGATGGGGGTTGCGGCCGGCATGCCCTTGCGGCACGAAGAACGGCATCTCCTGGACGGCATGATCGAGCCGCTGGCGGGCTCCCTCGATGCCGGCCCGCCCGTAGGCGTCCTCTAGGAGCCGCACCGCGGTCAGGTAGAGCGCCAGGAAGGCCAGGAGATGCAGCGGCACCATCACCGCGAGCAGGCGGAAGCGCGCCGGGTCGACCCGCCAGTCGCTCCGACCGCCCTTCCGGGGGCCCGCAGGACGTTGCGTCACGGCCGGCGACTATACGCCAGCGCCCCCACCCTCGCGGAGCAGAGGCTGCCCCGCTGAGCCCTCCGGACGATATGCTTCACCCTTTGAAGGCGAGGAGGCCGTCGTGACCAAGGCAATTCAGACTTTGGGCTCGTTGAAGCTGACCGTGGTGCTGGTGCTGCTGATCGCGGTCGTGCTGTCGGCGGGGACCATTCTCGAGTCGTTGAAAGGCGCCGAGCAGGCGCGCTCGATCTACTACGCCCCGTGGTTCTTCGCGCTGCAGGGGCTTTTCGCGCTCAACCTGATCGCCGCGCTCATCGACCGCTGGCCGCAGAACCGCTATCGGGTCGGCTTCGCCGTCACCCACCTGTCGATGCTGATCATCCTCGGCGGCGCGCTGACGACGGCGGTCTTCAAGGTCGAGGGTCAGTTGCCGATCTGGGAGGGTCAGAGCTCCGCGAAGGTCTTCCTGCGCGACGCCGCACCGGGCGGAGCGAAGAGCTTCGACCTGCCGTTCGTGGTGCGGGTCGACTCCTTCGAGATCGACCGCTACCCGGGCACGATGATGCCGTCGATGTTCCGCAGCCGGGTGACGGTGGTCGACCCGGCCGCTGGCGAGCACGCCGCGGTCATCGAGATGAACAAGCCGCTCACCTACGGCGGCTACGAGTTCTTCCAGAGCAGCTACCAGATCGAGAACGGCCGCGAAGCGACGATCCTCTCGGTTTCTCGCGACCCCGGCCAGGCGATCGTCTTCCTCGGCTACGTCCTGCTGGTGGCCGGAATGATCGTCGTCTTCGTCACCCGTCTCGCACAGCACCGCGAAGCCCAGCAGATGCAGGCGCGCGGGACGTCGCGTGGCCTGGCGGCGCGCGCGGGAGCGGTCGTGCTGGCCGTGCTCGGCCTCGCCGCCGTGTCACCCGCCGATGGAGCCCAGATTCCCGACGCCGCCTCCGCGGCGCGCGTGCGCACGCTGCCGGTGCAGCACGACGGCCGCACGATGCCCTTCGACACGCAGGCTCGCGAAGGGGTGCGCAAGGTCACCGGCAAGCGCGCCTGGCCCGGCATCGATCCGGTGGCGATGGCCCTCGGCTGGAGCGCCGATCCGCAGGGCTGGTCGAACGAGCCGATCGTCAAGGTCTCCGCCGAGGTGGCCCAGGTCGCCGGGTTGCCCCAGGGAACGCGCTACACCTCGTTCCGTTCGCTCGTCGAGAGCCAGTCGCTGCTCGCCGCGTCGCGGCAAATGCACGCCCGGCTCGACGCCGACGAGGCCAAGCCGACGGCCGAGGAGAAGGAGTTGATGGCCGCCGAGGAGCGGCTCGGTGTGCTCGACGCCTACTTCCGCGGCGAAGCGATCCGCGCTCTGCCCGCCGCCGACCCCAACGGCGCCTGGCAGGTCCCGACCGGCGCGCGGAGCGCCGCCGCCCTCGCCGCCCTCGAATCCCAGGTGCGGGCCAACGCCCCGGCCCACTACCCGACCGGCGACGCGATCGACCGCGAGATCGGCTACAACGCACGCCGGCCCACTCGCCTCGGCTGGCTGCTGCTTGTCCCGGCCGCTCTCGCGGCGGCGTTCACGCTCGAGCGCGACCGCTGGCGCCTCGAGTGGGTCGCCCGCATCGCTCATCTCGCCGGCTTCGCCGTGCTGACCTGGGGGCTCGCCACCCGCTGGCAGATCGCCGGGCGTGTTCCCGCGTCGAACATGTACGAGTCGATGCTCTTCCTCGGCTGGGGCGTGGCGCTCGTCGGCATCCTCGGCATCGCGCTGAGGAACCGCATGCTGCTGTTCAACGCCGCTGCGATGTCGGCGCTCGCCACCGCGCTTCTCGACCTGCTGCCGATCGATCCGTTCATCCACCCGATGCCGCCGGTGCTCTCGGGCACGCCGTGGCTCGCCATCCACGTGCCGATCATCATGATCGGCTACGCCTGCCTGGCGATCGTCACCCTGTTCGGCCACCTCGTGGTCGGCGCCGAGATCTTCGCGCCGGCGCGTCGTGACCTCGCCACGCGCTGGAGCGAGATGCTCTACTGGTACACCCACGTCGGCTCGATCCTGCTGCTCACCGGGATTCTCACCGGGTCGATCTGGGCTGCTTCGTCGTGGGGACGCTACTGGGGCTGGGATCCCAAGGAGGTCTGGTCGCTCGTGGCGTTCCTGGCCTACATGGCGATCCTGCACGCCCGCAGCGACGGACAGATCCAGAGCTTCGCCGTCGCCGCCTGGTCGATCGCCGCCTTCTGGACGATCTTGATGACCTACCTCGGGGTCAACTTCGTGCTGGCCTCGGGGCTCCACTCCTACGGGTTCGGCAGCTCGAACCTGGTTCGCATCATGCTGATCGTCGCCCTGGTCGAGGCCGTCTTCCTCACCGCCGGCGTGCTGGCTCACCGGCGGCGCCTCGCCGGGACCCCCGACCTCGCCTGAGAGGTCCGACGAGCCGACCCCCGCCCTCCGCACGGAGGGCGGGCGCGCCCCTCAACGAGCCGTCGGGTCGACGCTCGGAGAGCCTCGCAGCGCCAGCGTGGCGGCCGGCTGCCGGAGCACCAACCACCGAGCCAGGTTGCCGGCCAGTCGCCGGTTGTCGACGCGTTCGGCCAGGATCTGGTTCTGAAAGACCGCGTCGTCGCCGAAGACGACGAAGCGGCCGGCACCGCGCTGCCCCACCAACGCGACGGCGAAGCGCTGCCGTGCGTCGCCCTTCTCGAAGGTGCCCGACCGGTTCAGGTCGACCCACGCCTGCGGTCCGGTCTCCGCGAGCGCCGTGACGCCCGTGGCCGTCGGCAGGAGCGCCCAACTGCCGAAGATCCCGAAGCTCGCGAGGCCGGCGTTGACCGGATGCGTCGCGAGTCGACTCACCGTGAGGTTGATCGCCTCCCCGCCGATCGCTGCGCCCTCCTCGCGCAGGATCCCATTCGACACCGAGACACCGAGCCGGTGCAGGAGGTCGGCGACCGGCGGGGCGATGTGCAGGAGGACGGCGAGCCGGCCGCCACGGTCGAGGAACCCGAGGACCGCTTCGATCTCGTCGGGCGCAATCGGGCGGAACGCCCCGCTGACCACCAGGACCTCGGCCTTCGCCAGCCCCTCCGGAGTGATCTTCGACGCCGTCGCGTCGACCTGGCCGCCGGCCGAGGAGAAGAAGGCCCCGAGCCGGGACAGGTCGAGAGCGCCACGGCTGCCGACCCGGAAGCGCTGGTCGTGCCCTTCGTCGAAGAGCACGACCGGCCGCCCCGCCGCCGGCCCCGGGGCCGTCCGGGCGGACAGCTGCGCATCGGCGCCAGCGCCGGCGGCGACCACCATCGAGAAGACTGCGGCCAGCAACGAACCACGAGAGGGCTTCATGTGATGAGATCTCCGACCAGGGGTGTCGGCTGACGCCGAGCCCCGATCCTACGGCCGATCCGACCGAGGACGCCGCCACCGGACCTTCCGGGGTGGCCCGGTCGTTGCACCACGGGCAGTCAGACAAGGAGGGTTGACCCTCATGTGGGGCATTTGCCGCGGCCGGCCTCGGAAAATGGGCGTTTCTACGCAGTCGGAGCAACGGACAGGGTCGCTCGCGGCCCGTTCTGCGCTGGCCATCGCGGGCTCGCTAGCCCTGGCGGCGGCGGCGCTGGCCTCCCCTCCTGCTTTCGATCTCTACTCTGCCTCTCCCCCGGCCGTCCGGCCCGGCGAGACGGTCGCCTTCGCGGTCGACGCCCACGACCCCGACTGCGGCCCCCTGCCGACGAGCTGCACGAGCGGCTGCGGCCAGATCGTGCGCTCCGACCTGACGCGCTGGACGATCTCGGGCGGCTCGGTGGTGACCACCGCGAACGGGACCCCCGGCTCGCCCTACCACGCGGAGATGACCTGGCGCGCGCCCACGACGGCCGGCACCTACACGATCACCGTCAGCCTCTCCGACAACGGCGGAACCTTCGGCTGCAGCGGCTCCACCCGGCAGACCGACACCCGGACGCTCGCGCTCCAGGTCTCCGATCCCCCCAACATGCCCCCGCAGCTCCAGGCGCTGAGCGCCCAGAGCTCTGTGATCTTCCCCGGCGAGAGCACCGCGCTGACGTGCGAGGCGACGGATCCGGAGGGCGGCGCGATCACCTACTCCTGGTCGACCGACCTCGGTGTGGTCACACCGGCCGCGGGCGGCGCCGCACAGTTCTCCGGCGCGACACCGGGTCTCGCCACCGTCACCTGCCGCGCCAACGATCCGAACGGCGGCCAGGCCAGCGGACTGCTGCGCCTCTCGATCTCCGGCGCCGCGTCCGAACGACGCTTGCGCGGCAGCCTGGCCACCCCCCATCGGGTGGCCATCGGTCGGCTCGGCGAATTGCTGGCCGTCGACCGGGGCTCGGGCGTCGTCCGCTTCTTCCACCTCGGCAACGGCGCACCTAGCCATTCGTTCGCCCAGCCGCTGGCCACCGCCATCGCCAGCGACTGGCAAGGGCGCGTGATCGTCGGCCTGGGTGACGGCAAGGCGCTTGCGCTCGACCGCTCCGGCAACCTGATCCAGTCGCTTCCGGACCCAGGGGACCTCGGCGAGGTCTCCGACATCGCGGTGGATCCGGTGCGCCAACGGGTCGCCGTGCTCCACCGGCCGACCGGGCGGGTGGTGATCTACGACGCCAGCCTCGAGCTCCAGTCCGCCTTCGGCAGCACCGGCGACAGCCCGGCGACGTTCCTCAGCCCGGCGGGAGTGGACTTCATGCCCGATGGGCGGATCGTCGTGGCAGACAGTGGCCACGGCCAGATCAAGCTCTTCGACAGCACCGGCGCGACCCTCCTGCTCACGTTCGGCGGGACCGGTTCGGCGCTCGGCAAGTTCACCGCCCTCGACGACGTGGCGGTGGACGGCGACGGGCTGGTCTACGCGAGCGATCCGTACCAGAGCCGCGTCCAGGTCTTCAACCCGGACGGAACGGTGAGGGAGGCGCTCGGCACCTGGGGCGACCAGCTCGGGCGGTTCAAGACGCCCAGCGGGCTGGCGGTGGCCTTCGATCGCCTCGTGGTGGCCTCGACCAACACGCCGAGCCTCGAGGTCTTCCGCCTCGACGCCGCGGCCCCGACCGTTCCGCTGCCTCGCGTCGAGTCGATCTCCGCCACGCCCGCCGCGCTCACCTTCGGCGAACAGCCGGTCGACTCGGCTAGCGCTCCGCAGCTCGTTCAGCTCGCCAACGGCAGCAGCACGCCGCTCGGCATCGTCGGCGTGCGCGCCGAAGGGGACTTCGCGGTGGCACCCCGCTGCCCGGCGGCGCTCGAGCCCGGCGCCTCCTGCACCTTCGAGGTGACGTTCTCTCCGAGCCTCCCGGGGGCCCGCTCCGGACGTCTCGCCCTCGAGACGAGCGACGGTGTCATTCGCACGGTCTCCCTCACCGGCACCGGCTCCGTGGGTGCCGACTCGCTCCTCTCGCCGGCGGCGGTCGATTTCGGCAATCAGCCGATCGGTCGCCTCGGGGAGGCCAGGCGCGTGCTCCTGATCAACCCGGGCACGGCGCCGCTCGCGCTGGCGGGGATCCAGGTCACCGGAGAGTTCGCCCTGGCGCACTCCTGCCCGGCGGTTCTCCCGGCCCGCGGCTCCTGCGAGCTCACGGTTCAGTTCGCACCCGGCGGCCCGGGCACGACCACCGGGCGGATCCTCGTCGCCTCGTCGAGCCCGCACAGCCCGGTCGTCGCGACGCTGACCGGCCGCGGAGTCGGCCCAGCGCTCGCCATCGACCCGCCGGAGTTCGACTTCGGCCTCACGCGCGTCGGTGAAGCGAGCTCGATGCGCTTCTTCGATCTCAGCAATCGCGGCGACGAGACCGTCGTCGTCGCCCCGCTCGCCGCGTCCGAGGAAGCCGCCGATCGCTTCCTGCTCGTCGAAGACCGCTGCAGCTCGGCGACCCTCGAACCCGGAGGCAGTTGCCGCTTCGCGGTGGTCTTCCAGCCAGCAACGCCCGGCCGCGCCTTCGGTTCACTCGCCGCGCGCACGCTGAACGGCGCGGCCGTGGCCTCGACCGCCTTCGAGGGCGAAGGCGAAGGAACCATCCTGATCGAAATCCCGACGCTGTCGGAGTGGGGCCTGGCGCTCTTCGCGCTGCTCGTCGCCGCCGCAGGCGCCGTGGCCTTGCGAGGGAGGACCGCCGGATGAGCCGCTGCCGCCTGCTCCCGTTCGCCCCGTTCGCAGCACTCGCTGCGCTCGTCGCCACCGCGGCGACGCCGGGCTTCGCCGCCGAGCCTCCCCACTGGGCCAGCGCGTCGTTCCAGATCAACTGCACGCTGCAATGCCACACCGTTCACGGGGCTCCCGGCGGCAGCCTCACCAGCGCGGCGAGCAACGTGAACCTCTGCCAGACCTGTCACAGCCCCTCCGGGCTCGCCAACGCCCTGTCGGTCTCCGATTCCGACCGGGCGGTGCCCGGAGTGAGCGGGACCTCTCACGCCTTCGACCGGACCGCGGTGAACGCCGCGCTCGGCACGCAGCTGCCGCTCGACACGGCGATGGCACAGCGCGTCCTCAATGGCAACGTCGTCTGTTCGACCTGCCACGATCAGCACTCGGGCGGCTCGACGAACGGGGGCACGCCGCGCGTCTCGCCGGCGCAGAAGATCACCGATCTCGGGACGACCGGAACGCTCCTTTCCGGCGGCACGCCGCTCGGTCCGGCGAGCTCCTGGTACCTCGTCGAGATCGCCACCGGCGGCGCGCAGACCACGGCTCGCTTCGGCTTCTCGAAGGACAACGGCGTCACCTGGGAACCGGCGGCCTGCGATCCGCCGAACGGCGCGGTCGCCGCCTGCCTGACCGCGGCGACCACACCGGTCACCCTCGCCGACGGAATCACGGCGACCTTCACCGCCGGGAGCTTCGCGCTCCACGAACGCTGGCAGTTCTCGGCGAGTTGGCCGTTCCTGCGACACGCACTCGACGCCGGCGACAACGCGACCGGCGTCAAGTTCTGTCGCGACTGCCATCGCAGCTGGGAGATGGACCACACGGCGCTCCACACCTGGGACGGGACGAAGAAGAGCCACCCGGTGGGCGTGGCGCTCAACGTCAACGGGCTCGGCTACGACCGCGCCGTGCCGCTCGACGGCAACGGCGCGCCACAGGGCTCGGTCGGGCGCGACGGCAATCTCAGCAACGACTACCCGCTCGACGCCGGAGGGCGGTTGCAATGCCTGAGCTGTCACGGCGTCCACCGGGCCGACAGCAACACCTCGACGGAGGACGTGCGATGAACGCTGCGCCGGCCGCTCCACCCGCCCCGCGCACCCTCTCGGCCGCAACCGCAGCCAGCTTCGCCTTCGCCCTCATCTTGAACCTGACGATCAGCGCGCCGGCTGCGGCCCAGGTCTCGATCCTCAATGGATGGACGAACATTTCGTCGACGGCACCAGGCAACGCCTCGGGCACGGTGAACGCCGGCTCGCTGTCCGTGTCGGCTGGCACCGACCGGATCTTCCTCGCCGCGGTCTGCCTCGAGGTCAGCAACAGCAACGTGACGGTCACGACGATGAACGTCACGCTGGGCGGCACGGCGCTCGCCACGGTCGGCAGCACGTCGGCGACGTCGGCACGCGAGCACTGCTGGGTCGGTCGGATGACGAGCTCGCAGTTCCCGACCTTCCCGGCGACGCTCTCGGTGCAGTATGCCGTATCGGGGAACACCGTCACCGGCCTGCACGTCCATTGGGGCTCCTACAGTGGGGTCGACCAGGCGACGCCGATCAACAGCTCCAACGCCGTCGCGACGGCGGCGACCTCCGTCACCTTCGGCGCGACGATCAACTACGTCGTCAACGGGCTGACCTTCTACGCAGCAGCCAATGGCGGCAGTCCGGCCACGATGACCTTGCCGGCGGTGACGCCGGCGTTCTCCCAACTCGTCGGCACGACCAGCAATGGTCATTCGAGCTTCGTCGCCGCCACCGCGATGCACCCAGCAGCCGGGAGCTACGCCAGCGGTTCCAGCGTCGGCTTCGGCGGCACGACCGGCACTCGCTCGGCGCTCGTCGTCGCCTCGCTGCGCCCGGCTGCGGCCGCGACCGCCACCTCGGTCGGAACCGTCACGGCGACCTCCTCCGGCTGCTCCTCGATCAGCGTCTCGGCTCCGTACACCGGCGACAGCGACAACGACAACACGCTCTCCTATCGCTACCGCACGCCGAGCGGGAGCGGCGCCTGGACCGCGGCGACGAATCTCGCGCACAGCGCCTCGCCCTACGCCTTCGTCATCGCGGGGCTCACCTTCGGCGCCACCTACGACGTCGAGGTCACCTACGTCGACGTCGACGGCGTCTCCGGCACCAACCCGCAGACCGTGACCAACGTCACCGCCGGAACGAGCTGCACCGGCGCGGGCACGGCGAGCGCCGCGGCGACTGCCGGGACCACGCCCTCGATCGCCCTCTCCGCCCCCTACACCCTCGACCTCGACGGCGACAACACGCTTTCCTACCGCTATCGCACGCCGAGCGGTGCCGGCGCCTGGGTCGGACCGATCAGCCTGGCCCACGCCGCCTCACCGTACGCTGCCACGATCGGCAACCTGATCTGCGGGGAGACCTACGACGTCGAGATCACCTACAACGATCCCGACGGTCTCGGCTCCGGGACCCAGGTGCAGACGGTCACCGGCATCGCCTTGACCGCCTGCACGCTCCCCGGGACCGTCACCGCCAGCGGCGGCCCCTGCGGCTCGCTCAGCGTCAGTGCCCCCTACACGCAGGACCTCGACGCCAGCAACACTCTCTCCTACCGCTATCGCACACCGACGGGGACAGGGACCTGGTCCTCGGCGGTCGCGTTGCCGCACGCCGCGTCGCCCTACGCCATCTCGGTCACCGGCCTCGCCCCGGGCAGCTACGACCTCGAGGTCACCTTCGCCGATGCCTTCGGCGTCAGTGGCACCAACCCGCAGACGGTCACCAACCTCGCCGTCACGGCCGACTGCACGACGACGGGAGCGCCCACCGCGAGCGCGACGTCGTGCACCGCCATCTCGGTCAGCGCGCCGTTCACCGGCGACGCCAACACCAACGGCTCGACGAAGGTGGAGCTCAACACCTCCGACAGCTGGCCGGGGACGACGGCCTGCGCCAGTCTTTCCGGAGCGAGCCCCCGGACCTGCGCGGTCAGCGGCCTGGCCAACGCCTCGTCGTATTGGTTCCGCGTGACCTTCACCGACGCCGACGGCGTGAACGGAACCAACCCCCGCGTCATCGGACCGGTCGCGACGCTCGACTGTCGCGTGACGCCCCAGGCCGCGTCCGCCGACCCCGATTCCTGTTCCCTGGTGACCGTCACGGCACCATTCGCCGGCGACGCCGACGGCGACAGCCGCACCAACGTCGACCGTGGCACGGCAGCGGGCGGTCCGTTCGCGACCGCGGTCTGCTCCAACCTCGCCGGCGTCTCGCCACGACTCTGCGCCGACTCGACGGTCGCCGCGACGTCGACCTACTACTACCGGGTCACCTTCACTGACCCCGACGGGATCGTCGGCGGCGCCTCGCAGGTCGTCGGCCCGGTCACGACACCGGTTTGCGTCGAGACGCGCACGACGCCGGGCACCGCCTCGGCAACGGCAAACGGCTGCCATCAGGTCACCGTCACCGCGCCCTTCTCGGGCGACGGCGACGGCGACGGCTCGGTGCTCGTCGAGACCAACACGACGAACACCTGGTCCGGCAGTCAGACCGTGGCCTGTCCCGCCGCCGCCGGACCGTCGCCGCGCCTCTGCCTGGCCACCGGGCTCGCCGCCTCGACGGCCTATTACGTGCGCGTGACCTACAACGACCCGGACGGCCTGCTCGGCGGGACGAGCCCGCAGGTGCTCGGCCCGGTCTCCACGACCGCCTGCACCGGCAACGGTGCCGCGCCGATGATCCTCCCGCTCGCCCCGTCGACCGGGGCGGTGGTCGGCGGCGTCGAGCGCTTCCGCGTCCAGGTCTACGACCCGGACGGCGTCACCGTCGCCAACGTGCTCTGGGGCCTCGACGGCGGCACGCTCGCCAACACCGGTGTCCTCCAGAACACCAGCTACGCCTGCGACCTCGAAGGACAGACCGCCTGCAAAGTCTTCGAGTTCGACGTCATCACGTCGGCGCTCGCCAACGGCGAGCATTACGTCACCGTGCAGGCGACCGACTCGGCGCCCGCGCCTTCGGC
This sequence comes from Holophagales bacterium, assembly GCA_016699405.1. Classification (NCBI taxonomy): domain Bacteria; kingdom Pseudomonadati; phylum Acidobacteriota; class Holophagae; order Holophagales; species Holophagales bacterium. Next base: position 1,981,455 of record CP064972.1, on the reverse strand, counting down.
GGTCGGACGGCGCTCCTGGGGCTTCGTGGTCAACAACAGCGGAACCGCTGCGGCCGGCAACGGTCTGCTGCTGCGCCGCACGCACGGCTCGCAGCTCTGCCTCGATTGCCATGCCATGGCCACGCACTCGAGCCAGGCGACCTCCTTCAACTACGGCTCGTGGAGCGAGGAGTGCCTGACCTGCCACACCCCGCACCAGACGGCGAACCTCTACCTCGTCCGGGAGACGATCCAGACGCCGGCCAGCGGACCCAAGGCGCTCGACTTCCGCAACCTCACGGGCAAGGCCGACTACAGTTTCGCCACCGTCACCGCGCCCGGCAACGGCGCCTGCGAGGCCTGCCACACCAAGACGAAGAACTCCGACGGGACGCCGCGCTTCCGCAACACCGGCGGCAGCGACGGCGGCAAGCACTACTCGACCAACTGCGTGTCCTGTCACGACCATGGCCGCGGCTTCGCCGCCGGCGAGAGCGACGGCAACGCCAACTGCGCCGGTTGCCACGCCGACATCTGGAACGGCATGCAGACCGGCTCCGCCAAGGCGACGAAGCACCGGATCGCGCTCGACACCTTCAGCGACGACAGCCTGGTGTGGCCGGACGAGACGACCGGCACGCTCGGCGGCGTGAGCCCGGCGCTGCGCTCCTGCGTCAACAGTTGCCACAACGACCATCCGCACACGCTGACCTCGCCGGCCACCGCGACGCACGAGAACAACGTCTACATGGACGCGACGAACGCGACCTCGCGGGCCGCCGGATCGCGCACCAGCGCGACCAAGGACAAGACCGATTTCGAGTCGGCGCCGACGGCCGGAGGGATGTGTCTTTCCTGCCACCGCAATCCGGTCGACAGTTCGCATCCGGCGATCAACAAGGCCGCCTACGACAGCTCGGCCCACGACTACGTCACCTTCGGGGCCTACGGAGCGTGGACCTACACGCAGCACGACGGCGGCGTCTTCAATCGCAACTGCACCAAATGCCACGCCGGTCGCAACGACGCCCGCCCGGGAGACAATTCGATCTTCTTCGAGGCGGTCCACTTCTCCGACTACCCCTCGCTGCTCGCCGGCTCGACGAACCCCAACGGAGCGCCGTCGACCTTCGTCTGCTACAACTGCCACGGCAACGGGACGACCGGCGTCGACCTCTCCGGCAAGAACATCGCGACGCAGATCGCCAAGGCGCGCAACCACCCGGCCAACGCCGACGCGGTGCACAACACCGTCGCCGAGGCCTCGGCGGCACTCGGCAACATGCTCGGCGTCGCCGGCCGTCACTCGAACTGCATCGACTGCCACGACATGCACGAGGCCAAGGCCGGCACCGCCGCCTCGCCGGGGAACCTCGCCGGGCCGCCGCTCGAGGGGACCTGGGGAGCGCAACTGACGACGAATCCCGCCTTCTTCACCGACACGACGGCGGCGAGCTTCACCCGGAAGACCCTCGTTGCCGGCACGGACCTCGAGGCCACGCTCTGCTTCAAGTGCCACAGCCGCTACTACTGGGGAACCACGGCCACGACCGGCCGTGGCGTGCCTCCTGCCGCCCCATCCGGCGGGACCTACGCGACCGGCACGGCCGCTTTCACCAACGGCAGCGCGACCGTGACCGGTACGGGCACCGCCTGGAACGCCAACACGCATGTCGGTTGGGTCATTCGCAACAACACGAACGGCACCTGGTACCTGGTGACGGCGGTGGCGAGCGGCACGAGTCTCACCATCAGCCCCGCCGCGGACTTCACTGCCGCGGCCTCGGCCTACACGCTGCAGATGGCCGAGACGGATGTCGCCAAGGAGTTCAACCCCGCGAACGTGGGCAATTTCGCCGGCACCTGGGCCAGCGGAGAGACGGCAGGAGGCTTCCATCCGATCCTCGCCACCGCGGGGAGCAACCTCGGCGCAGTCAACCTGGCGAACCTCGTCACCACCAACATCGCCTGGAGCACCAGCGCTCGGAACCTGATGAGCTGCACCGACTGCCACGAATCGGAGACCACCACCGACCCGAACGGACCCCACGGCTCGACCGCCGGGTTCCTGCTGCGCGGACCGAACACGACCTGGAACGGCACCATGGTCGCCACCAGCACCGGCATGCCGACCGGAGCGTTCTGCGCCAACTGCCATTCCTCCTCGTTCGCCAGCAGTCGGTTCACCGGAACCCAGCACTACAGCCGCGGCGAGCACCGCGTCGCCTGCTGGAACTGCCACGCGGCCATCCCGCACGGGGGACCCCGGCCGGGAATGCTCGTTGCCCCAGCGGGCGCAGCCGCCGGAGTGGGCGGCACGATCGCCGGCTGGGACACCGCGGCACCCTACTGGGGCCGTGGCGCACTGACCGCCACGGGCAAGCTCTACATCGCCTCCTACCCGGCCAACAACACGACGGCTTGGAACCAGGGCAACTGCGGCTGTAACGGCACCGGTCACTGACCTCTCGGCCATCTTCGACGGGCGGGAAGCCTCGCGAGGCTCCCGCCCGTCGTGTCTTCCGGGTACGATCCGCGCGTGTCCCGCCTCTGGAAGCTCCTACGCTCGCCGCGCCTCGCGCTCGGCGTGCTCGCCTTCCTCGCCGTTTACGGCGGCCTCGCCGCCTGGTATCCGTGGCAGCGTCCTGGCGGCCCACGCGTGCCGGCCTGGGCGCTCGCGCTGCATCTCGATCGTCCTTTCTCGTCCCCGGTCTTCCTCGGCGCGGCACTGCTGCTCTTCCTCTCGACCGCCGCATGCACCTGGGATCGCACGTTGCGGGTGGCCGCTCTCTTCCGCGGGCGGGTGCGGCCGTACGGCTTCCAGCTCCCGGTCCGCGCAGGGATCGACGCCGCCGCCTTCCTTGCCGCTCAGGGTTTCTCGCGACCCCGAAGCGGCGGCGCCTGCTTTCGCGCTCGCGCGGCACTCTGGGGCGGATGGGTGCTGCACCTGGGGTTGCTGTCCCTGATGGCCGGAGTCGTCGCCCAGCAGGGCTGGCACGACGGCGGCGCGTTCGAGATCGCCGAAGGAGAATCGGTGCGCCTCGCGGCGCCCGGCACGGTGTTCGGCCGCGACCGGGGACCGTTCGCGCCCTCCGCGCCACCCGACCTGGCGATCGGCCTGCTCGCCTTCGACCCGTTCCTCCACCAGCGCGGCTACGCACCGGACCGGGCGAGCCGGATCCGCGTCGAGCCGCCGGGAACCGCGCCCATCGAACGAGCGCTCGACCGCGCCGCCGGCGTGGAGGTCGCTGGAGCGACCCTCTTCCAGGCGATCCCGTCCGGCCTCGCCGTCGTCGTCGAGTCACCGCAGCTCGGCGCACGCGCCCTGCACCTGAGAGACGAAGGCGATCACCGCGCGCACGGCACCTTCAACTCGCCGAGCGGCCTGCCCGTCGTCTTCGGCGTCGACAGCGACCGCTCGCTGCACGACCCCGCGGGCACGGGCGCGCTGGCGGTCTGGATCGAGCGGGGAGGACGGCGATCGCCGCTCGCCGCCGGCCTCCCCTTCGATTTCGGCGGCGAACCGGCGCGCCTCGTCACGGTCGTTCGCTGGGGAGGGTTCACCTACTCGATCAACCCGGGGATGCCGGCAGTCTTTGCCGGCTTCACCCTGGTGCTGCTCGGCGCGGCGCTGCTGACGCTTCCGGCGGGCGCCGCCGAGATCGCCGCAACAGGCGTCGAGCCCGCCGCCTGGGTCTATCTGACCCGCGGACGCGAAGCGCTCGTCGCCGACTGGGCGAACGCGACACCCCCGCCGTCGCACACTGCCACCGAGGAGAGCTCCTGATGCAGTCCGCCGCGTTCTGGGCCGCCGCCACCTGCTACGCCGTCGCCACCGCGCTCTTCTTTGCCGAGGCCGCCTTCCGCAAACGGGGAGCTGGGGCCTGGGGGCACGCGGTCGCGGCAATCGGGCTTCTGCCGCACCTGGCCGCGATCGCGATGCGCTGGTCCGAGGTCGGGCACGGTCCGTTCTCCACCCGCTACGAGGTGCTCTCGGCCAACAGCTTCCTGCTCGTCGCCGTCTACCTCGTGGCGGCGCGTGTCGCTCCCGGCCTGCGCCCGCTCGGGGTGTTCGTGCTGCCCGCCGGCTTTCTCATGATGGGCTGGGCGGTCGACACGATGGGCGTGCGCAACGAGGTGCCGATCATCTTCCGCTCCTACTGGCTCTGGCTGCACATCGGCTTCGCCAAGCTCTACAGCGCGGCGACGGTGATCGCAGCCGCGTGCGCTGTCGCCTACCTGGCCAAGGAGCGGCAACCCGGAAGGCTCGAACGCTTCCCGGCGCCCGCGAAGCTGGACCTCTACGCTCACCAGTTCCTGCTCGTCTCGTTCCTCTTCCTCGGCGTGATGATCGCTGCCGGCTCGCTCTGGGCACACCAGTCGTGGGGCCGCTACTGGGCGTGGGATCCGATCGAGACCACGGCCCTGTCGACCTGGGTCGCCCTCGGGGTGATCCTCCACTTCCGGATCCTGCACGGCTGGCCGCCGCGTCGGATGGCGTGGCTCACGCTCCTCGCGCTGGCGTTCATGATCGTGACCCTCTACGTCGTCGTCCTCGTCACGCCGACGATCCACAACTTCTACATGGTCGGGGAACCGCGTTGAGAGCGGGCCGGCGCGCTCTCGGCTTCGGCCTCGCTGCGGCTCTGGCAGTGGAGCTCACCGCCGGCTGTGCGCGCCTCCGTCTCGAGCGCGAGGCGGAGGCGGCCGTGCGTCGCTACAACGACGCGCTGATCGTCGCCTACCGCACGAACGACCCACGCGGCCTCGAAACCGTGGCCGGTCAGGACGAGTTGCGGCGGCTCGTCGCCCTCATCGACCTCAAGCGGGCAGGCCATCTGGCACTCGAGAGCCGGGTCGAGTCGCTCGAGTTGCTGGAGGCGACCACGCCGGGGCCTGACGCGATGGTCGTGCGCACGCGCGAGCGTTGGCGTTACTGGGATCGGGCGCTCAAGCCCGGCATGCCCGCCGGACCGGTCTTCGTCGCCGACCTGTGGATGCGCTGGGAGCTCGCGCGCGAGAGCGGCGTGTGGAAGGTCCAGAAGGGGCGGACCGAACGCAGCGACTACCTCGAGCCGAAGGGATTCCAGCCGGGTGCGGGCGGGCAGAGCGGCCATCTCGCCCGGCCGCAAACGTCGATCGGGAGCTGAACGCCGTGCGCAATATCGGCAAGGTGATCATCGGCTTTCTTCACGACTTCGCCGCCGGCGTGTGGGCGGCGACGGTGCTCGGCGTCTGGTGGCTCGAGCGCGCGGTCGTCGACGCCACCTCCCGCACCGTCCTCGACGGGCTGGAACGGGAGCTCTTCTGGATCGGGCTCGTCGCCGTGATGCTGGTCTTCGCGACCGGCGCCGGTCGGACCTTCACCTATGTCGACAACTTCTACGGCCCGGAAGCCGAGCTGGCACGCCGTCGCGCCCTGATCGTCAAGCATCTGGTGCTCTTCACCGTCTTCGGCGGCGGGATCTGGTGGCAATGGACGATGGCATTCCGGTGAGCGCCTGTCTCGTGGGCAGAACAGCCCGTGCCGCGATAGGCTGCGTCGACCGCCGACCGAGGAGCCGAACCGAGTGAGCCACCGCCCGCGCGTCCTGCTGATCACCCCGCCCTACCACTCGGGTGTGGTGGAGTCGGCCGGCGTCTGGATGCCGCTGCACTTCGTCTACCTCGCCGGGCACGCCCGCGCCGCCGGCGCCGAGGTGCGGATCTACGACGCGATGTCGCTCGGCCACACGCACGACGACATCGCACGCGAGATCGAGGCGTTCCGCCCCGACCTCGTCGGCGTCACGGCGATCACCGCGATGGAGCCCGACGCGCGCGAAGTCTGTGCCACCGCCAAGCGCTGGAACCCGCGGACGGTGACGCTGATGGGCAACGTCCACCCGACCTTCTGCTGGCAGGAGATCCTCTCCTCCGACCCGAACGTCGACCTGATCGTCCGCGGCGAAGGCGAAGACACCCTCGCCGAGCTGGTCGAGGCGCTTGCCGCCCGCGGCGGCGCGGAGCGGGCGACGGCGGGCGATTTCGCTCGCGTCGCCGGCCTCGCCTACCGCCGCGAGGGGGTGCCGGTGGCGAGCCCCGACCGCGGTTTCTGTGCCGACCTCGACGCACTGGTCCCGGCGTGGGACCTCGTCGACTGGCCGCGCTACTTCTACCGGCCGAGCCCCGAAGGTCAGTTGGCGATCGTCAGCTCGTCGCGCGGCTGCAAGCAGCGCTGCTCGTTCTGCTCGCAGCAGAAGTTCTGGGAGCGCAGCTGGCGCGGGCGGCGGGCCGAGGCGTTCGTCGACGAGCTCGAGCTGCTGCGCGACCGCCACGGCGTGCGCGTGGCGATGCTCTCCGACGAGACGCCGACCGTCGACGGCGATCGCTGGGAGCGCATCCTCGACCTGATGATCGAGCGCGGCACCGGCGTCGAGCTGCTGCTCGAAACGCGGGTCGTCGACATCCTGCGCGACGAGGCGATCCTGACCAAGTACCGCGCCGCCGGCGTCAGCCACATCTACGTCGGCGTCGAATCGACCGACCAGGCGACACTCGACCTCTACAAGAAGGACGTCAAGGTCGCCGATTCGAAGCGGGCGATCGAGCTGATCAACGCCCACGCCATGGTGTCGGAGACCTCGTTCGTCGTCGGCACGCCCGACGACACCGTCGAGACGATCCGCCGCACCGTCGAGCTCGCCAAGTGGTACGCGCCCGACATGGCCTTCTTCCTCGCCATCACGCCGTGGCCGTACGCCGACCTCTGGGACGAGCTCAAGGACCACGTGGCGACCACCGACTACCGCCGCTACAACCTGGTCGAGCCGGTGATCAAGCCGAAGGCGATGACGCTCGAGGAGACGCAGCGTGAGCTCCACCGGGCGACCGGCGACTTCTTCCACGACAAGTTCAAGCGTCTCGGCGAGCTCACGGCCGAGAAGCGGCGCTTCATGCTGGCCGTCCTCAAGCTGCTGATCGAGCACAGCTACCTCGGGCACGAGATGCACGCCATGGCCTCGCACGGCGGCATGCCCGAGTCGGTGCGCGCGCTGATGAGCGAGGCCGGAATCGACCTGGCGAGCATGCGGCGAGCGCACTGAGCGCTCCGCCCGCCGACAGCCCCTGCCCTTTCGCTTCGACGCTCAGCGGCCGAGCGCCGCCGACCAGGCGAGCGTGCCGTCCCACTCGCATTCGTCGGCGAAGAGCGGCCCGGTGCGCACTGTCGAGAAACGCCGGTCGACGCGCGTCACGTTCCCCTGGACATCGCGCACCGAGACGCGCAGGTGACGGCGCACGAGCGGCGGGAGCGCGCCGCCGAGTGCGATTTCGTAGATGCCGTCTCCTGCCGGTGCCGCGAGGTCGGCGAGCTCGGCCCCGGCGGGTCGCACGGCGACCGCGACGTCGGCGGTGATCGACAGGCTCGCCAACGCCACTCCGCTCGTCGCATCCGCGAGGCCGACGCGAACGAACGAAACCGGCGCCGCGTTGTCGCCGGCTCGCGGCGAGCTCACTTCGAGCGTCGGGCGGTTGTCGTCGAGCCACCAGCCGACGCCGGCATTGCTCGTCCCGTGCCCGGTGTCGATCGGACAGCCGAGGTCGAGGATCTCGGCTCGGCCGGCGGCACTTACGTCAACGAAACGCGGGTCCAGCGCTGTCCGCTCTCGCCGGGGGACGTGGTGCGCTTCGGTCCGCGTGTCGAGTACGAGGTGGCTCAGGAGGTCGACACCGGTTCGATCTCGCTGGCGCTCGACCTCAACCAGCTGCGCCGCGCCGCCGAGCCGCGCCCGGAGGAGGGCGAGAACCTCCGTCATCTGCAGACCCTGATGGACGCGGCGCGGGCGCTCAACGCCGCCACGGTCCTCGACGAGGTCCTGCAGGTGGTGTTGCAGGCGGCCGCCAAGCTGCTCGACGCCGAGCGCGGCGCCGTCATGCTCCTCGATGAAGCGGGCGGGCGGACGGCAGCCGTGAGCTTCCCGCCGGGTACGTCGAGCGCGCTCTCCGCCGAAAGCGGTGCGCTGCTCGAGCGCGCGGTTGCCGGACGTAGACGATGTCGTAGGCGACAGCCGAGGCCGCCGGCGCCCACCAAAGACCGAGCAGGAGGACGAGGGCGGTCGCACGGAGCATGCAGTCGGGTTCCGCGCGCATCCTCGCGGAAGCGGCCGGGCGGCGTCCGTGAGGAAGTTCACATGCCGCCGTGGGCCGCCACCCGTTCGACTCAGCCGACCCGTCCCTGGTGCCCCCTGCGGACGAAGCAGGAAGGGCCGGCGAACGAGCTGTCGAAGCTCGCCCGCCGGCCCGGAAGCGACCGCGTTCCGCTGGACTACTTCGACCAGCCGGCCGACACCCGCGCCAGGTAGTCGCGGTGGCTCTCCATCACCGTCGACTCCCGCGCCAGGTTGCGCAGGAGCTGCCCCTGGGCCTCGCCGCGCTTGGCATCGGCGGCCGTGAAGGCGGCCTCGATCTCGTCCTCGGCGGCGGCGCTCGGCGAGAGGCTCACCAGGAAGCGGAGACCGCGCGGGCCGGTGTGAATGTCTTCGGCGTGCAACGCCCAGCTCACCAGTGTGCCCTTGGCCACGAGCTCGTCGAGCACCGGCTTGTAGTACGTGTCGAAGCTGTCCTTCCACTCCTTCTCGTGCCCGGCGCGCACCTCGTTGGTGTTCACGGTCAGGAATCCGCCGGCCACCGTCGCGCTCCGGCTCTTCCCCTCGATCGCCCGCAGCAGGTAGTCGTGGTGGGCGCCCGCGGCGGCCGCCGGATGCATCGGCACCTTGAGCAGCTCGACGCGCGCCTTCTCGATCCCGGCGAAGCTCGTCGCCGTCCACCAGATGCCGTGCGTGTTCTCGCCCTCGGTGTGCACGTAGGTCTCGTAGATGCCCCAGTCGACGAGCGTCCCGTCGGCGGCGAGCCGGTCGAGGACCGGCTTGTGGTTCTTGGCGATCCACTCGGCGTAGCCGCTCCACTGGTCGCGCGCGATCGTCCACTCGGCGACGTAGGTGAAGGGCTCGCGCGCCTCCTCGGCGACCGCCACGCCGGCGACGGCGGCGAGCGCGACGAGAACGAACGCGGCGACGAGGATCCGACTCTTGCGCTGAATCATGGTGACTTCCCCCCGATGGCACCCCGGCGCGAAAGCGCGCCCAGGAAACCGAGCCGGCAACCCGATGACTCGCGGTCGTTCCGACCCGCGAGACGCACACGCTCGCGCGACGGCCCCGACGCTGTCGCCGCGAGTCAATCCGCCGTATCGCGACGGGTCCCTGGCTCGGTTGGATAAGCCGGACGAGACTAGGTGAAACGAAGGGAGGATGCACGCCGCCGAGCGGCTAAAGAGACCGCCGCCGTGGGCTTTCCGGCGACTCCGGAGGACCTTCAGAACGGCAGTTGCCGATTGAGCGTGTCGTCGTCGATCTGGTCGAGGAGCGACGGGGGCATCGCGGTCTCCGCTTCCTGGTGCGCCACGTCCTCGCGCGCCGCCCACTCGAGCAGCGCCTCCTGCACCGGCAGGTCGATCCGCTCTCCGCAGTCGGACGGCAGCGCCCGCTCGACGAAGCGGAAGCTGCCGGCGCGCCAGCCGAGCGCATCGAAGAGCGTCGGCAGGCCGGAGGCTGCCCCCACCATCGCGCCGCGGATTCGTCCGGCCTCGAGGAAGATCGACGCCGCGCCGGGCGACGCGCTCACCTCGAGAACACCGGTCCTCGCGCCGAGCCCGAGAAACTGCAGCACGTCCGCCAACGACATCATCGCCAGATCGCCGCTCATCGTCGCATGGCCGCGTCGCCGCTGGCGCAGCGCGACGAAGATTCCCCCGGCGAGGAGTACGACGCCCAGAAGGGCCATCCCGATCGCTGCGCCGCCGCTCGACGACGCGCCCGGCCCGACGGCCGGCGGGGTGACGCTCCCCGGAGCGCCCGCCGTCGTCCGCGGCTGCGACGCCGGCGATGGTGCCGGCGAAGGCGCCGGAAGGGCTGTCGGTGCCCGCTCCACTTGGCTCTCGCCGTCCGGCTCGGCCGTCGCGGCTGCCGCCCTCGCGCTCTCCCCGACGGTCCTCGTGGCGACCGCCGGAGCGCGGTCGGGCTCCGGGTCAGCAGCCGGGCTTGGCGCGGTCGCCGCCGCCGGAGCCGGGCTGGTGGACGCCGCGCTGTCGGCTGGCCGGGACCGCGCGAGGCCGCTGCGGGCGCGCTCGCTCTCCGGATGGTCCTTGAGGAAGCGCTCGTAGAGGTACGCGGCTTCGCGCAGTCGGCCGAGTGCCAGCATCTCGTCGGCGCGCGAGAGCACTTCGCCCTCGCTCCAGCCGATGGCACCCAGCCGTTCGAGCGCCTGGCGCGCTTCGAGGTTCGAGGCATCGTGCTCGAGAGCCTGCCGGAAACTGGCCACCGCCTCGGCTTGACGACCCGCCTTCTCGTAAGCGCGCGCGAGGCGCAGCAGGCGATCGACGTCGCCCGGCGCTTCGCGGACCTCCTGCGCCAGCGCCTCGATCCCCTTGCCTCGCGCCTGCTCCCCGCTCGCGCCCGGCGCGAGCGCACTCGCGGCGACGACGGCGACGAGCAGGCCGGCGAGAACGAGGCGGTGACCTGAGGGCCCTGGCACGAGGCTCGACTCCGATCTCATCGTTCGACCCGGCGGCGACGGCTCAGGGACAGCGCGCGAGCGCCTCGTTCGCGCGGGCGTTGCCGGCATCGAGAGCGAGGGCACGCTGCAGGCTCGGGCGTGCCGTCGCGCAGTCGCCCTTGGCCGCTGCGACCGCACCCACCACGGCATGGGCCGCGGCCAGATCGGGAGCCGCGGCCAACGCTCGCTTCGCGGCCTCGAGCGCAGCCTCCGGCTTGCCCGCGTCGAGGAGCATGCCGGCGAGCTTGGCGTTGCGCTCGGCCTGCGCCAGGTCGCCGTCGATCTTCACCGCCGCCGGGTGCAGGACCTCCTGCAGCTGCGCCTCGCTGATCTCGCCGAGACAGCGCTGGAGCCAGGCACGGATCGTCGCCTGGTAGTTCACCTTTTCGAACGGCAGGTAGGCGAGAAGCGTCTGCGTGCCGTCGGCGATGCCGACCGACGGATAGAGCCGGACACCGAGCTCGCCGTAGAGCTTGTCGCCGGCATCGACGAGGGTCTCGAGACGAAGCCCGGACTGCGCCGCGGCCTCGCGGGCAGCGTCGGCGCCCAGGCGGTCCGAGATCAGGCCGACCCACTCGACCGCACCGTCCTTGTTCTCCGCCCGCCGCTCGGCCTGCAACTCGCCGAGCTCGCGCAGCAGCTCGCGGCTGTGCTCCTGTGCCGGATCGAAGAAGACGAAGAGCGTCGTCTTGCCGGTCGAGAGGAACGGACGCTGGCCGCCGGAGAGTTGCGCCAACTGCGGGTTCGGCAGCTTGCCGCCGATCTCGACGTAGGCGAAAGCTCCGGCGCCGGCGGCGAGCGCCGAGACGAGCGAGAGCGCGACGAAGGCCCTCATCGCGAGGTCGTCCCGGCGGCAGGGGCGGCGGGCCGCGCCTTGCGGTCGTAGGACTTCGCGGCGTGGCAGGTCTTCTCGCACGTCCCTCCGGTGGCGGTGCTGTGAAAGTTGATGCTGAGCATCCAGCCGCCGGTGCCGTACGGCACGCTGTCCCGGACGAGGTGGTCCTGCGGCGCCGCGTGAACCTCGTGGCAAGCACGACAGGTGCGACCGCGTTCGGACTTGTTGACGTGGAGGAAGTGCAGGTTGCGCGACCCGTCGCGGAAGCCCGTCAGGCTGTCGGTGTCGGCGACCATCACCACCTGCTCGTTGTGGCAGGAGAAGCAGAGCTCGTAGCTGGCCGGCGTGAACGGCGCGTAGAAGGCGGAAGGATAGTCGGCCACCAGCAGACGGAAATGCTCGGAGCCATGAGGAACGTGGCAGGCCGAGCAGTCTCGTGCCGCCACCGGACCGTGCGGGAACCGGTTCTGCGCCAGCAACTGGCCGAAGTTCGTCAGCGGCTTGCCCTCGCGGTCGACCGGGCTCTGACCGGAGTGGCAGTTCACGCACAGGTCGTACGGCAGCCCGGCGAGGAGCTTCTCCACCTTCGCCGCGTGCGGGCTGTGGCAGGCGAGACAGGAGCGCCCCTTCTCTACCGCGTCGTGTCGCACCGCGCTCGTGGTGGCGACCCTCTTCACCTCCGCATGGCACGCGTAGCAAAGGTCGGGCGGCGACGCGGCGAGGAGCTTCGGCAGGCGGGAATCGTGCGCGTTGTGGCAGCGCGTGCAGCGCTCGACCGCCGCCCGGTGCGTGACGCGTGCCCCCGCCATCGCCTCCTGCACGTCGGTATGGCAGCTGAAGCAGATGGCGTTGACCTCGCCTCGCAGGGCGCCGGGTGAAGCGGGATTGTCCGAGGCATGGCAGAGGCCGCAGGCGCCGGCTTCGAACGGGGCATGGACCGAGACGGCGCTCGCGCGATCGGCGAGCGGGCCCTGGGGCGGCCCCGGCGGGTTGGCCGCGGCGGCAAGGGAAAGCGGGAGAAGGACGAGGACGACGAGCGACAACAGGACGGATCGGCAAGCCATGGGCTTCCCCCCCGAGAAGACCTGGAGACCCAGGTGCCGCTCAGTGTAGCCCTGCCATCGAGCCCCGATCCCACCCAAAAGGACTGGACTAGTCCTCGAATCGGACCTCTGGACCGCGATAGCGCACCACGAGGAGCGTCAGGTCGTCCCCGGGCTCGCGCCCACCGCGATGCCGCGCCGCCGCCTCGAGCAGTCGGCGCCCGATCGCCTCGGCATCGCCGTCGCGCTCCCCGGCGAGCGCCGAGCGCACGCCGCCGACGTCGAACTCGACTCCATCGAGCGACTCCGACTCGGTGATGCCGTCACTGTAGAGCACGACGCTGTCGCCGGGGGCGAGCCGGCGTTCGAGCACCGACCAGCGCGCCGCCGGTAGCAGACCCAGCAACGGACCGGTCGGCGGGACGAGCTCGAGCTCGCCGGAAGCACGAAGCAGGCCGATGGGACAGTGCCCCGCGCTGGCGAGCCGGAGCGTTCCGTCGGAAGCGAGCAGGGCGGCACCCATCGTCATGAAGCGGTTTCCGGGGTTCTTGGCGCGCAGCGAGCGATCCAGGGCCGGCAGCATCTGCTCGAGCCCCTGGCCGAGGTCGTGCAAGAGCCCGAGCAGCCCCTGCACCAGCGACATCCAGAGGGCGGCTCCGACGCCCTTGCCCGAAACGTCGCCGAGCGCGAAGCCGAGCGCGCCGTCGGCGCGCGCCGTGGCGAAATAGAGGTCGCCGCCGACGGTCCGCGCCGGCTGGGTATGGGCGAAGACGTCGGCGAACGGCAGGCGCGGCGGCGGGGTGAGCAGCGCCGCCTGGATGCTGCGCGCCAGCCCCATCTCGTGCTCGATCTTCGCCTTCTCCCGCGCCTCGCGATAGAGCTGGGCGCTGTCGATGGCGGTCGCGGCATCGGCGGCGAGCGATTCGAGCACCGCGAGCGCAGAGCGCGGGAAACCGGCAGCAGCTGTCGCGTCGGCAGGATCGCCGCCGCGCTCGAGCAGCATGCCGCCGAGCACCTCGACGCGGGCGATGAACGAGGCCTCGAGCCCCGAGCCGAGCGGGCGGCGAGCCACGAGCAACGGGCAGGCGACCTGCTGCAAGCCACCCGGCGCCGCCTGGGCGAGCACCCGGCGTTCGGCAACCGCGCGCTCGAGCAGCGCACCGCTTTCGGCGGAGAGCGCGCTCGACGTACCCGGCGGGAAGCTCACGGCTGCCGTCCGCCCGCCCGCTTCGTCGAGGAGCATGACGGCGCCGCGCTCGGCGTCGAGCAGCTTGGCGGCCGCCTGCAACACCACCTGCAGGACCTCGTCGAGGACCGTGGCGGCGTTGAGCGCCCGCGCCACGTCCATCAGGGTCTGCAGATGACGGAGGTTCTCGCCCTCCTCCGGGCGCGGCTCGGCGGCGCGGCGCAGCTGGTTGAGGTCGAGCGCCAGCGAGGTCGAACCGGTGTCGACCTCCTGAGCCACCTCGTACTCGACACGCGGACCGAAGCGCACCACGTCGCCCGGCGAGAGCGGACAGCGCTGGACCCGCGTTTCGTTGACGTAAGTGCCGCCGGCCGAGCCGAGATCCTCGACCTCGAGCCGCGAACCGTCGCGCCGCAACACGGCGTGGCGGCGCGACACCGTGGCATCGGCGATCGCCAGGTCGCTCGCCGGATCGCGGCCGACCCGCTGCTCGCTCGCTTGCGGACGGAAACGCGCCGGCCCGCGCGAAGAATCGCGGGCCACGAGCAGGTAGGTGAACGCTCCCATGGCGGTGGTCAGCCTCCGAAACGCCGGCCGAGATGGTGCCAGGCCTGGCGCATCCACCAGTTCCACTGGTGTGCCGAGTCGTGGCCCCAGATGTCCCGCTCGTGCGGGATCCCCTTGTCGGCGAGCAGGTCGGCCAGGGCCAGCGTCTCCTCGATGCAACCCTCTTCCCACGGCCCTCGGCCACAGACCAGCGAGAGCGAGGTGTTGTCGCGCACGCGTTCGAGCGCGGCACCCTCGAGACCGCGCACGTACGCCAGCGGGTTGTTGAAGTAAACCTCCGGGCTCGAGTAGCCGCCGATGAAGTTCGTCATCTCGTACCGCCCGCTCATGCAGAGGGCCCAGCGGAAGGTCTCCGGCTGCTTGAGGGCGAAGTTCGCCGCGTAGAAGCCGCCGAACGAGCAGCCGGCGGTGGCGAGCGGCAACGTCTCCGAGCGGCAATCGGCCCGCACCGCCGGCACCAGCGTCTCGAGGACGAAGCGCTCGTAGGCGAGGTGCCGCTGGATCCGCCATGCCGGATCGGCGTCCTGGCGGGTCCACGCCTCGCTCACGTTGCTCTCCGGGCAGTAGAGCTTGATCCGCCCTCCGTCGAGCAACGGTGCGAGCGAGGCGACCATCCCCTGCGCCTCCCACTCGTGAGCGAAACCGGCGGCCGACGGAAAGACGACGATCGGCTGGCCGAAGTGCCCGTAGACCCAGAGATGGATGCGGCGGCCGAGCGGCGGGCTGTCGAGCTGATAGTGATCGCGGCGCATCGTCGACTCGCGACTCAGCCTTCGCTCGACGAGCCCGCGGCCACTGACGGCCTCTCGGGCACCGGGTCCGGCGGCGCGGTCGCGTCGGTCGCGTCGCGGCCTCCGGCGAGCAGCCGCAATCGCAGGCGCACCGCGTCGAGCTCGGCGGCCACCCAGAGCCGCACGCCGCGCAACGCCATGCGCAGCGGCGCGGTATCGGGCGCGAAGTAGGCGGTCAGCCGCCGGCCGGCGTTGCGTCGCCCGGCCTCTCCCGCCCGGCGGCGCCACTCGGCGATCTTCTTGAAACGGCGATTGGCCGTCTTCATCAGCCAGTAGTTGAACGCCGCCTCGCGCGGTCCGAGCACCGGCATCCAGAAGAACCGCTTGTGCAGCCGGTAGGCGGGGGTGACGACGAAGAGGTAGTACTGCGCCGTCTCGATCAGGAAGGCGGCCGACAGGAGGTCGTGCTCGCCCATGTAGAAGTACTTGTCGCGGTAGATCGCCTCGAAGAAGCGCAGGTACGAGCGACGGAAGGTGGCGTTGTGCTCGGCCAGGCGTTCGGCGATCGGCTCGCCGCGGCTCTCCGCCTTGACCAGCTCGACCGACGCCTCGATGGTGAACGACGCATGGTCGAGCCCGGGCGAATAGTAGGGGTCGAGGAACGCCGCCGCATCGCCGAGCAGCGCCCAGCCCGGCCCGGCGTACTGCCGGCAGAGATAGGCGAGACGCGAGTAGCCGCGATAGTCCTCCTCGCGCAGCGTCGCGCCGGCGAGCAGCTCGCCGAGCAGCGGATGCGCGCGCAGGAACGCCTCGAACGCGCCGCGCGGATCGCCGCGGTGCGCGCCCTGCGGGTCGAGGTCGAGCAGCCGGCGGTCGTAGACCACGCCGATGCTCGTCTCGCCGTTGCCGAGCGGAATCACCCACACCCAATAGCCACGGCCGACGTAGTGATTGGTGCCGAGGCGACGCGATCCGATGTTCCCGGCGGCCAGCGCCGGGTACTCGCGCGCGGCAAGGTCGTCGATGTGCCGGACATCGCGGAAGCGTCCCCAGCAGGAGGTCGTCGGGTGCTCGTCGGTGCGGTCGACCAGACCGAGTCGCTTGCCGACGAAGGTCGCCCGCCCCGTGGCATCGAGCAGCCAGCGGCAGCGCACGTCGAGCCGTTCGCGGCCGCGCTCGATCGTCACCCGGTGATCGAGCTCGCCGATCTCGACCTCGACGGCACGCGCCGGACGCCAGACGGTCGCCCCTTCGCGCTCCGCCTCGGCGAGAAGGTGCTCGTCGAGCACGTCGCGGCGCAGTTGGAACGAGGGAATCGTCGACCGCAGGTAGCCTCCGGTCTCCGATGCCTCGCCGTGGTTGTGGACCCCCTCGTTGACGAACCAGTAGCGGAGGCCCTCCTTGGGGAGGTGCTCGGCTTCGAGATGTCGCCAGAGGGCGAGACGGCGGGTGAGGAACATCGCCGACATTTCGGTCGTGGCCTCGCCGACCTTGGCGTCGAATCGCGGTGCCTTCTCCACCACGAGGATCGAGAGCTGCGGCGCCTCCCGTCGCAGCAGCGTCGCCGCCGCCGAGCCACTGAAAGCTCCGCCCAGAACGACGACGTCGTAGCGCGTGGTCTCCATCGATCCGGCTCCCGAGGGTGGCGCGGCGAGCCGCGACAAGGCGAGTCTAGCAGCGGGATGGCGGTGCGGCCGCAGGTGATCGGCCGCCGACGCCGATCAGCTCGGGCCCGACAAGGCGAGCAGTGCCGCGCGGTCGAGCTTGCCGCGATCGGTACGCGGCAGGTCGCGCACCAGGACGAGACTGCGCGGAACCTTGTGCTCCGGCAGATGCGACCGGCAGTAAGCCGCGACCGCTTCGTAGGCGAGCTCGCCGCCGGGACAGGCGACGACCGCGCGGACCTGATCCCCGGCCGCCCCCGGGGCCGGCACTCCGACGACCGCCACGTCGGTCACCCCGGCGAGCCCACGCAGCACCCCTTCCACCTCGCGCGGATTGACCTTCTTCCCCTTCACCAGGATCAGGTCGTCGGCGCGTCCGAGAAGACGAAGCTCGCGGCCGGAGAACGCGGCGAGGTCGCCGGTGAGGAAGCGACCGCCGCCCAGATCCGTCCCGGTGTCGCTCCCGTCCTCGCGGCTGCGCTCGGGCAGATAGCCGTCGGCGACCGCCGCCGAACGGACGGCGAGCCTCCCGCTCTCGGCGTCGAGCTCGAGGGCGACGTGCGGAATCGCCTCGCCGACCGAGCCGCGCTCGGCCGCCCCGCCGACTCGATCGTAGGCGATCCCGCCACACTCGCTGGCACCGTAGAAGACGTGGACCGGAAGTCCGGTGCGTTCGCGGAAGCTCGTCGCGGTCTCGGGTGCGAGCGGGGCCCCGGCGCTGACCACGAGGCGGAGGGTCGCCGGGAGCGGCGGCGGTTCGGCGAGCCGGGAGAACGCCCCCAGGAACGCCGGCACGGTGGGAAAGAAGGTCGCCTCGCCGGTCCGGGCGGCGAGCAGCGGCGCGAGGGGCGAGCGCTCCTCGGCCACCAGCAGCAGGGCGCCGCGGCGCAACGCCGGGAGCGCCAGGCTGGCAAAGCCGTAGGAGTGGGAGAGCGGCACGGCCGCGACCATCCGGTCGTCGGCGGAAAGCCCCATGACCGCGGTGAGCTGATCGTCGTCGGCGGCGAGCGCCTCGGCCCGCACGGCGATGCCGCGCGGCGCACCGGTCGACCCCGAGGTCAGCTTGACCGCCCCGAGCTCGGGTGCGAGGCGCCGCGAGGCGGCAGCCGGGGCGGGGAGATAGCTCCACTCGCCCGCTCCTGCAGCCCACGCCTGACCCGTCGCCAGGACGCCGGCACCGCCGAGCGCGGCGACCACCGCGGCGCGTGCCGGCTCCGGGGCGGCGACATCGAGCAGGATCGGCACGCAGCCGGCCCGCCGCAGCGCGAGGAAACCGGCGAGGAAGGCGGGGCCGTTCGGCGCCGCCAGTCCGACGAGTCGACCCTCGCCGAGCTCCCGCCGGCCGACGAGACCGGCGAGGAGACCCGCGGCCAGATCCACGTCGGCCACGGTGGCGCGCCGCCGCGGCGAAGCGACGAGCGGGCGGCGCGGCTCTGCGGCAAGCAGCGCGGCGAAGTCCCGGAGAATCGGATCGGAGGTCATCGACAGAGCCGGCCGCGGAGGGCTGGCTGCTCCGCTGCAAGTATACTGACCTGCCACGCCTCCGCGCCCGCTCCGCGGCCCTGGAGACTCTGCGATGAACGAGCTGACACCGCCCACCTACGACGTTGCCGTGCTCGGCGGGGGTCCCGCCGGAGCCATCGCCGCGACCCATCTCGCCCAGCGGGGACGCCGGGTCCTCGTGCTCGAGCGCGACCGGTTCCCCCGCTTCCACATCGGCGAATCGCTGCTCGCCACCTGCAACGACGCCTTCGCCGCGGTCGGCCTCACCGACAAGGTGCGTGCCGCCGGCTACCAGGTCAAGTGGGGCGCGACGTTCATCACCCACGACGGCTCGCACGACCGCTACGCCGACTTCTCCGCCTCGCGCGAGCTCGCCGAGCCGCAGACCTGGCAGGTCGAGCGGGCGCGGTTCGACCGGATGTTGCTGACCCATGCCGCCGAGGCTGGAGCCGAGGTCCGCGAAGAACACCGCGTCCTCAACACCGAGTTCGAGGCCAGCGGCGTCACGGTCACGGCGCGCGACGCCGCCGGCGCCAGCCATCGCTTCCGAGCGGCTGCGGTCATCGACGCATCCGGCCGCGCCGGCCTGCTGTCGCGCCAGCTCGGCCTGCGGCGAGAGGATCCGCAACTGCCCAATATCGCCGTCTACGCGCACTTCCGCGGCGTCCCGCCGCTCGAAGGGCGGCGCCGCGGCGACATCCGCATCGTGGCGCGCCACGACGCCGGCTGGTTCTGGGTGATTCCGATCTCCGACGAGCTGATGAGCGTCGGTGTCGTCCTGCCCAAGCCGCTCTTCGACCGGCTGCCGCGCGGCTCGCACGAGGGGATGCTCCGTCACGCCGTCGCCGAGACGCCGGTGATGGCCGAGCTGATGCGCCAGGCCGAGCTCGTCTGGGAGGCGCGGGTCGAGAAGGAGTTCTCCTACTCCACCTCGGCCTACGCCGGGGACCGCTGGCTGCTCGCCGGCGACTCCGGCTCGTTCCTCGACCCGGTCTTTTCGTCCGGCGTCGCCATCGCCCTCGAGTCTGGGCTCGAAGCGGCGCGCGCCGCCGACCAGGCCCTCACCCGCGGCGACCTCTCGGCGCGATCCTTCCGTCGCTTCGACGCTCGGCAACGAGCACGCTACGAAGCCTTCCGTCGCTTCGTGCTCGCCTTCTACACCCCGAGCTTCCGCGACCTCTTCTTCCAGCCCGCCGCCAACCCGGCGTTCTTCCGCGCCGTGGTGACGGTGCTCGGCGGACGCTGGCGACCGACGCTGCCGACGCGGATGCTGATCGCGATCTTCTTCGTCATCGTGCGGTTGCAGGACCGTTTCGATCTCGCCCCTCGCATCTATCCCAGGGGCGAGGACGGCCGCGCTCGTCTGGCCGGCGCACCGGGCAACTGAGGTCGGGAAGGAGCGCCCCGCCATGGTCACCGCCTCGCCGGCTCGCACGGTGCTCGCCGACCGCATCCGCACCTTGCTCGTCGAGGCACTGCATCTCGACGGGCTCGACCCGTTCGCCATCGACCTCGATTCCCCGCTCTTCGGCGACGGCCTCGGCCTCGACTCGGTCGATGCGCTCGAGCTCGTCGTCGCGCTCGAACGGGAGTTCGGCATCGCCATTCCCAGCACGGAGGTGGACGACGAGTCCTTCGGCTCGGTGGCCAAGGTCGTCTCGCTGGTCGAGCGTCTCGAGCGCTCCCGGACCGAGCAGGGAGGCCGCGGGTGACCGATCTGCGCCCTCGACCCGCCGTCGTGGTCACCGGGATCGGGGCGGTCTCCGGCTACGGCCTCGGCGTCGCAGCGCTCTGGCGCGGGCTCGCCGGGGGCCGGACGTCGATCCGCGAAGTGACCCGATTCGACGTCGAGCCCCATCGCACCCGCGTCGCCGCCGAGGTGCCGGGCGACGTCGCGCCGGTGCGCCGCTTCCGTGGCGCGTCGCTCGCCGACCGCTTCGGTCTCGCGGCCGCCGACGAGGCGCTCGCCCACGCCGGCCTCGCCGACGGCTTCGGCGACCGGCGGGTCGGCGTCTACTTCGGCTGCTCGACCGGCGGCACCTTCGAGACCGAGCTCTTCTACGACGGCTGGACCGGCGCCCGCGGCCGGCGCACCTCGCTCCGACTGCTGCTCTCCCAACAGACGAGCGCGCCGGGCGACGCCGTGGCCCGGGCCGTCGGCGCGAGCGGCCCGACGCGGACCATCTGCTCGGCCTGCGCCTCGGCAACCCTCGCCCTCGGCGACGCCCTCGACGACTTGCGCCGCGGCGAGGTCGACGTGGCGTTGGCCGGCGGCGCCGACGCTCTCTGTCAGCTCACCTTCGCCGGTTTCAACTCGCTGCGCGCCGTCGACCCCAGCCCGTGCCGTCCGTTCCGCGCCGACCGCGAAGGGATGTCGATCGGCGAGGGCGCGGCGATGCTCGTCCTCGAGCGCCAGGCGGACGCCGTCGCACGCGGCGCCCGGCCGCTCGCCCGGCTGCTCGGCGCCGGTGCCTCCTGCGACGCTCACCACATGACGGCTCCCGACCCGAGCGGCCTGGGGGTAGCGCGGGCGATCCACGCGGCACTCGCCGACGCCGGCCTGGAGCCGGCGCAGATCGACTTCGTCAACGCCCACGGCACCGGCACGCCGCTCAACGACGCGGCCGAGTGGGCGGCGCTCGCCGAAGTCTTCGGCGAACGCGCCGGACGGATCCCGGTGACTTCGACGAAGGGCGCCGTCGGCCATCTGCTCGGCTCCGCCGGGGCGATCGAAGCGGTCGCCACGGTGCTCTGCCTGATCGAGCACGCCGTCCATCCGACCCCCGGCGGCGGCGCCGTGGACCCGCAGGGCCCCGTCGATCTGGTGCGGGACCTGCCGCGCCCGGTCGCGGCCGAGGCGATCGCTCTCTCGACCAACTTCGCCTTCGGCGGCAGCAACGCCGCCGTCGTCCTCACGGGAGGCGGGTGATGAGCCGCGTCGTCGTGACCGGCGTGGGCTGGGTCGGCTCGCACGGCGCGGGGCGCGACGCCCTGACGGCGGCGCTCGCCGCCGGCCAACCGGCGACGGTCGAGGTCGATCGCTCGGCAGGACACCATCGCCCGAGCGGCGCCCGCCTGGCCGCGCTGGTGCCCGCCGAGTCGCTCGCACCTCTCGTCCCGGCGGCAGCCGCACGGCGGATGAGCTACCCGTCGCGCCTGGCGGTGGCCGCCATGCGCCTCGCCTTTGCCGACGCCGGGCTCGACGAGAAGAGCTCTCCATTCGATGCGACCGGGATCGTCATGGCGACCGCCTTCGGTCCGGTGAGGATCACCGAGCAGATGCTCGACGCGATTCTTCACCGCGGCCCCGACCAGGCCTCGCCCTTCCACTTCACCGAGTCGGTGGCGAGCGCTCCCGCGTCCCAGATGGCGCTCGCCTGCAAGGCGCTCGGGCCGAACGTGACGATCACCCAGCGCGAGGCCGGGCCGCTGCTGGCGCTCGCCGAAGGGGCGCGCCTGGTCGTCACCGGGCGCGTCGGCCGTGCCCTCGTCGGCTCGGTCGAAGAGATGTCGCCGCTGCTCCATGCGCTCCTCGATCGGTTCCGCGCCCTCGCCCTGCCGGAGCCGGACGGCCGGGAACGTCCGCGCCCATTCGACCGCGACCGCACGGGACTGCTCGCCGCCGAAGGCGCGGCCGTCCTGGTGCTCGAGTCGGAGCCGACGGCCGCCGCGCGCGGCGCTCGACCGCTCGCCGTGGTAAACGCCGCCTGGGGAGGGTTCGACCCGACGGCGCCGCCGCTCTCCTGGGGTCAAGGCATCGCGCCGCTCGCCGAGGGTCTCGCGCGCGGGCTGGCGCGACACGGGATCGACACCGCGTCGCTCGACCGGATCGTCTCGGGCGCCTCGGGCGCGCGCCGTGGCGATCGCCTCGAAGCGGCCGTGCTGCACCGCGCGCTCGGCGAGACGCTGCCGCCCGTGCTCGCTCCGAAGGGGACGACCGGCGAGTTCTCCGGTGGCGCGCTCGCCGCGGCGGTGCTCGCCCTCGACGGCAACGCGGACTGGCCGACCGCCGGCTTCGCCAACGCCGATCCCGCCCTCGGCCTCGCACCGCACGACGGCTCGGCGCTCGCTCCGGCGCGACGGATCCTCGCCTCGAGCCTCGCCTCGGGCGGATCGGCCGCCTGGGCCGTGCTCACCCGCCCCTGATCGCCGCCCGGTCGACCCGGCGCCTCCGAACGGTGGGAGAACCTTTCCGGCGTGCGGCGCGTACCTAGCGCCGGACGCCCTCCCCGATGACGCTCAAACTCCGCCTCGCCCTCACCTTCTTCCTGCTTTCGGCCGTCCCCCTGTCGGGGATCGCCTTTTACAGCTACGCCACCTCACGCGCCGCGCTCCGCGAGGCCGCCGAGCTCGAGGCGGAGTTGATGGCCCGGGAGATGGAGACGCGCGTTGCCAGTGTGGCAAGCGGCGTCGGTCGTCGGCTTGAGCGGCTGCGCGACCTCCCGGCAGGCGCGTGGGCGAACGCTGAGGGCGCCTCCGAGGCGACGACCCTGCCCGCCGAGGTCCTCGCCTCGCTCGCCGAGGCTGCCCCCTACTTCGAGGACCTCCGCTTCGTCCCCGAGCCGCCGACGGCGGAGGAGGCTCCGGATCCGCCTTCTGCCGCAGAGACCCCGCCCGGGATCTCTGCCCGGTCCGCGACTCGCTCGGCCCCGCCGCCCGCAGCGCGGACGAGCGGGGCGGTGCTGCCCCCCCTGCCGCGCATCGTCATCCGTACCTGGAGCGATGTCGATCAGCAGGCGCTGCACCGGGAGCTCGAGAGCGTCCGCCGCGAGGTCGCTCGCGCCCTCGCCCAGACTTCCCGCGCGCGCGCCGCCGCCGAGCGGAACGACGCCGACCTCCACACTCGTGCGGCGCTCCGCGAAGTCGAGCGCCGAGCCGCCACCGAGCTCGCTCACCTGGCCGGCACCGGCCTCGCACCGCCCGCGGCGGCCGTCCCGGCGATCGCAGCGAGCCCGGCCGAGCAGGTGCTCAAGGGCGAGTACTCCTGCCCGATCGAAGAGAACGGCAAGGTGGTCGGCACCGTCACGGCGCGGATCCGCGCCCGCGAGCTGCTCCAGGCGGTGCTCGCCGAGACCCATGCCGAACAGGGAGAGATCCCCTTCGCCATCGACGCCGGCGATCAGCTCTACGCCGCGAACACCGAGCACGCAGCCCGTCTGGCCGGCCTGCCCTGGCTCAAGGAGGCGACCGCCAAGGGTGGCCGCGGGGTCAAGGCGGTCGGCGACTGGGTCGTCGTGGCACGCCGCGATCCGGGCAGCGGGATGCGCTACGGCATCGCCCGGCCGATTTCGGAGGCGCTCGCGGCGCTCGGCCGGGCGACGGCGCGCAATTTCGGCTTCGGCCTTGGACTGGTGGCGATCGCGCTTGCCGGGATCTTCCCGCTCGCCGAGCGGATGACGCGCAACCTCGCGATGCTCAACGACGGCGCCTCACGCCTCGCCGCCGGCGATCTCGACGCCCGCGTGCCGGTGCGCTCGCGCGACGAGATCGGCCGCCTTGCCACGACGTTCAATCGCATGGCCGAGCAGCTCCGCGCCAATCAGCAGCAGTTGCTCGCCCAGGAGAAGCTCCGCAAGGAGGAAGAGATCGCCCGCTGCCTGCTGGCCGCCGAGAACGAGCGCAAGGGGCGCGAGCTCGAGGAGGCGCGTCAGTTCCAACTCTCGCTCCTGCCGCGCGAGCTGCCGCCCGTTGCCGGGCTCGAGTTGGCCGTCTCGATGCACACCGCCACCGAAGTCGGCGGCGACTACTACGACGGCCAGTCGCTCGCCGACGGAGACGTCACCCTCGCCATCGGCGACGCCACCGGCCACGGCGCCGCCTCCGCCACCATGGTGACGGTGGTCAAGAGCCTCTTCATCTGCGAGGCGGGTGCGGCCGCTCCCGCCGCCTTCCTGGGCCGCGCCAACGCACAGATCCAGCGCATGGCGCTCGGCCGGATGGCGATGGCGCTGTCGGTCGTCCGGGCGCGCGGGCGGCGGCTGACCCTCTCGGCGGCCGGCATGCCGCCGGCGCTCTGGCTCCACGCCGCCACCGGCGAGGTGGACGAGATCACGCTTACCGGCCTGCCCCTCGGGTCGATGCCCGGGGCGACGTACCAGGAGGTCGAGGTCGAGCTCGCTGTCGGCGACCACCTGCTGCTGATGAGCGACGGCTTCCCCGAGTTGCAGTCGCCCACCGGCGAGCCTCTCGGCTACGAAGCCGCCCGGGCGCACTTTGCCGCCGCCGTGCGTCGTCTCGGCGACGAGCCCTCGGGCGCCGGCGCGGTGCTCGCGGCGCTGCGCGACGCCGCCGAACGCTGGACGGCCGGCGGCGCCCCCTCCGACGACATGACCTTCCTGCTCGTCCGCGCCGCCTGAGCGCCGCGGGCTGTCGCGCCTGTGCTACCTTGCAGGGCGTGCCCGCACCTCCGGCGACCGATCTGTTCCTCGCTCTGACCCCCGAGCGCGTGCTCGAAGCGGTCGAGGGCGCCGGGCTGCCCTGTCGGCCGCTCTGCTACCCGCTCAACTCGTTCGAGAACCGCGTCTACGAAGTCGAGCTCGCCGACCGCACGCGCGTGGTGGCGAAGTTCTACCGGCCGCAGCGCTGGAGCGAGGCGCAGATTCTCGAAGAACACGCCCTCCTCGCCGAGCTGATCGACGACGAGATCCCCGTCGTCGCGCCGCTGCCGTTCCCCGGCGGCGGCACCCTGCGCTCGATTGCCGGCATCCTCTACACGGTCTTCCCGCGGCGCGGCGGTCGCGCACCCGACGACCTCGACGCGACGCTCTCCGCGCGCCTCGGTCGGCTGGTGGCCCGCCTGCACAACGTCGGTGCCCGGCGGCCGTTCGCCCATCGGCTGCGGATCGGCACCGCCACCGTCCGTGCCGACCTCGCCTGGCTCGCGGCGCACGATCGCGTGCCGCGCTCGGTGGCGGAGCGCTATTTTCCCCTCGCCACGGCGATCTGCGACGAAGCCGACCGCGCCCTGGCCGCCGTGCCGACGGAGGCGATCCGCCTGCACGGCGACCTGCACGCCGGCAACCTCCTGCTGCGCGACGGTCTCTTCCACGTCGTCGACCTCGACGACTCGCTCGCCGGACCGGCGGTGCAGGATGCCTGGCTGCTCTTCCCCGGCCGCGATCGCGACAGCCTCGGCCTGCGCGCCGCGTTCCTCGACGCCTACGAAGAGATGCGCGCCTTCGACCGTCGCACGCTGGCGCTGGTCGAGCCGCTGCGCGGCCTGCGCATGGTGCGGCATGCCGGCTGGATCGCCCGGCGCTGGAACGACCCGATCTTCCCTCGCACCTGGCCCGAGTTCGGCACCGACGACCACTGGTTGCGCGAGGTCGAAGGGCTCACCGAACAACTCGCCTGGATCCGCGGCGAGCGCCGCGGCGAACCGGACGATCCCGCCGCCGCGCCCGCGGCTGACGCGAACGACGAGCCGGAGCCCGAGCTCACCAATCGCGACTTCTTCTGGGACTGGAACGGCTAGCCGAGCGTCGAGTCGACATCGATGCGGCGGCGACACCGCCGCCGGCAGCAAGGGCACCCGGCAACGCCTCACGAGGCCCGTGTAAGATCGGCGACCCCGGCTCCGCCTCGTCGCGGATGCCTCCGATCGACACGGGAGACTCTCGACGATGGGCCTGCTCTCCGGTTCCGCCAGCCTCACCCGCTTCACGATCACCGAACGCCCCGAGGAACCGGACTTCGACGCGCTCCGCTTCGAGCCGCTGCTCGGCACGAGCGAACGGCGCGAGAGCGTCGGCTTCCTGCCCTTCGAGATCGACGCACCCTACCGGGTCGGTCACGATCGTTTCGCCTTCCGCGTCCGCATCGACAAGCTGCGGCCCGACCCGACCGCGGTCGCCGAGCGGTTCAAGGAGCTGGTGCGCGACGAGCTCGCCGCGACCGGCCTGCAGTACCTCGGCAGCCGCAAGCGGCGCGAGCTGCGCGAGCTCGCCGCCGAGGAGCTCGTCCACCGCACGGCACCGCGCGCCAAGGTGATCGAAGGCTGCCTCGACGGCACGACGCTCTGGCTCGGCACCACCGCCAAGGCCCACCTCGGCAGTCTCCTCCTGCTGCTGCGCCAGCTCGGGGTCTCGGCCGACTTCCGCGCGCCCTGGCTCGAGGAGGGCGAAGACGAGCCCCAGCACCCGTTCTTCGAGGTCCGCGAACCGGGTCAGTCGGTTTGGGGCTGCCGCTTCCTGCGGGCGCTCGTCGAAGAGGGCGATGTCCTCGTCGAGCCGCTCGCCGGCAGCGTCCGGCTGCAGACACGCGAGGCGAAGGTGACGCTTTCCGGGGCGGTGATCCCGGAGCTCCTGCGATTCGTCGACGAAGGCGCCGAGTTGCTGTCGGCCCGTCTCGTCGCCGGCGATCACCGATTCCGCCTGGAAGCCTCGACGTTCCGCGTCAACGGTCTGTCGGTCGAGACGGCGCGGCACGACCACTGGACCGAGCTGCTCGACGAACGGCTGGAGAAGATCAGCGCGCTCTTCGAGTTGCTCGACGCGAAGTATCGGGAGCTCCGACCGCGGATGACCGACGCCGAGACGCCGGTTCCGGTCGAAGACGAGCCGGAAGGCTGAGCCCTCCGGCAGCGATCAGGCCCGGCGCTGCCGACGCAACGGCAGGAGGTACGGCACCCGTTCCCGGTAGCGGTCGAACGCTTCGCCGTAGTAGCGCCGGTAGCGCGCCTCCTTGAAGCGCGGCCCGACGAAGCAGTACGCGCTCCAGGCGATGGCGAGCGCCAGGCGGTCGGGCGTCCAGACCGGCGCGGTCCAGAGCGTCAGCGCGAAGCCCAGGTAGATCGGCTGCCGCAGATAGCGGAAGAGCCCGTGCGTCGGGAAGCCGTCGAACCGGGGCGCTTCGCCGCGAAAGACCGCCATCCAGCCGAGCGCCCCACTCTGCAGCGGCAGCCCGGCGTCGGCGAGCGCCTTGCCGAGGAAGAGCCAGGCCCCGGCGAAAAGCACCGAGTGGGCGACGAGCGCGCCCCCCTGCGGCTCCCACCAGACCTTGCCGCTCGGCGACCAGAGGACGAAGAACAGCAGCAACTGGAGACTCGAAATGGCGGCGAAGACCGTCGTCTCGAGGTCCACCGCCAGCTCGCGCGGAGCGAGCATGCGCAGCCACCGCCGGCCGCTCGCGGACAGCAGGTAGGAGTGCAGCAGGGGGAACTGGCCGACCAGAAGGACGTTGACCAGGGCAGCCCATGGGCCATGGAACGGTCCCCGCCCGAGCGTCAGCCCGAAGTAGAGGCCGACCACCATGGCGCCGACCCCGGCGAGGAAGAGTCCGTGACAGGCGATCCCGTAAAGCACGGCGACGATCCGGCGGCGGACGGGGACGAGCGACGGCATCGAGGCAGTATCGTCGGAACGAGCCCGCCTCGCAAGCTCCAGCCGCGCTCGCGAGGGCAAGCGCGGCACCGCGCGATGCTACGATCAGTCGAGCGCGGCATCGGGTCGCAGACCCGGCCCAGCACCCTGGAGCTCGACCGCCCGTGGACGAACCGAACGACCTCATCCGCCCCGACGGCCCGACCGCCGATGCGGAGACGAAATGGACGCGCGACGCGGTCGCGGTCTACGGGCTCGAGCAGCCGGTACGCTGCCCGCACTGCCGGCGGCAGGTCCACGAGCTCCACGTCGTCCGCCTCTACCGCGCCCGGGTCGACTTCGTCTCCTCGCTGCCGCGCAGCGGCCGCCTGCTCGTCTGCCCGGCCTGCCGGACGCCGATCCCCGGCGAGCTCGGAGCCGTCTTCTAGACCATCGCGGCTCTCGCCGGCGCGACAGCGGCGGCGCTTGCGTGTATCGTTGACCCAGCGTTCCGAACCCTACCCACGGAGGACCCCAGCATGGTCTTCGGACTCGTCGTCCTCGCCGTCGTCGTCATCGCCATCTTCTGGGTCGTCGGCCTCTACAACGGGCTGGTGACGCTGCGCAACCGTTTCAAGAACGCCTTCGCGCAGATCGACGTCCAGCTCAAGCGCCGCTACGACCTGATCCCCAACCTCGTCGAGAGCGTCAAGGGCTACATGAAGTTCGAGCGCGAGACGCTCGAGGCGGTCATCCAGGCCCGCAACACCGCCAGCGCCGCCGCCTCGCGCGCCGCCGCCAATCCGGCCGACGCCGCCGCGATCCAGGGCCTCGCCAGCGCCGAGGGCGCGCTCTCCGGCACGCTCGGCAAGCTCTTCGCCCTCGCCGAGTCGTACCCGGACCTCAAGGCCAACCAGAACATGCTGCAGCTCCAGGAGGAGCTCACCTCCACGGAGAACAAGGTGGCCTTCGCGCGGCAGGCCTACAACGACGCCGTCATGGCCTACAACATCGGTCGCGAGAAGTTCCCCGCCTCGATCATCGCCGGCTCGTTCGGCTTCACGCCGGCGCAACTGCTCGAGGTCGAGAACCCGGTCGAACGCGTCGCTCCGAAGGTCTCCTTCACCTAGGCCGCCGCCGATGGACTTCTTCGCCCGCCAGGAGGAGGCGCGGCGGAGGACGCGCGCCCTCGCCGGTCTCTTCGCAGCGGCGGTGGCGGCCATCGTCCTCGCCGTCTACCTCGCGGTCCGCCTGCTGCTCTACAACACCGGCGTCCAGGTCGGCGAGGAGGAGCGCGATCCGTTCCTCGATCCCGAGCTCTTCGCCGGCACCGCCGCGGCGACGCTCCTGGTCATCGCCGTGGGCAGCATCTACAAGTCCGCCCAGCTCGCCCGGGGCGGCTCGGTGGTCGCGCAAGCGCTCGGTGGCCGGCCGGTGCAACCCAACAGCACCGACGCGAAGGAACGGCGTCTGCTCAACGTCGTCGAGGAGATGGCGCTCGCCGCCGGGTTGCCCGTGCCGAGCGTCTACCTCCTCGAGAAGGAGCCCGGCATCAACGCCTTCGCCGCCGGACTGACCAGTGGCGACGCGGTGGTCGCGGTGACGCGCGGCGCGCTCGACGAGCTCTCGCGCGACGAGCTCCAGGGCGTGCTCGGCCACGAGTTCTCCCACATTCTCAACGGCGACATGCGGATCAACGTCCGTCTCGCCGGCCTGCTGCACGGCATCCTGGTGATCGCCCTGATCGGCTACTGGATCCTCCGCGGTACCGGCGGACGCTCGTCGGGGAGCAGCAAGAAAGGGGGCGGCGGCATCGCCCTGTTCGGCCTCGCCCTGCTCGTCGTCGGCTGGGTCGGCGTCTTCTTCGGTCGACTCATCCAGGCCGCCGTCTCGCGGCAACGCGAGTTCCTCGCCGACAGCTCGGCGGTGCAGTTCACGCGGAATCCGGCGGGCCTCGCCGGCGCGCTGGCGCGGATCGCCTCCTTCGGCTCCGGTTCGGCGATCGCTTCGCACCAGTCCGAGGAGGTCGGCCACTTCTTTTTCGCCGACGGCGTCGCCAAGCGGATCTTCGGCTTCCTCGCCACCCATCCGCCGATCGCCGAGCGGATCCGCCGCCTCGACCCGAGCCTGGCGCCACCGGTGGAGGCCAGCGAAGCGACACCGCTCGGCGATCTCGCGGCTGCCCTGGCCGGATCCGACGACGCGGCGGTCGTGACCTCCCGCGCCGCGGGGACCAGCCGCTCGCCGTCGAAGGCGGCGGCTTTCGTGGCGGCCGCCGGCCGGCTCGACGCCGGAACGGTGGCCAACGCCAACGCGCTGCTCGCCGGGCTGCCGGGTGGATTGCGTGAAGCGGCGCGCGAGCCGCTCACCGCTCAGGCCCTGGTGCTCGGCCTGCTGCTCGACCCGCGCCCCGAGGTGCGAGACGCGCAGCTCACCGCCGTCGCCGAGTCCGGGAACAACCCGCTGCTCGGCGAGCTCCGCCAGCTCGAGCCGAGCCTGGCAGCGATCGCAACCTCGGCCCGGCTGCCGCTCGTCGACCTCACGCTGCCGGCGCTGCGACGGCTCTCGCCGGAGCAGTACGCCGACTTCGACCGGCTGATCGAGCGGCTCGTGGCTGCCGACTCGCGGATCGGCCTCTTCGAGTTCTCCTTGCAGCGCGTTCTGCGCCGCCATCTCGCCTCGCGGTTCGGCGAGCGCCCCCAGACCGGCGTGCGGTTCACCTCGATCTCGCAAGTCCGGGAGCCTAGCCACCTGCTCCTCTCGGCACTCGCCTGGTGCGGCGGCGGCGACCCGGGCCAGCCGGAACGGGCGTTCGAGGCGGGCATCGCGCTGCTTCCGGGCGCGGCCGCTCCGCCGCAGCTCACGCCGCGAGAACGCTGCGGCCTGGCCGAGATCGATCGGGCCCTCGCCGATCTGGCGGCCGCCGCACCGGCGGTACGCCGCTCGCTGCTCACCGCCTGTGCCGCGACGGTCGCCGCCGACCGGATCGCCACGGCCGACGAGCTCGAGTTGCTGCGCGCCATTGCCGACTCGCTCGGCTGTCCGATCCCGCCGGTCGCAGCAGCGATCGCCGCCTGAGCCTGTCGTCTTTCCGGCGATCTCCGCACGCGGAGGCGTGCGGAGATCGCCGCGCTACAATCGTTCGGCAGGCGAGGGCGGCCCGAGGCGCCGGGGGGCCTCCGATGTCGATGGTCGACGAGAGCAGCGAAGGGACCGCCGAGAGGAGACGCTCGTTCGTCCTCCTCCGCCTCACGCTGTTCATCGCCACCGCCTACCTCCTCCTGGCACAGACCGGTTTCGCCGGCGTCACCTTCGGCGTCGCGCTCCTCGTACTCCTCGCCCTGATCTCCAACGGCGCACTGCTGATCTTGCCGCCGGCCTGGTTCGACTCCGAGCCGTTCATCGGCGCGGTCCTGCTGCTCGACACGGCATGGATCACCGCCTGCCTCCTGTGGAGCGACGCCTTCGGACCGGAGATCTTCTACATCTACTTCTTCCTCCTCTTCCTCGCCACCATCGGCGAGAACCTCCGCCTGATCGCGCTCGGCGCGGTGATCGTGGCCTCGGCCTATGCCTACGGCATCTCGACCGTCGCCGGCGCCGACTCGTTCCTCCAGCCCGCCGCGATGATCCGTATCCCGTTCCTCTTCGCGGTGGCGATCTTCTACGGCTACCTCGTCGAAAGGGTGCGACGCGAGCGCCGGCGGCGGCTCGCCGAGCACGAATCGGTACGCGAGCTCGACGAGGCACGCAAAGGCCTCGAGGAGGTCAACCAGGAGCTCACGCGGCTCAATCAGATGAAGTCGGACTTCGTCTCGACCGTCTCGCACGAGCTCAAGACCCCGCTCACCTCGATCAAGAACTCGCTGGCCCTGCTGCGCGGCGACAAGGCCGGCCCGCTCAACGAGACGCAGGTCCGATTCCTCGAGATGGCCCAGCGCAACGCCGACCGTCTGGCCCGGATCGTCGACGACATCCTCGACCTCTCCAAGCTCGACGCCGGCAAGCTCGCCTTCCGCTTCGGCGACGTCGACGCCGGCGAGAGCCTGCGGCAGGCCGCCGTCGCCTTCGAGGGGCAGGCCCAGGCGGGCGGGATCGAGCTGCGGGTCGAGATCTCCGCCAACCTCCCGCGCGTCTGGGCCGACGCCGCCCGCCTCGACCAGGTGCTGGCGAACCTCCTGAGCAACGCGCTGAAGTTCACCGCCGCCGGCGGGCTGGTCACGCTCGTCGCCCGACCCGACGACGCCGGCGTCGAGATCACCATCGCCGACACGGGAATCGGCATCCCGCCCGAGGACCAGGACCGCGTCTTCGAGCCCTTCTTCCAGTCGCGCGACTCGCTCACCAACAAAGCTCGCGGCACGGGGCTGGGGTTGGGCATCGCCCGCGATCTCGTCCGCGCTCATGGCAGCGACCTGCGATTGTCGAGTCAGCCCGGCCAGGGAACTCGCCTCACCTTTCGCCTGCCCGCCTGGAGCTACCGGGTCGAGGAGCTGGCGGAGTTCGAAGTCTCGGTCCGCGGCTTCCGTCAGTTCCCCTATTTCGCGCTGCTCGCCATCCAGCTCGAAGACGTGGCGAGCGCACCGCTGGGCGCCGAGATCCCGGTCGTCCGCAGCGAGCTCGAGGTCTTGCAGCGCGTCGTCCTCCGCGTTCTGCCGCGCGCTCTCGACATCTTGACGCCCCAGCCGGCCCACGGCAGGCTCCTCGTGACGCTGCTCGGCACGCCGCGCGGCGGCGGCGAGACGGTGCGGACCCGGCTGCAACGGGCGTTCGAGGAGGAAGAGCAGCTCAACCCGGGCGGACCCTCGGGACGGGCTCGGGTGTTCGGCCCGCGTTGCTTTCCCGAGGACGGATCCTCGGCGATCGAGCTGCTCCGCGGTTTCGCCGAGGTCACCGACGCGACTCGCCCCTGAGCCCAGACGGCGAACCTCGGAAGGTCCGCCGCGTTGTCTGATTCCACGACTGGCGCCGAAGGAGACCCTGGATGCCCTCCACCAAGATCCTCATCGCCGACGACGAGCCCGATGTCATCGAAACGCTGCGGTTCCGTCTCGAACAGGAGGGATACGAGGTCGTCGCCTGCGCCAACGGGCTCGAGGCCCTCGGCGCGGCGCGCTCCGCTCGCCCGGATCTGATCGTCCTCGACGTGATGATGCCGGGCGAGAACGGCTATCGGGTCGCCAAGACGATTCGCGAGGACGAAGCGGCCGGGATCTACGACCGGCGAACGCCGATCATCCTGCTGACGGCCCGCAACCTGAAGTTCGATCCCGAGCGCGAGAAGATGTTCATGGACTTCAGCCAGGCCGACCTCGTCCTCTACAAGCCGTTCGACCTCGAGGACCTGGTCACGCGCATCGCCAGCCTGCTCGAGGGTTGACGCCGCCCACCCGGCCGCACCGTTCAGCGGTTGGCTCGTTCGAAGGTCGCCAGGGCAAGTGCGAGCAGACGCTGCCCGTCGACGCGGATCGCGTCGAGGTGTCCGGCCCCCTCCACGACGACCGCCTCGCCCCCGCTCGCCTCGGCCAGCGCGCGCGTGTCCGCAGGCTGGACGCCGCGGTCGAGGGCGCCGGAGACGTAGGTCGCCGCCCGTGCCGCGCGGACCGCCGCGTGGAGCCGCATGTCGAGGAAGCGATAGGCGCGCGGCAAGGCGAAGCGGAAAAGGAGATAGAAGGGTCTTCCCCAGGGCATCTGCCGCCAAGACCACTCGTGAAGGTGCGGCGAGACGTCCTCGAAGAACGCTCCGGCGAACCCACCCCGGCTGACCACCGGGTGCGCCCAGTAGCCGCCGCTGCTGACGCCCCACACGTGAAGCGGTCGACCGGGCAGGAGGGCGGCGAACGCGGCGAGCGCGTCCTCGACGCCGCGGTCGAAGAAGAGGCGTGGCGGTCCGCTGGAGCCGAATCCGGGGAAGTCCGGCACGAGGACCTCGTAGCCGGCCTCTCGTAGCGCCTCGATCCTCCCGCGACGATGGAAGTAGGTTCGTCCCCAGGCGAGCCAGGGATGGAGGAGCAAGACACCGCCGCGAGCGGCTCCGGTCGCCGCGAAGCGGACGGCGGCGAGGGTCCCGTCCCCGACCGTCCGCGCCAGCCGCAGCTCGTCGAACGGCTGCAGGCCGGCAGGCGTCGGTTCGAGCGGGCGGGTCGCCCGCCGCGGGGCGAGCGCGACGAAGAGCAGGCTCGCGACGCGCTCTTCGGCAAGAGACGGGCGACGAGGCGGAACTCGGCCGGTCATGAGCGGGGTTTGTAGCACACCGCGCCGGCGCCGCCGTCCGAGCGCCGGGAGCCGTCGACGCGGGGTGGCGCTCCCGGTCAGCCCAGCAACGGGTCGACCTTCTCCGGGTCGATCCCCAGCTCGGCGACCGCGCGGACCGCGATCGCCGGGTCGAGCTCGCCTCGCCGAGCCAGGGCCGACAGCGCGGCCAACGCCACCAGCTCGGCATCGACCTCGAAGAAGCGGCGTAGCTCGGCGCGCGTCTCGCTCCGACCGAAGCCGTCGGTGCCGAGCGGATGGAAGTCGGTGGGCACGAAGCGGGAGATCTGCTCCGGCACCAGCTTGAGGTAGTCGGTCACCGCCACGACCGGTCCACGAGCCGCCAACAACGCGCGAGTGACGTACGGCACCCGCGGTGCCTCGCCGGGGTGGAGGAGATTCCATCGCTCGCAGGCGAGCGCTTCGCGACGCAGCTCCTTGTAGGAGGTGGCGCTCCAGACGTCGGCGGCCACGCCGAACTTCGCCGCCAGGAGCTCCTGCGCCCGCAGGGCCTCCCGCATCAGCGCCCCGGAGCCGAACAGCTGGACCCGCGAACGGTCCTCCGGCAGGTCGCTCGCGCGGAAGCGATAGAGACCGGCGAGCACTCCCTCCTCGACACCCTGCGGCTGCGGCGGCATCGGGTAGTTCTCGTTGTAGAGGGTGACGTAGTAGAAGACGTCCTCGCGCTGCTCGTACATCCGCCGCAAGCCGTCGCGCAGCACGATGGCCAGCTCATAGGCGAACGCCGGATCGTAGGTCACCAGGTTCGGCACGGTGGCGGCGAGCAGGTGCGAGTGGCCGTCTTCGTGCTGCAGGCCCTCGCCGTTGAGCGTCGTGCGGCCCGAGGTGGCGCCGAGCAGGAAGCCGCGACCGCGCATGTCGCCGAACGCCCAGATCGAATCGCCGATGCGCTGGAAGCCGAACATCGAATAGAAGATGAAGAACGGAATCATGTCGATGCCGTGCGTCGCATCGGCGGTGCCCGCGGCGGTGAAGGACGCCATCGATCCCGCCTCGGTGATCCCCTCCTCGAGGATCTGCCCGTTCTTCGCTTCCTTGTAGTACATCAACATGCCGGCGTCGACGGGCTCGTAGAGCTGCCCCTGCGAGGCGTAGATGCCGTGCTGCCGGAAGAGCGACTCCATGCCGAAGGTCCGCGCCTCGTCGGGCACGATCGGCACGATCCGCGGGCCGAGGTTGGCGTCCTTGAGCAGCGTGCGGAGGATCTGCACGAAGACCATCGTCGTCGAGACCTCGCGCTCCACGCCGGCGGCGAACTCGGAGAACTCCTCGGCCGACGGCGGTGCGCTCACGGCAACGAGCCGGCGTCGCGACGGCACCGGACCGCCCAGGAGCGCGCGGCGTTCGCGCAGGTATTCGAGCTCCTCGCTGCCTTCCGGCGGCCGGTAGAAGGGCGCGTCGGCCAGTTGCGCGTCGGGGATCGGGATGTCGAAACGATCGCGGAACTTGCGCAGCTCCGCCTCGTTGAGCTTCTTCTGCTGGTGCGTGACGTTGCGCCCCTCGCCCGCCTCGCCGAGTCCGTAGCCCTTGACCGTCTTGGCGAGGATGACGGTCGGCATCCCCTTCGTCTCGGTGGCTGCCTTGTAGGCGGCGTAGACCTTCTCCGGGTCGTGGCCGCCGCGGCGCAACCGCTGCAACTGCTCGTCGGAGAGGTGCTCGACGAGACGCGCGAGCTCCGGGTAGCGGCCGAAGAAGTGGCGGCGAATGTACGCTCCGGTCTCGACCGAGTACTTCTGGTAGTCGCCGTCGCAGACCTCGCTCATCCGCCGGACGAGCAGCCCGCTCGTGTCGGCGTCGAGGAGCGGGTCCCAGTCGTCGCCCCAGATCACCTTGAGGACGTTCCAGCCGGCGCCGCGGAAGGCGGTCTCGAGCTCCTGGATGATCTTGCCGTTGCCGCGAACCGGGCCGTCGAGCCGTTGCAGGTTGCAGTTGACGACGAAGGTGAGGTTGTCGAGTCGCTCGCGCGAAGCGAGGGTGATCGCGCCGAGCGCTTCGGGCTCGTCGGTCTCGCCGTCGCCGAGGAAGGCCCAGACACGGCGGTGTGCGGTCTTCACCAGACCGCGATCTTCGAGGTAGCGGGCGAAACGCGCCTGGTAGATCGCGCTGATCGGCCCGAGACCCATCGAGACGGTCGGAAACTCCCAGAACTCGGGCATCAGCCAGGGGTGCGGGTAGGAGGCGAGCCCACCTCCCGGTGCGAGCTCGCGGCGGAAGTTCGCCATCGTCCGCTCGTCGAGACGCCCCTCGAGGAACGCTCGCGCGTAGATGCCGGGCGACGCGTGTCCCTGGAAGAAGATCAGGTCGCCGTCGAAGCCGCTCTCACCGCGACCGCGGAAGAAGTGGTTGAAACCGACCTCGTAGAGCGTCGCCGCCGAGGCATAGGTCGAGATGTGCCCGCCGATGCCCGCCTCGAGCCGGTTGGCGCGCACCACCATCGCCATGGCGTTCCACCGCAGCAGGCTCTTGATGCGGCGCTCGAGCCGGCGGTCGCCGGGAAACGGCGGCTGCTCGCCGCGCGGAATCGTGTTGACGTAGGGCGTGGTGCCGTGCGGCAACGGCACGCCACGCAGGTAGGCGCGTTCGTAGAGGTTCTGCAGCAGGAACCGGGCGCGGGCGTCGCCGTGGGTGGCGACGATCTGGTCGAGGGCTTCGAGCCACTCGCCGGTCTCCTGCGGATCGACGTCAGGAAGGAAGCGGTCGTCCATTCGGGGCCTTTCGTCTCGCGGCCCCGGCGAGCTCTCCTACCCGCCGGGGTGGGAGAGCCTACTCCAATTCGCTAGCAGCGAAACGCCGTCCTGCGGCAATCCTGATTCGACGGATCCGACTTCGATCAACCGGCCGGCGGCCCGACGGGCGGCGAGCCGTTGCCGTCGTCGCCGGCGAGCGGTCCCCCGGCCCCGCGCGGACCGCGGCGCCGATTGCGTCGCCGCGAGCGGCGCCTGGCCTTCAGCTCCCCCGGAGCGCTCTCGCTGCCGCCCTCGGAGGCGCCACGCGACTCGTCGCCGCCCTCGAATCCGCCCTCCCCCGGGCCTCCGGTCGTCGGACCGCCCTCGGAGCCGGCACCGGGACCGCCACTGCCCTCGCCCCCGCTGCCGTTCCCGCCTCGACGACGACGGCGGCGGCGGCGCTTCCCCTTCGGCTCGCTCGACGGATTGCCCGGACCGGAGGCGTCGTCGGGCTGGGGGTCGACAGAAGGTTCGACCTCGTGCCCCGCGACCGCGGCCGCGGCAGGAGCGCCGACGGGCGCGGGCGGCCGGACCTTTTCGCGGCGCCGGCCCTTGGCTGGGCGACCGCCCCCGCGCGCTCCGGCCTCGCGCTCCGGCTTCGCTTCGGGCGCCTCGCCCCCGGCCTTCGGCTTGTCGCGCTCCTTGTCCTTGCCACGCCGCTTGCGCCGGCGCTTGCCGGCCTGGCGCACCTCACCGTCCGACTCGCCCGCCGGCTCCTCGTCCGGAGCCGCCGCGG
Source organism: Holophagales bacterium (assembly GCA_016699405.1). Taxonomy (NCBI): domain Bacteria; kingdom Pseudomonadati; phylum Acidobacteriota; class Holophagae; order Holophagales; species Holophagales bacterium. The sequence continues at coordinate 1,944,320 of CP064972.1, read as the reverse complement.
CCAGCACGTCGCGAACCTGGACGGCCGGCTTGGCGACCTTCGGTGCCGGCTCGAAGATCGTTCCACCCTCGCGCTCCTCCCACTGGATGACCTCGTCCGGCCGGTGAAGGCGTGCCGAGGCGATGACCTCGACGCTCAGGTGGAACTCCCGCTCGAGCTTGGCGATCTCGTGGCGGCGCTGGTTCTGGAAGGCGTCGGCGAGCTCGGGATGGAGCTCGATCCGCACCCTGCCGAGCCTTCCGGTGACGGCGCGGGCCTCGATGCGGCGCAGGAGGTTCAGGCCGACGATCTCGGGGCTGGCGATGCGTCCGGTGCCGTCGCAGGTCGGGCAGGAGCGGTGGCTGCGCACCTTGAGCTCCTGCTGGATGCGCTGCCGGTTGATCTCGAGCAACCCGTTGCCGCTGATCCGCCCGATGGTGACGCGCGCCCGGTCGGGCTTCATCGCGTCCTTGACCGCCTTCTCCACCAGCTTGCGGTGCTTGGCCGACTTCATGTCGATGAAGTCGACGACCACCAGGCCGCCGATGTCGCGCAGGCGGAGCTGCCGTGCCACTTCGACGGCCGCTTCGAGATTCGTCGCGTAGGCGGTCTCTTCCTGGCTCGCGGCGCGCGTCGACTTGCCGGAGTTCACGTCGATGGCGGTCAGCGCCTCGGTGCCGTCGATGACGATCGCTCCTCCCGAGCCGAGCGGCACCGAGCGGCGGTAGATCGCCTCGATCTGCGCCTCGAGGTCGAAGGCGGTGAACAGCGGCGCACGATCTTCGTAGCGCGTCAGCACGACCTTCGATCGCGGCATGAAGGCCTGGACGTAGGCCTCGGCGCTGGCGAACGCCATGTCGTCGTCGACCAGGATCTCCTCGACCGAGTTGTCGAGCTGGTCGCGCAGCGCCTTGAGGATCAGGTCCTGGTCGCTGTAGAGCAGCTTCCAGCTCCGGCCGCCCTTGCCCTCGACCTGGATCCGCTTCCACAGCTTGAGCAGGGCTGCGGCGTCGCGGTTGAGCTCGGTGCGGGTCTGCCCGAAGGCGTTGGTCCGCACGATGACGCCACAGCCCTCGGGGAGATCGAGCTTGCCGACCATCTCGCGCAGCTCGCGCCGCGACTCCTCGTCTTCGACCTTGCGGGACACGCCGCGGTGGTCGTCGAACGGGGTCAGCACCAGGTAGCGCCCGGCGAGCGAGAGGTTGGTGGTGAGCGCCGCCCCCTTGGTCCCCTCCGGATCGCGCGTGACCTGGACGACGATCGGTCGCCCTCGTTCGAGGATCTCGTCGATCGACGGGCGTTCGTCCTCGCTGGCGGGCTGGCGCGTGCGCGCCCCGGCAACGACATCCTGGATCGCCAGGAAGCCGTTGCGATCGGCTCCGTAGTCGACGAACGCCGCGTTGAGGGCCGGCTGGATCCCGGCGATGACGCCGCGGTAGATGTTGCCGCGGGTCAGGGTGGTATCGGCGACTTCGACCTGGTAGCTCTCGAGTTGCCGGTCGCTGACGAGAGCGATCCGCAGCTCTTCCGGGCTGCGGGCATTGATGAGCATGCGACGTGCCAAGCGTGACTCCACGGGAAGACGGCTCGGCGACCTCGGAAGGCCGCCGGGAGGACTCGAACCGACGGGGCAACGGCGCCAGAGCGCCACGGGGAGTCTACCAGTTCGTGGATCGTGGCTCGCAGCCGGGGCGGGCCGGCCGTCTCAGCCGGGTCGCCGGGGGACACGACCGTCGCGAATCGCCCGGTCGTGGCCCCCGCTTCCTCGTGCGACGGCAGCTGTCACTTGCCGGCGTTCGGCGCCGCTTCGAAGGTCATCGCCGCCGAGTTCATGCAGTAGCGCAGACCGGTCGGCGCCGGCCCGTCCTCGAAGACGTGGCCGAGGTGACCGCCACAGCGCGCGCAGCGCACCTCCGTGCGGCGCATGCCGAACGACCAGTCGGACTCGGTCGCCACGGCGTCGGGCGCCGCCGGCTGCCAGAAGCTCGGCCAACCGGTACCCGAGTCGAACTTCGCGTCCGACCGGAAGAGCTCGAGGCCGCAGGCGGCGCATCGGTAGACGCCCGGACGATGCTCGTCCCAGGTTGCGCCGGTGAAGGCCCGCTCGGTCCCCTTCTGGCGCAGGACGCGGAACTGTTCGGGAGTCAGGATCGCCTTCCACTCCGCTTCGCTCTTCACCACGCGGTCGCTCCTTTCCGGTATCGGTTCGTTCGCCCGGGCGCTCGGCTCACTGACCACGCCACAGCCGGCAAGCAGCAGGACCAGGCCAATTCCGGCAGCACGGGACACGATCGTCGTCATGGTCATCTCCTGTCTCCCCCCTCGGCCGGAACGACCGGACCGGGTCGCCGGAACGGAGGAGGTTCATCTCGCCAGCGCTACTGACTCCTACGCTGCCTCCGTCGACTGGGATGCCGCAACGCGCTCGCCGGTGTCACCCCGGCCGGTGATAGAAACTCGGCGATGGCCGTCCGCTCCCGCTCCGGTCCGCCCCCACCCTCCGACCCCGATGCCGGAGTCTTCGCGGGGCGCGCGATCGCCCGCCGGTTCACCTCGCCGGACGGGCTCATCGTGCTGGTCGGCAAGAGCGCCGGCGACAACGACGACCTCTCGCTGCGCCTCGCCGCCCCGCAGGATTTCTGGCTGCACGTGGCCAGCGAGTCGGGCTCGCACGTCGTGGTGCGCAACCCCGACCGCCTGCCTCGCCTGCCGCGCGAAACGCTGCGCTTCGCCGCCTCGCTCGCCGCGGCCCACTCGAAGGCTCGCCGCGGCGGCAAGGTGGCCGTCCACCTGGCTCGGGCCGGCGACGTCCGCAAGCCGCGCGGTCTGCCGGCGGGGAAGGTCGAGATCCGCGACTACGAAACCGTCTTCGCCTCGCCGTGGAAGGCCGACGACGGCCCTTCTGCCGACTGAGCCGCCCCGGCTCCAGAGCTCTCGGGGCAGCCTCCGGCCATGCGCAAGATCCTCCACGTCGACATGGACGCCTTCTACGCCTCGGTCGAGCAACACGACCGTCCGGAGCTCGCCGGCCGCCCGGTGGTCGTCGCCTGGAGCGCCGAGCAGCGCGGCGTCGTCTGCGCCGCGTCGTACGAGGCCCGCCGCTTCGGGGTGCGGTCGGCGATGCCCACCGCGCGGGCGATGCGGCTCTGTCCGGAGGCCGTTCTGGTGCGCCCGCGATTCGACCGCTACCGCGAGATCTCGCGCGCGGTGCGGGCGATCTTCCTGACGCACACGCCGCTCGTCGAGCCGCTCTCGCTCGACGAGGCGTACCTCGACGTGACGGCCGAGCTGACCGGTCTGCCCACCGCGACGGCCACCGCCGAGGCGATCCGGCGCGAGATCCGCGCCGCGACCGGCCTGACCGCCTCGGCGGGCGTGGCGCCGAACAAGTTCCTCGCCAAGATCGCCTCCGACTGGCGCAAGCCCGACGGCCTCTTCGTCATCAAGCCGCACCAGGTCGAGGCGTTCCTCGCCCCGCTTCCCGTCGCGCGCCTCCCCGGCGTCGGACAGGCGACGGAGAAGGCGCTCCACCGCCACGGCTTCCTCACCGTCGGCGACCTCCGGCAGGCCGCCGCCCGCGACCTCGTCCGCCATTTCGGACGCTACGGCGAGCGGCTCTTCGAGCTTGCTCACGGAATCGACGAGCACCCGGTGGTTCCCAACCGCCCGGCGCGCTCGATCTCGTCGGAGAACACCTTCACGCACGACCTGCCGATCGACGACGTCGGCGCCGAGCTCGCCGCCGCCGCGCGACGAGCCTGGGCCGGCGTCGAGAAACGCCGTCGCATCCCGCGGACGGTCACCCTGAAGCTGCGGACCGCCGACTTCACGACGCTGACTCGGCGGCGCACGCTCCTCCGCACGCCGTCCGACGCCGCCGAGGTCGAGGAGGTGGCGGCCGATCTCCTGGGGCGCTGCGGTCTCCCGGCCGACACCCGCCTGCGACTCATCGGCGTCGGGCTGTCGAACTTCCTCGAGGAGGACCCGGAGGGGGTCCAACCCTCCCTTTTCTGAGGCGCGATAAGCTGGGGGGACATGCCTGAGCGGTCCCTTCCCCAACATCCCGTTCCCACCACCGAAGCCGGGTTCGACGGCCTAGGCCTCGATCCGCAGCTTCTCCAGGCGGTCGCCGAGCTCGGCTACCGCCACCCCACACCCATTCAATTGCGGGTGATCCCCTCGGCGCTCGCCGGCCGCGACCTCATCGGGCTGGCCGAAACCGGCTCCGGCAAGACCGCTGCGTTCGTCCTGCCGATCGTCCAGCGGCTGCGCGGCGGCAAGGGGGTGCGGGCCCTCATCCTCTCGCCGACCCGCGAGATCGCTCTGCAGACCAAGGCCCACGCCGACTACTTCGGCGCCAGCCATCGCCTGCGCGCCGCCTCGATCGTCGGCGGGCTCAACATCCGCCACCAGATCGATGCGCTGGCCCGCGGCATGGACATCCTGGTGGCCACCCCCGGTCGGCTCCTCGACCACGCCGAGCGCGGCACGGTGCGACTCGACCAGGTCACCGAGCTCGTGCTCGACGAGGCCGACCACATGCTGGATCTCGGCTTCATGCCCCAGATCCATCGCATCCTCGAGCGGCTCCCGGCGGTTCGCCACACGATGATGTTCTCGGCCACCATGCCGCCGCCGATCGAACGGCTCGCCCAGCGCTTCCTCACCGAGCCGGAGCGGATCGACATCACGCCGGTGGGCAAGACGGCGAGCGGCATCCAGCACCGGCTCTACCTCGTGGACATCGACGCCAAGCGCCCGTGCATCCTCGCCCTGCTGAACCAGGAGCTCGGCAGCACGCTGGTCTTTACCCGTCGCAAGGTCGACGCCGAATGGCTCGCCAAGATGCTGGTGCGCGAAGGGCACCCGGTCGAACGGATCCACTCCGACCTCTCCCAGCAGCAGCGCCTGGCCGCGCTCGACGGCTTCCGCGAAGGGCAGCATCGGATCCTCGTCGCCACCGACGTCGCGGCACGGGGCATCGACGTCGTCGGGATCCGCCACATCATCAATTACGAGATCCCCGACACGGTGGAGGACTACATCCACCGCGCCGGCCGCACCGCGCGCGGCAACGCCCAGGGGCTGGTCTCGACCATCGCGACCTTCCTCGACAAACCGATGGTCAAGGAGATCGAACAGACCCTCGGCCTCGAGCTCCCCCGTTGCACCGCCCCCGGCGTCGAGCCCTACGTCGAGCGCACCTCGAAGCGCACGATGCGCCGCCGGCTTCGCTAGGCGAAGGAAAGCACCCCACTCCGGAGGCGCGAGATGGAGCGGCGTTACCACCGCTGCGGCGGGGCGGAGCCGCCCGAACCTCAGTGCGACGCGGGCAGCAGGCGCAGCACCGACACCGTGGCTCGGCTGACTGCCGCCTCGCTCCACGCCACCGGCCGGCTCTCCCCCGCCAGGTAGAGCCGTAGCTGGTCGTCGTAGTGTCGATCCCCCGGATGCCCCGACTGGCCGCCCGGCAGGACCGAGAAGGTCGTGTCCGGATTTCGCAGGTCGGTCGTCCGCCGCATCGACGGGCCGTAGGTCACCGCCTGCCGGTCGCCTTTCCAGACGGCACCGAAGGCGTCGACCGTCGTTGCGGAGCCAGGAAGCGACATCGGTCCACGGTCGAACCAGGGGCCGAGAACCGGGAGCGCGCCGAGCGGGTGCGACAGGGTGAGCTGGTGGATCTCCCCGTAAGGCCACTGCGAAACCGCCGGACCAAAGCGACCGCTACCTTCGCGCCATGCCGCCGCCAATGCCGCGGTGACGATCTCCGCCCTCGTCTCGTGCTGGGGGGTCGACACGTCATCGACGAACGACGCGTCGATCTCGCCGTGCAACAGGCCCAGCAGCCGCTCGCGGCTGTCGAATCGCGGGATACCCGCCGCGGTCGCCTCGTCGGCGAACAGGCGGGTTCGCAGCTCACGCTCGAGCAGCACGAAGAGCGCCCCGGCCCCGTGCCGCCCCATGGCGCCGTTCCACGCGCGCAGCTCCCGGTAGGCTCGCCCCGCCTCGCCGCGATGGTCGCCGGCGATCGCCGACACCACCTCGAGCGCATAGCGCGAGATGACGTCGGTCTGCACCGCCACGAGCGCCTCGGCCGTCCAGTCGCGGCGCTCGCCGAGGCGACTCGCGATCCGGTCGGCACGGTGGGGGCTGTCGAAATCGGCGACGAGCGCCGCCGGCCGGGTGCTCCCCCAACTGTCGTTGTTCGCCGTGACCAGCATGCCATCGGCCGGAGCTCGCCGAACCGGGTTCTCGCTCGCCGGGAGCAAGCCGTTCCAGCCGTAGGCCGGGTCCCATCCCGGCGAGGGGAACCGTCCGTCGCCGGCGAGTCGATGCGGCAAGCGCCCGAGGACGGCGTGGAGCAGTCCTCCCTCGACATCGCCGACGACCAGGTTCTGCGCCGGACAGACGAACGACCCGATCGCTGCCGGGACCTCCTCGACTCGCGACGCACGAGCGAGTGCGGTCAGCGCCTTCAGCGGATCGGCCGGTTCGTAGGCGGTCCAGGCAAGGCTGCGCGCCGGAAGGCGACGCGCCGGATCCGCCGGCAGCAGCGGACCCCGGTCGGTCTCGGCGAGCTCGAGCCGGACCTCCGCCCCACCGCGGACGCGAATGACCGACGTCTCGCGCTTCACCGGACTCCAGCCGGCGCCTCGGCGAACTTGCGCTCCCGTGGCGTCGAGTTGCTCGAAGAAGAGATCGTGGTCATCGAGCATCACGTTGGTGAAAGCCCAGGCGAGACGTGCGGTGCGACCGATCACTACACCGGGGGTCCCGGGAATCGTGACGCCCGAGACCTCGTAGTCCGGCGCCACGAGGTGCGCCTCGAACCAGACCCCGGGCAGACGCAGGGCGAGGTGAGGGTCGTTGGCGACCAGCGCCGACCCGGTCGCGCTGCGCTCGGCGCCGACGGCCCAGTTGTTGCTGCCCGCGGCGAGGTCGGGTGAGCTCATCGAGCCGGCGGGCGCCACCGAGCTCGCGACAGCGGGCGACGACCCGGCGGCCAGGGCAGCGATCGCCGCCGGGATCTCGGCCGCCGGCAGGCCCACGAGCTGGCGTGCCCGCTCCGGGCCGAAGGCACGCAACCAGCCGAACCGGACCTCCTCGGGGCGGCCGTCCCAGAACGACAGGTCGCGAGCCATGAGCAGGACGAACCCGAGACTGTCGACCGGCTCCCACGGTTCGGGCCGCGCGCCGAGTAGCTCGAGCTCGGGCGGCAGATCGGTTCCGCGCGCCGTGAGCCAGGCGTTCACCCCGGAGGCGTAGGCCACGAGCCAGTCGCGACTCTCGTCCGACGCGCCCTCCCAGAGCCGCTCGGCGGCTCGGCGAAGACGCAATTCGCGGAAGGAGCGATCGAGCTCCACCGTGCGGTCGCCGAGCAATTCGGAGAGCCTGCCGGCCGCCGCCCGCCGCCCCAGCTCCATCTGGAAGAAGCGATCGTTGGCGTGCAGCCAGCCAAGGGCCGCCGCCAGGTCGCGCCCCGACGCGGCTCGCACGTGGGGCACGCCCCATCCGTCGAACCGCACCTCGACCGCCGCACCGAGACCCGCGATCGCCGCCTCGCCTCGGCGCTGCGGGCGTCCCGACCGCGACATCCAGACGAAGGCTCCGGCGGCGACGGCACCGGCGACGAGGATCAGCGACATGACGACGAGGAAGAGGCGGCGAAGGACGCGCGACATGGGACGAAGCCTAGCCCGGATCGGCAGGGTGACGTGCGCGACACTCGCGAAGAGCCGACGCCGCCCGGCGATGGCCGACCGACTCACCCACCAGACGGCCAGCAGACTGGAGAAGACCAGGGCCGCCCAGGCCCAGGGACGTCCGAGGAGAAACTGCCGGGTGGCCAGCAGGGAGGAACCGGGGATCTCGACCATCACGCGCGTGCCGTGGCGCGCGCTCTGGAAGCAGAACGCCCACCCGGCGTGGAGGCCGATGGCGAGGTAGAGCGAGCCCGTGCGCCGCACCACCTCGGCCACCGAGAGCCCCAGCACGAACAGCCCGAAGAGGACCGCCAGCGAGGCCGGCTCGAGCTGGCGGGCGATCACCTGCTGCAGGTAGGAGAACCCGTCGAGCGGCGAGTAGCCGGTCCGGCGAAAGGTCGGGTCCGACACCATCAGGTGGACGACGGCGTAGGCGAAGCTGGTCGCCAGCACCGCACGTCGCCAGCCGACCCCGGCCGCCAGTCGCGGCAGCATCATCCCGCGGAAGAAGGCCTCTTCGAGAAACCCCGCGACGACGGCGCCCGCCAGCGCGGTCGCGGTGCGCAGGGCGAAGAAGCGGTACTCGTGCGCCGGCCAGCCGAGCTCGCCGAACCGGAAGGCGGCGGTCAGACCGACCGCCACGCCGGCGAGGGCGGCGAGGAATCCGGCCCCGGTTTCACGCGCGTTCTCGCCGCGAGATCCCCGGTTGATCAACCGACGCAGCTCCTCCCACCCGACGGCTCTCCGGACGAGGAGGAGCACCACCACGCCGCACGCCATCGCCACCCGGTTGAAGACCCGCGAGAACGGCCATTCGACCTGCGGCGACGCGGCGAGCAGCAGCGCGTAGACAGCGGGAGCGGCGACACAGGCAAGGCCGAAGCCGCCGGCGAAAACCCAAGTCCAGGCGGCAACCGGCGAGGCAGGAGCCCAACGGAGCGCGGAGCGCGGCGGCAATGGCGCTCCCGCATCGTTCGTCTGGCACGCCTCGCCCGACCGCTCCCGCAGCACTGGATCAGCCCCCCGACAAAGCTCCGAATCGAACCGACTTCACGAATGAACAGCCCGGCTCATTCTACGGAAAGACCCCCCTGCCCAGGTCGTCGCCGCCGACTCTCGGCCGGGAAATCGCAGCTCGTCCGGCCTTCCCGGCTCAGAACGGTCCGCCCAGCTCGAGGACCAAGGGACGGCTCTTGCTCGCCAGGATGACGCCGTCGCCGATCGGCAACATCACGGCACGGAGCTGGGGATGGATCATCAGGTACGGATTGAGCAGCTCGACTCGTCGCCTCGCCGGGTCGTCGAGATCCGCCGCCGTCGGGTCGGCCAGGCGACCCTCGGCGAGACAGCGATCGACGATCACCATGCCGCGCACCGCAAGCTGTGGCAGCACGTGATCGACGAGTTGCCGTGCCCACGGTGCCGGCGCCTCGAGCAGGACGAGATCGTACGGCCCGCCCGCTCGGCCGAGCAGCGCGAGCGGATCCTCCTCGACGAGCTCGACACGCTCGGCGACGAGACCGCGCTCGAAGGTTGCACGGGCGATCGCCGCCAGGTCGGGGCAGCTCTCGACGGCGACGATCGTCGCCCGCGGCGCACCTCGGGCGACAGCGAGCGTTCCCTCGCCGGCGCCGCAGGCGAGGTCGAGCACCCGGGCGGGCTCGCGTGTCGCGGCGAGCACTTCGAGCAGCCGGACCGTGGCGGGATCGCGTCGGCGAGACGCGAGGCCTTCGTCCCCTCGCTCGAGCTCGGCGAGGAGCGGATCGCGCGGCGAGAGAAGGCTCCGCAGATAGCGCCCCTGGGCGGGCCGCAGGATCGGATCACGCGCGGCGCCGGGGCGCCGGACGCTCATCGCGGGCTCTGCCAGGCAAGCGACTCGAGAAGGACGGCGTAGCGCACCGCCGCCCGCTCGCTGGCCAGCACGAAATTGGCATGAAGACCGATCTCGCACGCTCCGTCGGCCACACCCGGCGGAACAACCAGCTCGACCGCGTGCACGCCCGGCCCGGTCAGGACCAGCTCCTCGGGGCTGCAGTTGGAGCGGATCGCCAGCGCCGGCCCCTGGGCGTCCGGAAGGCGCTCGAAGCGCAGCCCCGGCTCGCTGCCGCTCGGCAGCCGCAGCATCAGGTGAAGACGGCTCCCGACCGTCAGGCCGGTGACGCGCAACGACCCTTCGGCGTCACCGAGCCAGCGCGAGGCGACGATCTGCTGGTCCGAGCCGGCCTGGGTCGGCAACCAGGTCGAGGAGAACTCGAAGCGTGGGATCGCACCGGTGGCCTCGGGAACGCGGACCGAGGCCACGGCGTACTCGTGCCGGTCGATCTCCTTGCCCTTGGTCGAGAGTGCGAAACGGCGGCGGTCGTCGGCATCGTAGACGCCGAGGCTCAGGGTGTACTCGCCGGCCGGCAGCGCCTCGCCGATCGCCGACTGCACGAGGCGAAGGGGATAGCGCAGTGTCTCGCCAGGCTTCCAACCGTCCGGGAGCGGATGATCGAACGTGCGTAGCACGTCCCCCGGAGCGCTCAGCAGGTGGACGAAGACGGTCGGCGAACGGCCGAGGGTCTCGCGATCGGTCTTCGGCTTGAAGACCAGCTCGAGATCGCGAAACTCGGGGTAGGCCAGCGTGAGGCTCGGCGGAGTCACCGCGAGCTCGGCGACCGGCGGATCCTGCCGGCGACAGGCAGCAGCCGACACCAGGGCACCCAGCACCCCGCTCAAGCAGAGGGCGACGCGCAGCGATCGATTCATCGGTGATTCTCCTCGAGGATCTGGCACGTCGCGGAACAGTCCGGCCCCTCCCACACGGTCACGGCGTCGATTCCAGCGTGCGGCAGCCGTGCTCTCAACTCGGCGAGAAGCCAGGCGGCGAGATGTTCGGCGGTCGGGCTGACCGCGTCGAAAGGCGGCAGTCGATTCAGATCGCCCCGATCGAAGGGTCGCACGAGGCTCTCGAGCTGTTGCCGGACCTCGACGAAATCGAAGGCCATCCCCTCGCGGTCGAGCGCCTCCGCCACCAGACAGACTTCGACCTGCCAGGAATGACCGTGGGGCGTCTCGGGGACTCCCTTGTAGGAAACGAGATGATGCTCCGCTTCGAAGGACGCACGGATGCGGAGAACGTAGCGGACGGACGGGGGCGGGAAATCGCGTGTCACCAGGTTTCCGGGATCGCCGGGGGGTGCTCCGGTAAGAACCCGGAGGCCGGCGGACTCCATTGTCTCGCACCCACGGGAGGTCCCGCCAGCCCCGCTCGGGAGGGGTTTCTAGCTCCCGGCGCCGAGCTGTCCGGTGGCTCGAATCGTTACCTTCACCTGGCGCTGCACCTTGATCAGGAAGAGGCTCGGATCATGGAGACCCCAGTCGAGGAACGGGATGACGAGCTCCGCCGTGGCGGTGAGCCGCTCGCCGTCCACGGTCACGCTCGCTGGGACCGTCATCGAGTGGGGCGCACCGTGGAAGTCCAGCGACCCGGTGAGCTTGACCTCTCCCCGGCCGGAGACCGGGACTCGCCCCTCGATCCGCTCGAAACGGAACGAGGCCAGGGGAAACTTCTGGGACTCGAGCACCTCCTGGTGCATCGTTTCGTCGCGGGAACCGTTGCCGGTCCGTGCCCCGGTCAGCTCGACGACCACCTCTCCGCTCGCCGTCCCGGCCTCGTCGTCGAAACGGATCTCCCCCGACTTGAGCCGGAAGCTGCCTTCGACGTCGTGGAGCGGCGTTCCGAGAAAGAAGTCGATGTGGGTCGCGGCGGGGTCGAGCCGCAGCACTCGATCCGCGGCAAGCAGCGACGAGGCGGCTCCACCCCAGACCAGGAGGACCAGGAGAGCCAGCCCGACGCGGCGGGCGGCAGGGCATCGGTCACGAGTGCAGTCGGACATCGTCATCCTCCCGCCACGGCCTGGGGTCGAGGCGTTCGACCGGCCGAGCACGCCGCAGTCTAGACCGCCGACCGCCCCGGATGGCTGCGAAGCGGATTACCATGGAGCACGATGCGCCTGCTTCTCGTCGAGGACGAGCACCGACTCGCCGGACTTCTCGCCCGCGGCCTGCGGGAGGAAGGCTTCGCCGTCGACGCGGTGGCGTCGGCCGGCGAAGCCCGCGAGCGGGCGGTCGAGACCGACTACGACCTCGTGCTGCTCGACTGGGTCCTGCCCGACGGCTCGGGCGTCGACCTGCTGCGCGCCTGGCGCAGCGAGGGGATGTCGACCCCGGTGCTCATGTTGACCGCCCGCGACCTCCTTGCCGAGAAAGTGGAGGGACTGGGGGCCGGCGCCGACGACTACCTGACCAAGCCGTTCGCCTTCGAGGAGCTGCTCGCCCGCGTCCACGCCCTGCTGCGCCGACGAGCCGCCCCACCCCGGCGGGTCCTCGCCGTGGGCGGCCTGCGGCTCGATCGCGAGGCGCACCAGGTCGAGCTCGACCACCGGCCCCTCGAGCTGTCGCCGCGCGAGTTCGCCCTGCTCGAGCTCCTGATGCTCAACGTCGGTCTCGTGCTGAGCCGGGCGCGCATTGCCGAAGGCGCCTGGGACGCCACCTACGAAGCGCGCAGCAACACGATCGACGTCATCGTCGCGCGCCTGCGCCGCAAGCTCGAAGAGGGGAGCGGCGAGCGTTGGATTCACGCCGAGCCCGGGATCGGCTACGTCCTGCGCCCGCCCCACGGCGCGGAGCCGCGGTGAGACGCCCCCGCTCGCTCAAGGGGCGACTCACATGGTGGCTGGGCGGTGCGATGCTCGCCCTCTACGGCGCGGGCGCCGCGCTCGGCTGGCTCTACGCGACAGGAACCGCTCGCCAGCTTGCCGTCGTCGCCCTGCGCAACGAGACCGAGGCGCTCGCCTCCTCCCTGCGCGCCACCGGGCAGTTGGACGCTCCGGAGCTTTCCGGCGTCGAGAAGGACCCGATCCCGTTCTGGCTGCGCATCGTGCGGCGTGGCCAGGTCGTCGCTGCCAGCCCGGGCGCACCGGACCTGCCCCCGCTCCTCGGCGTCCCCTCCGATCAGGTCTTCGCCGTCTCCACTGTCGAGCGACCGCGTCCGCTGATGCACGTCCGCCACCTCGTCGGACCGGCGATGCCGGAGCTTTCCGTCGAGGGGATCGGCTCGCTCGAACCGCTCGTCCAACGCGCACACCGATTGGCACTGCGGCTGACGCTCGCCGGCCTGGTGGTGATCCCGCTCGCCGCCTATGGCGGACGGCGGCTCGCCAGTCGCGCTCTCGCGCCGGTCGACCACCTGGTGGCCGCCACGCAGCGACTCGGCCCCGAGCGCCTCGACGAGCGTCTTCCGCTGTCGGACGCCACCGTCGACGAAGTCGCCGCGCTCGTCGGCGCGTTCAACCAACTCCTCGACCGGCTGCAGCAGAGTGTGCAGAACCTGAGCCGCTTCACCGCCGACGCGTCGCACGAGATCCGCAACCCGCTCACCGTGCTGCGCACCGGGCTCGAGGTCGCCCTGCGCCGCGACCGCTCGCCGGAGGAGTACCGCGAGCTCCTGCGCGGCAACCTGCAGGAGATCGAGCGCCTGCACGAAGTCGTCGAGGGACTGCTCGCCATGGCGCGCGCCTCGCCGGGAGCTCCGGTGAAGCGCCACTTGGCGCCGGTCGAGCTCGCACCGCTCGTCGAGGAGACCCTGCGCCGGTTCGATGCGGTCGCCGCCGAACGCCGGATCGCCATCGTCCGCCGGCTCGCCCCCGGCCTCGTGGTCGACGGCGACGCCGCGCTGCTCCGACTGATCGTCTTCAACCTGGTCGACAACGCCCTCAAGCACGGACCCGCCGGCTCGCCGATCGACCTCGTCCTGCGGCAGGCCGACCGGTTCGCCCACCTCACCGTGTCCGATTCCGGGGCAGGGATCCCTGCCGAAGCTCGCCAACGGCTCTTCGAGCGCTACTTCCGCGTCGAGGCCAACGGCGGGGAGGCCGCTGGGATCGGCGGCCTCGGCCTCGCCGTGTCGCGATGGGTGGCCGAGCTGCACGGCGGCGAGGTCACGCTCGCCACCGACGGGCCGGGTACCTGCTTCGTGGTCCGATTGCCGCTCCGCCCCCGCTCCACCTGAGCGCGGTCGGTGCGGCAGCGGTCAGCTCGCGCGCCCCGCGGCGGCGCGACGCGCCGCCAGGTCGAGGAGCTGGTCGATGCGTGCCGCCACCATCTCGAGGGCGACGCGGTTCTCGCCCCCTTCCGGCACGATCACGTCGGCGAACCGCTTCGACGGCTCGACGAACTCGAGATGCATCGGGCGCACGGTCGACTCGTACTGGCGCAGCACGTCGAGCGCCGAGCGCCCGCGTTCGGCCATGTCGCGGCGGAGGCGGCGCAACAAGCGGACATCGGCGTCCGTGTCGACGAAGACGCGGAAGTCGAGCAGCTCGCGGATCGAACGCTCGGCAAAGAGCAGGATCCCTTCGACGAGGATGACCGGCCGCGGCTCGACCCGGACCGTCCGATCGGTCCGCCGGTGGTGGACGAAATCGTAGACCGGGGCCTCGACGAGCTCCCCGGCCTTCAACGCCGCGATGTGCGAGACCAGCAGGTCGGTGTCGAGCGCATCGGGATGGTCGAAGTTGTGCGCCCGCAGCTCGTCGTCGGAGTGCCATTCGACGTCGCGGTAGTAGCTGTCCTGCGCGAGGAAGGCGATGCGGTCGGCGCCGACGGCGGTCAGAATCGCGCGCGCGACGGTGGTCTTGCCGGAGCCGGTTCCACCGGCCACTCCGAGGGCGACGGGGCGGTTCACGGAATCACCTGCCGGAGGACGGAGCGAAGGGACGAGAGTGCGCGGCTCACGATCGAATCCTACGCTCGGGAGGTGCCCGGATGCACCGGGGCGGCGAGGGCACGAACCAGGGCAGGCAATTCGGCCATCGACTCGATCGTGTGGTCGGGCACCGGCCCCACGGCGTCGGGCGACTTCAACCAGACCGTGCGCACGCCGGCCGAGCGCCCGGCGGCGATGTCGGCGCTCCTCCGGTCGCCCACCATGATCGCCTCCGCCGGGGAGACGCCGAGCGCCGCGAGCGCAGCCAGCAACATCGCCGGCGACGGTTTGCGCGACCCGGCCTCGTAGCTGAACTGCCGCACCGCGAACGGCGCGAGCATTCCGTGGCGGTCGAGCAGCGGCTCGTAGTGCGCGCGGGGCAGTGGAATGTTCGAGACCAGGGCCAGGGGGACGCCGATCATCCGCAGGGCCCGCAGCGCCTCGACCGCTCCCGGCAAGGGGGCGACCGTCTCGGCAAACGGGGCAAACCAGGTGGCAAGCAGCCGGCGGTCCGAGAAGCGCCGCCGACTGCGGCGTCGCAGGCGCGCGAGGTGTGGATGCCAGTCGGCCTCCCGCCCCAGCTCGTAGCGGCGGGCGTGATCGCGCTTCCAGGGAGCGAAGAGAAGCTCCTCCAGCTCGTCCTGGCCGATGCGCGTCTCGGGTCGTGACGGCGCGGCGGCGCGCGGGCGCGAGCCCCCTCGGCCGACCTCCCGGTCGCGAAGCAGCGCGACCAGGGCCTCGCGTCCGCGGAAGTCGTGGCGCCCCATCGGCAACCCTTCGGCGTTGCCGAACTCGAGCAGCACGCCGCCCATGTCGAGCAGAACCGCACGCAAGGGCATCGCCGCCTCCTTTCCTCAACGCTGACAACGCGGACAATAGAACGAGCTGCGTCCTCCCTGCACCAGGCGACGGATCGTCGCCGCACAGCGCGGACAGGGTTCGCCTTCGCGTCCGTAGACGGCGAGCGAAACCTGGAACTCGCCGGGGTTCCCCGCGCCGTCGGCAAAGTCGTTGAGGGTCGTCCCGCCCTCGGCGATCGCCTGGCGGAGCGTCGCGATCACCGCCGCGGCAAGCCGTTCCCACTGGGCGGCGCGCAGCCGGTCGACGGTCCGCCCGGGATGGACTCGCGCACGGAAGAGTGCTTCCGACGCGTAGATGTTGCCGACCCCGACGACTACCGCGCCGTTCATGAGGAACGTCTTGACGGGCCCCCTCCGCCCCGCGGCGGCCTCGCGGAGGCTCTGCGGTCCGAAGTCGGCGGCGAGCGGCTCGGGTCCCAGCCCGGCGAGCCGCGGGTCCTCTTCCAGGCCCTCGCTCGCGACGGCGACCGCCAGACCGAACCGGCGCGGGTCACGCAGGCGCAGGCGCTCACCGCCGTCGAGACGGAGGGCGAGGTGCTCGTGCGACTCGCGAGCCGTCTCGTCCGGGGCAAGCGTCAGCCGGCCGCTCATCCCGAGGTGAACGAGCAGAGTCGAGCCGCCCTCCACGTCGATCAGCAGGTACTTGGCTCGGCGGCGAACGGCGAGGATCCGCCGCCCGGCGAGGGCACGGCGGAGCGCCGGGCCGTCGAGCGGCTCGCGGAGGGAGACGTTCCGCGATTCGACGCGCTCGATGCGACGACCGACGAGCCGGGGTTCGAGGCTGCGGCGAAGGACTTCGACTTCCGGGAGCTCGGGCATGGCGGGAGCGATTCTAGTGAGCCCCCGGGAATGCCCTCTTGACGGCTTTCGCCGGATAGGCGTAATTTAGGCGTAAATGAACCGAACCGCCACTCTGCCGCTCTTCCCCTTCCCGGTCGTCGGTCGCCCCGAGCCGGACGTCGAAGCCCTCCGGGAGCGCTCCGGAGTCGCCCACTACCCGCTGCCGGTCCGCGAGATCCTCAATCGCCAGGCGAATCCGCGGATGCCGTTCGTCTGGTCGATCAACCCCTACCGGGGCTGCGAGATCGGCTGCACCTACTGCTATGCCCGGTACACCCACGGCTTCTTCGACCTCGACCAGTGGGAGGACTTCGAGCGGAAGATCTTCGTCAAGAGCGAGGCCGGCGAGGCGCTGTCGCGCCGTCTCCGCCGCTCCTCGCTCGCCGGACAGCCGATCGCCATCGGCACCGCCACCGACCCTTATCAGCCGGCCGAGAAGCACCATGGCGTGACCCGCTCGCTGCTCGAGGCCTTCCTCGCCGCCGAGGGGCTGGAGATCTCCCTGACCACGAAGTCGCCGCTCGTGCTGCGCGACCTCGATCTGCTCGCCGAGCTCGACCGCCGCCATTCGGTCACCGTGAACGTCACCGTGACGACGCTCGACGCGCGGCTCGCTCGCCGACTCGAGACGCACGCACCCGATCCGGCCACGCGTCTGCGGACCGTCGAGCGCCTTGCCGAGGAAGGGATCGCGACCCAGGTCTTCGTCAAGCCGCTGCTGCCCGGGATCAACGACGACCCCACGGCGCTCGACGAGCTGCTCGGCGCCTCCCGGCGCGCCGGAGCGAGCGACGTCCAGGCGAGCCCGCTCTTCCTGCGGCCGGCCGCACGTGCCCGTTTCTGGCCGTGGCTGAAGAACGAGTTCCCGGCGCTCGCCGGCCTCTACTCGCGTCTCTACGGCAAACGCGACACGCTCGACGCACACGCCACCGACCAGCTGCTCGCCGACTTCCGACGGCTGCGACTGCAGCACGGCTTCCCGCACCCGCGTCCCGGACGCGTCTGAGCTGTCGGCGGCCCGAGCCTCGGGAACGTCGCCCTGCACCAGCTTGACGCCGAGCGGCGCGAGGCGGGATCCTCGCCGGGTATGTCTTCACCTGCGGAAGGAACCCGATGCTCGAGCCGCTCGATTACGAGGCCGTGGGCCTGATCTCCGGCCTGGAAGTCCATCAGCAGCTACTCACCCGTCACAAACTGTTCTGCCGCTGCCCCGCCGGTCGCTACACCACCACCCACGACGGTGAGGTGCTGCGCCACATGCGCCCGACGCTCTCCGAGCTCGGCGAGTACGACGGCACGGCGCTCATGGAGTTCAAGACGAAGAAGGAGATCGTCTACCTCCTCAACCGCGCCAACGTCTGCACCTACGAGATGGACGACACTCCGCCGTTCCTGGTCAATCAGGAGGCGATCGACACCGCCATCGAGCTCTGCCTGATGATGCGGATGGACATCATCGACGAGGTCCACATCGCGCGGAAGCAGTATCTCGACGGGTCGATCCCCACCGGCTTCCAGCGCACCGCGATCATCGGCGTCAACGGCTTCCTCCCCTTCCACGGCCGGCCGCTGACCGTCACCCACGTGAGCGTCGAAGAGGACTCCTGTCGCGAGGTGCGCGACAAGGGGCATCAGATCGTCTGGCGCACCGACCGCCTCGGCATGCCGTTGACCGAGACGGTGACCGGCGCCGAGCTGCGCACCCCGGAGGAGGTGCGCGACGCGATCCTCCTCTGCGGTCTGACCGCGCGGTCGACCGGGCGAGTGCGCACCGGGATCGGGGCGAGCCGCCAGGACATCAACGTCAGCGTCCGCGGCGGCGACCGGGTCGAGATCAAGGGGGTCCCGCGGGCCGGCTACGCGGTCAAGCTCGTCCACCACGAGGGCGTCCGCCAGCACAACCTGCTCAAGCTCCGCGACGAGCTCCGGCGGCGCGGCCTCGACCAGCGCGAGGCGATCCGCGTCCACCCCGTCGACATCTCGACGCTCTGCGCCGAGATCGACCTCGGTTTCATGCGACGGGCCCTCGCCGCGGGCGGCAAGGTCTTCGCGATCAAAGTCGAGGGCGTCGCCGGGCTCGCGCAGCATCGCACCCAGCCCGACACCACCTTCCTCGACGAGCTCGCCGGACGGATCCGCGTCATCGCCTGCCTCGACGAAGCGCCGGTCGTGCTGAGCGGCGCGGCGCTTCCCGAGTTTCCCGACCGCTACCGGCTGCTCGAGCGGCTGCGCCGGCGCCTCCATCTGGCTGCGAGCGACGACTTCTTCGTCGTCTGCGGGCCGGAAGAGGACTGCCGCACCGCCGCCGAGGAGATCCGACTGCGCTTCGGCGACGCGACGGAAGGGGTGCCGCGGGAGACGCGCCAGGCGCTCGTCGGCGGCTTCACGACCTTCGAGCGGATCCTCCCCGGACCGGACCGCATGTACCCGGACACCGACTCGCCGCCGACCCGCGTGACCGCGGAACGGGTCGCCGCGATCCGCGCCCGCCTGCGACCGGCCCCGTGGGAGCGGCTCGAGCGCTATCTCGCCGCGCGGGTCCCGGAGGAGACCTGCAACTTCCTCATCCGCCGCGGCGGCGCCGAGATCCTCGACGCCGTCGTCGAGAAGACCGGCGCCGAGTTGCTGCTGGCCGCGGTCGAGATCGGGCAACGCGGCAAGGCGATGGCTCGCGCCGGCATCCCGGTCGAGCGGCTCGGCGCCGAGGCCTGGGTGCAGATCTTCGATCTCTTCACCGACGGCCGCATCCCGCGCGAGGGGATCGCCACCGTCGCCGCGTCGATGGCGCGCCACGGCGGGGACGCCGACAGCGCCGCACGCGCCGCCGGGATCGCGCTCGAGCCGCGCGAGCGGTGGCAGCCGGAGATCGACCGCCTCCTCGGAACCCCCATCCCCGTCCGCGGGGACACCGCCCGCCAGCTCCGCTGCGTCGCCGGCCGAGCGGTCAGGGCACTGCGAGGCCGGGCTCCGGCCAGCGAAGTCGCCGCCGAGCTGCGCCAGCGGATCGCGGAGGTGAACCGATGAACGTCCCCGTGAGCGAGCGCAGCGACCGCTTCCAGGGCTACCGCGGCCCGGCCCGCGAGGCCCTCGAGCGTTTCGGCATCGGCGTCTGGAGCGAGGTGGAGGTCACGAACGACCAGGGCTCGACCTTCGTCGGCGTCGTCCTGCCGCGCAGCGAAACCGCCGACGATCTCCACCTCGTCGTCAAGCTCTTCAACGGCTACAACGTCGGCATCCACGCCAGCCGCATCGCCGCGGCGCACGAGGTCGGCTACAAGAAGGCGGTCTACAAGATCCCGGAGAAGGACTTCCCCTTCGACCCGAAGAAGCGCAACGTCACCCTGCTCGGCACCGGCGGGACGATCGCCAGCCGCCTCGACTACCGCACCGGCGCGGTGATCCCCGCCTTCACCCCGGGCGAGCTCTACGGCGCCGTGCCGGAGCTCGCCGACATCGCCAATCTCGAGACGAAGAAGCTGTTCGGCGTCTTCAGCGAGAACATGGGGCCGACGCAGTACATCGCGCTGGCCAAGGCGATCGGCGAGGAGATCGAGAAGGGGGTCGACGGCATCGTGGTCGGCCACGGCACCGACACGATGTCGCATACCGGCGCGATCCTCAGCTTCATGGTCCAGCAGAGCCCGGTGCCGATCGTCATCGTCGGCAGCCAGCGTTCTTCCGACCGCCCGTCGTCCGACGCCGCGCTCAACCTGATGAACGCGGTGCGCACCGCGGCCGAGTGCGATATCGCCGAGGTGATGCTCTGCATGTTCGGCCCCACCTCGGACAACTACGACCTCCTGCATCGCGGCACCCGCTGCCGCAAGATGCACTCGTCCTACCGCAGCACCTTCCGCACCGTCGGGGCGACGCCGCTCGCCACCGTCAGCCGCTATCCGAAGGTGCCCGGAGGGAGTCACTTCACCTACATCTCCGAGGAGATCCTGCGGCGCGACAAGAGCCGCAAGCCGATCATCAACCCGGCGTTCGAAGAGAAGGTGACGATCCAGTACTACTACCCGAACTTCCAGCCCGACATCATCGACGGCCTCTCGGCGATGGGCTACCGCGGGCTGGTGATCGCCGGCACCGGGCTCGGCCACGTCAACAAGCCGCTCTACCCGGCGATCAAGCGGGCGATCGCCAAGGGCATGACCGTGGTGATGACGGTGCAGACCCTCTGGGGATTTGCCCAGATGTACGTCTACGACACCGGCCGCGATCTGCTCGATCTCGGCATCATCCCGCTCGACAACATGCTGCCGGAGACGGCGTACATGAAGCTCGCCTGGGTGCTCGGCCAGACCGACGACCCGGCGCGCATCCGGTCGATGATGACCACGCCGATCAACCACGAGATCGAGCTCCGCGAGCCGCACAACGGCTACCTCATCCTGCAGGGCGGCCTGCCGGAGGTCGACGCCTTCGTCGAGAAGCACTGGAAGTAGCGCGCGGCGCCGGGTCAGCGAGGCGTGAGCCGGAGGACCAGCTCGGCGAGCGCCGCGGCCGGCTCGGCGCTGTCGCCCTTGAGGCGCCGCTCGGTCTCGAGGACGTCCCAGGGCAGGCGGGCGAGCTGCGACTCGGGGAGCCGCGCGGCGAGCAGATAGGCACGGTGCAGGCGGAACGGGTGAAGGCCGGCCAGCGGGTTGCCCGGCAGCTCCGGGTCCGGCGCCTGGAGCAGCGGCGCCCAGCGCGTCTTGAAGCGGTTGTAGTCGCGGTCGGCCGGCGGGACGCCACGGCGTCGGGCCAGGCCGGCGAGCGCGGTGAGTTGGCGCGCCAAGCCGGCGAGCAGGGCGAAGAAGGAGAGCCGCGCGGCCTCCGGCTCCTCGGCGCCCGCCAGCAGTCGATCGAGTCGAGCGAGCGCCTCGGCAGCCCGGCCGGCGCCGATCGCCTCGAGCAGTTGCCAGACATCCTCCTCGCCGCGATCGACCACCGTCTGCTCGACGAGGGCCCGACCGATCCGCTCGCCGCCAGCCAGGGCGGCGAGCTTGCGGTACTCGCCGGCGAACCGTGCCGTGGAATCGGCGTCCGATCCCCCTGCCGGGGCGCCGCGGCCGGCCGAGCGCAGGGTGCGCCGGGCGAGCTCGGCGAGCGCGTCGGGAGCGATCGTCGCTCCCGTCTCCTCGTGCAGCGTGGCCGCCAGGCGGTCGACTCCGCTCCATCCGCCGCCGCGCTCGGCTTGCACGGTGCCGACGTCGATCAGCGATCCGCGCGCCACCAGCGAGCGCACGAGCGGGTTCTCCTCGGGCGCAGCCGATTCGACGAGCACGAGGTGATGCCCGTCCGGGAGCCCCTGCTGCAGCGCCAGGGCGAGATCGGCAACGTCGCTTTCACCACGACCTTCGAGCCCCTCGCGGCGCGCCGCGGCGAGCAGCGCGGCGAGCCCCTCCCGCGGATCGCCCTCGTCGCGCGACGCCTTGGCGCGACCGCGCCCCTTGCCGCCCCCCTTCGGAGCCTTCCACGCCTCGTCGGGCAGCGCCGAGATCGCCCCGGCCTCGGAGCCGGCGAGCGGGTCGATGCCGAAGAGCCGCAGGGCCTGGAGAAGACGCAGGGCCGCGGATCGCTCCCGCGGCGAGAGGGAGGAATCGACGGTCGCCGGGGAGAAGGGCAGGACCTCGAGTGCCTCGTGGAGCAGCGCCGCGGCGGCGCGCTGGTCGGCGAGCACCGCGCTCTCGACGACGACGAGCACCTTGGCCCCGCCGAACAGCGAGAAGGTCCGGAGATCGGCGAGCAGCGCCGAGAGCCCCTCGGGCCGACGGTGAAGCTCCACCTGCCCTCCACCGCGCTCGGCGAGTGCGGTGGCCAACCGCTGCGCCGCGGGCTCGGCGAGAACGCGGTCCCCGCGCACGAGGTAGACGGCCTGCGGCGGCCCGGCGAGGACCCGGGAGAGCGACTCGTCCGCAGCCATCGCCTCAGGCCTCCCGGGTCGCGTCGACGGGGTGGGAGTCCGGGTCCACCGGCCCCCAGACCGGCCGCTCGCGCAACCCGACGTCCGCGGGGGCAAGCCGCTCCTCGGCGATGTCGAGCTCCACGGAGTTCCAGGAGCCGCAGCGCGGACAGCGGTCGAGCCAGTCGGGGCTGCGGGAAGCGCAGACGCCACAGAGGTATTCGGCGGTCGAGAGGTCGAGCGAGCGCAGGCAGGCGCGATAGGCGTCGAGCGCCGAGCGGGCGTCGCCGCGCCGCTCGTGGAGCCGCGCCAGCAGGAAGTGGTAGGTCGGCGAGCCGGCGAGCCGCTCGGCGAGCGGGGCGAGCACCCGCAGGGCCTCGTCGCGCAGCTCGAGTCGATAGTAGAGGCGGCCGAGGAAGAAGCGCGGGAGCAGGTCGTTGGCGGCCGTCGCCGCGCCCGCCGCCAGGCCCCGCAACGTCTCGATGGCGTCTTCCGGCCGCTCGATCTCGATGCAATGGTCCTCGATCCGCTGCAGGAAGACCGGACTGCCCGTCGCCTCGTAGCCACGCCGCCACTCGGCGAGCGCGGCCTCCGGGCGCCCGGCCAGTTGCTCGGCTTCACCGCGCATGATCAGCGCCGGAACGAAGCGCGGCTCGCGCGCCAACACCGCGTCGAAGATCGCCTTCGCCTCGTCGACCGCCTCGAGCTCGAGCTTGGCGACGCCCCGCTGGTACTCCAGCCCGTCGCCGATGCCGCGCTCGCGGCCGGCGGCCGCGCGGTCTCCTCCGTCCTCGAGCAGCGACACGATCCGCTGCTGGTGCTCGCGGGCGGTTTCGAACTCGCCCGCCGCCATCGCCTCGGCACGCCGCCGGCGATGCACGGCCAGACCGAAGCCGGGGAAGTCGCGGAGGATGCGCCCCTCGATCTCCCGCGCCACCTCGCGCTCCCCGGCAGCCTCGTGGTCGGCGGCGAGCTCGTAGAGGAGCGCCACGCTTCCCGGATGCAGCGCCGCGGCACGACGGTGGGTGGCGACCGCCTCGTCGAAACGGCCGAGGTGGCGCTGCACCTCCCCGAGGCGCAGCAGGCCGTCGTAGTCGTCACTCCGGCCGCCGAGCACGACCTCGAGCTCGGCGGCGGCCCGTGCCCACTGGGCGTCGGCGCGCAGGTCGTGTGCCCGGCGCGAGGCGGCATCGAGCCCGATCGCCTCGCGCTCGGCGCGTCGCGACCGGCGTGCCGCGAGATCCCGCTGCAGGGTCTGCACCAGGAGAACGGTGGCCGGCGGCAGGAATCCGACGAGAGCGGCGAGAATCGCCAGCGTCGCCGGGCTCACCGTGAGCCCCCCGGCGAGCGGCACGACCCCGGTCAGCAGTCCGGGATGGAGGCGGACGAGCGCCATCGCGCCGGCGAGCAGCGCCAGCGCGAGGAGAAGGCCGAGGTAGGTACGAAGGCGCATGAGCGGTGGCGCCTCGAGCAGGTTCGACGCGGACCGATCGAGTCGAGGCGCCGCCGCGGAGCGGGGAGCCTCGGCTCAGGCCTCGGCGAGCATCCCCTTTTCCAGCAGCTCCTGGCAGTCGATGCAGAGGCGGGCCCAGGGCAGAGCCTCGAGTCGCAGGCTGGCGATCGCGCGGCCGCAGTGGGCACAGCGACCGAACGCGCCGCTGTCGAGACGGCGGATCGCCTCGTCGATCTGCAAAAGCAGATTCCGTTCGGCGTCCGAGATCGAGAAGCTGAGCTCGCGCGAGTAGGAGTTGTTGGCGCGATCGACGATGTCCTCGGTCGGTTCGTCGGTCGCCTCCTGGCCGAGGCGGAGGTCGTTGCGGTAGAGCGCGACGATCTCCTCCCGCTTGCGCAGGAGCTTCTCGCGGAAGGGTCCGATCGCGACGACGACGGCCGAGCTGGCGTCGGAGTGGGAGCTGGCGGCCGGTGCCGGGCTCTTGGCGGCGTGCTTGGTCTCGCTCTTCGCCGCCGGCTTGGCCGCCGGCCGCGGGGCGACCGCCGCCGGCTTGGCTGCAACCGGCTCCGGGACCTCGACGCGCACCGGCGGCTTGGCGGAAGTCGCCGGGCGCCCCGTCGACGGGGCCGCTGCCTTCACCGGGGCTTTCGCCGGAGACTTGGCAGCCACCTTGGCCGGAGCCTTGCTCGCGGCCTTCGCCGGAGCCTTCACCGCGGTCTTCTTGGCGGGCTTCGCCTTGGCGGGCGCCTTCGCCTTCTTCGCCGGCGGCTTGGCCTTGGCGACCGGCTTGGCCTTCGCGGCCGGCTTGCGCGCCGGCGCCTTGGCCCGGCCGGAAGCGGCTCGGGCCCCGGCAGCCGGCTTCTTCGCGCTCTTCTTCGCTGGAGTTTTCGAGGCCATGCGATTAGCTCCCGTCCGAAAGCTCACGATGATAGCGGAGTCCCGAGTCGATCGAAAGTGCCCGGTAGAGTTGCTCGAAGAGGACGAGCCGCGCGATGGCGTGCGGCAGGGTGAGCGGCCCGAGCGACAGAACCTGTCGGCATTCGGCGAGCAGCTCCCGGTCGAGGCCGAGATCGGACCCGAGCAGAAAGGCGACCGGATGGGGCCAGCGGGCCTTCCATTGCCCGACGCGGGAGGCGAGCTCGCGCGACGAGATGGCCTCGCCCTGGCGGTCGAGGGCGACCGTCCAGGCACCGCGCGGCACGGCCGCACGCAGCGCCGTGGCCTCGTCCCGCAGGCGCTCCGGATCCCCGGCCGCCGAGCGCGAGCGCACGATCGTCTCGCGCACCGGGACCCAGTGGGAGATGCGCTCGCGGTAATCCTCGCAGAGCTCCTCGTAGCGGTCGCGCGAACGGCGACCGGCCCAGAGGACGACGAGCTCGAGCGCCACTACTCCGGCCGCTCGTCGGCCGGCTCCCCGCCTCCGTCGACCCGGTACTCGTGCCACTCGTCGAGGAAGGCAAGGGAGCGCATGTCGCGCATGCGGTCGAGGAAGACGACCGCGTGAAGATGGTCGTTCTCGTGCTGGACGATCCGCGCCTCGAAGCCCTCGGCCCGGTAGCTCAGCGGTCGCCCGTGGCGATCCAGGCCCCGCACCTGGACCGCCGGATGCCGCGGCACGAGGCCGCGCAGATCGGGGATCGACAGGCACCCCTCCCAGTCGTCGACCAGATCGCCGGCCTCGGGCTCGACCGTCGGGTTGACCAGCACCCGCAAAGGGATCTCCTCCTCGGCGGCGTAGACGAACAGCTGCCAGCCGACGCCCACCTGCGGCGCGGCGAGACCGACACCGTCGGCCGCCCGCATCGTCTCGATCATGTCGTCGATGAGCCGCTGTGCCGCCGTGGAACGCAGCTCCGCCGCCGTGACCTTCTCGGCCGGCATTCTCAGGGCAGGGTGTCCGAGGCGGACGATCGGCAACAACGGCATGGTGGCTCGCTCGCGCGGCGGATCTTAGCAGGCCACATTGCTCCGCTCCGGTGCGTGCTATCGTCCCACTTGTCGTGGCCTGGACGTCGGAAGAAGAGCTGCGACGGCGCCGCCGTCAGCGACTGCTCAAGGGGCTCCTCGTCGGCGGAGCAGCCATTGGCATTCCCGCTCTCCTCAACACGATGGTGGCGCGCCGCGCCCGCCGGCTCCCGCAGCCGAGCTGGGGGCGCCTCTACCGCTGGGCCTACCGCCCCGGCGCGATCGCCTTCCGCCGGCTCGGCGAGGGCGACCCGGTCGTCCTGCTTCACGCCTTCGGCCCGGGCTACGACGGTACCCAGTGGCGGGAGGTCGGCGAAGCGCTCGCCGCCGAGCACACGGTGCTGGTCCCCGATCTGCTCGGCTGGGGACGTTCGGAGAAGCCCGGCGGACCCTACGACGCCGAGCTCTATGTCCAGCTGCTGATCGACTTCCTGCGCGAAGTGGTGCGCCAACGCGCGCCGGTGGTCGCCGCCGGGCTGCCCGCGGCCTACGCCGTGCAGGTCGCCGTCGACTTCCCCGAGCTGGTCTCCGGGCTTGCGCTCCTCGGTCCGCTCGGCATCGAGCTGCACTCCGACGAGCCCGACCTGAAGGACGCGCTGATCTACCGGCTGCTCCGCCTGCCGGTCTTCGGCACCTCGGCGATGAACCTCGTCACCAGCCGCTCCGGCGTCGCCAATCACTTCGAGCTCGACGTCTTCGCCGACCCCGAACGGATCGGCTCGGAGATCGTCGACCACCACTATCGCGGCGCCCACGAACCGGGGGCCCAGACGGCCCTCGCCGCCTATCTCTCCGGCTACCTCAACCACGGCGTCGCCGACGCCGCCGAACGGCTCGCCGTGCCGACCTGGATCGGCTGGGGGCGCACCAGCCTGTCGCCGCCGGTCGAAACCGCCGATCTCTGGCTGCACGCCGTCCCGCAAGCTCGCCTCGAGATCTTCGAGCGCTGCGGCTCGCTGCCGCATCTCGAACGACCGGAAGCGGTGGCCGCATGCCTCGCCGATTTCCTCGCCGACCTCGGCGAGCGCGGCGAACGCGGTCACTGAGCGCAATCCGATAAGATTTCCCTTTCGCGGCCCCTCGGGCCGCCTTGGCCTGCCATGACCGACAAGCGCTTTCCCGACCTGCCCGGCGGCTACCCGTTCCCGCGTCTCGAACAAGAGGTCCTGACCTCGTGGGAGCGCGACGACATCTTTGCCGCGACCGTCCACCGCGAAGCGACGGACGGCTCCCGCCGCCAGGAGTTCGTCTTCTACGAGGGCCCACCGACGGCCAACAACACGCCGCACGTCGGTCACGTGCTGACCCGCGTGGTCAAGGACCTCTTCCCGCGCTTCCAGACGATGCGCGGCCAGCGGGTCGCCCGCAAGGCCGGCTGGGACACCCACGGTCTGCCGGTGGAGATCGAGGTCGAGAAGCGCGCCGGGATCAGCGGCAAGAAGGAGATCGAACAGCTCGTCCCCGGCGATGTCGGCGCCTCGATCGCCGAGTTCAACCGCCGCTGCCTCGACAGCGTGATGACCTACGAGCGCCAGTGGCGGGTGATGACCGAGCGCGTCGGCTACTGGGTCGACCTCGACGACGCCTACTTCACCTACACCAACGACTACGTCGAGTCGGTCTGGTGGGCGCTCAAGCGCCTCCACGACAAGAAGCTGCTCTACGAAGGGCACAAGAGCCAGCCGTACTGCGCGCGCTGTGGCACGACGCTCTCCTCGCACGAGGTGGCTCAGAACTACAAGGACGCCGACGATCCCTCGATCTGGGTGCTCTTCCCGGTGCGCCCGGGGCAGACGTTGCGCACCGTCGACGGCGACGCCTGGGCGACCCCCGTGGGTTTGCGCCTGATCGCCTGGACGACCACCCCGTGGACGATGCCGGGGCACGCCGGCATGTCGGTGCACCCGGAGATGGTCTATCGCGTCGTCGCGCGGCCGGGCCACGCCGACGAGCTCCTGCTCTTTGCCGACGCCGTCGAAGTCCCGGTGCCGTGCGAGGTCGAGGAGGAAGGCAAGCGTCGCAAGCTCGACCTGCGCGAGGAGCCGGTGCTGCGCCGTGTCCGCGGCGCCGACCTGCTCGGCCTGCGCTACGACCGCCCCTATCCCGTCCTCCCCTGGGATTCACGCACGGAGAGCGCCGAGATCTCCCCGCCGCCCTCCGACGAGGCCGGCTGGCCGGTGGTGCTCGCCGACTACGTGACGACGACGGACGGCACCGGACTCGTCCACACCGCTCCGGCCTTCGGCGCCGAGGACTACACGACCGGCGTCAAGTACGGACTGCCGCTGCTGCAGACCATCGACGCCCAGGGCAAGGTCGTCGCGCGCCAGGGGATCGAGCGCTTCGCCGGGCTCTGGTTCAAGGAAGCGGACGCACAGATCCTCCGCGATCTGCGCGAACGCGGCCTGTTGCTCCACACCGAGCGCTATCGCCACAGCTACCCCTACTGCTGGCGCTGCGACCAGCCGCTGCTCCAGTACGCCACGCGCAGCTGGTTCGTCCGCACGACCGCGGCCAAGGAGCGCCTCGTCGAGCTCAACCGGACGATCGGCTGGTACCCGGAGCACATCGGCGAAGGTCGCTTCGGCAACTGGCTGGAGAACGTCGTCGACTGGGCCCTCTCGCGCAAACGCTACTGGGGGACGCCGCTGCCGATCTGGAAGTGCGACGCCTGCGACGGCGTCCACGTCGTCGGCGGCTACGACGAGCTCTTCGCCCTCGCCGGACAGGAGCGACCTGCCGACCCGTACGACCGCGCGCAGTTCGACCCGCACCGTCCGTCGATCGACCAGGTGACGTGGGCCTGCGCAACGACCGGCTGCCCGGGCACCATGCGCCGGGTCGACGACGTCATCGACGCCTGGTTCGACTCGGGCGCCATGCCGTTCGCCCAGCACGGCTACCGCGGCGAGCCGCTGCCGCACTTCGACCCCGAGCGCGGCGTCGGCTACCCCGCCGACTTCATCGCCGAAGCGGTCGACCAGACCCGCGGCTGGTTCTACACCCTGCACGTGCTCGGCACGCTGCTCTTCGACCAGGTCGCCTACGCCAACTGCATCGTCATGGGGCACGTCAACGACGAGCAGGGGCGGAAGATGTCCAAGCGTCTCGGCAACGTCGTCGACCCGATGGCGGTGCTCGAGGAGACCGGCGCCGACGCCCTGCGCTGGTACTTCTACGTCAACGACCCCGAGCAGCCGTCGCGCTTCTCGTCGCGGCTGGTTCGCGAGGCGGCCCAGGGGATGCTGCTGCCGCTGTGGAATGCCGCCTCGTTCTTCACCATCTACGCCAACCTCGACGGCTGGCACCCGGGGCGTGCCGCTGCCGTGCCGATCGCCGAGCGCCACGATCTCGACCGCTGGATCCTCCTGCGCCTCGACGAGGAGATCGAGGGCGTCACGCTGCTTCTCGACCACTACGGCATCGCCGAGCCGGCGCGCCGCCTCGAGCGCTTCCTCGACGATCTGACGAACTGGTACATCCGGCGCAGCCGCGACCGCTTCTGGTCCGGCAACCCGGAGAGCCGTGACAAGGAGAGCGCCTACCAGACGCTCTACGAGGTGCTGACCACGGTGGTCCGTCTGCTCGCTCCGTTCACCCCGTTCGTCGCCGAAGTGCTGCACGAGCGGCTGGTGCGGAGCCAGGAGAGCGGCGCCGCCGCGAGCGTCCACCTCGAGAGCTGGCCCGCGCCGCGCGGCTGGCTCGACCAGCTTGCCGACGTCGACCGTACCGAGGCGTTGCGCCTCGTGGCGGCGATGCGCCTCGCCCAGCGTGTCGTCGGCCTCGGACGCGCCGCGCGCGCCACGCACAACCTGAAAACCCGCCAGCCGCTCGGGGGCGTCACCCTGGTCTCGGCGCCCGAGACCGCGGGCGGCGACTTGCGCGGCGGCCTCGACCGCGTGCGCGACCTGGTTCTCGACGAGCTCAACGTCAAGGAGCTGCGCTGGGCCGAGCGGCGGGGCGAGTTCGTCCACCACGAGGTGCGCCCGAACTTCCGCATCGTCGGCAAGCGCGTCGGCAAGCTGATGCCGGCGGTCAAGGCCGCCCTCGAAGCCGCCGACGGCGACGCGCTCGCCGAGACGCTCGAGCGCGACGGGCGGATCGCCATCCTCGTCGCCGGAAAGACGCTCGAGCTCGCCGCCGACGAGCTCGAGGTCCGTCTCGTCGAGAAGCCCGGCCTGGCGACCGCCGGCGACCGCGAGCTCCTCGTGGCGCTCGACACCGAGCTCACCCCGGCGCTCGTCGCCGAAGGCCTGGCTCGCGAGGTGGTCAACCGCCTCCAGGGAGCGCGCAAGGAGGCCGAGCTCGACTACGCCGACCGCATCCGCGTCGCCTATCGCGCCGACGCCGACCTCGAGGCGGCGATCGCGGCACACCGCGACTGGATCGCCGGCGAGGCGCTGGTCGCCGAGTGGCGCGCCGCGGAGGGACGCGACGACCTTCGCACCACCGACGTCGAAGGCCATCCACTGGCCTTCATCATCGAAAAGCACTGAGGGGACCTCACCATGGCAGGGATCTACAAGGCCTACGACATCCGCGGGATCTACCCGACGCAGCTCAACGAGTCGATCGCCCGCCAGGTGGGCAACGCCTTCCAGCACGTGCTCGACGCCGAGGATCGCGCCCACGGCGGCAACACCGTCGTCGTCTCACGCGACATGCGCCCCTCCTCGCTGCCGCTCACCGAGGCGTTGATCGACGGCCTCACCTCGGCCGGCCTCGACGTGATCGACATCGGCCTCGCGACGACGCCGATGAACTACTTCGCCATCGGCCACCTGCGGGCGGCAGGCGGCGTCCAGGTCACCGCGTCGCACAATCCGGCCGAGTACAACGGCCTCAAGTTCAGCCGTCACGAGGCGCGACCGGTCTCCGGCGACCACGGCATCGCGCTGCTCGAGAAGAGCGTGGCCGAAGGCAATCTCCCGGTGGCCGCAACCCGCGGCAAGGTGTCGCAGGCCGACGTCCGGGCGGCCTACGAACGGCACGTCCTCTCGTTCCTCCGCCGACCGGCGGGCGCACGGCGCCTCAAGGTCGTCGTCGACGCTGCCAACGGCATGGCGGTGACCGACCGGGCGATGTTCGACGCACTCGGCGTCGAGATCCTGCCGCTCTATTTCGAGCTCGACGGCACCTTCCCCAACCACGAGGCCAACCCGCTGAAGCTCGAGAACCTGCGCGACCTGCAGGCGAAGGTGCGCGAGACGGGCGCCGATCTCGGCATCTCGTGCGACGGCGACTTCGATCGCGCCGCCTTCGTCGACGAGACCGGCGAACCGGTGGGCAGCGACCTCGCCACGGCGCTGATCGCCGGCGAGCTGCTGTCGCGCGAGCCGGGCCGCCACGTGCTCTACGACCTGCGTTCGTCGCGGGCGGTGGCGGAGTACGTCACCGAGTCGGGAGGGATCCCGGTGCGCGAGCGCGTCGGACACTCGTTCATGAAGGCGACGCTGCGCAAGGTCGAAGGACTCTTCGGCGGCGAGCTCGCCGGCCACTACTATTTCCGCGACAACTACAACGCCGACTGCGCCATGCTCGCCATCGTCGAGGTGCTCAACGTCCTCTGGCATTCGGGGCGCTCGATGTCGGCAGCGGTGGCGCCACTGCGCCGCTATGCCAAGAGCCCGGAGACCAACTTCGAGGTCGAGGACAAGGACGGCATGATCCGCGAGCTCGCCCGCCGTTACGCCGACGGGCAGATCGACTACCTCGACGGCATCACGGTCCAGTACCCCGACTGGTGGTTCAACGTCCGGCCGTCGAATACCGAGCCGCTGCTCCGCCTGGTGCTCGAAACCCGCGACGAGGCGTCGCTCGCCAAGCGCCTCGCCGAGCTCGTCGGGCTGATCGGCGAGCCGGTCGACCACTGAGCTCTCGCGTCAGGCAACCATTTTCCCCGGTCCGGCGTATGAAGAACGGCGGAGCCTGTGCGCCGGCCGGGGCGTGGCGTCCCGGCGCCGCGCCGACTCTCGCCCCCCCCACGTCATGATCCGACTGCGCGGCATCCAGAAGAGCTACATCATGGGGGCGAACCGTCTCCATGTCCTCAAGGGGATCGACCTCGATCTCGACGCCGGGGAGCTGGTCTCCATCATGGGCGCCTCGGGCTCGGGCAAGTCGACGCTGATGAACGTCCTCGGGCTGCTCGACGGCTACGACGAGGGCGAGTACCGCTTCGACGGCGAGCTGCTCAAGGGGCTCACGGAGACCAAGGCGGCCCTCCTGCGATCGCGGTTGATCGGCTTCGTCTTCCAGTCGTTCCACTTGATCCAGTTCAAGAACGCGCTGGAGAACGTCGCGCTGCCCCTCTACTACCAGAAGGTGCCGCGTCGCGAGCGCCTGCGGATGGCCGAGGAGTACCTCGAGAAGGTCGGGCTCGCCGACCGCGCGACGCACCTGCCGCGCGAGCTCTCCGGCGGCCAGCAGCAACGCGTGGCGATTGCCCGGGCGCTCATCGCCCGACCGCGCATCCTGCTCGCCGACGAGCCGACCGGCGCCCTCGATTCGGCCACCTCCCGCGAAATCATGGGCGTGCTGCAGCAGGTGCAGGACGAGGGCGTTTCGGTGGTCATCGTCACCCACGAGCACGACATCTCGGCGATGACCGACCGGATCATCCACCTCGTCGACGGCCAGATCGAGAGCGACGTGCGCCAGCGGCGCCTGGCGGCCCACGGCGCGCCCGCGGCCGTCGTCGTCCCCGCCGTCGCCCCCGCTGCGATCGCCGCCCCGGCAGCCGCCCCGTGAGCCGCCGATGATCGACTTCGATCTCTGGCAGGAGATCCTCTCCACGGTTCGCCAGAACAAGCTGCGAACGGTGCTGACCGGCTTCTCCGTCGCCTGGGGGATCTTCATGCTGGTGGTGCTGCTCGGCTCCGGGACGGGGCTGCGACGCGGCGTCGAGTACCAGTTCCGCGACGAGGCGACCAACTCGATCACCGTGCAGAGCGGCCAGACCAGCCTGCCGTTCCGCGGTCTCAAGCCCGGTCGCGGCGTGCAGTTCCGCAACGCCGACTACCTCGACGTGCGCGACAACGTCCCGGGCGTGGAGTATTCGAGCGCGCGCTACTTCATCTCCGGCGTCATCAAGGTCGCCTACCACGGGGAGACCGGCAACTTCCAGGTGCGGGCCGTTCACCCCGGCTACCGCTTCCTCGAGAAGACGCTCGTCCGGCAGGGGCGGTTCATCAACGAGCTCGACATCCGCGATCATCGCAAGAGCGCCGTCATCGGCGTGCTGGTGCGCGACGCGCTGTTCAAGAGCGAGCCGCCGCTCGGCCGCGAGATCAAGATCAACGGCGTGTCGTTCAAGGTGGTCGGCGTTTTCGACGACGAAGGCTCCGAGCAGGAGCAGGAGCTGATCTACCTGCCGATCACCACCGCCCAGCGCGCCTTCGGCGGATCCGACAAGATCCGCGGCATCCTCTTCACCACCGGCGAAGCCACGCTCGCCGAGAGCAAGGAGATGGAGCGCGAGACGCGTGAGCGACTGGCCGACCGCCACGACTTCGACCCCGAGGACCCCCGTGCCGTCTTCATCCGCAACGAGGCCGAGCAGTTCCAGCGCTTCGTCTCGCTGATGGCCGGCATCCGCGGCTTCGTCTGGCTGGTCGGCATCGGCACGCTGATCGCCGGCGTGGTCGGCGTGTCGAACATCATGATGATCGCGGTCAAGGAGCGCACGCGCGAGATCGGCATCCGCAAGGCGGTCGGCGCGACGCCCGCCTCGGTGGTGCGGCTGGTGCTCGAAGAGGCGATCTTCATCACCTCGATCGCCGGCTATCTCGGGCTGGTGCTCGGCGTCTTCGTGCTCGAAGGGGTGGCGCGCTTCGTGCCCAACGGCGAGTTCTTCCAGCGCCCCGAGGTCGACCTGCGGGTCGCCGCCACCGCCACCGCGCTGCTGGTCGTCGCCGGCGGGATCGCCGGCTTCTTCCCGGCGCGGCGTGCTGCGGCGATCCGCCCGATCGAAGCGCTGCGCGACGAGTAGTCCCAGGGAGACGCCATGACCCTCTTCGACCCCGACCACTG
Source organism: Holophagales bacterium (assembly GCA_016699405.1). Taxonomy (NCBI): domain Bacteria; kingdom Pseudomonadati; phylum Acidobacteriota; class Holophagae; order Holophagales; species Holophagales bacterium. The sequence goes on along the minus strand of CP064972.1, from coordinate 1,910,854 downwards.
GCAGGAGATCTTCGAGGCGCTGGCGAAGAACCGGCTGCGCACGCTGCTGACCGCCTTCGGCGTCTTCTGGGGGATCTTCCTGCTGGTCATCCTCCTCGCCTCCGGCAACGGCCTGCACAACGGCGTCATGGCCGGCTTCTCCAACGTCGCCACCAACAGCTTCTTCGTCTGGGGGATGCGCACCAGCAAGCCGTTCAAGGGGCTGCAGGCCGGTCGCTCGGTGGAGTTCACCAACGAGGACACCGAGGCGATCCGGCGCGAGGTGGCGAGCGTCGCCGTGGTCTCGCCGCGCGCCCAGCTCGGCGGCCACCGGGGCAGCAACATGGTGGTGCGCGGCGCCAAGTCGAGCGCCTTCTCGATCATGGGCGACCACCCGGAGATCTTCACCATCCAGTCGCAGGCGCTGCAGAGCGGACGTTTCATCAACCCGACCGACATCCGCGAAGCCCGCAAGGTGGCGGTAATCGGCACGCGACCGCTCGAGGTGCTCTTCGCCAAGGGGGAAGACCCGATCGGCGAGGCGATCGAGATCAACGGCGTCTGGTTCAAGGTCGTCGGCGTCTTCAAGTCGCGACAGAGCGGCGGCATGGCGGAGCGCGACGCCCAGACCATCTACGTCCCCTTCACCACCTTCCAGCAGGCGTTCAACTTCCGCAATCGCGTCCAGTGGTTCGCCGTGACCTCGAAGCCGGGCATCGCGGCCTCGGCGGCGCAGGAGGACGTGCTCGCCCTGCTGCGCGCGCGCCACCAGATCGCCCCGGACGACAAGCGGGCGATCGGCGGCTTCAACCTCGAAGAGCAGTTCGGCAAGATCCAGGGGCTCTTCGCCGGCATCGGCGCCCTGATGTGGCTGGTCGGCGTCGGCACGCTGGCGGCGGGCGCCATCGGCGTTTCCAACATCATGCTCATCATCGTGCGCGAACGGACCAAGGAGATCGGTCTGCGACGTGCGGTGGGAGCGACGCCGCTGTGGATCATGGCGCAGATCGTCGTCGAGGCGGTGATCCTCACCTCGACCGCCGGATTGCTCGGCCTCTGTGCCGGCGTCGGCGTGATGGAGCTCGTCGCCTCGTTCGTCCCCGCCACCGCCGCTGGCGGCGGACCCCAGATGTTCCAGAACCCCGGCGTCTCGTTCGGCAACGCCGTGCAGGCGGTGGCGATCCTCGTCGCCGCCGGCACGCTCGCCGGCCTCGCCCCCGCACAGCGCGCCATCGCCGTCACGCCGGTCGTCGCGCTGCGCACGGAGTAGACATGAAGAAGATCCTCGGCATCCTCCTCGCCCTGGCGTTCCTGGTCACCGTCGTCGGCACCGGCGTCTTCCTCTACCGCAAGTCGCGCACCGCCCCGGTCGTCTACCAGACGGCGAGCGCGCACCGCGCCACGATCATCAAGAAGGCGGTCGCCACCGGCTCGGTCGTGCCGCGCAAGGAGGTCGAGATCAAGCCGCAGGTCTCCGGCATCCTCGACCAGCTCATGGTCGAGCCCGGCCAGATCGTCAAGGCCGGCGACTTGGTCGCGCGGATCCGCATCGTCCCGAACATGGTCAGCCTGGCCAACGCCCAGAACCGCGTCGAACGGTCCAAGATCGGCCTGGAGCAGGCGCAGGCCGACTACGACCGCAATCAGGGGCTGGCCAAGGACGGCACGATCTCGCGAGCCCAGTTCCAGGTCTTCGAGATCGCCCTGCGCAATGCCACCGAGGAGTCCAAGGCGGCGCGCGACAACCTCGACCTGATCGAGCGCGGCACCACCTCGCGCATGGCAGCGACGACCAGCACGCTGGTGCGCGCCACCGTGCCCGGCATGGTGCTCGAGGTACCGGTCGAGGTCGGCCGCTCGGTGATCGAGGCGAACACCTTCAACGCCGGCACCACGATCGCGACGATCGCCGACATGGACGACATGATCTTCAAAGGGAAGGTCGACGAGTCCGAGGTCGGCAAGATCCGCCAAGGGATGCAGCTCCTGCTGACCATCGGCGCCATCGAGGGTCGCCAGTTCGAGGCGGTGCTCGAGCACATCGCGCCGAAGGGCGTCGAGGAAAACGGGGCCATCCAGTTCGAGATCCGCGCCGCGCTCAAGCCGCAGCGCGACCTGTTCATCCGCGCCAACTACAGCGCCAACGCCGACATCGTGCTCGATCGTCGCGACGACGTCGTCGCCCTCGACGAGAGCCTGCTGCAGTTCGAGGGCGAGAAGCCCTACGTCGAGGTCGAGACCGCGCCGCAGAAATTCGAACGACGCGACCTCGAGGTCGGCCTTTCCGACGGCATCCAGATCGAGGTGATCTCGGGTCTCGCGGAGAGCGACAAGGTCAAGAACCCGAACACCGATGCCGCGGCTGCGGCTGGCAAGCCGAGCGGCGCGACGCCGGCCGCCCGCGCCGGCGGCGGCGCCCTGGGCGCCGGCCGCGGACCGCGACACTGAGAACCCACACGTCCCGAGTGGAGATCCCGCCGATGCGCCGAACGATCGCCGTCCTCGCTCTCGCCCTCCTGGTTGGCACCACCCCGACTGCCATCGCGTTCGCCGCCGACCCGACCGCCGAGCCGGCCCGCAAGAGCGCCGGCTACGACCCGACCCGAGACCCCGCGCGGGATCTCGCCGCCGCTGTCGAGCGCGCTGGCCGCGAGCACAAGCGCATCCTGCTCGAGGTGGGCGGCGAGTGGTGCATCTGGTGTCACATCCTCGACGAGTTCCTCACCAGCCACGCCGAGCTCGGCAAGACCCTCGCGAACGACTTCGTCGTGGTGAAGGTGAACTTCAGCAAGGAGCAGAAGAACGAGGCGTTCCTCGGCCGCTATCCGAAGGTGGCCGGCTATCCGCACCTCTTCGTGCTCGAGGCCGACGGCACGCTCCTCCACTCGCAGGACACCGGCGAGCTCGAAGCCGGCAAGTCGTACGACGAGGCGAAGCTCGCCGCCTTCTTTGCCCGCTGGGCGCCGGGCAAGTAGCCGCCTCGGCTCTCCCGATCCCCCGCTGACGAGCGAAAGTTCGCTCGCCGCCCCCACTTCGCCCGGGCGGGTGCTACACTTCGCTAGCAGCGAAAGCACCTTCCGTGACCGTCTCCACCGAAAACCTGCGTCTCGTCCTCGGTCTCAAGCTCCGAGCGCTACGCCTGAAGCAGGGACTTCCGCTCAAGGACGTCGCCGAGAAGGCCGGGATGGCGGTTTCGTATCTCTCCGAAATCGAGAAGGGGAAGAAGTACCCCAAGGCGGAGAAGCTCCTCGACCTGTCGCGCGCCCTCGAGGTGCCGTTCGACGACCTGGTCTCGCTGCGCGTCGACGAGGATCTCTCGCCGCTCAAGACCTTCGCCGGATCGAACTTCCTGCAGGAGTTCCCCTTCGAGCTCTTCGGCGTCAAACCCGAAGACCTTTTCGATCTGGTCAGCGAAGACCCGGCCCGAGCCGGCGCCCTGGTCCGCACGTTCATCGAGATCAGCCAGCGCTACGACCTGCAGGTCGAGCACTTCCTCTTCGCGGCACTGCGCTCCTACCAGCAGCTCCATGCCAACTACTTCCCCGACCTCGAGGACACCGCTGCGGCGTTCCGCCGCCGCGAAGGGCTGGGCGCGAGCGAGCCTCCGAGCCCCGAGCGCCTGCGGCAGTTGCTCCAACGGCGACACGGCTACCGCGTCGACGAGACCTCGCTCTCGGGCCACCCGGAGCTCGCCGGCCTGCGTTCGGTGCTCGCCCGTCCGTCGCCGCCGCTGCTGCTCGTCAACCCTCGCCTCCTCCCCGCCCAACGCGCCTTCATCCTCGCCCGCGAGCTCGGCTACCTCGAGCTCGGACTGCGCGAGCGCCCTCGCACCTCCTCCTGGCTCAAGGTCGAGTCGTTCAACCAGGTGCTGAACAACTTCAAGGCCTCCTATTTCGCCGGCGCCCTGCTCATGGACCGCGAGCGGGTGGTCGCCGACCTCGCCGAGATCTTCCGCGCCGAGCGTTGGAACCCGGAGTTCCTCCTGCGCGGCATGCAGCGCTACCGCGCGACGCCCGAGATGCTCTTCTACCGGCTCACCGAGCTCGTGCCGCGCTTCTTCGGCCTGAAGGAGATCTACTTCCTCCGCTTCGGCCACCACGAGGGGAGCGACCGCTTCTCGCTCACCAAGGCGCTCAACCTGTCGCGCGTGCCGGTGCCGCACGGCGTCGGCCCCGAGGAGACCTACTGCCGTCGCTGGCTGGTCCTGGGGCTGCTCGGCGAGCTCGCGGCGCGGCGCCGCTCCGGCGACCCGATCGCCGCGCCGATCGCTCGCGCCCAGAAGGCGGCCTTCCTCTCCGACGGCGTCGAGTTCTTCGTCGTCGCCGCGGCTCGCCCGCTCGCCCTCGCCCAACGCGCCGACTCTGCCGTCTCGGTCGGCTTCCTGATCAACGACGCCTTCCGCTCGACGGTGCGTTTCGCCGACGACCCGGCCGTCCCCCGGCGCGAAGTGAACCTGACCTGCGAGCGCTGCCCCTTGCCGGACTGCGCCGAGCGCGCCGGCCCGCCGGCGCTCGCCGAGCGCGAGCGCCAGACGGCGCGACGCGAGGCGGCGCTCGCCGAGCTGCTCCGCTCGCTGCCCGCCTCCTGAGGAGCTGCCGCGGCCTCCCGCCGGCCGCGGTTCGCCTGCCGTCGTCGCGTTGGTAGGATCCGCGCCGACCGCGGGCGGAATTCTCCAGCGGGCCGCGCGGTTTTCTCGTTCGGCGAGGAGGCCGAAAAGACCATGATGTTCGACCCGATCTACCTGATGTTCATGCTGCCCGCCCTGCTGCTTTCGCTCTGGGCGAGCTTCCGGACGAAGTCGGCGTTCAACAAGTACTCGAAGGTCCGTGTCGCCACCGGCCTGACCGGCGCGCAGGCCGCCCAGCGGATGCTCGACGGGGCCGGGATCCACGACGTCAAGATCGTCCCCCACCAGGGGATGCTCAGCGACCACTACAACCCGGTGACCAAGACGCTGGCGCTCTCCGAGCAGGTCTACGGTGTGCCATCGATCGCCGCGGTCGGCGTCGCCTGCCACGAGGCCGGCCATGCCATTCAGCACGCCACCGCCTACAAGCCGCTCTGGCTGCGCTCGACGCTGGTGCCGACCGCCAACATCGGCTCGACGGTGGGCTACCTGGTGATGATGGCGGGACTCGTCATGTCCTCCACCAACATGGTGCTCTTCGGGGCGGTTCTCTTCTCGGCCGTGCTGCTCTTCCAGATCGTCACCCTGCCGGTCGAGTTCGACGCCTCGGCGCGCGCCAAGAAGCTGGCGGTGGCGGGCGGGATCGTCCTGCCGCAGGAGCGCGAAGGGATGGACCGCGTGTTGAACGCGGCGGCGATGACCTACGTGGCCGCGGCGATCTCGACGCTGCTCACGCTGCTCTACTTCCTCCTCCGCGCCGGTCTGCTCGGCGGACGGCGCGACTGAACGCGGTCTCGGTAGAAGACGGCCTGGTGCGGGCCGAGCGAAGGCCGGTGCTCCGACGAGCGCCGGCCTTCTTCGTCAGAACGGGTTGCCCAGGCTGAAGAACCAGACGTAGGCCGGCTCGCCGGGTGCGCGGTCGAGCTTCCAGCCCACCTCCAGCCGCAACGGGCCGACCGGCGACCGGTAGCGCACGCCGAACCCGGCCCCCCAGCGCAGCTCGTTCGGGTCGAGCTGCCGGCGGTCACGCCAGACGTTGCCGCCGTCGACGAACAGGGTCCCACCGAATTCGCCGGCGATCGGAAAGCGCCAGTCGAGGTTGACCAGCAGGAGCCCGTTGCCGCCCACGGGATTGCCGGAGATCACCGTCTCTCCGTCGACCCCGAGCAGGTCCTGGCCGAAGGCGCGGTGGGTCGTGCGACCGCCGGCGAAGAACCGCTCGTCGATCGGCACGTTGCCCGCCACCGCCGAGTCGTCCGGCAGCGCGACGCCGATCGGCTCGAGCAGTCCGGTGCGAAGGCCGGTCGCGAGCGTCCCGAGCGAACCGAGGTCGAGGTTGAACGAGCCCTGGAAGAAGAGCTTGACGAAGTGCGCGTCGGCCGAGAGGAGCGGCGAGGCGTACTGGACCTGGAGCAGGCCGTTCCAGCCGCGATGCGGATCGAGAGGATCGTCCCGCTTCTCGATGCCGACGACCGGCGTGAGGCTCGAGACCCGCGCGCTGCGACTGCCGATCGGCACGGCAAGGAAGTCGTCGACGCGCGGCAGCTCGACGATGTGGTAGTCGTAGACGAGCCGCAGCCGCCACGGCCCCTTCTCCCGGTTCAGGCCGACCTGCGTCCCCCAGCGGCGCAGATCGTAGGCGTCCCGCTGCTGCCGCTCCCAGTAGGTCGTCGCCGTCGCGTTCAGCGGCCAACCGAAGATCCTCGGCTCGGAGTAGACGAGGCGGAAGCGCGAGTCGCGCTGGCTCGACAGCAGGTCGAGCTGGAGATTGCCGGCGAGTCCGCCGAGATTGGACTCGCCGAGGGTGAGCAGCCCGCGGGTGCCGCCGTCGGAGTCGTAACCGGCACCGAGGCTCAATCGTCGCGTCTTGCCCTCCTCCACCTCGACCACCACGCCGCGGCGCTCTTCGTCCTCCGGTCCGGGAGCGAGCCGCACGTCGACGCGCGAAAAGAGGCCGAGGCGGTAGAGATCGCGCTCGGCGCCGAGCAGGCGGGCAGGGCTCGCCGGAGCCCCTTCGGGCAGGTCGATCAGGCGGCGGATCACCGCCTGCCGCGTCCGCCGGTTGCCGCGCACGGCGACGCGGTCGATGATCGTGCGCCGCCCCTCCAGGACCGAGATGCCGACTCGGGCCCGTTCGCCATGTTCGTCCCAGGCCACGTCCGACGAGACCAGGGCCTGGGCGAAGCCCTCGGCCTCGTACCGCGAACGGAGTTGCTCGAGGGCCTGGTCGAGCAGGATGCGGTGGTACGGCCCGCCGACGACCAGCGGCATCGGCTTCGTGAGCTCGGCGGGATCGAGGCTCTCGACACCGGAGAGAGCCAGCGACTCGACGGTGCGCCGCGGCCCCTCGACGATCGGGATCGTCAGGTCGAGCACGCCACCGCGCTCGTCGACTCGCGGCGTGCCGATGCGCGACTGCGCATAGCCGGCCAGGGCATAGGTCGAACGCAGATTCGAAAGGTCCTCGGCGAGCACCTCGTCGACCAGCCGACCGCTGCGCGGACGGAGCTTGCGGCGCGGGCCGGTGGTCATCCGGCGGGCGAGCTCCTCGCTCGACACCGAGGCGTTGCCTTCGAAACGGACATTGGCGATTTCGTAGAGCGGTCCGGGCTCGACCTCGAGGCGCAACCGGATGCGCTCCGGCGTACGCTCTTCGGTGCGTTCGACCTTGACCCGGTAGTGCCCGCGCGACTGGTAATCGCGCTTGATCAGGTTGAGCGCCTGCAGCACCAGGGCCTCGTCGTAGCCGAAGGAGCCGAGGAACGGCAGCAGCTTGCGCCGCTCGAGCTGACGCTGGTCGGCGCCGCGCACCACGACCTCGAGAAGCGGCCCGAGCGTGACCCGCAGCGTCAGGTCGACACGCCGGCCGTCGTCCGAAACCTGTTCCGTCGGCGCCTCGACGACGGCCAGTCGGAAGCCCCGCTCGAAGAGCCGGCGCTGCAGGCGCTCGGGCAGCTCGCGGACGACCGATTCGCGATAGCCGTCCCCGGCCTTCAGCCGCAGCGCCTTGAAGAGCTCGGAGCGATCGAGCTTGCCGAGCTCGCCGTCGAGCTGGATCTCGCCCACCCGGGCCCGTGGCCCGGCCGCGAGCCGGTAGGTCAGCACGGCCGATCGGCGACCGGCTTCGAAGTCGACCCCGAGGCGAACGGAGGAGCGAAAGTACCCTTCGGAGCGATAGAGCTCAGAGAGGCGGTAGCTGCCGCGCAGGATGCGATCCTCGACGAGCGGCTGCCCACCCTTCTGCGGCAGCACGGCGAGCAGCCGCGCACTATCGAGACCGAGCTCGCCTTCGACTCGGACCTCGCGGACCTGCACCGCCGTACGCACGACGAAGACCAGCGCCAGCCCGTCGGCGCGCTCCTGCGTCCAGGCCTCGGCGCTTTCCGCCAGGCCGGTCGCCGCCAGGGCGCGCAGGGCCGCCTCGACCTGAGCCGGGTCGAACGGCTCGCCCTCGCCGATCCCGAGGACGGCATGCAGGCCCTCCGGAGCAGCGATCGGACCGTCGCCGCGCAACTCGACCGCGACGATCCGGCGCCCGACCGCGGCGGAGGGCTCGTGCTTCGCCGGCTCGACCGCCGCCGCCGCTCCGGCGGCCACGACGAATGAGGCCCCGAGGGCCCAGAGCGCGAGCCGCCACCGGTCGGATCGGCGCACCCTAGAACCTCTTCTCCCAGCGCAGGTCGGCGGCATAGGTCTCGCTGCCGTTCTGCGTCAGCACGACGAGGAGTTGATCGCTCACCTGCCACTCGACCTGCACCTGCTGCTGCTCGGTCGTCGACGGGTCGAGGGTGTAGGTGACGTAGAGCCGGCGCGAGAGTCGCTTGCCGACGGTAATGCGGGCCGACGAGACGACGTCCCGGCTGGTGGTCAGCGGGTCGATGCGCAGCTTGTCGAGCCCGAAGAGCCCTTCGACCCGCGACGAGATCAGCGACGCGGCCTGGCTGTACAGCAGGGCCTCGGCCTGCAGACTGCCCGCCCCGTCCGTCGTCCCGGTCGCCACCGGCAGCGGAGCCGCGCCCTCGCTCGACACCGGCTGGCCGACGGCGAGCAGACCGAGCACGTCGAGGCTCGGCAGCGGCGGGTCGGAGGTGAACGAGGCCGACAGGCGGTCGAAGGTCCCGGAGAGCGACATCGTCACCTCGTACTCCTCGACCTTGGCACGGGCCTCGAGATCGACCACCGGCTCGATGCGCAGCGGATTCGAGAAGGTCAGCCGCGCCCGTTCGACCGAGTAGTCGGTGCCCGAATAGACGAGCTTTCCGCCGCGCTCCGCTTCGACGCGGCCGAAGAGCGCCGGCTGCGCGAGCGTGCCGCGCAGCGACAGGTCGGCGCTCCCACGCAGGTCGGCGAGGTTGTTGCGCACCCGCAGCGCCTGCGGCGCCTGCAAGGTGAGCGCCAGCGAGGTCCCCGCCAGGAGGTCGTCGGTCGTGCCTGCGGAGAGCCGCTGCCGTTCGAGAATCCGCCCGAGGACCTGACCGACGTTCGCCGGCAGATCCTGCAGGAAGTAGGCACGGTCGAGCCGGACGGTGCCGCGCAGCACTCGCCCTTCGTCGAGCGACTGCAGCGTCAGGTCGGCATCGCCGCGCAGCAGCCAACCGGCCGGATAGCGCAGGCTGACCTTCTCGGCGGCGACCTGGAACCGATAGTCCGGCCCGTCACCTCCGTCCGTCCGCTCCCAGACCACCGTGCCACCCGCCCGCAGGCGCCCCCCGCCGAGCTCGGCGGTGAAGGTGTCGAGGACCGCCCGGTCGGGGTAGAAGAGAACCGAGGCGCGCACCTGGTCGAAGGTGTGAGGAAAATCGGCGAGGAGGATCTTGCCGTCCGAGAGCTCGGCCTGTCCGTTGAAGCGCGGCCGGTCGATCGTGCCGCGAACGGCGGCGAGCATGTCGATCTCTCCGGAAAGCGTCAGCGCCGGCAGATAGCGACCGAGAAGTGCCGCCGGCACGCTGGCCTGGAGTCGCAGGTCGAGCTGCCGCTCCCGCGCGAGGTCGACGAGGCCGGACAGCACGATCTCCCCGCCGCTGCCGCGCTCCCCGAGGTAGAGCGAGCGGAGGTCGACGCGCCCACCGGCGATGTCGAGCGTCACCGGCTGGAGCGCGGAGAGCCGATAGTCCGCGTAATCGAGCTCCACCGCCGGCAGGCTGAGCCGGGCGCGCAGCGGCGCGTCGCCGAAGGGATCGCCCTCGACGTGCAGCGAGCCGCGGAGGCTCCCCGTCACGCCGAGGTCCTCCGGCAGGCCGGCGAGGAGCGCCAGGCGCGGCAGGTCCTGCGCCACGAGTTGCAGGTCGAGACGCGACGAGCCCTTGCCGAACGGTCCGCCGCCGGTCACCTCGACGAGACCGAACAGCGACCCCTCCGCCCGGGCGGCGCCGTCGTTCCAGCGCAGGCTGAGGCTTGCGTCGGGCAGGGACGTCTGCCCGACCTGGACGCCCGCGGTACGCCAGGTCAGCGCGAGATCGGGAGCGGCAAAGCGACCGCGCAGCGTCCCACCGAGCTCGCCGACACCGCTCAACGGCGCCGGGAGCAGCGCGGAAAACGGCGCTGCCGCCAAGTCGAGCCCCGGGGCGGAGAACTGGAAGTCGAGGCTCTCCTCGGGGAGTCCGTAGCGACCGGAGGCGGCGATCTGGCCCGCCGGAAGGCGCGCCGCGAGTCGCTCGACCTGAACCCCGGCGGGATCGAAGCGCAGCGCCGCCTCGAGCGAATCGAGGTCGACACCGTACGCGGTCGCGGGAGTGACGGTGAGGCGAGCACGCCCGGCGAGGGCCGCCAGCGTCCCGGCGAGCTCGACGTCGCCGCGCACGGGGCCGGCTAGGGGAAGCGACATCGGCAGCCACGGCATCAAGGACGCCGCGGGCCAGTCGGCGAGAGCGACATGGAGCGCGAGCGGCTGCGTCTCGGCAAACGGCAGATCCCCTCCCAGGGTGACCGAGGTCGCGCCCTGGTGGGCGGTGAGACGAATCCCCGAAAGTCCGTTGGCGTCGACCCCCATCTCGCCGTCGACCCGCTCGGCCGCGAGCCCGCGGGAGACGGCGTGCTCGAGCTCGAGAGCGAAGCGGCTCGCCACCGCGTGAGGGCGCAGCTCGAGCCGCCCGGTGACCCGGCCAGCGCCTCCTGTCGGATACCAGAGAGGAAGATCGGCCGGATCGACAGCGACCGGCAGGAGGCGGACGAGCGCCGCGAGCCGATCGGTCGTCACGCTGAAGTCGAAGTCGCCGCTCTCGGCCGCCAGCTCGTAGCTTCCGCGCGCGTCGACCGACGCGACTTCGCCGACGAGCGTGAGCTCCCGGCTGGTCAGGCGACCTCCGCCGAAGTCGAAGCGAACCGGTCCGGAGAGCGCCACGGCGTCGGGCCGCCCCGCCGGGATCGCCTCGAGATCCAGCGCACCGGTCGTCTCGCCGCCGTCACCGAGCGGCACGCTGAGCCGCAGTGTGCCGGTCAGCACCGCGTCGAGCGGAGCGCCGAGAACGATCTCCCGGCTCGCCAGCAGGCGCTCGACCGAAGCCGCCGCCACTTGGAGGTCGAGACCGAGGGTGATCGGCCGGGCAGCGAAATCGAAGCGCACGCTTCCGTCCACCGAGCCGTCGAGCGCCTGAGCCGAGACCCCGTCGAGGAGCAGGTGCGCACCGTCCAACGCGAGCCTTCCGGTCACCTGGTGGATTCCCAGGTTCCAGAAGTCGAACGTCGGCACCTCGAAGGTGCCCGTGACCTGCCACGGACGATCGGGCTGCCAGAGGAAGTGGGCATCGGCCTTCACCTGCCCGGCGAGCTCGGCGTCGAGAAGGCCGAGGTCGCGTGCCAGCCGGTCGCTGGTCTCGACGCGACCGTCGAGCCGCACCCGCGTGCCGCGGCCCCATCGCACGTCGCCGTCGAGATGCGCGACCAGGTCGGGACCGGAGACCTCCACCGAGTGCATCTCGAGACCGTTCGCGGCGAGCGCGACCTGCGCCGTCACCGTCGCGGCGTACGACTTCGCTCCGGGGAGCTCCACCGCGGCGCTCGCCACGTGCACGCCGCCGAGCAGCGTGTCCCCCGAGCCCACCAGATCGGCCTCGATGCCGCGGGCAACGACCGACAGCGGCACCCGCTCGTCGCCGAGATCGAAGAGGCCGTCGCGGATCTCGAGTCCGGCGAGCCGCAGACGCAACCGTCCCGCTCCCGTCCCGCTCCTGCCGAGGCGCGGCAGGTTGTCGGAATCGTCGGCAAGGAGCTGGAGCCGGAAGACCGGGCGCTCGAGCAGCACCTCGTGCAGCGTCAGTCGCGGACGGCTCAGCCCTTCGAGGTCGGCGACCAGCGAGAGGTGGGCGATCTCCGCGAGCGCCGGATCGTCCGGGCGAGGGCCGGCGACGGTCACCCCCCACGCCTCGAGCGAGAGCGGCACAGCCGACAGCGCCAGGCGCTCGCAACGCACGCGCCGGCCGAGCAGCTCGCCGAGCCGCGCCTCGACCAGCACGCGCGAGCGTTCCGCCAGCCAGCCGCTGCGCAGCGACCAGGAGAAGAGGCCGACGCCAAGCGCCAGGAGGGCCAGCGACCAACCGAGCGGCCGAACGAGCCAACGCCGCAGGCGACCGGGAACGCCCGGGGCTCCGCCGCTCGTCGCCATCTACTCTCCCCAGTGGAGCTTGGCGCGCAACGTGTCGAAGAAGGCGCGCGACGTCGTCCGGACGAGTCGCGCGGCGGTCGAAGAGCGACGGAAGCGGACGCGGTCGCCGTGCACCAGATCGCCGCCCTCCTGTCCGTCAACCGTCAGGTAGACCTGCTCGCGCGGGGTCACCAGCGCGACCTCGATCTCCGAGCGATCGGGCACGACGATCGGGCGGAGCGAGAGGGTGTGCGGACAGATCGGCGAGATGACGGTGACCGGAAGCTGCGGATCGAGGATCGGACCACCCGCCGAGAGGCTGTAGGCGGTCGAGCCGGTGGGCGTCGACAGGATCAGACCGTCGGCCCGGTAACGGGTCACCGCGCAGCCGTCGACCGCGAGGTCGAGCTCGATGATGCGCGCTTCCGCCCGCTTGGCGAGCACCGCGTCGTTGAGCGCCCGATAGAGCTGAACCTCTCCGCTGGCACGCACCAGCTCCACGTCGGCGAGCGATCGCTCCTCGATCCGAAAGCGGCCGGCGAGCACGTCGACCAGGCTCGGATAGAGCTCGTGGCGGGTGATCTCGGTGAGGAATCCGAGCCGGCCGAGATTGACCCCGAGGATCGGCGCGTCACCACCGAGGGTGCGGGCCACGGAGAGCAGCGTGCCGTCGCCCCCCAGCACCACCACCAGCTCGCAGCCCGCCTCGGGGAGCGGATGCGAGAGCGCGGCCAGGCTGGGCTGCGCAGCCGCCGTGGCCGGCTCCACCAGCACCTTGCAGCCACGCCGCTCGAGCCATTCGACCAGCTCGCGGGCGGTCAGCAGTGCCTCGCGGCTCGACCGCTTGGCCACCACACCGATGCGGGTCAGCTCGCGCATGTCGCTCATCGCGGTTTCCTCAGCCAGAGAAAGGCCTCGCGGTTGCCGTCGGCTCCCGGCAGAGCCGAGTCGCAGCGGCCGACGAGGTCGAGCCCGAGCGCGGCAAGCTCGGCGGCGCGCTGCTCGATCACCGCGAGCCGAGTCGCTTCGTCGCGCACGATGCCGCCCTTGCCGACCGCGGCGCGCCCGACCTCGAACTGCGGCTTGACGAGCGGCAGGAGGTCACCGCCCGGGGCGAGATGGGCGAGCAACGCGGGGACGACCTTGAGCAGCGAGATGAACGAGACGTCGACCGTCGCCAGCCCGGCCGGCTCGGGCAGGGCATCGGGAGCGAGATGACGGGCGTTGACCCGCTCGATGACGACCACACGCGGATCGGCGCGCAGCCGCGCGTCGATCAGGCCGAAGCCGACGTCGAGGGCGTAGACGCGCAGCGCTCCGCGCTGCAGGAGACAGTCGGTGAAGCCGCCGGTCGAGGCGCCGACGTCGAGGCAGACGCGACCGGCCGGATCGATGGCGAAGTGATCGAGGGCGCCGGAGAGCTTGCGCCCGGCCCGCGAGACGAACGGCTCGCGCTCGCGCACCGCGAGCCCGACATGCGGGCCGACGGCGGTACCCGGCTTGTCGAGCCGACGCCCGTCGACCTCCACCGCGCCGGCCATGACGGCGCGGCGCGCCTGTTCGCGGCTCGCGAAGAGCCCGCGCTCAACCAGCAGTTGATCGAGCCGCACCGGGGAGCGCCTCGGCGGAGGGCGTCGCGGTAGCCTGCTCGGCCGGGACGGCAGCGCGCGGCGCTCCGGCGGCGAAGAAGCGGCGGAGGCGGAAGTAGATCCCTTCGGCATCCAGGCCGAGGACCTTGCGCAAGACCTCCTGCGAGCCGTGCGGAACGAAGCGATCCGGCACGCCGTGAAGCATCGTCGAAACGCCGGCGAGCTCGAGCTCGGAGATCGCCTCGACCACGGCCGAGCCGAACCCTCCGCTGACCGCGTGCTCCTCGACCGTGGCGATCCGGCCGCCGCCCGCGAGCTGGCTGGCGAGCAGCTCGCGATCGAGTGGCTTGACGAAGCGCGCGTTGACCACCGTCAGGTCGACGCCCTCCTTCGCCAAGCGCTCGGCGGCCTCGAGGGTCGGGTAGACGGTCGAGCCGATGGCCCAGACGAAGCCGTCCCGCCCGCGCCGCAGCACCTCGGCCTTGCCCACCGGGACCGCCCGGAAGACCTCGTCGAGCGGGACACCGATGCCGTTGCCGCGCGGGTAGCGCAGCGCCGCCGGGTGCTCCTGCTCGAGGGCGGTGGCGAGCATGTGCTGCAGCTCGTTCTCGTCCTTCGGCGCCATGACGATCGCGTTGGGGAAGATGCGAAAGAAGGCGTAGTCGAACAGACCGTGGTGCGTCCAACCGTCGTTGCCGGCGATGCCGCCGCGGTCCATGGCGAAGACCACCGGCAGGTCCATCAGGCAGACGTCGTGGAAGATCTGGTCGAAGCCGCGCTGCAGGAAGGTCGAGTAGATCGCCACCACCGGCTTGACGCCGCCGAGGGCCAGGCCGCCGGCGAGCGTCACGCTGTGCTGCTCGGCGATCCCGGTGTTGAGGAACCGCGTCGGGAAGCGCTCGGAGAACGGAACGAGCCCGGTGCCGTCGGGCATCGAGGCGGTGATCGCCACGACCCGCGGGTCGCGCTCGGCCAGGGCGAGGAGCGCCTTGCCGAAGACCGCCGTGTAGCTCGGCGCGCCACCCCCCTTGCCCTTCTGGATCCCCTTGACCGGGTCGAAGGCCGACGGGCCGTGGTATTCGACCGGCTCGTCCTCGGCGTACTTGTACCCCTTGCCCTTCGTGGTGATGGCGTGCACCAGAACCGGACCGTCGATCTGCTTGGCGCGCTCGAGCACGTCGAGCAGATCGCCGACCGAGTGACCGTCGACGGGGCCGACGAAGCGGAAGCCGAGCTCCTCGAAGAGCGTGCCCGGCGTGAAGACGTGCCGCACCCCCTCCTCGAGACCCTTGGCGACTTCGATCATCTGATCGCCGACGCCGGGAACGCGATGCAGCAGCTTCTTCACGTCGTCCTTGAGCTTGGTGTAGTGCCGGCCGGCCATCAGCTCCTTGAGATAGTGCGTCAAGGCGCCGACGCTCGGGCTGATCGACATCGAGTTGTCGTTCAGCACGACGATCATCCGCGTGCCGAGGTGCCCGGCCTGGTTCATCGCCTCGAAGGCCATGCCGGCGGTCATCGAGCCGTCGCCGATCACCGCGACCACGTGGTGCTTCTCCCCGCGCTGGTCCCGGGCGAGGGCGAGTCCCAGGGCGGCGGAGATCGACGTCGAGGCGTGCCCGGCGGCCACCACGTCGTACTCGCTCTCGTTGCGCAGGCAGAAACCGGAGAGCCCGCCATACTGCCGCATCGTATTCATCCGGTCGCGGCGGCCGGTGAGGATCTTGTGCGGGTAGGTCTGATGGCCGACGTCCCACACCAGCAGATCCCGCGGCGTGTCGAATGCGTAGTGGAGCGCGACCGCCAGCTCCACCGAACCGAGGTTCGAGGAAAAATGGCCGCCGGTCTGGGAGACGCAACGCACGATCTCCTCGCGCAGCTCGTCGGCCAACGCGTCGAGCTGCCCGCGCTCGAGCTTGCGCAGGTCGGCAGGAAGATGGACTTGGTCGAGCAGGCTCATGTCAGTGGTCTCGTGCGGCGAGGAAGTCGGCGAGCGACCGGAATAGGTCGTGCCGCCCGGGCAGTCCGGTCGTGCGGGCCGTCGCCGCGCCGCGCAGCCGTTCGAGCTCCTGCCGGCTACGCGGCAGGTCGTAGAGGGCCGGATAGGTCAGCTTGTGCGCACGAGCATCCTTGCCCGCGGTCTTGCCGAGCGCTCCGGCGGTGCCCACGACGTCCAGAATATCATCGGCGATCTGGAACATCAGTCCGAGCGTGAACCCGAAATCGCGGAAGCGCGCTCGGGTTTCCGCGTCCGCTCCGGCGTGCAGCGCCCCGAGCTCGAGGCTCGCGGCGAGCAGCGCGGCCGTCTTGCCGCGATGGATCCGTTCGAGCGCCGCCTCGGGGTCGGCAGGCCACGCGGCCTCCGCCTCGACGTCTTCCATCTGGCCGCCGATCATCCCCGCGGTGCCGATCGCTTCGCCGACGAGCGCGACAGCGGCGCGTCGCCGCTCCGCCGGAGCGTCGGCCGGCTCGGCGGCGAGGGTCGTCAGACCGAGCGTGAGCAAGGCATCCCCGGCGAGCACCGCGGTCGCCTCGTCGTAGCGGCGATGCACCGTCGCCCGGCCGCGGCGCAGGTCGTCGTCGTCGAGCGCGGGCAGATCGTCGTGCACCAGGCTGTAGGTGTGGATCATCTCGATCGCCGCGCCAGGGGCGAGCGCCACCTCCCGCCCGGCCCCGCACGCCTCGGCGGCGAGCAGGGTGAGCGCCGGCCGCAGACGCTTGCCGCCGGCGAAGGTGCAGTAGCGCATCGCTTCGTGGAGTCGGCGAGGAGCCCGCTCGACGGCGGGGAGCAGGCGGTCGAGCTCGGCGTCGATCCGCGGCAGGACGTCGCCGAGGTAGGCGAGGAACGCTTCAGGCCGGCTCATCGCTCCCGTCCTCGCGCAGGCAGAAGGGCATCGCCATCACGGCGAGCAGCATCCGCTGCACCTCGACGTCTCCCCAGTTGTGCTCGAAGAGGCCGGCCACCGCAAACCCCAGGACCGCCGCCATGACGCCGAGGTGAAGGTCCGCCGGTCCGCTGCCGGCGCGCTCGGCGCGGCGCAATCCACGCCAGGCGGCGAGCATCGGCACGGCGAGCAGGGCGAGCAGGGCGACGAGCGAGAGCAGCCCGCGCTCGGCCGCCACCTGCAGGAAGGTGTCGTGCAGGTGCGGAACGCGAAAGCGCGGCGCGGTCGGATGGCGATAGAGCGGATAGCGGATCTTCACCTGGTCCGGGCCGATGCCGAGCAGCGGTTGCTCGGCGATCATCTGGGCGCCCGCGGCAGCCATGCACAGGCGGTCGTAGTTCGACGTGTCGTCTAGGTCGACGATCGACAGCGCCCGCGCGACCCAGGGCACCGGCGCGAGCAGCAGCAGCAACGCGGCGACCGGCAGATAGGCGGCGAGCAGGCGCGGCGCACGGGCGAGCGCCAGACCGGTGAAGGCCACCGCGACGGCGACCCAGGCACTCCGGGTGAGGCTGCCGAGCAGGGCGACGTTGATCAGCGCCAGCGCCGACCAGCGGAAGAGCGGTCGAGCCAGCAGCCGCCAGAACGGATGGGATTCGGCCGGGCGCGCGGTCGGCCGCACCAGTTGGGCGACGAGCAGCAGGTCGACCACCAGCAGCACGCCGGAGAAGGTCATGTAGTGCGAGAACGGGCCGCGGATCCGCAGGTCGATGCCGCCGTAGCCGAAGAAGTACTGCACCAGCCCGTGCACGGCGAAGGCCGAGGCCGCGAGGATCATCAGGTCGACCAGGCGACGCGTCTGCCGCTCGCCACGCACCGAAAGCACGGCAAGCGGCAGGGCCGCGAGGGCGAAGAACTCGGAGAGCGAAGCCAGACTTGCCAGCGGATCGCTCGACGCGGCGATCGCGGCGAGCAGGAAGAGCAGGTAGAGCGCCGCGGCGGCGAGCAGCGGAGTGCCGCGCCGCCAGCCGGCGAAGCGTTGGCGCAACGTCCAGGGCGCGGCGAGCAGGGCCAGGGCCAGCAATCCGTTCGACACCGCCAGACCGAAGAGGCCGAGCAGATGCGACGCGTAGAGCCAGAATGCCGACGTCGCGCGGCGGTCGGCTACGGCCACACCCTCGTGCTCCGGGGCGCTTCTGGGTTCCTGCTCAGCGGCCGAGGACACTCGCCGGCAGCGCGTCTTCTTCGAGCAGGATGGGGATGTCCGAGACGATCGGGTAGACCAGCTGCGACGCCTCGCAGAAGAGCCCCTGGGTCACGACCGGCTCTTCGTCGCGGAAGTGCTCGCGGTACTTCTGGGCGAGGTCGCGACAGACGTCGGCCGGCAGATCGACGAGCGCCAACGGCGCGCGGCTCTTCGGGCAAACGAGAATCTCGAGCAGCTCTTGGTCGACGGCCATCGCGGGGTCACCTCCTCGGGCGCCAACATAGCATGCCCCCCGGGCCCTCCGGCAGGCCACGAGGCTTGCCTGTGCTACGCTTCAGCGTTCCGGGCGGCGCCCCTCCCTCCGCCGTCCCCGTCCCTGCGCACCCCCCATTGGAGGCCCCCGTGTTCCAGAACTCCCGGCAGAACCGACCGCTCGGTGGCCCGACGTCCATGGCGTCCGGGCGGCGCCCGGATGCGGCGACCACGAGCGAGGGACAGCCATGAGCGCGACGCTCTGCCGCGGTTGCGGCGCACCGCTCACCCTCGAGTTGGCCGACCTCGGCTCGTCGCCGCTCGCCAACTCCTACCTCGAACCGGCCGCGCTCGCCGCCGCCGAGCCGTTCCTGCCGCTCTGCGTCTACGTCTGCACCGAGTGCTGGCTCGCCCAGCTCCCGGAGTGCGCCACGCCCGAGGCGATCTTCTCCGACTACTCCTACTTCTCCTCCTTCTCCGAGAGCTGGCTTGCGCACGCCCGCGCCTACGTCGCGATGGCGGTCGACCGTTTCGCTCTCGACGGCACGAGCCAGGTGGTGGAGATCGCCAGCAACGACGGCTACCTGCTGCGCTGGTTCGTCGAACGCGGCGTGCCGGTGCTCGGAATCGAACCGGCGGCCAACGTCGCCAAGGTCGCCGAGGCGTTGGGCATCCCGTCCCTGGTGCGCTTCTTCGGCAGCGAGCTCGCCCGCGAGCTCGTCGCCTCCGGCCGGCGTGCCGACCTCCTGCTCGGCAACAACGTCCTGGCCCACACGCCGGCGCTCAACGACTTCGTCGCCGGGATGAAGATCCTCCTCGCCCCTGGCGGGGCGATCACCATGGAGTTTCCCCATCTCGTACGACTGGTCGAGGGCAACCAGTTCGACACCATCTACCACGAGCACTTCTCCTACTTCTCGCTCGTCGCCGTGGAGCGGGTGTTCGCGCGACAAGGGCTCTCGCTCTTCGATGTCGAGGAGCTCCCCACCCACGGCGGCTCGCTGCGGATCTATGCCCAGCACGCCGGCGGACCTCATCCGGTCTCTCCGCGGGTGGCCGCGCTCGCGGCGCGCGAACGGGAGCTCGGCGTCGAGGCGAACGACTACTACCGCACCTTCGCCGAGAAGGTGCGGGAGACCAAGCGCGGACTGCTCGAGTTCCTCATCGCCGCCAAGCGCGAGGGGCGCAGCGTCGTCGGCTACGGCGCTCCGGCGAAGGGCAACACGCTGCTCAATTTCTGCGGCGTGCGCACCGACTTCCTCGACTACACCGTCGACCGCAGCCCGCACAAGCAGGGGCGATTCCTCCCCGGCACGCGGATTCCGATCCACGCCCCCGAGCGCATCTTCGCCACGCGCCCTGACTACGTGCTCGTCCTGCCGTGGAATCTGCGCGACGAGATCGCCGAGCAGATGGCCGGCGTTCGCGCGTGGGGCGGACGATTCGTCGTCGCCGTCCCCGAGGTCGAGGTCTTTTGAGATTCCGCCCCACCGCCCTGCCCGGGGTCGTCGTGGTCGAGCCCGAGCGCCTCGCCGACGCACGCGGCTTCTTTGCCCGCACCTTCTGCGCCCGCGAGTTCGCGGCTCACGGTCTCCCCGAGCGCTTCGTCCAGGCGAGCCTGTCGTTCAATCCGCGGCGCGGCACGCTGCGGGGGATGCACTTCCAGGAGGCCGGATCCGGCGAGGGGAAGCTCGTCCGCTGCACCCAAGGCCGGATCCACGACGTCGCGCTCGACCTGCGGCGCGACTCGCCCGCCTTCCGCCGCCATCTGAGCCTCGAGCTTTCGGCCGAGAACCGGCTCGCTCTCTACCTGCCTCCCGGCGTCGCCCACGGCTTCCTCACCCTCGACGAGGGCTGCGAGGTGCAGTACCAGATGACGGAGTTCTTCGATCCCGCCGCGGGGCGCGGCGTGCGTTTCGACGACCCGGCGTTCGGCATCCTCTGGCCGGAAGCGGTCGAGGTCGTCTCGGACCGCGACCGCACCTACCCGGATTTCTCCTAGCTCGACCGTCCGCGCGTTCCACCGCCCGGGACCCGGGCGCCGGGACGACCGCGGCACCGCTCCGCCGGTTCGACGGCGGAGCGGCGAAGCGGTGGAACGGACTATCGGGGCGCAGGCGCCGGCGTCGCGGCACCTGCCGGCAACGGCGCCAGGCTCGGGAGCGCCGGCGTCGCCCGGGCAGCGCGTGGTGCGCGCGAGACACGGGGCGGCGGGGTGACCGGCGACGGCACCGCGGGAGGCGGCGGAGGCGCGATCGCCGGCGGCGGAGTCGGCGCCTCCCCATCCTCGCGCGCCTCGGGTGCCTCGAGCTCTTCGGCGTCTTCGGACGTCGCGGCTTCTCCCCCGTCCGCGAACGCCGACGCCATCTCGCGTCCGATCTGCTCGCCGAGACGTTCGAGCTCCCGCAGTTGCGGCGCGATCTCGGCCTGGAGTCGACTCATCTCCCGGCTCAGGCGCTCGACCTCGAGGCGACGCTCGGCGCTGAGCCCTCGCGTCGCCTTGTCGGCCGCCAACGCCGCTTCGGCGTGCAAGCGGGCGAGCGCTTCGGGCGAGGCCAGCTCGCGGTGGAGCTCGTCCATCGCCCGTTCGATCTCGCGCCGGCGCTCGTCGTTTCCCTGCCGCAACTCCTGCTGGAGCCGCTCGAGCTCCCGACCGACCTCCTGCCGCGCCGCGTCCTCGATTCGGATCAGCTCGGCCGCGCTCGGCACAGCCGCCATCGCCGCGCTCGCGGCGTGCATGCCCTCGGCGGTTGCCCGCTGCGCCTCGGCGATCTGCCGTGCGAGCTCCTCGCTCGACGGCATCTCGCGGCGGACCTTCTCCATGGCCCGGCGGGCCTCGCGGGCGGCGTCCCGCACCGCCTTGCGAGCCTGTCGCAGCTCGCGCCGGACGGCTTCACGCTCTTCGGGCGTCAGCTCGCTCCAGTGGCGACCGTCGACCTTCCACGATTCCTCGCGGTCGGAGGGCTCGGGAGTGCTCTCGTCCGCCGACTCGGGCGTGACGACCGGCGCCGGGGCGGCAACCGGGGCCGGCGCGGCAACCGGCGCCGGTCGCGCGGCGCCGACCTGCTCGACCGGATCGACGACCGCGCTGTCCTCGGCAAAGCTCCCCGGAGCCAGGCCGGGAGCGAAGGCGACGAGCGCCACCGCCGCGAGGCCGCTGCCCAGGCGAACCCAACGGAGCGGGATCTCCCGCACCTCGCCGACGCCACGGTCGAGGAGCCGGCGAACCCTCCCGACCAACCTCCGCGACTCGCTGGCGAATCCCGGTGCCAGACGCGCCTGTTCCACCGGCAGCCCCCACGACGCCACTTCGGCGAGGCAACGGGCCAGCCCCTCGGGATCCCCGGTCCAGCGCACCGCCCGTGCGTCGGCGAGCCACTCCGAAAGCTCGACCAGCCGACGGCGAGCGAAGCGGTTGAACGGCTGAAGACTGCCGACGGTCTCGGCGAGTCGCGCCAACAGGAGCCAGGCCGGATCGCGGCGTGCGTGATGGGCGAGCTCGTGGGCGAGCAGCGCGCGGCGCTCGCGTTCGCCGAGCGACGACAGGACCCGGCGGGGCAGACAGATCTCGCGGCGCATCACCCCGAGGGCGATCGGCACGCCGAGCGACGGGGTCTCGGTGAGACGCACCGGGCGCTCGCCCGCCGCGCTCAAGAGCTCGTCGAGCTGCTGCCGTGCCTCCCGGTCCGCCACTTCGCGGCGACCGCGCAGGCGACGGCGGAGCGCCGAAGCGGCGAGCAGCAAGAAGCCGCTGCCGACGAGGGCCAGGCCGACCCAGACGGCGGCTGCGCCCGCGGCAAGCTCGAGGGGAAGCATCCGCGACGGCTCCACCGCTGCGACCGCGGCGGAGGGCGGAGCGAGGTCGAGGACGATCGCCGACACCGGTGCCGGAGCCGGCCGCCACAGACTTGCGGCCTCCTGGCGGAGAGCCGGCCAACCGAGTTGCAGGCTCGCGGTAAAGAACCCGGCGAAGAGGGCGAGACGCCAGATCGCCTCTTCGGCCCGAGGCGCCCGGCCGGCGACGAAACGCGACAGGCCCCACGCCAGGGTGAGCAAGAGGGTGCTGTGGACCAGGTAGGTCAGGCACCAGGCACCCGCCACGCGGAGCCCGTGGACGCCGGCGGGCCAGAGTACGGCCAATTCGTGTGGCAGGTTCATCGCTCGTCCTCCTCGTTGCCGCGCGCGGCGAGCATGCGACGCAACTCCTCGACCTCTCCGGCCGAGATCTTCCGCTCTTCGAGCAGGTGGCTCACCAGCGCCGCCGCCTGACCGTCGAAGAGGCGCTGCGTCAGCTCGTCGACCATCGACCGCCGCACCTCGCCTTCGCTGACGGTCGCCTCGTACAGGAACTTACGGCCGTCCACCCGGTGGGTTACGGCACCCTTCTTCTCGAGCTTGACCAGCATCGTGGCGATCGTCGTCGGGGCGAGACCGCGCTCGTCGAGCAGCGCTTCGTGCACGTCGGCGACACTCACCGCGCCGCGCGACCAGAGGACGCGCATGATCGCGAGTTGCAGGTCTCCCAGCGTCATCGGTTCTTTCATCGGCAGCCTCCTCTACGACCGCGATAGTACTACTTCGGTAGTTGATGTCAAGACACCGCGGAGGAGCGCGGTAGACTGACCGGGTGAGCGCCCATCCTTCGCTTTCGACGCTCGACCCGGCCGGCGCCGGCCAGGCGATGCACGATTTCGCCGCGCGGCTCTTCCCGATCCCACGCAGCCTCACCGGAGACGGGGTGCGGGCCACCCTGCTCGCCCTGCGCGAGCTCGTCCCGCTGTCGTTCCACGAGGTCCCGAGCGGCACCCAGGTGTTCGACTGGACCGTGCCGCAGGAGTGGAACCTGCGCCGCGCCGTGCTCCGCGGCCCGGACGGCACCGTCGTCGCCGACAGCGACGAGCGGAACCTCCAGGTCGTCGGCTACAGCACCCCGGTGCGCACGCGACTTCCGCTCGCCGAGCTGCGCCCCCGGCTCCATTCGCTGCCCGACCGGCCGGACTGGATCCCCTACCGGACCAGCTACTACCGCGAAACCTGGGGGTTCTGCCTGCCCCACCGGGTCGTCGAGGCGCTCCCGGAGGGCGACTACGACGTCGAGATCGACGCCACCCTGGAGAGCGGGTCGCTCAGCTACGGCGAGCTCTTCCTTCCCGGTTCGAGCGACGACGAGGTCCTCGTCTCCTGCCATGTCTGCCATCCGTCGCTCGCCAACGACAACCTCTCCGGCATCGCCGTCTCGACGTTTCTGGCCCGCGAGCTGGCGAGACGCGAGCGACGACTCGGCTACCGTTTCCTCTGGATTCCCGGCACCATCGGTTCGATCACCTGGCTGGCACGCAACGAAGCGGCGGTCGGTCGCGTTCGGCACGGCCTCGTGCTCGCCAACCTCGGCGACCCGGGCTCGTTCCATTTCAAGCGCAGCCGGCGCGGCACGACCGAGCTCGATCGCGCGGTCGGGGTGGCGCTGCGCGACATCGGCGAGCCGTTCGTCCTCGAGGAGTTCGTGCCGTTCGGCTACGACGAGCGCCAGTACTGCTCGCCGGGGTTCGACCTCGCCGTGGGCCTGCTCTCGCGCACCCCCTGGGGTCGCTACCCGCAGTACCACACCTCGGCCGACGACCTGTCGTTCATCCGGCCCGAGGCGCTCTCCGGCTCGCTCGCCGCCTGCCTCAAGATCGTCGAGCTGCTCGAGAAGAACCTGCGCTACCGCAACCTGAATCCCCGCTGCGAGCCGCAGCTCGGCAAGCGTGGCCTCTACCGCACCCTCGGGGGCGACGACTCCGGGCGCGAGCGCGAGCTCGCGCTGCTCTGGACCCTCAGCCTCTCCGACGGCGAGCACGACCTGCTCACCATCTCCGAGCGCTCGAAGCTGCCGTTCGCGCGACTCGCCGAGGCAGCCGCGGCGCTCGTCGACGCGCAACTGCTCGAGCCGCTCTGACGCCGTTCAGGGTCGGCGCGGCGGGTGATTGACGACCAGCTGCATGCGCTTGCCGGGCAGCAGGACCGTCCCCCCTTCGATCCCCTTCGCGCGCAGGCGCTCGAGTTGGCGGTCGACGACGACGTAGACACGCCGGTCCGACTCCCACCAGCTCTTGAGCTCCTCGACGGTCGGGAAGCGCTCGCGTCGCTGTTCGGGCGAGAGCTGCGAGACCCCGAAAGCCAGGTCCTTGTGCGGCTCGGCCGACTCGACGAACCGCTCGAGATAGAACGGCAGGCTCTGGCGATAGCCGCCGAAACAGACCACCCGGTCTCCGGGCTCGAGACGACTCGCCAGGACCTCGGCGATCTTCCGGCTCGAGCGGGTCGGTCCCTCGATCGCCACCAGCGCCCAGAGTGCGGCGCAGAGCAACGCCGAGGCGCGAAGCGTCGGCCCGGCGATCTCCCCGGGGCGCTCCTTGAGGGAACGCAACAGCAGCGCACCGCCTGCGGCAGCCGCGGCCAGGGAGAGCAGGAGCGCCCAGGGATGGAGGGCATGCGCCTCGCCGAGCGGCGGCACGCTCGCCGGCAACAACCCGGTCGTGGCCAGAGCGGCGGCGGCGCCGACGCTGAGCACGATCGCCGCGGAGACCCCGAGCGCGACGCGCTCGCCGACCGACCAGCGGGCGGAGGCCGTCGCCGGTCCGCCGACGAGCATCGCCGCGAGGAGGGCCAGCGGCGGCGCCGCCGGCAGGACGTACGGCGCGAGCTTCGAATGGGAAGTCGAGTAGAACAGCACCACGAAGCCGATCCAGCAGAAGAGGAAGAGCAACGCGCCGTTCTCCTCCCGCCAGCGCCGGAAGCCAGAACCGGCGAACAACCTCGGCAATCGCCCCAACAGGCCGATCCACGGCAGGCATCCGGCGGCGAGCACGGCGAAGAAGTACCAGAACGGCTCGCCGCGCTCGGCGATCGGCGTCGTGTAGCGCAGGAAGTGCTCGTGCACGAAGTAGAACTGGACGAAGCTCGGATTGCGACGCGCGACCAGGACGTGCCAGGGAACGGCGACGGCGAGGAAGAGCATCGTGCCGCTCACCCACGGCACCTCGCGCAGGAGACGCCAGCGTCCGGAGAGGAGCAGGTAGAAGAAGATCACCCCTCCCGGCAGAACGATTCCGACGAGTCCCTTGGCCAGCACCGCGAGAGCCGAGCCACCGAAGAGGGCCGCCCATCCCGCGAGGCGCCGACGGCGCTCCGCCGCCCCGTCCTGCGCCATCCAGAAGCCGACCAGCGCCAGGGTGACGAAGAACGTCAGCGTCATGTCGAGCGTCGCGACGTGCGACAGGCTGAAGAAGTAGGGGCTCGCGAGCAGCAGTCCGCCGGCCAGCCAGGCGGTGCGACGCGGCGCGAGCGCCAACGCCATCCGAACGAGCAATCCCGCGGTCCCGAGGCCGAAGAGTGCCGTCCAGAAGCGCACGCCCACCTCGCGGTTGCCGAGCAGACGCAGCGCCGAGGCGGTCAGCCAATAGTGGAGCGGCGGCTTCTCGAAATAGAGCGTGCCGTCGAGACGGGGGGTCACATAGTCGCCGCTGGCGAGCATTTCGCGGGGGATCTCGCCGTAGCGTCCCTCGTCCGGGTCGAGAAGCGGCACCGTGAACAACGGGACGACGTACAGGAGCAGTGCCAGCGTCAGCAGCACCAGGTGGCGCGGTCGTCGCCAGAACGGGGCATCGCCCGGGGCTCCCGTGGCGCCTCGCAGCGACTCGGCGTGGGTCGGCATCATCGGATTCTCCACCGGCGGCGCTCACGCCGCCCGCGCTAGAATAGCCCGCCGGCACGCCCTTCCGGAGAACCCTCGTGTCCAGAGCCTTCAGCGTCCGCAGCGATTTCCTGCCGTTTTCCCGACCGACCATCCGCCAGGTCGAGATCGACGAGGTCGTCGACTCGCTGCGTTCCGGCTGGATCACCACCGGACCGAAGGCGGAGCGTTTCGAGCAGGCACTCGGGGCCTACACTGGAATCGGCGAGATCGTCGCCCTGTCGTCGGCGACCGCCGGGCTGCACATCGGCCTCATGGCGCTCGGGCTCGGTCCGGGCGACGAGGTGATCACCACGGCGATGACCTGGGCGGCGACGGTCAACATGATCGAGGCGCTCGGCGCCACGCCGGTGTTCGTCGACGTCCACCCCGAGTCGTTGCAGATCGACGAACGGCAGATCGAGGCGGCGGTGACTCCGCGCACCGTCGGCATCCTGCCGGTGCACTTCGCCGGCGCACCCTGCCATCTCGAACCGATTCTCGCCATCGCTCGCCGCCACGGACTGTGGGTCTTCGAGGACGCGGCGCACGGCGTCGGCACCCGGTACGGGGGCGAACACGTCGGCGCCTTCGACCGGCTCGGCGTCTTCTCCTTCCACGCCATCAAGAACATCACCACCGGCGAGGGCGGCGCGCTCGTCACTCGCGACGCCGACCTCGCCCGCCGCCTGCGCGCCCTGCGCTTCCACGGTCTCGAGAAATCGGCCTGGAACCGCTACGCCGAGGGCGGCACACCGCAGGTCCAGGTGGTGATGCCGGGCTACAAGTACAACTTCATGGATCTGCAGGCGGCGCTCGGCATCCACCAGCTCGCCGCCGCCGACGAGTTCAATGCCCGGCGCCGCGCGCTGGCCGCGCGCTATCTCGAGCTCTTCGCCGACGTGCCGGAGCTCCAGTGCCTCGAGGCCCCGGCCTACGACCACTTCCACACCTGGCACCTCTTCGTCGTCCGCGTGCGCGAATCGGCCAACATCGGCCGCGACGCCTTCCTCACCGAGCTCAAGCAGCGCAACGTCGGTGTCGGCATCCACTTCCGCGCCGCGCACGAGCACCCCTACTACGCCCAGAAGTACCCACACTGGCTGGGGCGCCTGCCGGCCACCGAATGGGCCTCGGCACGGCTCTGCTCGATCCCGCTCTTCCCGACGATGCGCGACGACGACGTCGACTACGTCGTCGCGGCGATCCAGGACGTTCTCGCCCATGCACGGAGCTGAGCGAACCGCTGCCGACCGGTCGGCGGCCGATCCCTGGCTCTCGGTCGTCGTTCCCGTCTTCAACGAGGAAGAGAACCTCGCGGAGCTGCACCGCCGACTGAGCGCCGCCCTCGGGTCGCTCGACCGCACCTACGAGCTCCTGCTGGTCAACGACGGCAGTCGCGACCGCTCGCTCGAGCTGCTGCGCGAGCTCACCGCCGCCGACCCGCACGTCGTGGTCATCGACTTCAATCGCAACTACGGCCAGCACGCTGCGGTCTTCGCCGGCTTCGAAGCCTCGCGCGGCGAGATCGTCGTGACTCTCGACGCCGACCTGCAGAACCCGCCCGAAGAGGTGCCGAAGCTGGTGGCCAAGATGGAAGAGGGCTACGACGTCGTCGGCTCGGTGCGGGTGGCGCGGCAGGACACCCTGTTCCGCCGGCTCGCCTCGCGCCTGGTCAACCGGATCACCGCAGCGGCGACCGGCGTGGAGCTCTCCGACTACGGCTGCATGCTGCGCGCCTACCGTCGGCAGGTGGTCAAGACGCTCTGCGCTTCGCAGGAGATCTCGACCTTCATCCCGGTGCTCGCCGACATGTTCGCCGGGCGCGTCACCGAGGTGCCCGTCGCCCATGCCGAGCGGGCGCGCGGCGAGAGCAAGTACTCGATCTGGAAGCTCGTCCGCCTGCAGTTCGACCTGATGACCAGCTTCTCGCTCTGGCCGCTGCGCGCCACCATGGTCCTCGGCATCGCCACCTCCGCCGCGGCGATGGGGATCGCCCTGGTGCTCGCCGCCGGCCGGCTGATCTACGGCGCCGAGTGGGCCGTCTCGGGGGTCTTCACCCTCTTCGCGCTCCTCTTCTCCTTCGTCGGCGTGCTGCTCTTCGCCCTTGGACTGCTCGGCGAATACGTCGGCCGGATCTACCAGGAGGTTCGCCGCCGACCGCGCTTCGTCGTGCGCCAGGTGCTGCGTCACGCCTCCGTCGACCGTGAGGAGACGCGATGAGAGCGGTCGTCCTCGGCTATCACACGATGGGCTGCCTGGGTTTCGAGGCGCTGAGGCGCCACGGTTTCGAGGTGCCGGCGGTCTTCACGCATCGCGACGACCCGCACGAGGAGATCTGGTGGGACTCGCTCGCCGAGCGCGCCGAGCGCGCCGGCTCGGCGGTGCACTACCCGGAGAAGGGCGAGGTCGGTACGCCGGGGTTCGCCGCCGCGGTCGCCACCTATCGCCCCGACTTCCTCTTCTCGTTCTACTTCCGCTTCATGCTGCCCGAGGCGGTGCTCGCGGTGGCGCCACGCGGCGCGCTCAACCTGCACGGATCGCTCCTCCCCCGCTACCGCGGGCGCGCGCCGGTCAATTGGGTGCTCGTCGAGGGCGAGCGCGAGACCGGCGTGACCCTCCACTACATGGTGGCCAAGCCGGACGCCGGAGCGATCGTCGACCAGGAGCGGGTGGAGATCGCCTTCGAGGACACGGCGCTCACGCTCTATCGCAAGCTCGAGCCCGCCGCCGTCCGCCTGCTCGACCGCGCCCTGCCGCGGCTGGCTGCCGGCACGGCCGAGGCGCGACCGATGGACCTCGCCGCCGGCTGCTACCGCGGCGGTCGCAAGCCGGCCGACGGCCGGATCGACTGGTCGCTGCCGGCGCGACGGATCTACGACCTGGTGCGCGCCGTCACCCATCCGTACCCTGGCGCCTTCACCGAAGCCGGCGCGGAGCGGCTGCTCGTCTGGTGGGCGCTTCCGGTTCCTGCCCGCGAAGGCGACCCTCCGGCCGCGCCCGGTACGATCGTCGAGCTCAATTCGCGCGAGCTGCTCGTCGCCACCGGCGACGGCCTGCTCGCGCTTCACCGCTGCCAGCTCGAAGGCGGCGAGGAGGGCGACGCTCCGGCGATCGCCCGCTCGCGCGGCCTCGCCGTCGGCAAGCGTCTCGGAGAGGGGCGAGAGGCACCATGAAGGTCCTCATCCTCGGCGTCAACGGCTTCATCGGCAACGCGCTGGTGCGCCGCATCCTCACGACCACCGACTGGGAGGCCTACGGCATGGACCTCTCGGCGAACAAGCTCGAGCATTCGCTCGACCACCCGCGCTTCCACTTCCTCGAAGGCGACATCACCATCAACCGCGAGTGGATCGAGTACCACGTCAAGAAGTGCGACGTGGTCCTGCCCCTCGTGGCGATCGCCACGCCGGCGACCTATGTCAAGGACCCGCTGCGCGTCTTCGAGCTCGATTTCGAGGAGAACCTCAAGGTCGTCCGTCTCTGCGTCAAGTACCGCAAGCGGCTGGTCTTCCCGTCGACCTCCGAGGTCTACGGCATGTGCGGCGACGCCGAGTTCGACGAGGACTCGAGCCCGCTGGTGCTCGGGCCGATCGGCAAGTCGCGCTGGATCTACTCCTGCTCCAAGCAGCTCATGGACCGGGTCATCGCCGCCTACGGCCAGCAGCAGGGCCTGCAGTACACGCTCTTCCGGCCGTTCAACTGGGTCGGCCCGAAGCTCGACGACATCGACGCGGCCAAAGAGGGTTCCTCCCGGGTGGTGACGCAGTTCGTCATCGACCTCTTCCGCGGCCGGCCGATCCAGCTCGTCGATCGCGGCGAACAGCGCCGGGCGTTCACCTACGTCGAGGACGGGATCGAGGCGTTGATGCGCATTCTCGAGAATCCGGGCGGTGCGGCCGACGGGCAGATCTTCAACGTCGGCAACCCGGACAACGAGTGCTCGATCGCCGAGCTCGCCGAGCGCCTGGTGGTCCTCTTCGAGAAACGGCGCGCGCGGATCCCCGACTACCGGCCGCCGCAGATCGAGAAGGTCGACGCCGAGGCCTACTACGGACGTGGCTATCAGGACATCCTCACGCGCAAGCCGTCGATCGCCAAGGCTCGCCGTCTGCTCGGCTGGGAGCCGAAGGTCACGCTCGACGACGCGCTCGCCCACACCGTCGACGCCTTCCTCGAGGACTGGATCCGCTCCGAAGCCGCCGCGGCGCCGTCGGCGGGCGACTGACGCGATGAGCGCCGGCAGTCGCGTGACGGCGGCGCGTCCGCTCGGCCTGCGCATCGACGTCGACACCTACGAGGGGATGAAGTCGGGCGTCCCGCGGTTGCTCGCCACGCTCGGCGAGCACGGCGTGCGGGGGACCTTCTATCTCTCCTTCGGGCCCGACCGGGCCGGGCTCGCCGTGCTCAACCTGCTGCGTCCCGGTTTCCTCGCGAAGATGCTGCGCACGCGCGCGCCGTCGGTCTACGGACCGCGGACGATGCTCTCCGGCACGCTCCTGCCGGCTCGCGACATCGCCGTCGCCCTGCCGGCCGTGGCCCTCGCCGTGCGTGCAGCCGGACACGAAGTCGGCGTCCACGCCTGGGACCACCGCCGCTGGCAGGACCGGCTGCCGCGCTTCGATCGCGCGACGGTCGGCGCCGAGCTCGACCGCGCCTTCGACGCCTTCGTCGAGGTCTTCGGCGATCCGCCGCGCACCTTCGCGGCGCCGGCCTGGCTGTCGAACGACCTGAGCCTGCTGCACCAGGAAGGCTACGGCCTGGTCTACGCCAGCGACTGCCGGGGCACCGAGCCGTTCCAGCCGCGAGTCGGCGGCGAGCCGCTCGCCACGCCGCAGGTGCCGACGACCCTCCCGACCCTCGACGAGGCGCTCGGCGACACCCACCGCGATGCGGCCTCCTACTTCGACACGATGATCGACGCGGCCGCCGAGCAGCGCTGGCCGTCGCTGACCATTCACGCCGAGCTCGAGGGGGGACCGTACGCTGCCGACTTCTCCCGCTTCTTGGCGCGAGCGGCCGAGCGCGGCCTCGACGTCCTGCCGCTCGCCGACCTGCTGACGGCTCGCCGAGCCGATCCGGCGCCGTTGCCGATCTGCCCGCTTCGCCATGCACCGGTCCCGGGTCGGCACGGCGTGCTGGCGACCCAGGGTGAGGCGGACACGACGAATCGCGGCTGACCTCCCCGTCTCCGGCGATCCCACCTACTTCTTCCAGAAGAGCAGGGCGACTCCGACCACGGTGACGCTCGCCCCGAGGACCGCCCGCCAGGTCGGCCGATAGCCCTCGTGCCAGACGAGCAGGGGGATGATGAGCACCGGCGTGGTGGCCATCAAGGTCGCGGCGACGGCGACGTCGGCGTAGCGCGCCGCGACGAGCGACAGCCAGACGCCGACGAACGGTCCGAACACCGCGCCACCCAGCACCGGGCGCGCCGCACGGCGAAGCAGGTCGGAGAGCGAGAAGCCGGCCAGGCGGCCGGAGCCGAGCGCGAGCGCCCCCATGCCGAGCGTCGCCACGCCCATGCGCACCCACGTGGCGGCGAGCGGGGGGACTTCGCCGGCCATCCCCCGCTTGGCGAGCACCAGCCCCACTCCCTGGCAGGCGGCCGCGACGACGGCGAGCGCCACCGCGCGGCCGCGTCCCGGCGCGGACGGCGTCCCCGGCGTCCGCTCGCCGACCACCCAGGCCACGCCACCGAGGGTCGTCGCCATTCCGGCGAGCGCGCGGAGCGTCGGTCGCTCGCCGAGGATCGCCAACCCGGCCAGGGTCGCGAACGCCGGCGCCAGGGCCATGAGCAGCGACGAGAGCCGCGGCCCGATGCGCACCAGCGCCGCGAACAGCGCGAGGTCGCCGAGCGTCAGCCCGAGGAGCCCCGAGAGGGCGAGGAGCAACACCCGCCCGCCGTCGAGCGAGGCGAGCGAGGTGCCGCTCGCCACGATGGCCGTCGACAGCAGAACCCAGGCGATCGGCAGACGCAGGAGGTTGACCGCCGTCGCACCGATCCGGCGCGCCGCTTCGGTAAAGAACAGGCCGGTCGCCGCCCAGCAGAGGGCCGCGGCCAACGCGGCAAGCTCACCTGGGTAGGTCATCGGCGGAGCAGCAGGATCG
This sequence comes from Holophagales bacterium, assembly GCA_016699405.1. Classification (NCBI taxonomy): domain Bacteria; kingdom Pseudomonadati; phylum Acidobacteriota; class Holophagae; order Holophagales; species Holophagales bacterium. The sequence continues at coordinate 1,878,911 of CP064972.1, read as the reverse complement.
GGAGGATGACGGCAGAGCTCGTCGGCCGGAGGGCCGGACTCAGCCGCCGGCCGCCGGGACCGCGGCGGCGCGCGGCCGGATCTCGATGGATCGCGCCGCAAGCACCTTGTGATCGGCGGGGACGTCCTCGGTGACCATCGCGTGGGCGCCGACGAAGACGCGGTCGCCGATCCGGACCGACCCGATGACGGCGCAGTAGGCCCCGAGCACCACGTCGTCGCCGAGGGTCGGCATCTCCTCGATGCGCCCGGTGTGCGGCGCGCCGAGCGTGACCCCCTGCATCAGCAGCGTGTTGCGCCCCGCCCTGGCACGCCAGCCGACGACGATGCCGGTGCCGTGGCTGATCCGCAGGCCCGGACCGAACTCGGCGGCGGGAGCGATATCCACCCCCGTGCAGAAGAGGTTGAGACGCGCCACCGCCGGTCCCAGCACGGGGATGCGATGCCGCTTGAACCAGTGCGCCAGGCGATGCAGCACCACCGCTTGATAGCCGTTCTCGAAGAGCAGCGACTCGATGACGTACCAGGGGAACGACTTGCGCTTGATGGCGCGCAGCTGGCGGGTGTCCTCGCGGAGGTTGTCGAACATCGTCGCGGCAAGGGTAGCGGGCGGCCCGCCTCAGCGCAAGGACGCGCCGGCCCGGATCACTCGCTCTCCGGCGCCGTTGCTCCGTGCCCCGCCACCACCGTGGCGGCAACCCCGCCCAGCGCCAGCGCTCCGCCGGCGAGCTCGACCGGCGTCAGGCGCTCGCCGAGCAGCACCACGCCGAGCGCCGCGGCGATCAACGGCGCCAGCGGGGCGAAGACTCCCGCCTGCAGGTTGTCGACCCAGCGGAAGGCGTAGGTCATCAGCAGCTGGGCGGCGATCGACGAGGCGCCGACGAGCACGATCCACCCGACGGCCACCGCCGACGGCGTGCGCCACTCCCAGATTCCCACCGGCGCGGTCGCGACCAGACCGAGCAGGCTGAAGCTGCCGTAAACGGCCCACGAGCTCTCGGTGCGGCGCGCGGCGCGGATCGCCGTCACCGCCGCCCCGGAAAGCACTGCCGAGAGCAGGCCGACGGCCGTCCACCTGCCGGAGCGGGACCACTCGCCGGGTCCCACCCGCTCGCCCATCACGAGCGCCAGGCCGGCGAGTGCGGCGACCAGCGGAACAACCTTGCGGACCGGCATCGGCTCGCCGAGGAAGGCGCGGGCGAAGAGCACGCTGAAGATCGGCGAGGAGTAGTTGAGCAGCGTGGCGATCGCCACCGGCAGGTGGGCGATCGCCAGGAAGTAGAGGAGCACCGCCGTGCCGCCGAAGAAGCCGCGGTAGAAGAGCAGGTCCAGCCGCTCGTAGCGCATCGCGCGCCGGGCGAGGGACGGCGCCACGGCGAACGGCACCAGCATCATCCCGAAGCGCAGCAGCGCCACCTGGCCGCCACCGAGGGTCGCGGTGGCAAGCTTGGCGACGAAAGCCATCAGCCCGAAACAGACCGACGACAGCGCGAAGAGGACGAGCGCCCGCCGCCGGGAGGGGATCGCGGCAGGAGCCTCGGGCGGCTCTCGATCGCCGTCCGCTCTCACTCCGCCTCGACCCGACGCTGAGAGGCGAGCGCAGCACGCAACGGCTCGGGGATGGCACGCTTGGTCGTCGAGGCGAGGTCGATGCAAACCGTGACGACGCGTGCCTCGGCTCGCGGCGCCTCCTCGTCGGCGACGAAGAGCCGAAAACCGAAGGTGCACGAGGTCGCGCCGAGAGCGTCGACGGTCACCTCGAGCGCCGCCGACTCGCCGTAGCGCAGCGGGCGACGGAAGTCGCACTCCGCGTGGACCGTCGGAAAGCCCAGACCTTGCTGCGCGACGAGCGCCGGATAGGACACACCAAGCGCCGCGACGAACAGCTCTTCCATCGCGCCATGGAAATAGTGGAAGAAGCGCGGGTAGTAGACCCAACCGGCGGGATCGCAGTCGCCGAAGCGCACGACGAGGGGGGTACGGAACGCCATCGGCGGCGAGCGTATCGCAGCGCTCTCGCCGGCGTCCGCGGCGCCGCCGCTGGCGCCGCCGGCGCCGCTCGCATAGGCTTGGCGCGGCCGTCGTCGGGCCACGAAGCGATGTCGATCCACTCCGTCTGCGTCTTCTGCGGCTCCAGCCCCGGGGCCAACCCGGCCTATCGCCGGGCGGCCCAGGCACTCGGTGCCGCGATCGCCCGCCGTGGCCTGACGCTCGCCTACGGCGCCGGCAACGTCGGCCTGATGGCCGAGGTCGCCGACGCGGCGCTCACGGCAGGCGGCGAGGTGATCGGTGTCATCCCGCGGCATCTGCTCGACCTCGAGCTCGCCCACCAGGGGCTGACGCGCCTCGAGGTCGTCGACACCATGCACGAGCGCAAGGCGCGCCTCGCCGAGCTTTCCGACGCCTTCGTGGCGATGCCCGGCGGCCTCGGCACCCTCGACGAGCTCTGCGAGATCGCCACCTGGGCCCAGCTCGCGCTGCACGCCAAGCCGATCGCGCTGCTCGACGTCTCCGCCTACTGGCAGCCCTTCCTCGCCTTCGTCGACCACGCCGTCGCCGAGCGCTTCGTCCGCGCCGAGCACCGCGAGATGCTCCTCGTCGAGGGCGACCCCGACGCCCTCCTCGACCGCCTGGCGAGCCAGACCTCCCCTGCGCTCTGCAAGTGGCTCGACCGCGCCTGACGGCGCGATCGATTTCCGTGTCCTCTCGATCGGTGGCGTCGCGATGGCGGGCAACAGGAGCTACGAGGAGATGGCAGCCGTCCTCGAGGCCTGCCGTGCCGAGGCGCAGGAACGGGAGCTGACGCTCGGCGAGGTGCTGGACCGGTTCGGCGAAGCGAGCTATTCGTTCGTCTGCCTGCTGCTCGCCCTGCCGTTCCTCCAGCCGATCTCGCTCGGGCCGCTCTCGACCCTCGGCGGGTTGAACTTCGCCGCGCTCGGCTGGCAGCTCGCCCGCGGGCGACAGACCCCCTGGGTCCCCGAGCGGCTGCGGCGAGCCGTCCTGCCGCCGAGGGTCTGGAGCATCCTGCTCGGCGTCCTGCTGCGGCTCTTCCGGATCTGTCACCGCTTCACCCGACCGCGCGGCCAGCGCTGGGTGAGCGGCCGCCGCGGCGAGTTGGTCGGCGGGTCGCTCATCGCGCTCGGCGGGCTGCTGATCTCGATCCCGCTCGCCGGGATTCCGTTCAACAATCTCCTGCCAGCACTGGTCATCGTCTTCGTCTGCATCGGCGAGCTCGAAGGAGACGGGGCGATGGTCTGGGTGGCGCTCTTCTGGCTGGTGGTGTCGGTCGCCTACCTCGGCTTCGTCGCCTGGGCGCTCTTTTTTCTCGGGACCGAGGCGTTCGGCTGGTTCGGAAGGTTCCTCGGCAAGTAGGATGGCGTCGTGTCCGCACCTCTCGTTCCAGGCCGGCGATTTCCCTGGATCCGCCTGATCGGCGGCTGCGGCTGCCTGGCGTTGCTGCTGCTCGGCGCCTGCGTCGTGGCGACCTGGCGGGGCATGGGCTTCCTTGCGAAGCAGGTTCCATCGGCGCTGCAGGACGCGGGCCGCGAGATCGAGCGGGCCGCCGGCACCGCCACCGAGATCACCGAAGCGGCGATGCGGGAGCGTTGGCGGGAGCTCAAGGCCGACCTCGACAAGCTCGCCACGGACGACGGCGTGCGCGAGCTCTACCGCGCCAACCCCGCGCTCGCCGCGCACTTCGGGAGCGAGGAGGAGTTCGTCACCCGCGCCCGGCAGTGGCGCCCCAAGGTGGGCGCGCTGGGGGAGGACCTCCCCGCCTGGGAGCAGGCCGACGCCACCTTCAAGCCGTTCCTCGCCGACGGCACCCCCTCGCTCGAGCTCGCCTACACGAATCGCCGCGGGAGCCGGGTGCGGTTCGTCTGGAAGGGCACGCAGATCTCGTATATCGAGATCCAGTAAGACGCCAGGGCACCGGGACTCCGGCGCCACGGCCCGGTTCGCTTCACTCCCCTTCCCTTCCCCGTCGCCGGTCGGGGTCGGCTTCCTGGCGGCGCGTCGGCCCCTCGCCGGCAGCCCCGGCTTCGGCGGCAGCCCACGCGAAGAGCCCATCCCGCCGCAACACCCCGGATGAACCCGGGTCGGTTCTCCTGGTCGAGATCGTTGGCCGCACGCCGGGGTCACCGTCGGCGGTCGCGGCTGCATCCATCTCCTTCCCGGCGCCGAGAGGTGGCGTACGACGCGGACTCCCGATCGGGGCCTCGGGAGCGACCGACCGAGCCCGCTTCCGCAAATCCTCTGTCGGAAGGGGCGAGCGCGATCGCGGTCCGGGCCGCGAAGGCTCATTCTTCCGCGCCCGACAGGTGTCGAATCATTCGACGGTAGGCGTCGAAAAGTTCCACACGCCTCCAAGTGCATGTTTCCGTTGACTTTCGCCGCGTCCGGGGAGGATTTCGACGGGACGCTTGTTGATTTTCGCCACGGGCCCCCGGGCGGGCGGCGGCGAGCCGAGAAGGCGAATGCCCACGCGAAGTCCCCGGTTTTCGGGCTCTTGGGGTGTTGTCGGACAGCGGAGCCGAGGTTGGCAAGCCCCTTGCTCTAAGGAGACCTCGCAAGGTGGAAACGAACCCAAGAAGGAGACTCCCATGACCGTCCTGCTCGTTCTCGCAACTTTCGCCACGTTCCTCACGATCGACTTCATCGTGCGTCATCGGGAGGCGTCCCGTACTCCGGTCATCGTGCTTTCGGGCAGTGAAGCCTCGATCCCGCCGCTCGCCGAGCCCGTGTGGGTCGCCGGCTACCAAGTTCCCGACGAGTGCCGCTTCCACCCCGGCCACACCTGGGCTCGCCAGATCTCGCCCGAGATCGCCCTGGTCGGCCTCGACGACTTCGCCCGCCAGCTGCTCGGCCGCGCCGAGAAGATGGCGCTGCCGGAGATCGGCTCCTGGGTCCGTCAGGGCGCCGCGGCGCTCCGGCTCGGACAGAACGGTCGCACGGTCGACATGGTCGCCCCGGTCGAGGGTGAGGTGGTCGAGATCAACCGCGCCGTCGCCGCCGAGCCGCACCTGGCCACCGACGATCCGTTCGGCCGCGGCTGGCTCTTCAAGGTCCGGACCACCGAGCTCTCCCGTGGGATGCAGAACCTCCTCTCCGGTTCGCTCGCCCGCCGCTTCATGGAGGACTCGCGCGAACGGATGCAGCACTCCCTGATGGCGCTCTCGGGCACCGTCCTGGCCGACGGCGGCGAGCCGGTGGCCGACTTCGCCAAGCACCTGCCGGACGAGGACTGGCAGCGCCTGGTGCGCGAGTTCCTGCTGACCTAGTCGGGATCGACCACGACTCCAGCCCGGAACCGATCCCATGATTCAGACTCGCCCGAACGCCCTGTTGATCGACATCACCCGCTGCGTGGGCTGCAAGGCCTGCGTCGGTGGGTGCCTCGAAGCCCACGGAATGAAGGGAGACCCGGAGAAGGTGACGGGTCTCTCGTCTGAAGCCCTCACCGCGCTTGCCGAACGCGACGGCCTCTATGTCCGCCAGCTCTGCCGGCACTGCGTCGACCCGGCGTGCGCCAGCGTCTGCCCCGTGGTGGCCTTCAAGAAGACCGAGCTCGGCCCGGTGGTCTACGACGCCAGCCGCTGCATGGGTTGCCGCTACTGCATGCAGGCCTGCGCCTTCAACGTGCCGAAGTACGAGTGGTTCTCCGCCAACCCGCGGGTGATCAAGTGTGACATGTGCGCCTCCCGCCAGGAAGCCGGCAAGCCGACGGCCTGCGCCGAGGTCTGCCCGGCGGAAGCGACGGTCTTCGGCCACCGCGACGAGCTGATCGCCGAGGCCCACCGCCGGATCGCCGAGAACCCCGGCACCTATCACCCGCAGGTCTACGGCGAGACGGAGCTGGGCGGCACCTCGGTGCTCTTCCTGTCGCCGGTGCCCTTCGAGAAGCTCGGCTTCCGCACCGACCTGCCGGCCGGCGCCCTGCCCGAGTTGACCGCCGCGGCCCTGTCGAAGATCCCCGGCATCGTCTCGGTGGGCGGGGCCTTCCTCTTCGGCCTCTACTGGCTGACCCATCGCAAGGACGAGGTCGCCCGCTTCGAAGCCGCCCAGCACCAAGCCACCCGCGAGGAGAGCACCCATGCGCAGCACTGAGCCCTATCGCCTGACCTTCTGGCGGGCGTTCTTTTTTCTCGTCCTCGCGGCAGGACTGACCGTCGCCGTCGTCCGCTACACCCAGGGGCTCGGCGCGGTCACCAACCTGAACGACAACTTCCCCTGGGGTATCTGGATCGGCTTCGACCTGCTCTGCGGGGTCGGCCTGGCGGCCGGCGGCTTCACCCTCACCGCCATGGTCTACCTCTTCAACCTCAAGCGCTTCCAGCCGATCGTGCGGCCCACCGTGCTGACCGCCTTCCTCGGCTATGCGCTGGTCATCGTCGCCCTGCTGCTCGACCTCGGCCGGCCGTGGAACATCTGGCACCCGATCGTCATGTGGAACCCGCGCTCGGTGATGTTCGAGGTGGGCTGGTGCGTGATGCTCTACACGACGGTGCTGCTGCTCGAGCTCACCGGCATGATCTTCGAGCGCCTGAAGTGGGAGCGCGCCGTCAAGATCCAGCACGCCGCCACCGTGCCGCTGGTCATCTGCGGCGTCCTGCTTTCCACCCTCCACCAGTCGTCGCTCGGCGCCCTCTACCTGATCGCCAAGACGAAGCTCTACCCGCTCTGGTACTCCGCGGCGCTGCCGTGGATCTTCTGGAGCTCGGCGATCGCCGCCGGACTGGCGATGGTCATCGTCGAGTCGAACCTCTCGGCACGCGCCTTCAAGCGCCAGCTCGAGCTGCCGCTGCTGCAGGAGGTCGCGCGCGTCCTGCTCGTCGCCCTCGGCGTGACCGGCGTCTTCCGCATCTACGACCTGATTCATCGCCACGTGCTGCACCTGGCGCTCCAGTGGACCTACGAGGCCGCCTTCTTCCAGCTCGAGATCCTCGCCGGCGTGATCCTCCCCTTCTTCCTGCTCGCCGTGCCGAGCTGGCGGATCCGCCCGCGGGTGATGTACGCGGCCTCGCTGCTGGCGGTCATGGGCTTCGTGGTCAACCGCCTGAACGTCAGCGTCACCGGGCTCGAGACCTCCGCCGGGCAGCACTACCAGCCCGCCTGGGGCGAGATCCTGATTTCGGTCCTGATGGTCTCGGTCGGTTTCGCCGCCTTTGCCCTGGCAGTGCGATACTTCCGGGTGTTCCCGGAGCCGGAAGAGGGCGACCACCCGTCGCCCGCCCCGGATCCGGTCTTCCGATCGCGCCTCGCTTCGACGAACCGCGTGGTCTAAGGGCCCGAGACGATGGCGACCGCTCAGCCGGATCCTCTCCCCAGCCGCCCGCTCGCGCGGCGCCTGGGCTTCCGGCTGGCGGTCGCTCTTTCGCTCTCCGCCATGGCGGTGCTCGCCGCCGGCCTCGTCTGGAACCTCCAGCTTCAACGCCAGCACCTGACCCTTCTCGTCGAACGTCGGGCCGCGGAGATCGTCGACCTGATCCTCGCTTCCACCCGGCATTCGATGCTGGAGAACAACGCGGCCGAGCTGCAGCGCCAGCTCGGCCGTTTCGCCGGAACGGCGAGCGTGCGGCGCGCCCGGGTGTTCGACAAGCAGGGGGAGATTCGCCACTCGAGCGACCTCGCCGAGACCGGCCGCATGGTCGACCTCTCGGCCGAGCAGTGCGTCTCCTGTCATGCCGCGGGAAAACCGCTCACCCATCTCGACGTCCCGCAGCGTTCGAGAACCTTCCGCACCGCCGAGGGCGAGCGCGTGCTCGGTGTCATCCTGCCGATCCGCAACGAGGCCTCCTGTTCGAGTGCCGCCTGTCATGCCCATCCGGTCGACCGGACGATCCTCGGTGTGCTCGACGTCCAGATGTCGCTCGCCAGTGTCGACGAGAGCCTCGCCACCTCCGAACGGCAGCTCTTTGCCGGCCTGATCGGCACGGTCGCCGCCTTGCTCGGCCTCACCTGGCTGCTCGTCTGGCGATTCGTGCTGCGCCCGGTCGGCGAGCTCACCGCCGCGGCCCCGCTGCTCGCCTCGGGCGACTTCTCCGCCCGCGTTCCCGACCGCTCGACCGACGAGCTCGGCGAGCTCGCCCGGGCGTGGAACCACATGGCCGTCCGGCTCGGCGCCGCCCACGCCGAGCTGAACGAATGGGGGCACCGGCTCGAGCAACGCGTCGACGACAAGACGCGCGAGCTCGCCGACGCCCATGCCCGGATGCTCCTCGTCGAGAAGATGGCGTCGCTCGGCAAGCTCGCCGCCATCGTCGCCCACGAGCTCAACAACCCGCTCGCCGGCATCGCCACCTACGCCCGCCTGCTGCGCCGGCGCCAGGCCGAAGCCGCAGCAGCAGCGGACGGCGAACCCGCCGCCGCCGCTCCGCAGGGCGCCGCCGACACCGAGCGGATCCTCAAGCTGGTCGAGGAGGAGGCGATGCGCTGCGGCAACATCGTGCGCAACCTCCTGCTCTTCAGCCGCACCCCCGGGGCACGCATCGCCCCCGAGGAGATCGCGCCGATCGTCGAGCGGGTGGCCATGCTCGTCCGTCACCAGTTCGAGTTGCAGGACGTCGAGCTTCGCCAGGAGCTCGCCCCTGGCCTGCCCCGCCTGCCCTGCGACGGAGCGCAGATGCAGCAGATGCTCCTCGCGCTGACGATGAACGCCCTCGAGGCCACGCCGGGCGGTGGCAAGGTGACGATCGCCGCCGACACGGTCGACGACCGGCTGCGTCTTCGCGTCTCCGACACCGGTCGCGGCATCGAGGCCGAGCACCTGCCGCACGTCTTCGAGCCCTTCTACACCACCAAGGAGAGCGGCGCCGGCGTCGGCCTCGGCCTCGCGGTCGTCTACGGCATCGTCGAGCGACACGGCGGGACGATCGACGTCGCCTCGACGCCGGGGGTCGGGACCACCTTCACCGCGTACCTGCCGCTCACCCGAAACACGCCGAGCGGCGATTCCGAGGCCACGGCATGACGCTCAAGAAGGAACCCGGCGTCTCGATCCTGGTGGTCGACGACGAGCCGATCGTCAACCAGTCGCTCGGCGACTGGTTCCGGCAGGACGGCTACCAGGTGACCACCGCGAGCAGCGCCAAGGAGGCGCTGCGCCTGGTGGCCGAGCACACCTTCGACATCGCGCTGCTCGACATCAAGATGCCCGGCATCGACGGTCTCGAGCTGCAGGAGCGGCTGGTCCGCGACTGCCCCGACCTGTCGATCATCATCATGACCGCCTACGCTTCGGTCGACTCGGCGGTGCGGGCGCTCAAGGCCGGGGCCTACGACTACATCACCAAGCCGTTCGACCCCGAGGAGCTGTCGATGCTCATCCGGCGCGCCAGCGAGCACCGCTCGCTGCGCTCGGAGAACATCCGCCTCAAGGAGCAGCTCGCCACCGTCGCCGGCGCCAGCCCGATCGTCGGCGTCTCGCGAGCGATGCAGCACGTCCAGGAGCTGATCGACGCCGTCGCGGCGAGCGACGCCACGGTCCTCGTGCGCGGCGAGTCGGGCACCGGCAAGGAGCTCGTCGCCCGCGCCATCCACGCCCGCTCGGCGCGTCGCTTCGCCCCGCTGGTGGTGGTCAACTGCGGCGCGCTGCCCGAAGGGGTGCTGGAGAGCGAGCTCTTCGGCCACGAGAAGGGGGCGTTTACCGGCGCGCAGCAACGCCGCAAGGGCAAGTTCGAGCTCGCCGACACCGGCACCATCTTCCTCGACGAGATCGGCACCATCTCGCCGCGGGTGCAGGTCGAGCTGCTGCGCGTCCTCGAGGAGAAGACGGTGACGCGGGTCGGCGGTAGCGGTCCGGTGCGCACCGACTTCCGTACCGTCGCCGCGACGAACCAGGACCTCGAGGCCGCGGTCAAGGACGGATCGTTCCGCGAAGACCTCTATTGGCGGCTGAACGTCTTCGCCATCGAGATCCCGCCGCTGCGCGAGCGCCCGGAGGACATCAGCGCGCTCGCCGAGCACTTCCTCGACCGCTTCGTGCGCTCGATGAACCGCAAGCCGATGCGGTTCACCAACGACGCTCTCGACGCGTTGCGCGCCTACGGCTGGCCGGGCAACGTGCGCGAGCTGCAGAACGCCATCGAGCGCGCCGTCGTGCTCGGCAAGCCGCCGACGATCGAGGTGGGCGACCTGCCGTTGCGGCTGACCGAGAACGGCCCGCCGCCCGCCGGACCGGGTCCGCTGTCGCTCGAGGAGATGGAGCGGACGCACGTGCGCTACGTGCTCGAGAGCTGCGGCTGGAACATCTCCCAGGCCGCCAAGCTGCTCGACGTCGACCGCGGCACGCTCTACAACAAGATTCGCCGTTACGGCTTCGAACGCACCGGACAGGAAGAGTAGGCCCGCGAGCAGCGGACGATGCTCGCCGAGCCCGACGCTCCGTCGCGACCGCCGATCCTCGAGGTCCGCCTCGTGGCCGTGGCGGGCGCCCCGCCCGCCGAGCTCGACCGGATCGTCGGCGGACTCTCCCGACACCTCTCCGTCGCCTGTCGCCGCGCTCCCCCACGCCCCGAGCTCGGCGGCCGCGAGCTCGCCGGCCGCGGACAGCTCGACGCCGACACGCTGCTCGCCGCGCTCGAGCGACTCGCCGACGACCCGGCGGCCCCGCTCATCGGGCTCACCGACCGCGACCTCGGCCTGCCGATCTTCACTCACGTCTTCGGGCGGGCGCGCGTCGGCGGCAACGCCGCGGTCGTCTCCCTGGCGCGGCTGCGGCCGGAGTTCTACGGCGAAGCGCCGGACCCGCCACTGCTTCTCGAACGGGCCCTCGCCGAGATCCTGCACGAGCTCGGTCATGTGGCCGGGCTCGTCCACTGCCAGGACGCCAACTGCCTGATGCACTTCTGCTCCCGGATCGAGGCGGCCGACGTCCGCGGCAGCGTGCTCTGCGACGCCTGCCGCGAGCGCCTCGCCCAAGCCGACGGGGAGATCCCGCCGCTCTTCAGACGTCGTTGAGCCGTTCGGGCAGGCGACGGATCGAGGGCCAGCGTCCGACCCAGGCCCAGATCGCCCAGACCGCCAGACCGGCCACGTAGCCGTCGACGGCGTAGTGCCAGCCGAGGGCGATCGATCCGGCGAAGGTGACGACGGCGAAGAGCCAGGCCACCGTGCCGGCGCGACGGCCGGTCGCTCCGGCCGCCAGCGCGATCAGGACCACCATCGCCACGTGCATGCTCGGCATCGCCGAGATGCCACCGAACGGCAGCGATCGCCGCGCCTGCCACGCCTCCCAGAGCCCACGCTGGTTGTCGACCGCGAAGAGCAGCATCCCCTCCTCGTCGACCCGTCGTTCGAGCGACCCGACGAGCTCGGCGAACGGATCCGGCCCCGGCACCAGCCGCCCGTAGTAGCAAGGGCCCGCGCTGCTCCAGACGAACGCCCCGACGGTGCCGACGAGGACGAAGGCGAGGAAGGAGGCGGCGAGAAGGCGCCGCCGCAATCGCAGGCGCACCGACCAACCGCACCAGACGATCACGCCGACGAGCAGCGGGAACCAGAACACATAGACGAGATCCAGCAGGCGAAGCAGCTCCGGCCGTCGGGTCGCCCAGGCGAGGAGTCGCCACGGCTCGACGCCGCCGTGGAGCGTGCGGTCGAGGGCCGCCAGACGCTGATCCCAGGCGTACGGCGCGAAGCGCGGCAGGACCTGCTTGAGACTGTTGAAGGTGCTCTGGAACGGCGTGGCGAGCGCAAGGACGACGAGCGCTTCGGCGACGCGCGCCGGTCGCAGGAGCTCCGCCGCCCGGCCACGCAGCCGAGCGGTGAGCAGCATCAGCGCCGTGCCCGCGAGCCAACCGCTCGCCAGCCAGCCATCGACGAGTCGGAACTGCCAATCCCGTCCCCACCCGAGCACCGGTGCGGCCGCGAGGAGATAGCCGGCGACGAGGAGGACCGTTGTCCGGTAGGTCACGAGCACCGTCCTCGTCGCCCGCCATCCCACCGCGCCCTGCTCGCGGTCAAGTGCCCTGGTTTCCATCGTCCTCGAAATTAGCACGCGGTCCGAGCCACCGGTTTGCGGGACCGCGCGGGTTGATTGGCCGGACCCGTGCCATGGCATCATCGGCCGCGTGGCACCGCCGACCTTCCGAGGAGCTCGAAGCATCCTTGCGTGGTCATGCGGCCTCGCGCTTGTCGCCTGGCTTGTTGGCCGTACCGGCTTGGCCCCGATCCTGGCCGCCCTGCGCGAGGGAGCCCGCCCTGGATTCCTCTGTTACACCCTGCTCGCCACAGCACTTCCGCTGCCCCTCGATGCGTGGGCGACCGGACGTGCGATTTCGCGCCTAGGAATCCGCGTCCCGGAGCGTGATCTGCTTCTCGCGCGCGGCGCGAGCTATCTCGCCGGCATGCTCAACTACGCGCTCGGCCAGGGCAGCGTGTCCTGGTTTCTGGTGAAGCGTGGGGTGCCCGCACCTCGAGCTGGTGGTGCCATGCTCTTCGTGTTGGCAACAACGGGCCTCGCGACGATGGCCGTGACTTTCGTCGCGTCCGTCCTGGGCCCCTCGATCCTGCGCAGCGGCGCTCTCCGTTGGCTCCCCTCCCTGACGCTCCTCTTCGTCCTGAGCTACTTGCCAGGGCTCGCCGCGGCTCGTCGGCTCCGTTTCCTTCGGTGCCATCCGCTGCTGGAGGTGCTGCTCGAAGCACCCGGGCGGGATCACCTGCTGTCTGCGGTCGCTCGGCTTCCCCATCTCATCGCAATGTCGCTTCTGGGTTGGGGCCTCTTCCGCGCCTGGGGCCTTGCGCTGCCTGCCGCCGCGGGGATCTCGGCGACACCCGTGATCCTCCTCGTGGCCAGCCTGCCACTGACGCCAGCCGGTCTCGGCACCGTGCCGGCAACCCAGGTCGCGCTCTTGTCGCCGTTCCTCGCGAATCTACCGATCGAGGAGCGCAGCACCGAGATTCTGGCCTGCGCCTTGACCGCCCAAGCGGTGACTCTGGCGACTCAAGCCCTCATCGGAGTGATTTCGCTGGCCCTCTTGCGCCTGCTGAACGAGCCCGCACGAAGCACCTGACTCCTGCCCGTCAGGACGCTCCTCGCGTCGGCACCGGACTCGGCAGGCGCATGCAACAGACGAACTCGTTATAGCGGAAGAAACGGCCGACGAACCGCGGGAACGGGAACGACTCGAGCGCCTCGACAACAAGCCCGCACTCTGCCGCAAGCGTCCGGACAGCGGCTTCGTCGACGAAGCGCACGTGCGTCGGGTCACTGGTGAAGCCGGCCTCCTGCGGCGTGATGACGATGACACGGCCGCCCGGTTTGATCCGCGGCAGATAGTCGCGCATCAACTCGATCGCGCCATCGGCATCGAGATGCTCGAGCAGGTGGGAGAGCAAGAGCGTGTCGAAGGGGCAGCCTCTTCCGAACTCTGACACCGCGAATGAATCCGGCGTGAAGGCCCGGAGGCCGAGAACCTCGACGACGTAGCTCACCGATTCGCGATCGATGTCCACTCCAACGGCATGGCCCTGCAGGTGGCTGAGGTTCCTGCCGATGCCACATCCCACCTCGAGAACGAAGCCGGGCTCGAGAGCCCGGAGACGTTCGCGGTAGGGTCGCTGGACATCGAGGAGCCGTTTCCACCAAGCCGTCTGGAGACGCTGAAGCCGCTGCGAATACGTCGACTCTCCCCTTCCTCGCCTCGGCTCCTCGTCGCTACGCATCACGGGTCTCATCCCTTCAGTCCTGAAGCAGCGCCAGACGAGCAGCGAGCCGCTCGCCGATGCGCGAACAGCGCAGGAAGCGTGGCAGACCTGCGAGATGGCGCGGCCGCAGTCCCGACAGCACGCTCACGACTCCTGCCGTGTCGCGGTGCCAGAGCGCGGCGAGCAGGAGGTTGGCTCGCATCGACAGCTCGCCCGCGGCAATCACACCCGCCCCTTCGTCACCCAGGTCGAGGAGGCGCTGCACCTCGGCCAGCACCTCGACGTGCTCGCGTCGAAAGTCGTCGCTATTCCGCGAACGGGTTGCGGTCTGCGACTCGGCGTGAATGCGGAATCCGGCAAGCACGCGCGGCAAGTAGACGACGGGCACCCTGTCGGCCAGGCGTATCCAAAGTAGCCAATCGGCGGTGTACCAATGCTCCGCAGCCAGCGGTCCCACCTGCCGCGCCGCCGCCACGGAGAAGGCCGCGGCAGGAACCGAGATCGTATTCTGCACTGCCAGTGCCTCGAGCACCCGCGCTCGCGCCACGAACCCTCCCTCGCCAAACGGTGGACGGAGTGTGGCCAGACGTCGCCCCTCCACATCGAGAAAATCGCAGTCGTGCACCAGGAGCCCGATGTCCGGCCGTTCACGCCACGCCTCTCTCGCTGCGGCCATGCGGCCCGGAAGCCAGAGGTCGTCCTGGTGGAGAAAGCAAGCCACCTCGCCGCGCGCCGCATCGAGACCGCGCTGGCTCGCCGCCACCCAGCCGCACGTCTGCTCGTTGCGCAACACGCGAAGCGCGAGCCGCGAAGAGAAGCTGTCCAGGATCTCTCGACTGTGGTCCGTCGAACGATCGTCGACGGCGACGACCTCGAGCTCGTCACCACTCTGGTCGACCAGGCTCGCAAGGGCCGCCCCGAGAAAACGCCCGCCGTTGTGGACCGGCACGATGACGCTCATCCACGGGCGCATTCGACTCCCTCGCTCGGAAGGCGCGCCAAGTGCGATACGCTTGGCTACAGCCGCTTGCGCACTCGACATGAACGGTCTGCTGCTCGCCTCCGAGAATCCTAGCACCGGCATCGAGCCGGATCTCGAGGTCTCAGTGGTCATCCCGTGCCTCAACGAGATGGAAACCGTGGCGGGCTGCGTCGCTCAGGCAGTCGCCGCGCTGAAGCGTCACGGTGTTACAGGAGAGGTCCTGGTCGCCGACAACGGCAGCACCGACGGCTCCCGCGAGTTGGCGGCTGCAGCTGGCGCTCGCGTGGTCGAGATCCGGGATCGTGGCTACGGTAGCGCCTTGCGTGGCGGGTTTGCCGCGGCCCGAGGGCGCTACCTGGTCATGGGCGATGCTGACGGCAGCTATGACTTCGGCGACCTGATGCCCTTCCTTGCGCGCTTGCGCGAGGGCGACGACCTGGTGATGGGAAACCGGTTCCTCGGCGGTATCCGACCAGGAGCCATGCCTTGGAAGAACCGGTGGATCGGTAACCCCCTGCTGAGCGGTCTCGGCCGATTGCTCTTCGGAATCGCGGTTGGAGACTTCCATTGCGGGCTGCGGGCGCTGACGCGCACCGCCGCAGCCAAGCTCGGCCTGCGGACGACTGGCATGGAATTCGCCAGCGAGATGGTGATCAAGGCGCATCTCTTCGGCCTGCGCATCGCCGAGGTTCCCACGACGCTATCTCCCGACGGCAGATCGCGTCCGCCGCATCTGAGGCCATGGCGCGACGGCTGGCGCCATCTCCGCTTCATGTTGCTATTCAGTCCGCGCTGGCTCTTCCTCGCTCCTGGAGCCTCACTCTTCCTGTTGGGAGCGGCGCTCACCGCCCTGCTGGTGCGTGGCCCGGTACGGTTGGGACACATCGGCCTCGACGTCCACTCCCTTCTGGTGGCATCGTTCGTCTGTCTGCTCGGCTACCAGCTGTTGATCTTCGGTGTCTTCGCTCGCGTGTACGCCGCAGCCGAGGGCTTTCACCCCCCCTCAGCCAGGCTAGTGCGCGTCTCACGCCGCGTCAGCCTGGAGGGTGGGGTCATCGGCGGTCTGACCGCCCTCGGAACAGGCATCGTCCTCTTGGTCCTCGCCTTGCTCTCCTGGGGTAGCACCGGGTTCTCGGAGCTCGACCCGGCGGTCACGATGCGTCAGGTCGTTCCTTCGGTTCTGCTCATGGCACTGGGAACTCAGACGGTCTTCGCGAGCTTCTTCATCAGCATTCTCACGCTTGCCAAGACAACGGTGACTGGCTCGCCCATGACACCCTGAGAGCCGAAGGGCAAGCCTCGCCCTCGGACGACTCCGTCATGCCCTCCGCCACTCCATGGGGCCTTTCCTCCGGCAGCGCCCTGTTCCCCCCCGCGCGGCAACCCTGCGGCGATGGCACGCCGGAACGAGCTCCCTGACGAGCGCCGACGGCTTCGACAACCCAAGGGAAACCCCTGGCCGTTCACCGATCTGACCGAAGCACCTCCTGGCGCCGCGAGACTCGCCGGCGCCCCGCGGGCCCTTGCCGTCAGAGCACACCCGAGCGGTATGGCGCATCGCATCCTCGACTGTTGCTCGACTGTTGCCAGCCGCCCACCGTTGACGGACGAGATGGCCTCTCGACCGGAGAGCCGACACAGCGGCTTGGGCATCTGCGTCGGTGCAACATCGCAGACGAGAAGTGAGCATTCCCGGCGGCTGCGATAGGATTTGACGCCTTGATCACGAGCAAGACCGTCGCGAATCTTCTCGCCGCGCTTGCCCTATTGCTCTTCCTGAGCATGGCGGCTACACGTCGCCTCAACTTCGACGAATCGCTCGCCGTGCGCGCGGGCTGGCTCGAGGTGACCGGCAACGACTTCCAACCCGCCTTCTTGATGCCATGGACGCTGTTGTGCGGAGCCGTCGCGAGGGCGTTTGCCGATCCCGGGACGACCTTTCTCGTCCTGAGGCTCACGGCCGCCGGAGGCGTTGCCCTGGCTTTCGTGTCGGCGCTTCGTGCAGCCGCGGCTGGACCCGCGGCGACTGCCGCCGCAGCGTGGCTCGCGATCGGAAACGCAGCCTTCGCCACTCATGCGTTGGAGTTCCGCTACGATGCCGCGGTCTTGATCCTGCTGCTCCTCGCCTATCGTGCGTTGGTTCGTGAAACCTCACCCTTCTGGTTCGGAGCCTTGGCCGCGCTGCTCGCGCTCCATCATCTCAAGGGTATCTACTTCGCCGCGGGAGGGGTCGCCATCTACTTGGCCATGTCGCACGAGCGAAGAGCCGCGGCGCGACGACTGGTCTTCGGGGCGCTCGCCCTCCTGTCCGGGTGGATCGGCCTCCTGCTGCTCGTGGGACTTGGCGATCGCTTTCTCGCCAGCCTCCGAACATTCGCGACGATCGCCACGGATAGCGCCCGCGTGTCATTGGCATCGTCTCTCGGACCAACTCTGCTCAGAGACCTCGCGTGGTGGGTGCTGGTGCTTTCCGCTGCGGCGGTCGCGATGTCTCGACGCGGTCGAGCAACGGATGGCGCCGGCCACAGGGCAGAGCTCGCCGCGCTCGCCATCGCTGCCCTGGGCATCACCTTCTGGTTGGTTCACCCGCACGCCTGGCCCTACCTCGTCGCACTCCCAGTACCCTTCCTCGTCATCGCGGCGGCTCGCGGATTCGCCCGTCGTGCAGGGACAAGCCGATACGTTGCGGCCTTCGTCCTCGGCCTCGCGATCCAAGTGGCCAGTAGCGGAGCGGTTCCCTTCTCATCCATGGTCGCCGGATTCTCCTCGCCGATGGCTGGCGAGGTGGCCATGCTTCGTGCTCTGCGAGCGGACGCCTCGTCCGCGGACCGCATCCTCGACCCTTCCGGCCTCGCCTATTTCATTCTCCCGTGCACGCACGAGTGGTATCTGGATTCGCTCTTCCGCGAGAGAATCGCAGCCGGCACTTGGATGAGCGAGCTGAGCAGCAACGTGCCTTCCGAATGCACGCTGGTGCTGAACAGCTATCGACTCGAGGCACTTCCTCCCGCCGCCATCGCGGTTCTCCGGCGCGACTTCGTCGGCATGCCGTGTGGGCTCGCGGTGCGGCGCCAGAGAGGACGCCTCCCGACCGCCGAACGACTCGGAGGGACCGCGGAAGTGGAGAGCTTCTGGTGAGACGTTCGCTCTCGGCTCGCCGCGGCGATGGCAGGTTCGCGCTCGGCCTCTTCCTGCTCTCGCTCGGGATCTACCTTCTTTCGGGACCCGGCCGTATCGATATCATCGACGGCCAGATTCGATACGAGGCAACTCGCACCTGGCTCGAGACCGGAGCTCCCGAGCTGCGAGATCCGGTCGTCCGACCCTACGGCTTGAAGGGAAGGGACGGCAAGATCTTCGCGTCGTACAACTCCGGGCCATCCGTGGCGGCGGCTACACTCGTATGGCTCGCGGGTACGGACGACGTTCCTTCCGGCGAGCGAGCGCGGTTCCTCTTCTCGCTGACTTCCGCCTTCTTCGGAGCTGCAACGGTCGTCCTGGTCTTCCTTTGGCTACGGCGGCTTGGGGTCGAGACCCGCAGGTCGATCGGCGCCGCGCTCGTCGCAGCGTTCGCCACCTACCTCTGGCCGCTAGCCACCACGACCTTCGACCAGGGACAGCACGCACTTCTGCTCACGGCAGGGCTCTTCTGCGCTTGGCGCGCGGGTTGCGAGAGCTCGCTCGTGCAGGGGCTCCTCACGGGAGCCTGCTTCGGAGCCCTGCTCAACTACCAGGAAACCTACATCCTGCTGTGGCCGGTGGCGGTCCTCTTGATGCTGCGGGGCCGGTCCGTTCGCGAGCGGCCCGTTCGACTCGTCGTGCTCGTCAGCCTTCTGCCCTTGCTCGCTGGGATTGCCGCGCTGTTTGCATTCAATGAGCTCAGGTTCGGGATGGCCTATTTCTTCGATCGCGGGTCCGTCGGGATCTCGCATCCCCCCATCCTCGGAAACCCCGTCGTCGGACTCGTCAGCCTGCTCGCCAGCCCGGGCAAGAGCATCCTTCTCTACAGCCCGGTGCTGATCCTCGGAGTCTTGGGATTGCGGAGCTTGCGCGAGCGCGACCGCTGGCTCGCCCAGGCACTCGTCGCGGCTTCCGTGATCGAGTTGGCCTTCATCTCCTGCCTGAGCTTCTTCGGCTCCGATTGGGCCTGGGGGCCACGCTACCTCGGGCCGCTACTCGCCTTTTGGATGCTCCCTGCGACGCTCTGGCGACAAGGGGATCGATTCCGTGTGTTCCGTGGCGCGATCGTCGTCGCCGGCGTGGTCGTTCAACTCCTCGGTCTCTCGCTCGACACCCATCGCTTCTTCTACGAGCATCGCCTGTCGGGCTTCTTCTGGTACTCCGACCACGAGTTCTATTTCCGACACTCCGCACTGTTCGAACGTCCAGGCGAGATCGTGCGGGCTTGGCAGGAAGCCGCCTCGGGCACGGCACACGAGTTCGCCCCGACACCCGAGCGTGGCCTCGTCACCTATCTGGCGCTGGGCAACAGGGATCGGGACCGGGCACCGACCTGGATCCGCGCTTTCCGCCTCTTCCAGCTGCCTCGCCCTTGGCCGTTCTGGATGGCGACCCTCGAGCCGTCGCGCCGGCCCGTCCCTCTGCGAACGACGGCAGGTCTCGCCGCGGCGATCGCCGCGCTTGGCTTCGCACTCACCTGGCCGGGTCTCCGGCGGAGCGACCCCCGGCCCCAGGACACGCCGGCTCTACCTCCGGCCTTCTAGCCCCTCCGACGCGACCCACCTCCCCGCCACCCACCACGCCAAGGCGGCGAGGGCGAAGCCCGGGTACAGGTCGATCGCGTAGTGCCAGCCGAAGTGGACGGCGCTCCAGGCGACGAGCAGGTTCGCCGGCACGATCACCGCCAGCAGCCAGCGCGCGTGACGCCAGCAGATCAGCGCACCGAGGCCGGTCGTCGCCGCATGCAGGCTGGGGAAGGCGGCGATGCCGAAGAAGGGGACCGCCGGCGCCGCCGGATGCTGCACGAGGTAGAGCAGTGCCTGGCGCATCTGCTCCTGCGTCTGCCAGGCCCAGTTGTCCGCGAGGTGGGCATAGCGAGCGCGCACGTAGAAAGCCGGGCCCATCGACGGAAAGACGAGGTAGAGCAGCGAGCCGATCACGTAGGCGAGTCCGAGCGCGGCGAGCGCGCGCCGGGCCGCCGGGCCGCCGTCGCGCGCGAAGGCCGCGCCGAGCGGCAGGGCGAAGACCGCCCAGGCGAGCAGATAGGCCCAGGCGAGCAGGGCGTTGAGCGCGGCGTCGTGGGTGAAGCCGAGCGTCCAACCGACGAAGTCGCCGCCGCCGAAATGGACCCACGCGTCGAGCCGCTCGAGCAGCCCGTCGAGCAGTCGCGGGGCGAAGAGGAAGAGCCGTGCCTTGAGATTCGTGTAGGCGACCAGCACGACGAGCAGCGCCGCCAGCGCCCGGGCGAAGCGAGCGAGATCCAGCCCCGCCTCGCGCCAGCGGAAGCCCCGTCGCCAGACCCGGTAAACCTGCACCGCGACCCACAGCGGCAGGGTCACCGCCAGGATCGCGCCGAAGAAGCGCAGGTACTCCACCGCCATCGGCCAGCCGGTGAACGGATAGCCGGCGACGCGGAAGGCCATCAGGACCATCGCGAGGTAGACGAGCGCGATCCCCTCCTCCGGCCAGAGGAGCGCGAGAAAACGCGCCACCGCCCCCCCGCGAGGCGGGTCGCTCGAAGCGTCGATGGGCGCCGGGGATGCCAAGCGGCGCGATTCTACCGCTCGACCTCGTCGCGTCCGGCCAGCTAGAAGCGCCGCCCGATCTCGGCGAGGTAGCGCGTCCCTTCGAGGTCGTCGCCCGTCGAATACTCGATCTCACCGAGGAGGTAGAGACGGAACGGCAGCTCGAGCGTTCCCGAGAGCCGGGCCCACTGATTGCTCCGCGGCGCCACGGCGCCGAGCACCTTCGTCTCCGACGCGCCGATCGTCAGACCGAGATCGTGGCCGCCACGCAGGTACTTGCGGACCCGCAGCGAGGCGACGTACCCCTCGGCGACCCCGCCGGTGTAGTAGGTGACGTCGGCTCCGCCGAGCAGCATCCAGCCGAAGAGGTTGGAGTGGTAGACGGTCACCGTCGCGGAGGTCGTGGGATCCTGTCCGCTCTCCTGGCGCTCGAGCCCGACCCCTGCCGACACGTTGAGCCCTCGACTTCCCTGGTACTCGAGACTGGTCCGCGCCCCTTCGCGCAGTAGCAGATTGAACACGTCCTCCGGGCGCGGCTTGGTCTCGTAGGTCAGGTAGTTGCGCCGCTGATCGTAGGTCAGGCTCCACCGCCAGCGCTCGCGAAAGCGCACCGACCCGGAGATCGAAGCGTTCGACACCTGCGTCGCCGAGCCCGCCATCTCCCTGCGCCAGTCGCGGTTCACGTCGACCTCGCCGCGCGCGAAAAGCGACCAGCGCGAGCCGGAACCGAAGCGACTCTCGAGCGAGACGTACTCGCGACTCACCGCCCCGGCCTTGGCGTACTCGCCGATCCCGGCAATCACCACCTCCGCGTAGCCGGGCCCTTCGTCGGCCGCGGTGGCATAACGCACGAAAGCGCCGTACTTCTGGCCGATCGACGCGAGGCCGAGCTCGGCGACCTCGGGCCGCGAGCCGGCGAAGGCCCCGAGATGAAAGCGTCGCGTCAGCCGGACCTGCCCCAGCGCCCCGTCGAGATAGCCGATCCCGACGAACGGGCTGACCCCGAGCCGCCCGACCTGCCAGGCGAAGCGCCCGCCTTCGGGCGCATAGGTGAGCGACAGCTCGTAGAGCCGGTCGCTCTGCTCGGACCGGTTGCCGCTCAGGCCGAAGCCACTCCGCGTCACCGTTCGCGATCTCATCCGCGCGCGGAAGTCGAGCGGCCTGCCGCCGAGGTCGCGAAGACGGAGCGAGAGCCGACCGGTTCCTTCGTCGAAGCCGCCGCTGCTCACCGCGCCGCCGTTGCGATACTGCTGGAAGCCGTAGGAGATCGCGCCGCTGGCGCGGGTCCGGGGCACGGAACGCCGCGGCGACGGGTTCGCCACCGGCGCCGGGAGAGGCTCCGGGACGGGGCGGGCAGGCTCCGGCACCGCCGCCGGTGGGGCCTCGGCAACGCTCTCCGCCGGCACGGAGGCGAGCACCGCCGCATCGCCCTGCCGGATCGAGGAGAGCGCGCTCACCACCCGGCAGGAGGCGGAGTGCTCGGCGACGTAGAGCACCTCGAGCTCGGCGATCTTGTCGCCCGAGCGACGCACCACGAGACGCGATCCCGGTTCGAGCCCCTCCTGTCGCCCCCCGTCGACGTAGACCGCGCTCGTCGAGAGGTAGGTCACGGTCAATCCGCGCGCCGGCACCTTCCCCGCCGGGGCAGCCTTCGCCCCCTGGGCCCAGGCCGCCGGCGACACGGGCGCGAGAATGGCGAACAACACGGCCACGAGCGCGGCGACGGAGAGGCCCTTCGCACCTCCCCGCTCGATGGCTCCGTCGGTGCGGCGGGTCGGGCCCGGCTGGCGAGTCGCATCGGTCATGGAGATCTCCTGTCGGCGAAGGTCTGGCAGCTCAGTCACCAGCGCGACCGTCCGGGTGACACTGGTAGCAGTAGCGGCTTTCCCAACGGTAGCCGTTGACTTCACGGTGCTCGCTGTTCATCGACGACTGGTTGTGCTCGTGACAGAGGATGCACTCGAAGACCTGGAAGTTGCCCGACGCGACGTGGCAGGTCGAGCAGGCGTTGTTCCACACGTTGCGGTGCCGGCCCGAGTAGATGGGGAAGAAGCGACCGTCGTGGTCGAACGTCGCACCCTCCCAGCGCGTGGTGGTGTGGCAGGTCTGGCAGGTGGTCGGGAACCCCGCCGAGGCGTGGTTCGGCTGCGCCTGCTGGTAGTCCTGCTGGTGACAGGCGTAGCAGTCGCGGGGCGTCCCGGCGTAGACGCCGTTGCGATGGCAGTCGGTGCAGCTCACCGAGACGTGCGCCCCCGTCAGCGGGAAGGCCGTGGCATTGTGATTGAAGTTCGCCGGCTGCCAGGCGCTCTCCGTGTGGCACTGCTGGCACGCCGTCGGGAACCCCTGTTGCACGTGGTTCGGGTTGCGCGTCCCCTCGTAGGTCGACCGATGGCACGAGTAGCAGTCCTTCGGCGTCCCGGCGTACTGGCCGTTGCGGTGGCAGCTCGCGCACGCCACGTTGCGGTGCGCCCCGTTCAGCGGGAACGCCGTCGCGCTGTGGTTGAAGTTCGCCGGCTGCCACGCGCTCTCCGTGTGGCACTGCTGGCATGCCGTCGGGAACCCCTGTTGCACGTGGTTCGGGTTGCGCGTCCCCTCGTAGGTCGACCGATGGCACGAGTAGCAGTCCTTCGGCGTCCCGGCGTACTGGCCGTTGCGGTGGCAGCTCGCGCACGCCACGTTGCGGTGCGCTCCGTTCAGCGGGAACGCCGTCGCGCTGTGGTTGAAGTTCGCCGGCTGCCACGCGCTTTCCGTGTGGCACTGCTGGCATGCCGTCGGGAACCCTTGTTGCACGTGGTTCGGGTTGCGCGTCCCCTCGTAGGTCGACCGATGGCACGAGTAGCAGTCCTTCGGCGTCCCGGCGTACTGGCCGTTGCGGTGGCAGCTCGCGCACGCCACGTTGCGGTGCGCTCCGTTCAGCGGGAACGCCGTCGCGCTGTGGTTGAAGTCCGCCGGCTGCCACGCGCTTTCCGTGTGGCACTGCTGGCATGCCGTCGGGAACCCTTGTTGCACGTGGTTCGGGTTGCGCGTCCCCTCGTAGGTCGACCGGTGACAGGAGTAGCAGTCCTTCGGCGTCCCGGCGTACTGGCCGTTGCGGTGGCAGCTCGCGCACGCCACGTTGCGGTGCGCTCCGTTCAGCGGGAACGCCGTCGCGCTGTGGTTGAAGTTCGCCGGCTGCCACGCGCTCTCCGTGTGGCACTGCTGGCAGGCCGTCGGCATCCCCTGCTGCACGTGGTTCGGGTTGCGCGTCCCCTCGTAGGTCGACCGGTGACAGGAGTAGCAGTCCTTCGGCGTCCCGGCGTAGGTGCCGTTGCGGTGGCAACTGGCGCATTCGACGTTGCGGTGCGCCCCATTGAGCGGGAAGGCGGTGCGGGCGTGGTCGAAGTTCTGCGCCGGGCGCCAGGCGCTCGTCGAGTGACACTGCTGACAGGTCGTCGGGAAGGAGCCCGAGACGTGGTTCGGATCGCGCGTCCCCTCGAAGCTCGACCGGTGGCACGAGTAGCAGTCCTTCGGCGTCCCGGCGTAGGTGCCGTTGCGGTGACAGCTCGAGCAGTCGACCGTGCGGTGCGCCCCGTCGAGCGGGAAGGCGGTGCGGGCGTGGTCGAAGTTCTGCGCCGGGCGCCAGGCGCTCGTCGAGTGACACTGCTGACAGGTCGTCGGGAAGGAGCCCGAGACGTGGTTCGGATCGCGCGTCCCCTCGAAGCTCGACCGGTGGCACGAGTAGCAGTCCTTCGGTGTCCCGGCGTAGGTGCCGTTGCGGTGACAGCTCGAGCAGTCGACCGTGCGGTGCGCCCCGTCGAGCGGGAAGGCGGTGCGGGCGTGGTCGAAGTTCTGCGCCGGGCGCCAGGCGCTCGTCGAGTGACACTGCTGGCAGACCGTCGGGAAGCTGCCCGCGACGTGATTGGGATCGCGCGTCCCTTCGTAGCTCGAGCGATGGCAGGCATAGCACTCGCGCGAGGTGCCGGCGTAGCCGCTCTTGTGACAGCTCGCGCACGCCACCGACCGGTGCCCGCCGTCGAGCACGAATCCGGTGGCTGCGTGGTCGAAGCTCTGCGCCGGGCGCCACGCCGTCGTCGTATGGCAGGTCTGGCACGCCGTGGCGAATCCGGCGCTCACGTGATTCGGGTCGCGCGTCCCCTCGAAGTTGGTGCGATGACAGGAGTAGCAGTCCTTCGGCGTCCCGGCGTAGCTCGTCTTGTGGCAGGAAGTGCATCCGACGCTGCGGTGCGCCCCGTCGAGCGGGAAGGCCGTCGCGGCGTGATTGAAGTTCGTCGCGCCCTGCCAGGTCGTCGCCGAGTGGCAGGTGATGCAGTTCGTCGAGAACCCGCCCGCCACGTGGTTCGGGTCACGCGTCGCCTCGAAGTCGCGGCGATGACAGGAGTAGCAGTCGGCCGACACGGCGCTGAAGCCGCCGACATGGCATTGGCGGCAGCCGATCCCCGCGTGGCCGCCGGTGAGCGGGAAGGCCGCGGTGTGGGTGAAGCTCGCGCTCTCCCAGTTCTCCGGGATGCTGCCGTGGCAGTCGGCACATGCCGTCGAGAAGCCGCGATGCGACGGCGTCGCCGTCTCGAAAGCGGTGCGATGGCAGGCGATGCACTCGACCGGGGTGCTGGCGTACTGGTCCTGGCGCTGCCCACCGTGGCAGGACTCGCAGTCGAGCCGGGAGTGCGCCGCGAGCAGCGGGAAGAGGGTGCGACCGTGGCGGTCGAACATCGCCCGCTGGTTCGCCCAGGTGGTCGTGCCGTGGCAGCTCGCGCAGCGCGCTCCGAGCTCGCCGGCATGGGGGTCGCGATGGCAGTCCTGACAGGCGGTGCCGACCTGCGAGAAGACGAGCGTCTGATGGCACTTCCGGCACGCGGCGGTGGCGTGCGCGCCGGTCAGCACGAAGCCGGTGTCGGCATGCCGGAAGCTCGGCGAGGCGACGAGCGGCACCCACGCCTCGGTGGAGTGGCAATCGGTGCAGGCGATCGCGAGATTGCCGTGCGGGTTCTCCGCGACCGCGCGGAGCGGCGTCGCTCCGAGGAAGGCCATCACCGCCAGCGCCGCGACTCCTGCCTGCACCCTGGCTCTCGGAAACATTGGCGGATCCTCCTGGATCGAGCGGCGATTCACGATGAGATACCTCGACAATCGACAGCGAAACAGATCACACCGACCCCGCCTGCTCGCCGCCGAATCGCACGCCCATGCCACGCAGCAGCGCATAGGGCGGGTCGCCGCCGATGAGCACGAACACGTAGTCGTTCTCCAGCTGCAAAGAGCCCGTGGCGGTTTCGAGGCTCACCTGGTCGGGATGGATGGCGGTCACCTGCGAGTCGAAGAGCACCTGCACCTTGCCGCGTGCGATGAGCGCCGCGATCGCGTCCTCGTTCTTGCGCTTGATGCGGAAGAACCCCGACTTGCGGTACGAGACCGTGACCCGGTTCCCCGGCTGGCGAGCGAGGCCGATCGCCGCCTCGACCGCGCTGTCGCCTCCTCCGACGACGAGCAGCCGCTGTCCGCGGTAGGTCTCCGCATCGCGCAGTTGGTACATCACCTTCGGCAGCTCCTCGCCCGGCACGCCGAGCGTTCGCGGCGTGCCGCGCCGGCCGAGCGACAGCACGACCTGGCGCGCGCGCAACGTGCCGGTGGAGGTGATCGCGCGGAGCTCGTCACCGTCTCTCTCGATCCTCGCGAGCCGTGCTCCGTAGCGAATCTCGAGACCGTGCCGGCGGATCTCTCCGGCGAGCAGCTCGAGCAGCTCCTCCTTGCTGTACTCCTCGCGATCGAGGCCGCCGCCCAGCGGGAACGGCACCGGGCGCGTCAGCACCAGCTTGCGCCGCGGGAAGTGCAGGATCGTGCCGCCGAGGTCCGCCGCCTGGTCGAGCACCAGGGCCGAGAGGCGATGGTGGCGCGCCGCCAGCGCCGCCGCGAGCCCGGCCGGACCGGCGCCGACGATCAGGACGTCGAGGAGAGCGGAATCGACCTCCGCGCTCCGCCGGGGTCGCGAGGCGAGTCGCCGGGCGATGGCATCGACCACGTGCTCGCCCTGCTCCACCGCATTGCGCACCAGGGCCAGGCCCGAGAGCTCGCCGGCCACGAAGACGCCGGGAACCGTCGTCTCGCCCTGCTGGTCGAGGATCGGCACGTCGGGTCGACCCTTCAGGTCGCCGAGTCCCACCTCGATCGCGCCGACCGGGCAGGCTTCGGCACAGCGCCCATGACCGACGCAGCGGATGCCGTTGACCACCACCGCGATTCCGCCGACGACTCCCAGCACGTCGCCCTCGGGGCAAGCCCGCACGCAACTCCCGCAGCCGATGCAGGCGACGGCGTCGACGAACGGGAACTGCGCATGCGGCTTGTCGATGCCCAGACCGCGCGCCTCGACGAGGCGCTCGCGATCGCGCCGGCGCGTCCGGTGGAAGGCGATCGCATAGGGAACGACGATCGCGGCGGCAACGACGAACGCCGCGGCCCAGAGGAGCACGTCCTCGGTCAACGACTCGTCCCCGTTCCGGTCGGACGCTTTCCCTGGTGGCACCCTTCGCAAGCGACCGGAAGCGGCTTGTAACGCACCGCCCGGTCGGCACCGATCGTCTCGCTCGCATGGCAGGCCGCGCAGGCGACCTTGCGGTGTGCGCCGTCGATCGGGTAGCGCGAGTCGCGCTGATGGTCGAATCCGGTCGCCGGCCTCCAGCCGTCGACCGCGTGACAGCGCTCGCAGGCGGTCACGCCGGCGCGGGCGAGCTGCCCGGCGTGCGGGTCGCGATGACAGCCGGCGCAGTCGAGCGCGAGATCGCGCAGCTTCATCGACTCAACCTTGCCGTCGGCTCCCCGCGGGTGGCACTTCGAGCACGCGACCGCGACATGTTTGCCGCGCAACGGATAGCGGCTCTTCTCGTGGTCGAAGCTCGCCGGTCGCCAGGCGGTCTGGGTGTGGCAGGCGGCGCATCCGGCGGTCCCGGCAAAGCGATCGAGCTTGCCGCCGTGCGGGTCCGGGTGGCAATCGCGGCAGGCGGTCGTGGCGAAGCGGTAGCGCACCACCGGCGTGAGGCCGCGCTGCGCCAACGGCGGCGGCAAGGTCGACGGCGCGACCGTTCGGTGGCACGCCGAGCAGGGCACCGCCAGGTGGGCCGCCTCGAGATGGAAGGCGCTCCGTCCGTGCTCCTCCGGCCCGTAGCGCGCCGGGGTGAAGCCGTCGACCGAGTGGCAGGTCACGCAACCTCCGCTGCCGCCGGCCCTGGCGAGCTGCCCGAGATGCACGTCGCGATGGCAGGTCTCGCAGCGGTCGAACTTCGGAATGCGGAGCTCCCGCCCGGGGGTGTGGCACTTCGCGCAGTCGACCTTGCGGTGGAGCCCGCGCAGCGGGTAGCTCGTGCGCTCGTGGTCGAAGCCGGCTGCCGGCACGGCCGCCGCGGTGAAGCGCTCGGTGGTGTGGCAGCGCGCACAGTCGCTGCCGAGACGGCCCTTGTGCACGTCGGCGTGACAGCGGGCGCAGTCCGGCGACGGCTGCCCCTTGAACTGCGAGAGGACGATCGTCTTCTCGGCGCTCGCGGCAGAGCCGGTCTGTTGGGCGTGGCACTTGAGACAGGGCGCCTTGAGATGAGCCCCGGTCAGCGGATAGCGCGTCCGCGCGTGGTCGAATCCGGCGGCCGGCTTCCAGCTCGTCTGCCCATGACAGTCCGTGCACACCGCCGGCGCGAGCGCCCCGAGGTGCGGGTCGCGGTGACAGCCGACGCAGGAGGTCGGCTGACCCAGGAGTGTCCTCGCCCGGTCGAGCTTCGGCTCCAGCTTCACGAGCGCGGCATCGACGCGATCGGCGCGATGGCACTCGGCGCAGCGCAGCTGCGTGTGCTTGCCGACGAGCGGCCAACCCGCCTCGCGGTGATCGAAGGCATCGCGTCCGGCCTTGCCCCAGAAGACGAGCGCGAACTCGGCGCCCTGGTGCTCGCTGTGGCAGCGCTCGCAGCGCTCGTGGCCGGCGCGGGCGTGCAGGCCCTTGCCGGCGGCCAGGCGCGCACCGAGGGCCCGGTGGCAGTCGAGGCAGAGGACAGGATCGACGCCCTTGCCGGCACGATGGCAGGCGAGGCAGTTGCGACTTCCGTCGAGCCCGGCGTGCGGCTGCGCGAGCGGCCCGGGCGAGATCTGTGCCGGCAGCGGCGAGGCCAGCGCCGCCAGCGCAACGGCCAGCGCGAGCCGCGCCAGGGAGTGGTGGCGCCCCGTCATGGCAGCCCCCCGGCGTAGCCGGTCATCCACGCAACGCCGACATGGATGGCGACGAACAGGTACATCAGCACCGCGAACGGCTTGTGCAGGACGTGCCAGTAGTGGAAGAGCTCGTGCAGCCGGCTCCACAACAGCAGCCGGCGACGCAGGAGGGCCTTCTGCCGCGCCAGGCGGGCGAATCGGGCCAGCAGCTCGCGCGGCACACCGCGGCACTCGCGCCGGAATCGCGCCAGCCGGGCGGCGAAGCGGATCGGCTCGAACGGCAGGCGGGCGACGAGCGCCAGGGTCCCGGCGTCGGCGCTCCAGCCCTCGCCACCGACCGCATCGAGCCGGGCGAGCTGGTCGGCGGTGAGGCCGAGCCCCCGGAGCTCGGTCGCGAGCTCGCGGTCGAGCGCCGTCGCCTCGGCGAGCGTCAGCTCGTCTCCGGCGGCGGATCGCGGGATCTGGCCGTAGAGGAAGCGCCCGAAGATCCCGCTGCCGGCCACCGCGACCATCGACCAGAAGGCCACCGCCACCAGCCCCTGAACCTTGAAGGCGGTGTGCAGGACCACGAGCAGCGGACCGACGACGCCGAAGTAGATGTGGACGTCGAGCCAGAGCGCCATCCGCCCCGCTCGCCGAAGCAGGCGCCAGCGTTTGCGCAACGGGTAGCCCAGGAGGGCCAGCATCAGGACGCCGCCGACGACCCCGTAGGTCCGCCCGACCGATCCGCCGGGCTTGAGCTCCCAGTGGAGATTGTGGTGCGGACGCTCGACGAGCGGCGTCGCGTAGTACTCCTTCCCGTGTCCGTAGGCCGCAGCGAGGGCGGCAAGAGAGAGGAGGTAGAGGGCGGCGAGGAGGAGTCGGCGAAGTCGCAAGTTAGCGGCGGATCCTAAGGCACGACCCTCTCAAATGAGAGTTAACTAGTCAACAATGCGGTTGCTGAATCCCACCTTTCCGGGGGGTCCCACCCGTCCGCATAGGGCGGGAGACGGCCCCCCCGACTAGAATCGGACCATGTCCAAGATCTGTCCATTCCGGGCCCTGCGGCCCTCGGAGGAGTCCGCCCCGCGGGTCTCCTCGGTGCCCTACGACGTGGTCTCGACCGACGAGGCCCGGGCGCTCGCCGCGGACAACCCCCTCTCCTTCCTCCACGTCACCCGCGCCGAGATCGATCTGCCCGCCGGCACCGACCCGTACGACGCGTCGGTCTACGCCAAGGCCAAGAGCGCGCTCGCCGGGATCACCGCCGCTGCCCCGCTCGTCCACGAAGCCGAGCCGTCGCTCTATCTCTATCGGCTCGTCATGGGCTCGCACGCGCAGACCGGGCTCGCCGCCTGCTACTCGGTCGACGAGTACGACAACGACCTGATCAAGAAGCACGAGCGCACGCGCCGCGACAAGGAAGACGACCGGACGCGCCACATCACCACGACGCGCGCGCAGACCGGCGTCGTCTTCCTCACCTATCGGGCGAGCGCCGAGATCGACGCGGTCGCCGCCGAGGTCGCCGCCGACGCGCCGCTCTACGACTTCACCTCCGAGGACGGCATCCGCCACACGGTCTGGAAGGTCACCGGCGAGCCGATGCACCGACTGGTCGCCGGCTTCGACCGTCTCCCCTGCCTGTACATCGCCGACGGCCACCACCGCGCCGCCTCCGCCGCGCGCACGCGCGCCAAGCTGCGCGACGAGGGGGCGAGCGTCGACGCACCGGTCGGCGACTGGAACCGCTTCCTCGCCGTCGCCTTCCCGCACGACCAGATGCAGGTGCTCCCCTATCACCGCGTGGTGCGCGACCTGCGCGGCAGCGGCCCGGCCGAGTTCCTCGCCCGCCTCGCCGAGCACGTCAAGGTGCTCCCGGGGCCGCCGATTCCGGCGCGCAAGGGGCTCGTCGGCATGTACCTCGCCGGACGCTGGTACACCCTCGAGCTGCCGCCGGCCGCCGACGGGTCGACCTACGCCGGTCTCGACGTCGCCCGCCTCCAGGAGACGGTGCTGACGCCGCTGCTCGGCATCGAGGATCCGCGCACCGACAAGCGGATCGACTTCGTCGGCGGCATCCGCGGCACGCGCGAGCTCGAGCGGCGCGTCGACTCCGAGGAGATGGCGGTCGCCTTCGCCATGGTCCCGGTCTCCGTCGAGGACCTGATGGCGATCGCCGACGAGGGCGGCATCATGCCGCCGAAGTCCACCTGGTTCGAGCCCAAGTTGCGCGACGGCCTGCTGGTGCACCAGTTCTGACCGGCGCGAGAGCAAGGAGAGGTTTGCGATGAAAGTTCTGGTTGCCGACAAGTTCGAGAAGAGCGGTCTCGACGGCCTCGCCGCCGCCGGCTGCGAAGTCGTCTACAACCCGGACCTCAAGGACGAAACGCTGGTCGCGGCGATCGCCGAGACCGCCTGCGACGTCCTCGTCGTCCGTTCCACCAAGGTCCGGCGTCCGGCCCTCGAGTCCGGCAGTCTCTCGCTCGTCGTGCGCGCCGGCGCCGGCTACGACAACATCGACATCACCGCCGCCTGCGAGCGTGGCATCTACGTCGCCAACTGCCCCGGCAAGAACTCGGTGGCGGTGGCCGAGCTCGCCTTCGGGATGATCCTCGCTCTCGACCGGCGGATCCCCGACAACGTCGCCGACCTGCGCGCCGGCAAGTGGAACAAGAAGGAGTACTCCAAGGCGCGCGGCGTCCACGGCCGCACGCTCGGCCTGCTCGGCTTCGGCTCGATCGGCCAGGAGATGGCCAAGCGCGCCCAGGCCTTCGGCATGAACCTCGCGGTGTGGAGCGAGATCGGCGTCGAGACCGACCGCAGCGGCCTGCCGGTCGACCTGCCGCTGCTCGTCCGCCTGCGCCCCAGCTCGGGCTCGCCGCTCGAGCCGAACGTGCGGGTCTGCGCCACGCCCGAGGAGGTCGGCGAGCACGCCGACGTGCTCTCGGTCCACCTGGCGCTCAACGACAAGACGCGCGGCCTCGTCGGCAAGAAGGTCTTCGACCGGATGAAGCCGGGCTCGTTCTTCATCAACACCGCCCGCGGCGAGGTGGTCGACTACGCGGCGCTCGAGGAGGCGGTGCGGGAGAAGAAGCTACGCGTCGGCCTCGACGTCTACGCCAAGGAGCCGGCCACCGGCGAGGCCGAGTTCGTCGAGCCGCTGCTCGCGCTGCCCGGCGTCTACGGCACGCACCACATCGGCGCCTCGACCGACCAGGCGCAGGAGGCGATCGCCCTCGAGACGGTGCGCATCATCAAGGCGTTCACCGAGACCGGCCGCGTGCTGAACGTCGTCAACCTGTCGCGCCAGACGCAGGCGACCCACGTCCTCGTGGTGCGCCACCGCGATCGCCCCGGCGTGCTCTCCTCGGTCTTCGCCGCGCTCGCCACCGAGAAGGTCAACGTCGAGGAGACCGAGAACATCGTCTTCTCCGGCGCGCTCTCCTGCGTCGCCCGGATGAACCTCTCCGGCGAGCCGTCGCGCGAGGCCCTCGAGCGCATGGCCGCCGCCAACGACGCCATTCTCGACATCCAGCTCGTCCCGCTCGGCGCGCCGGCCGCCTCGTACCACCTGGCCCGCTCGCTGGCGACCCAATCGTAGGAGGTCCGCCATGTCCACCCTGACCACGCCTGCCGTCCACCGGGTGCTCAACTTCGGCGCCGGTCCCGCGGTACTGCCGCTGCCGGTGCTCGAAGAGGTGCAACGCGACCTGCTCGCGCTGCCCGGCGCCGGCATGTCGATTCTCGAGATCAGCCACCGCTCGAAGACCTTCGACGCCATCATCCAGGGCGCCGAGGCCGAGATCCGCAGCCTCGCCGGCATCCCGGCCAACTACCACGTCCTCTTCCTCCAGGGCGGCGCCAGCACGCAGTTCTCGCTGGTGCCGATGAACCTGCTGACGGCCGGAGCCACCGCCGACTACATCGTCACCGGCGCCTGGGGCAAGAAGGCGGTGAAGGAAGCCAAGCGCGTCGGCACCGTCAACGTCGCCGCGACCCTCGAGGCCGAGAACTTCAAGCGCATCCCCACGCCGGCGGAGATCAAGCTCACCCCCGGCGCCGCCTACGTCCACACCACGTCGAACGAGACGATTCACGGCGTGCAGTGGATGGCCGAGCCCGCGGTCGGCGCCGCGCCGCTGGTCTGCGACACCTCGTCGGACATGTTCTGCCGGCCGATCGACGTCGGCAAGTACGCCCTCATCTACGCCGGGGCGCAGAAGAACCTCGGCCCGGCGGGCGTGACGCTGGTCATCGTGCGCGAGGACATGCTCGCCCGCAGCCCCGAGTCGCTGCACACGATGTTCAACTACAACACGCACGCCAAGGAGAAGTCGCTCTACAACACGCCCTGCGTCATCGGCATCTACGTCCTCGGCCTGACGATGAAGTGGGTGCGCGAGAACGGCGGCCTCGCCGGCATGGCGGCGCGCAACGGCCGCAAGGCGGCGAAGCTCTACGCCGAGATCGACCGCACCGGCTACTACCGCGGCCACGCCGACAAGGCCTGCCGCTCGACGATGAACGTCACCTTCCGCCTGCCGAGCGAGGAGCTCGAGGCCGAGTTCGTCAAGCAGGCCAAGGCCGCCGGAATGGACGGCCTCAAGGGCCACCGCTCCGTCGGCGGCCTCCGCGCCTCGATCTACAACGCCTTCCCCGAAGAGGGCATCGACACCCTCGTCGAGTTCATGCGGGAGTTCGAGCGGAAGAACGGCTAAGCCGTTTCAGCGGTTCTGCTGTCGAGGCACTGGCCGAAGCTGGCCAGTGCCTTTTTCGTCTTCGCAGTGTGCCACCGGCGTCGCCTTGCGTTTGCTCGCATGTTCGGGCGGAGCCAGTAGGCCACTCGTCATTGCTGATAACTACTCTGGCCTGCGCGACCGGTGCGCGCGACTGGCTCCCCGCGCGCGGATTTCATCCAGGCTCGGAGCCCAACACGCTCGCCTCGAAGGCCGAGGATACGACTGCAGTCCTGCCCACCGTCATCGGCTCTTGAATAGGTGCTTGCCGGAAGAGTCCAGATGCGACGTGTCAGGCACCGGCTGGGCTGGCAGTGGCTGTGAGGAGCTGCCGGATGGTTGACACGATGAGCGTGCGGTCGAGGGGTCCACGGTTGTCGAGCTCCGCCGTCCACGGCAGCATGACTGACTGGGCGACGGCGTTGATGCGCTCGATCTGGTCGTCAGAGACAGGGATGTGGACGGACGCGTCGCGAGCATGGACACGCGTGAGGCACTGGTCGGGTGCGGCCAAGACGCGGACAAGAAGCACACGTGCCTCCTGGCGAAGTGCATCGAGCAGCCAGGGGAGATACGCAGAAGCGCCGGTACTCTCGAAACAGATGACGTCGTGCTGGCCGAGGGCTTCGCGAAGGGCGCTGAGGACGGCCCGAAAGCCTGCCTGCTCGAACTGCGAGTTGGAAGCGCCGAGCTGTTCCCGGACGCCAAGGAAGATCGGCTCGACGCTCAGGAAGTGGAGGCCGAGGTCGGTCGCGAGGAGGTACCCGATCGTGGACTTGCCAGCGCCTTTCGGGCCGACGAGCACGAGTACCTTCTTCATGAACGTCTGATCTGAGGGCACCGGTGCCTGACGGTTATGGAGTTCAGCGCCGGCAGGGACGGCCGCAGGCCAGCCCTGACTTCCGCTGCAATGATGAGATGGACTCCTCCCTCGACTCGGTCGGCATCTGGAGTGCCACAGTCGTCGGAGTCATGAGCGCATGCTCCCTGGAAAGGAGGAGTCCGTGAGTGAGACTACGACAACCCGGGACATCGGGCGTACCGTCATCGCCGTGGACTTGGTAAAGAGCGTCTTCGAAGTGGCCGTGTCCACGCGGCCGGGGCAGGTGCGACTGCGACGACGCTTGACCCGCTCGGCACTGCTCAAGTTCTTCGCCCTGGGAAGAGGTGCCACCCGATTTCCCGCTCGGCGCGACGCCCCGGAGTCGTCTTGGAATCTTGGACATGAGTCCAGGCTCGTTGCTGGGGAAGGGAGCGCCCTCCTCGAGCTTCGTAGTGAGCTCGCGGAGGTTCAGCCTGGCCAGAGGAGCTTCGGAACTCGGGTGGCACCTATTACCGGGGCATCGTCGCGCTCGCCCGCGAGCTGCTCATCGCACTCTCGCGCTTCGTGACCTTCGGCGAGATCCCCGCGGAAGCCAAGCTCAAGCCGGCTTGAGAGAAAAGACTCAGGTAGGGCAACAACGAACTCCGAAACACACTCCGTGAGTCCATGGACGATCGGCTGGTGGACCTGCCCGCACGATGCCGCTGGGTTTCCTCTGGGAACTGAGGGTTAGATGGGGCAGCTCCCACCAACGCTTCCACTCGGCTGCATCTTGCAGCGAACAGAGGATTCGGTGACGGCCCTCGAGGTCGCACGGATATAAGGTCGTGGCAGGACCAGGTCCTGCCCGCACGTGGAAGCGGCCAGCCGCACGTCGGATGCATGGGCTCGTACTGGAGAAGTCGCTGACGACGACAACAACCTCACCCGGCGAGGGGACTACTTGACGGAATCTCCCTCATAGAAGGCGGCGCCCCACGACCGACCAGCAATGTTGCTGGGACCTGCAGACGCCCAGAACGGGACCTGCCTAGCTGCGAGGATGTTCATAAGTGAGGTTTCGTCGAGGGAGGCCGGGCAGGTGATCTGCAGAACGAGGCGATCGGACTCTCCGTGGACTTCGAAGATGCGAAGTGACCTACCACGGACAGAGCGAACCCCGAGATGGCAGGAGCGGATCTGAGAGTAGCGAATGGGGCGGGCGCCGTGGCTGGACACGACGACGATTCTGTCCTTGTAGAGCCTCACGGTTTGCGGGAGGAGCGTCGCCGACACCAGAACCAGCATGATGAATAGCGACGTCAGGAGGCCAATCGCTAGGGTGGCTGGGTCGAATCGGTGAAGTCGCCACCACGCGATCGCCGCGAGGACCGGCCACGGCGAGGCTAGGAGGAGCGTCAGACGAACGACGGCCCGCTTGTGCAGCATCAAGTCGTTCCATGCGAAGGCGGCACGGTCTCGATGGGCCTCTTGCCACTTGAGGAGGGGACGCTCGAAGAACACGACTGAATGTGGCGACGCCTAACGGATGTGGAGTTCAGCGGCGGCAGGGATGGCCGAAGGCCAGCCCTGACGTCCGCTGAAACGACGTGTTAGCCGCCGACTCAACTGAGCTTCGAATCGAGGTAGTGAAGAAGCGTCCGAGCGACGTTGATGACGAGCATGGCCTCTTCGCTTGGAAGCAGAACCTCGTTGGGGTGGGCGACGCTCGTTCGGTTGCGAACAGGGTTCAGCGCGTCGATGATGCTCGCGCAAGCGCGGAGCACCTGCTCGATGTCCTGCGGTCTCGGCCCAAGCGCCCGGAGTGAGGGGTGATGGTCTCGAAGCAGCCGGAACAACTGGGTGATACTGGCATCCGGCGGATACGAGATCGAGTTAGCCGTGCACACCGCGAGCAAGTAACCGTGAAGCGCCGTGTGGACCCTATCGACGCCGCTGGTCGCCCCGCTTGACCGAATAAGCGCCTCCGCGTCGCCTATCGCTCTTGCGACCACGGCCGACGTGATTCGCGGGGCCGGAGACTCAATCGGCGATGCGCCCTCAAGCTGGAGAATCCAGCCGGAGATCTCGCCGTAGAGCTCCTCTGTTCTGGTGTCTGGACCGGAGCCACGCGGAAAGCGCTCTAGCACTCCCCTCAGTATTCGCGCTTGATCGCCAGGCGAGGCACCTCCCAGAATCGTGACGAACCTCTCGCGCGTGGTCCCGGGAAGCGCATTCGGGTCGATATCAAGGCCACAGTACTCGGGATAGAACTCTGCATGGGTGCGGTAGCTGAAATCGCCGAGGTACCCGCCCGCTACCCCGATGTACCGATTCACCACCTTAAGGATCTCAGCTCGAGCGAGTGGCGGCATATGCAAACGGTTCCCGAGGCGGCTAACTACGTTTCGTCGACCACCGCGAAACTTGCGTTCCGTGTGACAACGTCGCGTAAGCAAAGTGGGAGAACGTGGTCATCGACGGCCTCAGGTGTCTTCGCTGCTGTATTTCGAGGCAGTGTAGATGGTTGCGCGGAGATTGGCAATCCTGGTGACAACGGTCGGATAAACCGAATCGTCAGAGGGAGTCGATCGGGCTGCGGACACCGAGGCCGCCGCGGTTGAGGACGTGGGTGTAGATCATCGTGGTGGTGACCTGGCGGTGCCCCAGGAGCTCCTGAACGGTGCGGATGTCGTAGCCCGCCTCGAGGAGGTGGGTGGCGAAGGAGTGCCGGAGAGTGTGGCAGGTGACGCGCTTGGCGAGGCTGGTTCGCCGGGCCGCGGCGGTGATGGCGCGCTGGATCCGTTCCGGGTAGAGGTGGTGCCTTCCGACCCGTCCGGGACGAGGTGCCACCCGATTTCCCGGTCGGCGCGACGCCCCGGAGTCGTCTTGGAATCTCGGACATGAGCCCAGGCTCTTTGCGGGGGAAGGGAGCGCCCTCCTCAAGCTTCGTAGTGAGCTCGCGGAGGTTCAGCCTGGGCAGAAGAGCTTCGGAGATCGGGTAGCGCCTACTACTACTGGCCGTTGCGGGCAGGTTGACGAGGGCGGATGGCTACGCGGAAGGAGCCGCAGCTCTCACGTTGATCGAGCCGCTTCGACGTGGGAAGCGCGTTACCCTCGGCGCCGACAAGGTCACGACACGGCAGCCTTCGTTGCGGAGCTGCCGCAGCTCGGAGTCACGCCGCACGTGTCGCAGAACCGGAACGGTCGCCGCAGCGCCATCGACGGGCGAACGACTCGGCATCTCGGTTACCAGATCAGCCAAGCGCTACGGCCGATGATCGAACGAGTGCCGGCTTGGCTCAGGAACAACGCCGGGCAACGAAAGACGAAACACCGAGGCCAAGCTCGCGTCCAATGGAGCTTCCTCTTCGCCCTCGGGGCCTACGACCTCAGCCGAATGCGAAGACTGGAGGCCGCGACGTGACCCACCGGCACAAGACAGAGACCAAGTCGCCCGGCAAGACGAGCGAGATCGCGGGGAGACCAGCCGGGCGTTGGTCCTCTCGGCCGCCTCAACAGCTCTTCGAGTGCCCAAATGCAGCCTCGGAACACCGTTTTCCCGCAGCCTCTTAGGAGCTTGCGTTGGGAGAGATCATCGAGAAAGAACCGATGTCCAACTCGCGCACATCAAGACCAGCCAATAGCTCGACAAGGCCAACGAGCGACCCTACGGGGGCGCTGCCGAAGTCAATTGAGAGGGACCAGCTGTCGACGGCAAGTGCAGGTTGAGTGACACCGTGGATGACACCGGAAAGGCCGTCGTGACCGGGCGGCTTTTCGTCGTTCACGTCGATTTCGTTCAGAACCCAGTCTTGGAGCGGAGCCCATGTTGCGGGCAGGCCGATGCCGCGAAACTCCACGCCGTTCCAGTGAAGTGGGTGAAGAACAGCGCGAAGTCGTCCCACCTCGAATTTGACCGGCTCGAAAGAGAGGTAGGAATCGGGGTTGAAGTCGGTCAGTTTGGGGTCTTCGGCTGTGCCCGCCAGAAGGTCGATCCGGTACAAGGAGTAGGGACGCGGAATACGGCCCTGCCCGATCTCAAGCAGGACTTCGGGCTGGCCGTCGGACTCTTGTCGACGGGCCTCAGCTATGCCGGAACGCAGATGATCGAGATAGTGATTGCGCAAACGGGTAAGCAATTCGGTGACGGGCACCGCGCGTTTCTCCGGTCCGCCCAACTCTGTATTCGACCCCACCCCGACCTCCTACGCGAACCTGCAAACACGGCACATTCTGCCGTGTAACTCCGGCGGGCAGGACGCGACGAGGGGGCGAGAAGTCGCATGGCTGGTTGACTTGGGGGCAGTGTAGGCGGCTGCATGGCGTGTGTCAAACGTGGCGTGTGTCAAACGTGGCGTGTGGCGCCGTATAACGCCGGCGCTTCAAAAAGGTGGTCGGCGGGGCCGCGAGTGCCGCGGCAGGACCGGGAAGAGGTGCCACCCCGGGAAGAGGTGCCACCCGATATCCCGCTCGGCGCGACGCCGCGGAGTCGTCTTGGAATCTTGGACATGAGTCCAGGCTCGTTGCTGGGGAAGGGAGCGCCCTCCTCGAGCTTCGTAGTGAGCTCGCGGAGGTTCAGCCTGGCCAGAGGAGCTTCGGAAATCGGGTGGCACCTATTGCAGCTGCCGACCCCGGACTCGGCCATTACCACGAGCGCTCACCCGCCGTCCCCTTCACGCCAGCCGCACCAACCCGCTCGAGCTCCGGACGCGGCGCGTACAATTGCCCTTCGACCTCCTCGAGCATGGATCGATCAATGGACACTCGTCGTAGCGAGCTAGGCACCGAATCGATTGCCTCCTATGTCATCGCCACGACCTACCTGAGGAGCGAGGCTTCTTGGGGTAAGTCGAACGCATGGCAGGCGCACGCTCGAACCTCGGCCTACTGGGGAATGGTATCGACCCTCCCCGCATCGGCCATCTGTTTCTTGATTGCCGGGGCCATCTGGCGGCGCATGAGCACCTTCGAACTCTGTGTGCTCGTCATCCCGATCGGATTGGCGACCAGTGCCTACGCGGAAAAGGTCCGGAAGACCGCGTGTCGAAGCGTTGCTGCGGCCAGGAGTCGACTCGACAAGGCCCGGAGAAAGCGACTCGACCGCATTCAGCTCTTTGCGGAGCTTCTCTACCTGGCCCTGTGCATCCTCGCGATGGTTGGAGCCCGCGGATTCTACTTCCGAGCGACCGGCTTGCGGCCCGCTTCGTAGCGATGGCCAAGGGGTGAGACGTCGTTTGACTCTGCCGGCGGCCCACTTTGGTGCGAAGACAGTTCCATTCCCAGTCGAGGAGAAGAGAGACGCGCAGAGAGGAAGCCGACGTCGCTCAGGGATGTCGATTGCACTCCGACGCGAGGCGACCGCCACCCGTCAAGCATCGAAGGGACTCCTGGGAACCGAGCGAGATCCCGTCGTCGCCCTGCTCACTCTCGCCATCGCCCGCTCCATCCGGCCGCGAATGTACCGCCGGTGGAGGGTCGGGAAGACGTTCACGAGGAGCTGCGCGAGGAGGAAGCCAGCGACGACGGACCAGCGACCGACGGCGATCGCGATCACGACGAACGGGGTGAGCAGCACGGCGACCCAGAAGTGGCACGCTTCGGCGGAGGCGGTTTGGAATCGCACGCGCTCTGCGTCGGCTCGGGATCCGTCCAGATCGACCCGCGCGTTCAGGTGGCGAAGCGGGGTGTTTCGCAGCAGGCGTCCGAAGCGCAGCACGCCGTGGCGGCGCAGGGTGCCGCCCTCGCGCTCCCACGGCCACACTCCGGCGGCGGACTTGGGCAGTCGCCCCTCGTTTCGTCCCCACGGTATCGGCAACCACATCCCGCGAGACACCCCTCCTCCGTATCGGCGTTCCAGGCCCGTTCATTCAGGCTAGAATAGCCACATCATGCGAGCGAGCATCTCGGAGGCGAAGAACGGGCTCTCGGCCCTGCTCGACCGGGTGCGGGCCGGTGCCCGCGTGGTGATCGAGGATCGCGGCGTGCCGATCGCCCGGATCGAGCCACTCGGCGCTCCGGGGGCCACCGAGGGCCGGCTCGCCCGGCTCGAGCGGGCCGGGCTGGTGAGGTCGCCGCGCGCCAAGGTCCCGCGCGGGATTCTCGCCGCGCCGCCCCCGCGGGCGCGCGGGCGTGCCGCGGCGAGCGCCGCGCTGATCGACGAGCGGCGGAGCGGGCGGTGAGGTTCTGGGACAGCTCGGCGCTTGTTCCATTGCTGGTCGAAGAAGCGTCGACTGCACGGCTACTCGCGCTCTATCGCGAGGATCTCGAAGTCGTCGCCGCGTGGACCACACCGGTCGAGTGCGCCTCGGCCGTCGCCCGGCTC
Source organism: Holophagales bacterium (assembly GCA_016699405.1). Lineage (NCBI taxonomy): Bacteria > Pseudomonadati > Acidobacteriota > Holophagae > Holophagales > Holophagales bacterium. Next base: position 1,838,549 of record CP064972.1, on the reverse strand, counting down.
GAACGGCAGGGGGACCTCTCGTCCACCGACGCCAACGAGGCTTTCGCGCGCCTCGATGCGCTCGCCCCGAGTTGGATCGAGGTCGACCCGCGCGACGAGCAGCGCGAGATCGCCCGCCGCCTGCTGCGCGTCCATCCGCTGCGCGCCGCCGACGCGCTGCAGCTCGCCGCCGCCGTCCTCGCCGCCGAGCGCCGCCCGGCCACCCTCGACTTCGTCACCCTCGACGACCGCCTCGCCGACGCCGCCCGTCGCGAGGGCTTCCGACTGCTTTCGGCCTGAGCGGAAACGCCGCCCCCGGGCGCCGGCCCACTCGGACCGGGCCACCCTCGGCTTGCGCCGCGCGCCCACCGCGCACAGGGCGCACGAGAGGTCTCGAACGCCCGGATCCCGTGGGCTTGCATGCGGGAACGACTGCTCCCACGCCTGGCCTGGGAGCCTTGACCTGTCTGCGGAGACCGGCGCAAGCTCAGCCGAGGGGCTCGATCCGTCGTCGGCTGCAAAGAGACAACCACCGGCAAGGAGGTTGACCATGGCGAGGTTCTCCAACGCACGTCGTCGACGTCACACCCTCGTCTGCGCGTGCATGGCGTCGGCTCTCCTCGCGATCGGTGCCGCGGACGCGGAAGGAATCGGTGGCGACAGGTTCGAGCCTTCCGCGTGCGACGGCGGACAGCTCGCCGCGAGGGCGCACGACGGCGGCGAGATCGCATCCGAAGCTCCTCCAGCCGCCGCCACACCCACGCCCGCCACGGTGGCTCCGCCAAGCGGTTCGGCTCCGCCTCTTCCCGTCGCGAAGGCCGACTCCCTCTGGACGAAGTTGGCCACCCAGGCGGTATCCCGGGGTTGGCTCTGCCCCGAATCCGACCTGCCCGCGGGTGCCCCGGCGGTCGCGGTGCGAGAACCCAACAAGCTCACCGAGTCGGTGCCGCGCATTCACGACTTCCTGGCCGCGTTTCGCCTCTCGAGCGGACCGAGTCACCCGCGGCCGGCGCTCGAGCTCGTCCTCTTCGAGGAGTTCGTGCAGGGGCAATTCCGTTGGACGACGGCCTGCTACGAGCTCTGGGAGCTTCAGGGAGATCCGGCAACGGCCACGCCGGACACACCGCTCGCCCGTCTCGCGCTTGGCTGCCGGTACTGGCACCGTGGCGCACCCGGCGACTTCAAGTTCGTCGGCTGGGGGTCGCCGGTGAGGCTCGGCCACAGCCAGGACTGGGAGGAGATCCACTGGAGTCGCCCTCCGACGCTCGCCAAGCCGGTGAAGACGACGCTTCAGGTCTTGCAGCAGCTCCTCGAAGGCAACGCCGTACCCGCCAACGGAATGTACATCCCGGAACGGTTGGGGCATCGACCGCCCGCCACCCGGCTGAGCCTGAAGAGCGCGGGCGGCAGGATCGATCCCCCGGCCTGGAGCGACCAGCCGGAAGCCGTGTTCCCGAAAGAGCCGTAGCGCCTCACCGGCCCTGACCGAAAGACGCGCTCGAACGAACGGAGGGCAACTCCCTCCGGCGCTGCTCTCTCCGTTGTCGCATCGAACCGGTTGGCAACCTGCACGAGAGCCCCGAGAGGCTCCGGCGATTCCACCGACGCCAGGACGAGGGTTCCCGTCGCAACGTCACCTCGCGCGGCGTCTCGATCGTCGACCACCAACCGACGCCGCGCTTCCTTTCGCCGTGCAGGGGCATCGGGACCCCTCGCCCGTCCGTCTCGACAAGACGAGCGAGCCCGGACGCGAAGCGTCAGGGACCGCTGCCCTCGCCGCCAAGGAGACCGAACCGCTCCGTCACCCGCCAGGGCGACATCCCCTCCTGCCGGATCCGGCAGACGGACTCGAAGCGGATCGTCAACCCATCGCGGAGTGAGGCGACCGCGGCGAGATCGTTTCCCTCGGCCCTGGGGTTTCGGGGGTGAGCCAGGGTGAGGTGCGGCGACGGACGCCGAGCTGGAACGGAGCCCAGGGCCAACTGCCGCAGGGCGTGGAATTCGTCGTCGCCGGAGATGCATGGCAGGAGGATGCCGTGGGTGCTGAACGGCTCCGGCGCCCCGAACGCGAGGGTCAGGGGTCGGGCTTGCGGTTTCGACAACCTCTCCTGCAAGACAGCCACGCTCAGCCCGTCCAGCTCGTCCTCCCGGCACAGCGTGACGTGAGCCGGGATGAGGCGAGACTGCACGGGGTCCAGCGACGCCCGATACGCTTCGATTCGCTCGGCGACCGGACCCGCGACGAAGAGGGTGAGTTGGATTCGGCTGTTCACCATGGCGGGAGAGCCCGGTCGTCGGGCACCGGAGCAGCGTTTGGCATGCGGGAGGTCCGGGACGAGCCGGGGCGGATCGTTCGTGGCCGTGACGCGACGGCTTCGCCGTTGCCTCGGCACGTGGCGGCGGTCCGTCCTCGGCCAGCCTACTTGCCCAGGACGGAGTGATGGACCTCGGCGGTCAGCGCCTCGATCCGCGTCGTCAGCGTCCGGATGATCTCGGTCAGCTTGGTGTTCTCCGCCAGGAGCGTCAGCACCAGCTCCGTCTGGCGCGCCGCGTGCATCGAGCGCTCGACGCTGTCCTGAGCCAGCTCTTCGCGATGCATCGCGTCGGCCTCCGCATGTGCCTTGTCGCGATCGGCCTGCCGCGTGGCCGCGAGCAGGATCAGCGGAGCGGCGTACGCGGCCTGCAGGCTGAAGGCCAGGTTCAGCAGAATGAACGGGTAGACGTCGAACTTCGTCAGCCCCAACTGGTTGATCAGAATCCAGCCGATCACGATGGCCGTCTGCGACACGAGGAAGACGGGCGTCCCGAAGAACCTCGCGAACTGCTCTGCCTTCAGCGCAAACCAGTCGTTTCCGAAGGCCTGGAAGAGATGCTCGTGGGGGCGATGAAAGCGAAAGTGGTCGCTGCCTTGCTCGGCCTCTTGGCCGGTGACTCCGTCGTTCTCCGCTCGCGTCATGGGGCCGTTCTCCGTCGAAGGGCGTGCGCTGCTCGGTGGAGCCGAACGAAACCGAGGTTCTCTGGCGCAGGGCTGCGGGTGAGCCCTGGGCTCCGGGGACGGCTCCCCGCGTTCCCGGAGCGCTCCGTGGACTGTCGCTCTTTTCACCGATCGAGACAACCCGAGCCTGGGTGCCGCGCGCACCGCCGCTGCGGGCCGACGCCCTTCCCGCCCGCGCCGGAACGCCGCGCGTCGCTTCGGCTTGCAGCACAGTCCCGCCTGGACCTACACTGAGCGGCGAAAGGAGAGACTCGGGAATGCCACGACGCGCGCGCTCGGCCACGGGGGCCGAGGAGACGACGATCCGGGCCGAGGTGATGCGAGTCACCTGGGATGCCTCGTTCGCCACCGGCGTGCGCGCGATCGACGTGCAGCACAAGCTGCTGATCGAGATCATCAACGACCTCGGCGACGCGATCGCCCACGGCAAGGGCTCGGCCGAGATCTCGCGCGTCCTCGGGTTTCTCAAGTACTACTCCTCCTGGCACTTCGAGCGCGAGGAGGAGTGCATGGAGCGCCATCGCTGCGCTGCGGCCGAGGTCAACAAGAAGGCACACTGCCAGTTCGTGATGACCTTCATCGCCCTCGAGGAGGAGTTCCGCGCCTCCGGCGGCTCGCCCGAGCTCGCCCTGCGGATGCATCGCGAGCTCACCTCCTGGATGGTCCGGCACATCCGCGGCGTCGACCTCGAGCTGCGCGAGGTCGCGATCCCGGCGCCCGACCCCGACGCGATGTCGTTCGCCTAGGCCTCCTCTCGCGTCCGGCCGATGGCCCAATCCGCCGAGACCGGTCGCGTGTCCCCCCTCTCCTCCCGCTCCTTCCTGCCGGCCTGGTGGCGCGACGCGCCGCCCACCGCACGCCGCGCGCTCGCCGCCGCGCAGCTCGGCTGGATGCTCGACGCGATGGACTTCGCCCTCTACCTGATGGCGATCCCGGCGCTGCAGCACGAGTTCGGCTTCGACAAGGCGACCGCCGGCCTGCTGGCGACCGTGGCGCTCCTCTCCTCGGCGTTCGGCGGCGTCTTCTTCGGCGCGCTCGCCGACCGGATCGGGCGCACGCGAGCCCTCTCGGCGACCGTCCTGGTCTACTCCTTCGCCTCCCTCGGCACCGCGATGTCGGGCAGCGTCCTTCAGCTCCTCGCCTGGCGAACGCTGCTCGGCCTCGGCCTCGGTGGCGAGTGGTCGGCCGGCGCGGTGCTGGTGGCCGAGAGCTGGCCCGCCGAGCATCGCGGCAAGGCCATCGGCTTCATGCAGGCGGGGTGGGCGATCGGCTACCTCGTCGCCGCGCTGCTCGCCGCGCTGATCCTGCCGACGCTCGGCTGGCGGGCGCTCTTCGTCGTCGGCGTCGCCCCGGCGCTGCTCGCCGTCTGGATCCGCCGCCGCGTCGCCGAGCCCACCGCGTGGAGCGCGCGCCGGCCGTCGACCGCGAGCGTCCTCGCCGCCCTGCGGACGCCCGCCGTGCTGCGCCGCCTCGCCGCCGCGAGCCTCCTCTCGGCGGCGGTGATGTTCGGCTACTGGGGCCTCTTCACCTGGGTCCCGAGCTTCCTCGCCAACCCGGTCGACCAGGGTGGCGCCGGGCTCGGGCTGGTGCGCTCGGCGGTCTGGATCGTGCCGATGCAGCTCGGTGCCTTCGCCGGCTACGCGAGCTTCGGCTTCTTCGCCGACCGCTTCGGCCGGCGGCCGAGTGCCGCCGTCTTCCTCGTCGCTGCCGCCGCGCTCGTGCCGCTCTACGGCGGGCTCGCGCGCACGCCCTGGGCGCTGCTCGCCCTGGGACCGCTGCTCGGCTTCTTCGGCCACGGCTACTTCAGCGTCTTCGGCGCGCTGCTCGCCGAGCTCTTCCCCACCGCCGTGCGCGGCGCCGCCCAGGGGCTCGCGTACAACGCCGGGCGGGCGCTCTCCGCCGCCGCGCCGACGGTGATCGGCGCGCTCGCCACGCGCCACGGCCTCGGCACCGCTCTCGGCGCCACCTCGGCGTTCTTCCTCGCCGGCGCGCTGCTGCTCGGGCTCGTTCCCGAGACGCGCGGCCGCGCGCTTCCCGACTGAGCGGCGCGATGAGCCCGCGGATCGCCGTCCACTGGAGCTGGGTGACGGAGGTCGCCCTGCTCGCCCGGCTCGCCCCGCCCGCCGACCACGAGCTCGCCACCGCCGCCGCGGCGGCGCGCGCGCTGCGCGATCGCGTCGCCGAGCTCACCGCCGACGAGCCGTCGCCGCCGGAGCTCGTCGTCGGGCTCGAGTCGCTGCTGGTGCGCTTCGCGCAACCTCCGGACGAACGCTCGACCGCCGTGGGCGCCCGGATCGCCGCGCTCGTCGCGACGCGCTCGATCACGCCAGCGCGCGAGGCGTCGGACGATCCGCGCGAACATCGCTTCGAGGTGAGCTACGGCGGCGAGGACGGACCCGACCTTCCCCTGCTCGCCCGTGAGCTCGGCCTGCGCGAAGCCGAGGTCGTCGCCCGGCATGCGGGCACGCTCTACACCGTCGGGCTCGTCGGCTTCTCGCCCGGCTTCGGCTACCTGCTCGGCCTGCCGCGCGAGCTCGAGCGGCCGCGACTCGCGTCGCCCCGACCGCGCGTGCCGGCGGGCTCGGTCGCCGTCGCCGGCCCCTTCTCGGCGGTCTACCCGCGGGCGACCCCGGGCGGCTGGCGGCTGCTCGGACGGACCGAGGCGACGCTCTTCGACCCGGCGGCCGTGCCGCCCGCCCGCCTCGCCGCCGGCGACCGCGTGCGCTTCGTGCCGCGATGAGCGCGATCGAGATCCTGCGCGGCGGGGCCGCGACGCTGGTGCAGGACCTCGGCCGGCCCGGCCATTCGGCCGCCGGCGTCCCGCGCTCGGGAGCGATGGACCCGTTTGCCGCGACGACCGCCAATCGCCTCGTCGGCAACGCGCCCGATGCGGCGCTGCTCGAGATCCTGCTGCGCGGACCTCGCCTGCGCGCGACGGTGCCGACCCGTGCGGCGCTCGTCGGCGCACGTTTCGCCGCGACGCTCGACGGACGCCCCGTCCGCTTCGGCGAACGCTTCGAGCTGCCGGCCGGGAGCGAGCTCGACCTCGGCGCGGCGATCGACGGCGCGCGTGCCTTCCTCGCCCTCGGTGGCGGGCTCGACGTGCCGCTCGTCCTCGGCAGCCGCTCGACCGACCTGCGGAGCGGCTTCGGCGGCTGGCTGGGGCGCCCCCTCGCGGCGGGGGACCGCCTGCCGCTCGGCCTCGCACGCGACCGCCCGACGCTCGTCGGCCCCGTGCCGCCGTTCGTCCCGCGCTCGGGAAGCTGGCCGCTGCGGGCGCTGCTCGGCCCGCAGTGGGAGCGCTTCACCGCGGCCGCCCGCACCCGCTTCTTCGCCGCGGAGTTTCGCCTCGCCGCCCACGCCGATCGCGTCGGCATGCGCCTCGTCGGCCCCGCTCTCCCGACGCTCGCCGGCGCGGAGATCCGGCCGGAGCCCGCCTGGCCCGGCGCCGTCCAGGTGCCAGGGAGCGGCGAAGCGATCGTCCTCGGCCCCGACCATCCGTCGACCGGCGGCTATGCGAAGCTCGCCACGGTGATCGCCGCCGACCTGCCGACGCTCGCCTACCTGCGCCCCGGCGACCGGATCCGCTTCCGCCCCTGCTCGCTCGTCGAGGCCCGCGCCGCGCTCGCCGAAGTCGCCGGCGCGGCGGACTCGCGACCGGACGAGGCGGCGCGATGAGGTCGATCGAGCTCAACGCCGACGTCGGCGAAGGGTTCGACGACGCGGCACTGCTCGGCCTCGTCGACCGCGCCAGCATCGCCAGCGGCGGGCACGCCGGCGACGATGCCTCGATGCGGCTCGCCCTCGAACGCTGTCGCGCGCTCGGCGTCGTCGCCGGCGCTCACCCGAGCTACGCCGACCGCGAGGGCTTCGGCCGCCGCGCGATGGCCGCCGAGCCCGGGGCCCTCGTCGCCGAGATCGCCTCGCAGATCCGGCGTCTCGCCGCCGTCGCCACCGAGGTCGGCCTCGAGCTCGCCCACGTCAAGCCGCACGGGGCGCTCTACCTGGCGGCGTGGCGCGATCGCGCGACCGCCGCGGCAATCGTCGAGGCCGTCGCCGCGGTCGATCGACGCCTGACCATCCTCGCCCCGCACGGCTCGGCGCTCCTCGCCGCCTCCGCCGCGCACGGCCTCGCGACGCTGCGCGAAGGGTTCGTCGACCGCCGCTATCTCACGAGCGGCGAGCTCGCACCGCGTCATCTTCCCGGCGCGCTCGTCGAGGAGCTCGCCGCGGCGGTCGGCCAGGGCGTCGCGCTCGCCCGCCGCGAAGCGGTTCCGGCGCTCGACGGCGGCTCGCTCCGCCTCGACGTCGAGTCGCTCTGCCTGCACGGCGACGCGCCGCGAGCGGTCGCGCTCGCCGTGGCCCTGCGTCGCGCGCTGCAGGACGGCGGCTTCGACGTGCGCGCGGCGACCGTTCGTCCGGCCGCAACCCGACTCCGTCGCTCGGCGGACGGATCGACCCCGTCGCGCCATCGACGCGCTGGACGACCGCCGCGTCGGGCCGGCGGATAAGATCGCCGGCATGCTGACGATCGCGCGCGAGACCTGGGGCTTCCTGCTCGCGTCGTCGCCCTACCTGCTCTTCGGTCTGGCGCTGGCCGGCGTGGTCAAGGCCCTGGTCCCGCAGGCGGCGATCGCCCGCCTGCTCGGCCACGACGGCTTCCCCGGCATCCTGCGCGCCGCGGCCGTCGGCATCCCGCTGCCGGTCTGCAGTTGCGGCGTCGTGCCTCTCGCCGTGGCGCTGCGCCGACAGGGGGCCTCGGCTCCGGCGACGATGTCGTTCCTCATCACCACGCCCGAATCGGGGATCGACTCGATCCTGCTCTCCTGGGGGCTGCTCGGACCGGTGATGGCGGTGGCGCGCCCGCTCGCCTCGTTCGCCAGTGCGCTGCTCGCCGGGGTCTTCTCGCGGTTCGCCCCGGCGGCGCCGCCGCACGGCACGGTCGCCGGACCCGCCTGCGGTGGCGACGGATGCGGCTGTCACGCACCGCCGCGGAGCTGGACACGACGACTCGTCGGCGAGACATGCGAGCTCTTCGACGATCTGGTCTTCTGGATGTGGATCGGCATCGTCACCGCCGGCGTGCTGGCCGCGCTGTTGCCGGGCGACCTCGCCGCCCTCGGTCTCGGCGGCGGCATCGGACCGATGCTGCTGCTCCTGCTCGTCGGCATCCCGCTCTACGTCTGCGCCTCGTCGAGCACACCGGTCGCCGCGGCGCTGCTGCTCAAGGGGGTGAGCCCCGGCGCGGCGCTCGTCTTCCTGCTCGCCGGCCCGGCGACCAACGCAGCCTCGCTGCTGCTGCTCCATCGCAACTTCGGCCGCCGCTTCATCGCGACCTACCTCGCCGGCATCGCCGTCGGCGCGCTGGCGAGCGGTCTCGCGCTCGACGCGCTGGTCGAGGCCTACGGATGGTCGATCACCCCCGGCCTGGCCTCCGCCTCCGGTGACGGGGCGCCCGGGGCGTGGGCCCTCGGCGCCGCGCTGCTCTTCGTCGCGCTCTCCGGGTGGCGGCTCGCCGCCGGCGCCGGCCGCGCTGGATGGCGCGACCTGCGCGCCAACCTCGCGGCGCTCACCGGCTCTCGCTGACCTGCGGCGTCGGCGGGCTGGCGCCCCTCCTCGAGCGCGGCTGGAGCGAGCCGCGCTCCGAATGCGTTCGGGTCAGGGAGCGGACGGAGCGACGGCCGCGCCCCACGATCCGCTCCCGAGGTCCTCGACCGCCACGGCCCACGTCCCCCGGGCGAGGGCGGTGGCGAGCGGTAGCTGTTCGACCCAACCGGGCGCGAGCGGTCGCGAGACGACGAGGTGGCGAATCTGCCCGGCGTCCGCGGTCCAGGTCAGGCGCACCGGCCCGGCGGAGGGGCTCTCGTCGCCTGGCGCCGCGACCTCCGGCTCGACGCGCAGGAGCATCCCGCGCGTGCCGCTCACCACGACGGCCCGGAGCTTGAGACCGTTGCCGAGTCGCTCGCCGGCAATCGCTTCGGCAAGGTGCAGCTCGGCGACCGCCTCGGGGGTGCCCGAGCGCTGCCAGCGCACCGCCCGCAGCGCCAGATCGTCCGGCAGCAGACGGACCTCGAGGCTGCGCAGCGCACCGTCGAGCGCCGCTGGCGTCCGGTAGACGAGGACGAGACGATGCGACAGGTCGTCGAGCGCCGCGTCGAGCTGGCTCTCGACCCCGGCGAGCGTTCCGGCGCTTTCCCGCGCCAGCGCTCGCACCAGCGCCGAGGTCGGCTGCAGGAAGACGTTCAACGCACCGGGCCGGTCGAGCTCGGAGCGCCGTCCGACGTCGAGCGCGAACGACTGGCTCCCGGAGGCGCCGAGACCGAGCTGGCGCAAGCGGTCGAACTCGCTCGCCCGTCGCTCGTCGGCGCCCTCGGTTTCCGGGCCGAGACCGACGGCGACGACGGTCCAGCCGTACGCCGCCACCGCTTGCGCCGTGGCGGTCAGACCGGCCACGTCCCGAGCGCCGGCTGCCGCCGTGGTCGCCGGAGCCCCGGCGAGATCGGTGAGCCAGAGGAGCGCTCGCGCTCCGCCGGCCGGTCGGCCGACGACCTCCGCGAGCAGCCGCTGGCTCGCCTCGTGCACCCCGGCGAGGTCGACTGTCGGCGGCACCGCGGCGGCGGCGGTCCCGGCCGGCCGGGTCGAAGCGGCGAGATCGGCGAACGCCTGGGCGATCGCCGCGCCGTCGCGGGTGGGCAGGAGCCAGCGCCGGAACGCCGGCCCGGTCTCGACGACCTCGACGTTTCCCAGCCGAGCCAATCGCTCGGCCCGGTGCCCGAGCGCGAGCGCGCTGCGGAAGAGCGTCTCCGGGGCGACGAACGCCCGCTCGAACGCCACCACGACGGTCCACTCGCCCTCCTTCGTCTCGAGCGGCTGGACGGAGGTCACGTCGCGAAAGGCGCCGTCCTCGAGGACCAGGAGCGATCCGGGAGCCAACCCCCGGCGCCGCGACTCGGAGAGCCCTTCCGGCGCTTGCACGACGACTTCGGCCTCGCGCACGACGACCGACTCCTCGTACGGCACGGTGGGGGATGACGGCTGCGCTGCCGCGGAGGAGAGCGGCGCAAGGAGGAGAACAGCGGCAACGGCGGTCCGGAGCATCGGCGACCTCCTGGCAGGCCCCTTCAATGTAGCGCACTCGGCCTCCGGCCGTCGCATGGGAGAATCGACGCGATGCTCTCTCCCTCCGACGTCGATCCCTCTCGCGGCGGCTCGACCGCTCCCCGTCCCACGCTCGCCTCGTTCCTCCCCGGGCCGGAGGGTTGTCCGCCGGAGGAGGCGCTCGACCGCTTCCTCGGGTGGACGGCGGCGATCGGCCTCGAGCCCTATCCGGCGCAGGAGGAGGCGCTCCTCGAGCTCTGGGCCGGGCGACACGTCGTGCTCAACACGCCGACCGGCTCGGGCAAGTCGCTCGTCGCGCTCGGGCTCCAGTTCAAGGGGCTCTGCGAGGGGAAGGTCTCGTTCTACACCAGCCCGATCAAGGCACTCGCCAGCGAGAAGTTCTTCTCGCTCTGCGACGAGCTCGGTGCCGAGCGCGTCGGCATGCTCACCGGCGACGCGGCGATCAACCCCGAGGGGAAGGTCCTCTGCTGCACCGCCGAGGTGCTCGCCAACATGGCGCTGCGCTCCGGCCCGCGGCTCGCCGCGCCGTACGTGGTGATGGACGAGTTCCACTACTACTCCGACGCCGACCGCGGCTGGGCCTGGCAGGTGCCGCTGCTGCTCCTGCCCGAAACGCACTTCCTGCTGATGTCGGCGACGCTCGGCGACATGACGACGATCGCCGAGAAGCTCGCCGCCCGCACCGGCGGCGAGGTGGCGCGCGTCACCTCCGGCGAGCGTCCGGTGCCGCTCGACTACGAATGGCGCGAGACGCCGCTGCAGCAGACCATCGAGCAGCTCCTCGGCGAGGGCAAGGCGCCGATCTACATCGTCAACTTCACCCAGCGCGAGTGCGCCGAGCTCGCCCAGGCGCTGACCAGCGCGCAGGTCTCGACGCGCGAGGAGCGCGAACGGGTACGCGCGGCGATCGGCGACACGCGCCTCGACACCCCCTACGGCCGCGAGTTCCGCCGTTTCCTCTCCTTCGGCATCGGCGTCCACCACGCCGGGCTGCTGCCGAAGTACCGGCTGCTCGTCGAACAGCTCGCCCAGCAGGGCCTGCTCAAGGTGATCTGCGGCACCGACACGCTCGGCGTCGGCATCAACGTGCCGATCCGCACGGTGCTCTTCACCAAGCTGGCACGCTTCGACGGCCGGAAGACGGTCATCCTCTCGGTGCGCGACTTCCAGCAGATCTCCGGGCGCGCCGGGCGCAAGGGGTTCGACACCCGGGGCAGCGTCGTCGCCCAGGCGCCGGAAGACTGGATCGAGCGCAAGGAGGCGGCGCGCAAGGGCAAGAAGTACAAGGCCCCGTCGCGCAGCGACGCACGCGGCGACTCGCGAGGCCAGCGAGCCGGCCGGGCGGGCGGCCGACCGGGAGACAAGGGCGAGGTCTCGTGGACCCCCGAGACGCTCGAGCGGCTGATCTCGCGGACGCCCGAGACGCTGCGCTCGCGCTTCCGCATCACCCACGGGATGATCCTCAACCTGCTGCAACGCGACGCCGAGGAGAACGATCCGCTGCGCCGCAACTTCGCCTCGCTGCGCGAGATCATCGCCCTCTCGCACGAGGACGACGGCAGCAAGCGGCGCCTGCTCTCGCTCGCCGCCTCGCTGGTGCGATCGCTCTACCGCGCCGGCGTCCTCGAAGTGGAGCGCGACGTGCAGAGCGGCTACTGCTGGGTCGTCGTGTCGCGCGACCTGCAGTGGGACTTCTCGCTCTTCCACGCGCTCTCGCTCTTCATGGTCGAGACGCTGCAGTACCTCGAGCCGCAGAGCGAGAGCTACGTCTACGATCTCCTCTCGCTGATCGAAGCGGTGCTCGAGGACCCCGACATCATCCTGCGCAAGCAGGCCGACCGCGCCAAGCAGGCGGCGCTCGCCGAGATGAAGGCGGATCGGATCTCGTACGAAGAGCGGATGGAGAAGCTCGAGGGGATCTCGCACCCCAGGCCCCTCGCCGATTTCCTCTTCGCCCACTTCTACGCCTTCCAGAAGGCGCACCCGTGGGTCGGCGGGCACGAGATCTCGCCCAAGTCGATCGGCCGCGAGATGGCCGAGGGCTACTGGGGATTCGCCGAGTACGTGAAGCTCTACGGCTTGCAGCGCAGCGAGGGCGTGCTGCTGCGCTACCTCTCGCAGCTCTACAAGACGCTCGATCTCAACGTCCCGTCGTGGGCCAAGACCGACGCCGTGTGGGACGCGCTCTCCTACCTGCGCACGCTCGTCCAGGTCACCGACTCGAGCCTGCTCGAGGAGTGGGAGAGCCTGCTCCACCCGGAGCTGCTGCTGCGCCGTGGCGTCGAGCGCGAGCGCGCCGTCGAGGCGCTGTGGATCCGCGAGCTCGTCGAGAGCCCGACCGCGCTCGCCGCGCGCGTGCGCGCCGAAATGCACCTGCTGCTGCGCGCCCTCTCGGCCGGCGAATGGGAGGAGGCCGCAGCGCGCGTCCGTCAGTCGCCCGACGCCCTGTGGGACGCCGACCGCCTCGCCAACGCCCTGCTCCCCTTCCTCGCCGAATACGGGAGCCTGCCGTTCACCCCCGAATCGCGGCGACACCAGTGGACCAAGATCGAGCGCACCGCCGAGCGCCACTGGCGCGTCCGCCAGACGATCCTCGACCCCCGCGGCGACACCTTCTGGGCGATCGACGCCGAGATCGACCTCTCCGACCCCCACGCCGTCGAAGGCCCGCTGCTGCAGCTCACGGCGATCGGAGGCTGAGGAGCGCAGCTCGCGGGACTTCGACGGAGCGACGGCAAAGGGAGTGCGTCGGCCGATGGGAAAGTCCGCGATGACGACGAAGCTCGCGCTGGCCAGCGCGCTTCTCTTGGCCGCGTTCGGAAACGTCCCCGCCGCGCTCGGCCAGATCGCCGTCACCGGCGAGCTGGCGGTGAGCGAGCCCGGTCACGGGCCGGCGGTCGACGATCCCGCCATCGGGCTGTTTCCCGATGGCACGGCCCTCGTCACTTGGCGCGAGTGGTGGCCTTGGAGCCGCGAGGTGCCGGCCCGGATCTACCGTGCCGCCCCTGGGCAACCGCCAATCTCGTTTCTCGTGGCGGAACCCGGCAACTCGACCGAGGAATCGCACCTCCAAGTGTCGTGCAGGGACCGGAGTGCCACCTGCCGAGTCGTGTGGCATGCGACTGGCACGTCGCAGTTCAGCGTACACACTCGCGAGTTCTCGCCGAGCGCAAGCCCTCTGGGTTCCGAGCTTGTCATCGGTGGAGCGGATGATGCCGGCAGTCCCTCGGTCGGCGTTTCCGACACCAGCCAATGGACTTTGGCATGGGTAAGCCTGTCACGAGAGGTCATCAACAGCGTCAACTCCTTTGCCCAAGTCTTCGATGGCAATCAGCCCGTCGCACCGCCGGTGGCGCTCAACACGCCGGTCGAGAACGGCACCTTCGGCCCTCCGTTCATCGCTGCAAGCCCACTCGGCGACTCGGTTCTGGTCCTCAATGAAGCCCTCGACGGCGCGACGTACGGCGAGGTCTGGGCGCGCACCTTTTCACGAGACGGCAGGACGGTCGGCCCACGCGTCCGTGTCGCTCGCGAGGGAGCTCGCTACATCGTCCTCTGCGGGGTCGGCATGGATGCCGAAGGCCGGTTCGCGGTCGCCTGGAGCCAGGGAGACAGCATTCCCGAGGGGGCCTCGAACGTCTACGCGCGGCGCTTCGGCGCCGACGGAACGCCGCTTGGCGAGCCGTTTCTCGTGCCGACCGAGAACGCCTTCGTCCAGTACGACTGCGATCTCGCGATGAACCGCGACGGCGACTTCGTCGTCGTCTGGCGGCACGACGACGGCACCGACGACAACCTCGACGATCTCTACCTGCGCGCCTATCACACCGACGGAACGCCTTATGGCAACCCCGTCCGCGTCGACGCACCGCGCGACCGGAGTATCTACTGGATCGCCTACGACCCGGATATCGCCATCAACGATGCAGGGATCCTCGGCGTGACCTGGCGAGGGGACCTCGAAACCGGACCGGGCGATGTCTACGCGCGGCGCTTCGTCCTGCCGTGCGTCGATTCGGCGACCTCGCTCTGCCTCGGCCACGGCCGCTACCGCGTGCGCGCCGAATGGTGGATCGGCGAGAGCGCGACCGGCAACGCCCACGCGATGCCGCTGCGGGCCGACACCGGCGCCTTCTGGTTCTTCACCCCGGACAACCCCGAGCTGGTGGTCAAGGTCCTCGACGGTTGCCCGGTCAACCAGCGCCATTGGATCTACGCCGCCGGGCTGACCGATGTCGAAGCACGCGTCACTGTCACCGACACGGTCACCGGTGAGGTCTGGTCGCGCACCAGCCCGTTTGGCGAGCCGTTCGCGCCGATTCAGGACGTCGAGGCGCTCGCCGGTTGCGGCCAGGTTGCGTCGACTCCGCTCCGAGAAGTGGGGCCCGGATTCTCGAACCCAGGAAGCAACCCGAGGTCGGAGCAACAGGCCGCTCAGCCGCTGTTTGCCGAGCCCCGCCGCGCCTGTGTCTCCGGACCGACGACGCTCTGCCTGTCCGGCGGGCGATTCGAAGTCACCGCGACCTTCGGCTCGCTCCCGGGCGAGAGCCTTCCCGCGATCGGCGTCCCACTGACCGACGCGAGCGGCCTCTTCTGGTTCTACTCGCCGGACAACCTCGAGCTCGTCGTCAAGCTGCTCGACGCCTGCCGAGATTTCGACCAGTTCTGGCTCTTCGCCGCCGGGCTCAGCGATCGCGAAGTGCGCCTCCGCGTCCGCGACACCTGGACGGGCCGCGAGCGGGCCTACTCGAACCCCCTCGGCGGCGCCTTCCAGCTCGTCCGTGATACCAGCACGTTCCAGGGGTGCCACTAGCCGAGGGTTGCCGCGTCGAGGCTCGATCGGCCGGGAGAGGCGCGTCGCCCAGCGCGGCGGAGCGGGATCCATCTACAATCGCGAGGTCATGCCCTCGCTCGCGCTCCGCGATACCCACCTCCACTACGAGCAGCGTGGCGGTGGGGAGCCGCTCGCACTGCTCAACGGCGTGCTGATGACGACGGCCTCGTGGGGACCCATGCTCCCGTCGCTCGCCGAGCGCCACGAGGTCCTGCTGCACGACTTCCGGGGGCAGTTGAAGAGTCGCTGGACGACGCATCGACTCTCGCTCGACGACCATGTCGAGGACTTCCGGGCACTGCTCGACCACCTCGGGATCGCGAGCTGCCACCTGCTCGGCACCTCCTACGGCGGGGAGGTCGGGATCCTCTTCGCGGCACGGTACCCCGAGCGGGTGCGGTCGCTTGCGATCGTCGCCTCGGTGGCCCACCTCGAGCCCGATCTCGCGGCGAAGACGGCGGCTTGGGCGGAGGCTGCCGCGAGCGGACCTCGCGCGCTCTTCCGCACGATGCTGCCCGACACCTATTCGCCCGGTTTCCGCGAGCTCAACCCGGCGATGCTCGCCGCGGCCGAGGAGCGACTCGCGGCGCTTCCGCCGGAGTTCTTCGCCTCGTTCGCCGAGCTCGTCGCGGCCTTCCACCGGCTCGACCTGCGCGGCGAGCTCGCGTCCGTTCGCTGCCCGACGCTCGTCGTCGCCGCCGAGCTCGACACGCTGAAGCCGCCCGCCTACAGCCGCGAGATCGCGGCGGGGATCGCGCAGGCACGCCTCGCGGTGGTTCGCCGCGCCGGGCACGCCGTCGTGCTCGAACGCCCGGACGAGGTGGCGCGACTCCTGCTCGATTTCCTCTCCAAGATCGACGCCGCCAACGTCGTTTCGTCGTCGGCCTAGGGTCGGAACGGCCGTTCGCCGACGACGGCGTCCCACGCGAGGGCCCGCTCGCGCGCGCTCGCCGGTGCGCAGCGACGAGATCGGCTCCCTCGCTCGAGCCCGGGCGCTCCCCCTCACCCGCGCGCTCGGCGGCGGTCGCTATACTCCCCGCCATGCTTCGGACCTCGATGGCACTGTCGGTCGGGCTCGGCCTGCTCGCCCTCCCGGCGCCGGGCGCCGCCGTGGGGTGGACGCACGTCGACCTCCCGGCGAGCCACACCGACGCCTGGGTGTATGTTCCCTCGACCTACGTCGGACCCGCGCCGGCCCCGCTGGTGGTCTTCCTGCACGGCGCGGGCTATCACCCCGAAGGCTGGCAGGACGACCTCGAACCGGTGGCCGAGGAGGTCGGTTGCGTCCTCCTGCTGCCGCGCGCGATCTCGACGACCGGCTTCGGCGTCGGCGCCGACGACGCGGCGATCGACGAAGGGATCGCCCGCACGAAGGAGATCGTCGCCGTCGATCCGGCGCGTATCTCCCTCTCGGGCCACTCCGCCGGCGGCGCCTTCGCCTACGTCCTGGCGTATGGCACGCGCGGGCGGTTCAGCGCGGTGTTCACGCTTGGCGCACCGTACCGGCAACTGCTCGCGCCGGCCGACCCGGACTACGTGCCGCCGATCCGGCTCTACTACGGCAAGGCCGATCCGAACTATCCGTACCTCGCCGTGCTCGGCCAGGTCTTCGACCGCCTCGGCATCCGCTGGGAGAGCGAGGCGGTCGCCGGCTACGACCACAACACCTGGCCGCCGACGACGCTGCCCGACGGCTTCCGCTTCCTCCTGGCGCAGCGACGCGCGACCGCGGGCGGTTGCGAGCCTTCCTCCTCCCGCCTCTGTCTCGGTGGCGGACGGTTCGAGGCGGAGGTGGCCTGGCACGACCACGCAGGGCACGACGGCGTCGGCCAGGTGGCCGAGGCGCGCTCCGGCGACTCCGGGCTCTTCTGGTTCTTCTCGCCGGCCAACTGGGAGTTGCAGGTCAAGGTGCTCGACGGCTGCGGCGTCAACGGACACCGCTGGGTCTACGCCGCCGGGACCACCGATGTCGCCTGGACGCTCACCGTGAAGGACCGGGTGAGCGGCATCGTGCGCACTTATGCCAACCCGCTCGGCCACGCCTCGTCAGCGGTGACCGACGCCGGCGCGTTCGCCTCCTGCCCCTGAGGCGAGCCGGCGGCGCTCACCCGAAGCGCGCCGGGTCCCCGAGGGGGATGAACGGCGTCGCTGGCTCCGGGCTCTCGCCGTCGAGGTGACGATCCCAGGCGGCGAGCGCGACGAGCAAGGCGTCGAGATCGACGCCGCAGCCCACGCCGCCGCAGCGCTCGAGGCGAAACACCGCGCGGCGTAGCACGCGCTGGGCGACGTCCGGCCGCCGCCGCACCCACAGGTGATGGAACCCCGCGGCGACCAGCACCAGCCCCTGGAAGAGATCGCGCGGCTCGGGTCGGCTCGAGCGCCAGATCTCCTCGAACCGCTCGTGTGCCTCGAAGTGCTCGCCACGGTCGAAGTGGGCGATCCCTTCGGCGAAGAGCGCGCGGCGCTCCTCCGGGCTCAGAACGGCATGAAGCGGACGGGCGGGTTCGGCAGCGGGCGGACGGCGAGTCATGGAATCCCCAGGCGGCGCCGTTTGGCCCAGAGCGCCTTGCGGCTGATCCCGAGAAGCCCGGCGGCCTCGCCCTGGCGCCCGCGCGTGTGGGCGAGCGCACGGAGGATCGCCTCGCGTTCGAGCACGGCGAGCGCTCGGGGCGGGGCATGTCGCGCATCGACCGGAGCCTGCGGGGCGATCTCGGTGCCGTCGGCGAGCACGACTTCGCGCTCGAGCAGGTTGCGCAGCTCGCGCAGGTTCCCCGGCCAGGCGTAGCGGGTCATCCAGGCGAGCGAGGTCGCGGCGAGATGCAGGCCGGGGCGGCCGAAGCGCTCGCCGAGGTCGCCGAGGATGGCCGCGGCGAGCGCCGGAAGATCGGCGCCTCGCTCGGCGAGCGCCGGCAGCTCGATGCGCAACACCTCCAGGCGGTGATAAAGGTCGCGGCGAAAGCTCCCGCGCTCCACCCGCTCCACCAGGTCGTGCGGCCCCACCGCGAGGAAGCGCACGTCGGCCGTGCGCTCGGCGCCGCCGAGCGGCGCGAAGAGATGCTCGGCGAGCAGCCGCAGCAGCTTCGGTTGGACGGCGAGCGGCAGCTCCTCGATCGGGTCGAGGAGGAGCGATCCCCGTTCGGCCGCGGACACCCGGCCGGTGCGCGTCTCGACCGCACCGGTGAAGGCCCCGGCACGATGACCGAAGAGCTCGCTCTCGAAGAGCGCCGCCGGGATGCCGGCCGGGTCGACTTCGACGAGCGGCTTCGTGCCGCGCGGGCTCGCGGCGTGCAGGGCGCGCGCGAGCGAGGTGCGGCCGGTTCCGGGCTGGCCGAGGATCAGAACGGGAGCCGAAGAGGACGCCGCGCGCAACAACGCCGAGCGTTGCGCCGCCAGCGACGGAGAGCCCGCGACGAGACGGTCGAGCGCGTCGACGCGCCCGCTCACGCGGCGAATTCGGCGGTGACGTCCGGGCTGTCGGCCCAGAGCCGCTCGAGCGCGTAGTAGTGCCGCCGCTCCTCGAGGAAGACGTGGAGGATCAGGTCGCCGTAGTCGACCAGGATCCACTGGCCGTGCGGGTAGCCCTCGACGTGCAGCGGCCGGGCACCCTGCTCGCGCAATCGCTCTTCCACGTTGTCGGCGATCGCCTGCGCCTGCCGCTCGTTCGTGGCACTGCAGACGACGAAGTAGTCGACGAAGTCGGTGACCGGGGCGAGGTGACGCACCCGCAGGTCGACGGCCTTGATGTCGAGCGCCGCGGCGACGGCGTACCGCACTCGGTCGCGGGTGTCGAGAATCGGACGGTCGCCGGCGCTCATCGATAGAGGTTGTACTTGCATGCGTAGTCTAGCACCCGCGGAGGAAGTGAGCCCGGCGGCAGCGGCTCCCCGCGTTCGAGCGCGCTGCGCAGCTCGGTCGAGGAGAGGCCCACGGGGCTGTTGGCGAGAAAGTGGACGCGACCGACATCGACCGCGGTGCGAAGCTCGTCGGGCGCGGCGCTGCGCAGGCTCTGCAGATCCCAGCCCGGACGCACCGCCACGGCGATCTCGACCTGCGCCACGAGGTCGGTCCAGCGCCGCCAGGTCGGCAGGTCGCCGAACGAGTCGGCGCCGATGAGCAACACGAGCCGCCAGCTCGGATGCTCGGCGGCGAGTCGCTCGACCGTCTCGACGGTGTAGGCGCTCCGTCCCGGCGTCCATTCCACCGGCGAGGCGAAGAGCCCCTCCTCGCCGAGCAACGCCAACTCGACCATCACGTAGCGATGGAGCGGCGGGGCGAACTTGCGACCCGGCTTGTGCGGCGGCTGCGCGGTGGGAAGGAACAGCACCCGGTCGAGCGCGAGTGCGGCACGTGCCGCCTGGGCGAACGCCACGTGGCCGCTGTGGACCGGATCGAAGCTCCCGCCCAGGAGACCGACCCGCAACAGCGTCTCGGGGAGCCGGTCGGCCTGTCTTCCGCTCATTGCCCGCCCGACGCGTCCGGCCCGGTCGTCGTCGCGAGACAGCGAGCGAGATGACCGACCAGCTCGCGGATGCCGGCGCGCGTCGCCGAGCTGATCTCCAGGTACGGCAATCCCTTCTCCGCCGCGGCGCGAACGAGCGCCTGGCGACGCGAGTCGAGCGCCACGTCCGCCTTGCTGGCGACGAGCACCCGCTGCCGCTGGAGCAGCGCCGGGTCGAAGGCTGCGAGCTCGCGCTCGACCGTCTCGAGATCGGCGCGCGCATCGCCGCCGTCCTCGGCGTCGCTCGACAGCTCGACGACGTGGACGAGCACGCGACAGCGCTCGACATGCTTGAGGAACTGGATCCCCAGGCCGGCCCCCTGCGCCGCGCCGGCGATCAGCCCCGGGAGGTCGGCGATGACGAACGGCGTCTCGAGCGGCCCTTCGGCGACGACCCCGAGCTGCGGGATGAGGGTGGTGAACGGGTAGTCGGCGATCTTCGGACGCGCCGCCGAGACGACGCCGATGAGCGTCGATTTGCCGGCATTCGGCAGGCCGACCACCCCGACGTCGGCGAGCAGCTTGAGCTCCAGCCGCAGTCGACGCTCCTCCCCTTCTTCGCCCGGCTGGGCGAAGCGCGGCGCCCGGTTGGTGGCGGTGGCGAAGTGCGCGTTGCCCTTGCCGCCGCGCCCCCCTTTGGCCACCGTCAGGCGCTGACCGTCGGTGACGATCTCGCCGAGGAGCTCGCCGGTTTCGGCGTCCCGCGCCTGGGTGCCGAGAGGGACCGGAATTTCGAGATCCGCCCCGGAGTGCCCGGTGCGATCGGCGCCCTTGCCGTGCTGACCGCGCTCGGCCGGGTAGATCGACTGGAACTGCAGGTGGTAGAGAGTGTTGAGCCGCTGGTGGCCGACCAGGTGCACGGAGCCCCCGGCTCCACCGTCACCGCCGGAGGGGCCACCCTTCGGCACGAACTTCTCGCGCCGGAATGCGACACAGCCGCTGCCACCACGCCCAGCGCGGACGTGGAGAGCGGCTTCGTCGAGGAAGATCAACGGGAAGCCCGCGACCGGCTGAGACCGGTCGAGCCCGGGCTACTCCTGCGGGAGGATGTGAACGAACTTACCCTGGCGGCCCTTGTCCTGGAACTGGACCGTGCCCGGGACCATCGCGAACAGCGTGTCGTCCTTGCCCTGGCCGACGTTGCGACCCGGCTGGAAGCGGGTGCCGCGCTGCCGGACGATGATCGAACCGCCGGTGACCGTCTCGCCGCCGAACGCCTTGATGCCGAGGCGCTGAGCGTTCGAGTCACGCCCGTTGCGAGTGGAACCTTGACCTTTCTTATGAGCCATCGCGTGCTCCGTCGCCCGATTAGAGGGCGATCTCCTCGATCTTGACCCGCAGGTAGTCCTGCCGGTGACCGGCATTGCGCTGATACTGCTTGCGGCGCTTGTGCTTGAAGATCCGGACCTTGGGTCCGCGCACCTCGCCGAGCAGGCGGGCCCGCACCTGGGCGCCGGCGAGAGTCGGGTTGCCGAGGCGGGTCGCCCCGTCGCCGGCGATCATCAGAACCCGGTCGAAGACCACGCGCGACTCCTGCGGCACGACCTCGCGCTCGACATCGAGGATCGCGCCGGGCTCGACGCGGTATTGCTTGCCCCCAGTTTCGATTACAGCGTACATAGACACTCCGTCCTGGCCATCGCGCGAAGCGCGGAACGCCGAATCTAGCACGGGGGTCGGCGGCGGTCAAACCGCCCGCGGCCGCCAGCGGCACGAGTGGTAGCGTCACCGCCGTGCCTGCCGTCGCCGGGCTCGCCGCCCGCCTTCCCCGCCTCTTCACCCGAGCCGCCTTCGGCGCGCTGGGCTCGCGCGACCGACGGCTGACGATCGGCGACTTCTCGCTCCTCGTGCACGACCTCGGACCGCGCGACGCCGAGCCGTGGGTCCTCCTCCACGGCCTCGCCGCCACCGCGGCCTCCTGGCTGCCGCTCGTGCCGCGTCTCCGGCGGACCGCCCGCCTGCTGCTGCCCGAGCTTTCCGAGGTGGGCGGGACGGTCGGTCCGCGACCGGCCCTGGCAGTTGCCGACGGCGCCGAGATCGTCCACGAGCTCGTCGCCCGCCTCTTTCCCGGGCGAGCGGTGACTCTCGGCGGCACCAGCCTCGGCGGCTGGACGGCGATCCGGCTGGCCCTGGCGCATCCCGAATGCGTGTCCCGCCTCGTCTTGCTCGCCCCCGGCGGGTATCGCGACCAGGACTGGGAGCGCGCCGCCCGCGCCGTCCGCGTCGCGGGGCCGGAGGACGTCCCCCACACCCTGGCGGCGCTGTTCGCCCGCCCCCCCTGGCCGCTCACCCGCTTCCCCGGTCCGATCGCGGCGCTCTACGGCACCCCGGCCGTCCGCCATCTTCTGGGCACGCTGCGCGAAGAAGACGCCTTTGGTGCCGACGACCTCGCGCGACTCACGATGCCGACGGCCCTGCTCTGGGGCGAGGACGACGGCATCTTCGACGTGTCGGTCGGCGAGGCGATGGCGCGCGCACTGCCCGCCGGCCATCTCTATCGATTCTCCGGGGCCGCCCACCTGCCGCACTGGGAAGCGAGCGGTGAGGTGGCCGCCGCTCTCGCCGACTTCAGGGCGCGCCATCCGCTGTCCGGCGTCCCGCCTCGGCGCGGTTGAGCCCAGAGGCCACCCCGGTCATACTGGATCTGCCACCGCTGGTGAAAGGAGGGCGCCATGGCCAGCCCCGACTACCTCATCTGCCTGAATTGCGAGACGCCCTGCTACGTCTTCGAGTGGGAAGAGGACCAGTTGACCGAGGCGCTCTGCCAGGTGTGCGGCAACGACGATCCCGAGCAGTTCGCCACCGAGGAGGAGTTCGACGCGCTCTCCGGCGAACGCGGAGGACGCTGACGCGTTGAGACCGCCGTCGACCGGCGAAGAGCCGCCCCCGCGTCCCGACCGCACGACGCTCGACGTGCGCTTTCGTGAGGTCGACGCCTACGGCGTGGTCTGGCACGGACACTACGTGGATTGGATGGAAGCGGCGCGCAACCGCTACGCGGAGGCGTTCGGTTTCCGGCTGGTCGACGAGCTCGCCCAGGGCTACGTCGCTCCGGTGCTCGAGCTCGCCGTCGACTACCGCAAGAGCGCTCGTCTCGGCGACCGCGTCGCCATCGACGTGCGGCTGGCCGAGGACGCGCGGCGGGTCGTGGCCTTCCGCTACCGGGTCTCTCGCCTTCCCGACGGCGAGCTGCTGGCGACCGGCCGCACCGTTCAGGCGCTCGTCGGCCCGCGGGGCCTGCTGCTCGGCTGGCCGACGCGCGTCCACGAGCTGCTCGCCGCGATCCGCGCCTACGAGGAGACGCTGCCTCCCTGGTGAGGCAGCGGCAGGGCGAGCGAGAAGGTCGCTCCGCCTGCGGCATTGTCGGCGACTCGAATCTCGCCACCGTGGGCGCGCGCGATGCGCCGGGCGATGGTCAGGCCGAGGCCGGTGCCGCCCTTGCGCGTCGAATAGAAGAGATCGAAGACCTTCTCGCGCTCGCTCGGCGGCACCCCGCAGCCGTTGTCACTCACGTCGAGCGCCAGACCCGCGGCCTCGCGCCGGGCCACGAGCTGGACCCGTGGCGGTCGCCCCGTCCCCTCGGTGGCGAGGACAGCGTTGCGACCGAGGTTGAGCAGGAGCTGGGCGATCTGCTCCGTATCGACCGCGACGACCGCCCCGCTCGCCTGGTCGTCGACGACGAGCTCGCCGCCGCGGGCCTGGATCTCCGGCAGGAGGATCGCTCCGGCCTCCTGCAACAGGCTGATCGCCGCGCGTTGCTCGAGCCGCAGCGGACGAGGCCGGGCATAGGCGAGGAAGTCGGAGACCAGCCGGTCGAGCCGGCCGATCTCCGATCGGGTGATCGCCAGCAGACGCCGGTGGTGGCCGGCGCGCTCGGCGGCCGGCAGCTCTTCCTCGAGCAACTGCATGTTGAGCGACAGCGAGTTCAGCGGATTGCGGATCTCGTGCGCCAGACCGGCGGCGAGTGCCCCGAGCTCGGCGAGCCGTTCGGCCTCCGCCGCCTGGGCCTCCAACTGACGGCCGCGCTCGATGAGGTGGCGGATGAGGGCGTATGCCAGCCCGAGCAGGACGATCGTCGCGAGACCCACCGCTCCGGCCTGGCGCAACAGGTCGCCGCGCAGCACTTCGATTCGGCGTCCCATCTCTTCGGTGCTCAGCCCCAGACGCAGCACGCCGAGGTTCGAGATCGGCACCGACACTTCGTAGGTGCTGTGGCGCTCGACACTTCGCGTCTCGATCGACGGCAGGCGCCCGGGCGTCTCGGTCGAGGCACTCGCCGGCTCCGGCTGCGGCAGCACCAGCTGGCTGCGACCGCGCGCCACCAGCACACCGTGCCGGTCGCGCACTTCGACCGTCTCGACCAGCTCACGCTGGCGGAGCATCGAGTCGATGTAGGTCTGGGTCTCGTTCTCGACGGCCACCGCGGTGAACAGGTCGCCGGCCACCTCGGCGCGACCCGCGATCTTCCCGGCCAGCCCCTCGGCCTCCTGTCGCGTCTCGAGGAGCACCCGTTCGATCTCCTTCTGCGAGAGGGAACGGAAGATCAGCCAGGCGAAGAGCCCGATGTCGAGGAGGAGAAAGACCCCGAGCAGCACGGTCACGCCGAGCAGGCTGGTCGGCAGGCGGGAGGCGCGGCCCCGAGGCATCGGCCGGACGATACCAGGAGGAGCCGACCGCGCCGATCCGATAAATCTCAGCATTAAGCACTAAGATTCGAGCCTTCCCGGGAATAATCAGAAAAACCTGAGTGTTCTGTTGGTATGAAACGGCCCGAGGAAGGCTCCCGGGACCGAATCCGACAGGAGGATGACCATGAGCACGACCCTGACCCGCTGGACCCCGACCGCCGACCCGTTCCGCGATCGCGTCAACCGGATGTTCGACGACTTCCTGCGCGACCTGGTGCCGGCTCGCAACTCCGAGGAGATGTCGGGCGGCCGCTGGCTCCCCGCCGTCGACATCAAGGAGTCGCCGGAGGCCTTGATGCTGACGGTGGAGCTCCCCGGCCTGAAGAAGGAGGAGGTCTCGATCACCCTCGAGAACCAGGTGCTCACCATCCACGGCGAGCGCAAGTTCGAGGGCGAGACCAAGGACGCGACCTACCACCGGATCGAGCGCGCCTACGGCTCCTTCATGCGCTCCTTCACGCTGCCGGCCAACATCAAGACCGACCGCGTCGACGCTTCGTTCGACAGCGGACTGCTGACCGTGACGCTTCCCAAGGTCGAAGAGGCCAAACCGCGCCGGATCGAGATCAAGTAACCCGTCGTAACGAGAGCCGCACCCCGGGGCGCCCTACCCGCGTGGGGCGCCCCCATCGTTCGCGTTGACCCCTGCCCGGGGCTCCTCTACGATGGCCGCGGTCCCATGCGACGCCACGGCCCCGCACTCCTCGCCTGCAGGCTGGCGCTCACCGCGCTTGCGGGGCTCACTGCCCTTGCCTGCAATCGCTCTGCACCGCCGGAGGCGCCGGCGACCGGCAAGACGACACTCGTCACCGCGGCGATCACCGACATCGAAGGGCTCAACGAGCTGGTCACCGCCGATTCGCGCTTCACCGGCGAGATCCTCGAGCAGATGTTCCTCCGCCTGTTCGAGGAGCAGCCGGACTTCGAGCTCCATCCACCGACCTTCGCGCCATCGCTCGCCGAGTCGTGGTCGTTCTCACCCGACGGCCTCGAGATGACGGTCAAGCTCCGGCCTGGAATGGTCTGGAGCGACGGCGCACCGATCACCGCCGAGGACGTCCGCTTCACCTACGCGGCGCAGACCTCCCCCGAGGTCGCCTGGAGCTACGCCTTCGCCAAGGAGTCGATCCTCGGGGTCGACGTCGTCGACCCGCTCACCGTGCGTTTCCGCCTGCGTGAGCGGTCGGCCACGGCGCTTCTCGACGTCAACGAAGGCGCCATCCTGCCGGCGCACGTCTGGGGCAAGCTGCCGTTTGCCGAGTGGACCAAACAGTCCGACTGGTTCCGCCATCACCTGGTGGTGAGCGGTCCGTTCACCCTCGAGTCGTGGACGCCGGCGCAGGAGATCGTGCTCGCCCGCAATCCGCGCTACCGCGCCGCCGATCGCCAGCGGCTCGACCGCGTCGTGGTGCGAATCGTTCCCGACCAGGCGAGCCAGCTCGCGCAACTGGCCGGCGGCCAGCTCGACTTCA
Source organism: Holophagales bacterium (assembly GCA_016699405.1). Classification (NCBI taxonomy): domain Bacteria; kingdom Pseudomonadati; phylum Acidobacteriota; class Holophagae; order Holophagales; species Holophagales bacterium. The sequence continues at coordinate 1,812,964 of CP064972.1, read as the reverse complement.
TCTTCGGGGTCACGCCGGCGCGCAGCCGCGAGATCGCCGGACGAGCCGACCTGACGATCCGGTCGTTCGGCAACCGGCAGTTCGACTACATCTGCTGGAACACGCGCCGCCCGCTCTTCGTCGATCCCGAGGTGCGCCGCGCGCTCACCCTCGCCATCGACCGCCAGGAGCTGGTCGACGCGCTCTGGCACGGCTACGCCCGCGTCTCGGTCTCGCCGATCCTCTCCTCGGTCTGGGCTTATGACCGCTCGCTCGTGCCATGGCCCTACGATCCGACCGAGGCTCGTCGTCTTCTCGCCAAGAGCGGCTGGGCCGACCACGACGGCGACGGCGTGGTCGATCGCCAGGGCGTGCGCTTCTCTTTCGAGCTGATGACCAACGGCGGCAACCAGATCCGCTCCGACGCGGCGGTGATGATCCAGGCGCAGCTCGCCAAGATCGGCGTCGACGTGCGCGTCCGCTCGCTCGACGGCAACACGCTCAACCAGCTCAACCGCGAGCACCAGTTCGACGCCACGCTCACCGGCTGGGGCGTCGACACCTCGCTCGACCTGCGCTACGGCTTCCACAGCGCCGAGATCGACAACGGCTACAACTTCGGCGGCTACGCCAGCCCCGAGGTGGACCGGTTGATCGACGAGATCCACCGGCAGAGCGACCTCGCCGCAGCCCGGCCGCTCTTCGTGCAACTGCAGCGGATCCTCCACCGCGAGCAGCCGTACACCTTCCTCTGGGAGCCGCAGCGGATCACCGCGGCACGCGCCGACCTGCGCAACGTCCAGTCGAACGCGCTCGCCACCTTCTTCCACCTCGACGAGTGGTATTTCGACCCGCGCGGAACCGGCCCGCGATGAAACGCCTGCTCGCCCGGCGGCTGGCCGCGGCGCTGGCACTCGCCTGGCTGGTCCTCACCGGCACCTTCTTCCTCCTCCACCTGGCCCCGGGCGATCCGGCGACGACGCTGGGCGATCCGCGCGTGCCGCCGGCGCAGCGCGAACGACTCCGGGCGCTCTGGGGGCTCGACCGGCCGCTCGGCGAGCAGTACGTGCGCTGGCTCGCCGCCGCCGTGCGCGGCGAGTGGGGCTATTCGTTCCAGCATCGGCGCGCCGTCGCCGCCGTGGTGGGCGAGGCGTTCGGTCCGACGCTGCTGCTCTCCGGCTGCGCGATGGCGGTCGAGTGGGTGGGCGGCCTCGCCCTCGGTCTCGCGGCGGCCCGACGTCCCGGCGGATGGCTCGACCAGATCCTGCGCGTCGTCTCTCTCGCCGTCTACTCGCTGCCCAGCTTCTGGCTCGGCTTGATGGCGGTGCTGCTCTTCTCCTTTCGCTGGCCGCTCTTTCCGCCGAGCCACCTCCACTCGGTCGGGGCCGCCGCGTGGCCGTTCGCCGAGCGTCTCGCCGACCTCGGTTGGCATCTCGTGCTGCCGGCGCTCGCCGCCGGATTGCCCAGCGCCGCGGCACTGGCGCGCTTCGTCCGGGCGAGCCTCCTCGAGACGCTCGACCAGGATTTCATCCTCGCGGCGCGTGCCCACGGCCTGTCGGAGTCGCGCGTCCTGCTCCGTCACGCGCTCCGCGCCTCGCTCGGACCGATCTCGCAGCTCTTCGGCCTCTCATTCGCCTTCCTGCTCTCCGGGACGCTCGCCGTCGAGGTGGTCTTCGGCTGGCCGGGCCTCGGACGCGTCGCCTTCGACGCGATCAACGCGCGCGACTTCCCGGTCGTGCTCGCGGTGACGGCGATCACCGCCACGATGGTCGTCGTCGGCAGTCTCGTCGCCGACCTCCTGCTCGTCTGGGCCGATCCCCGGGTGCGCCGTGGGTGATCGCTGGCTGCTCCCCGCCGGGCTCGCCCTCGTCGGTCTGCTGTTTGCTGCGGCGCTCGTCGGCCCCCTGCTGACGCCGCATTCACCCGACCGGCAACTCGATCCGGTGGCCGGCCGCAACCTGCCCCCGGGAACGACGCGTTGGCTGGTCGAGCGGACCGACGGCCGGACGCTGCTCGCCGAGCGCTGGGAGACGGAGCCCGGTGGCGATCTCGGGCTCTGGCGCTTCGACGCTCGCCGGTCGCTGCCGGCCGCCGAGGTGCACCGCGACGCCAGCGGGTCGCCGGTACGCCCGGTCCGGTTCGTCCTCGGCACCGATCGCTTCGGTCGCGACCTGGCGGCGCGGCTGCTCGCCGGGGCGCGCGTCTCGCTCGGCGTCGGGCTCGCCGCGCTCGCGCTTGCCCTCACCGTCGGCATCGCCGCCGGATCGCTCGCCGCCCTCGGCGGCCGGGCCGTCGACCAGATCGTCATGCGCGGCGCCGATGCCCTGCTCGCCTTCCCCCGGCTCTTCCTCGCCCTCGCCGCCGCGGCGCTTCTCGGGCCGGGGATCGCCACGGTGGTGACGATCCTCGGCGTCACCGGCTGGATGGGTGTGGCCCGGCTGGTCCGCGCCGAGATCCTCGCCGCGCGGGAGCGCGAGTGGGCGCTCGCCGCGCGCGCTTCGGGGCTCTCGCCCTGGCGCATCTACTTCCGCCACCTGCTGCCGAACTCGCTCTCCCCCGTCTTCGTCGACGCGGCGCTGCGTCTCGGCGACACCATCCTCGTCGAGGCGAGCCTCTCCTTCCTCGGCCTCGGCATCCAGCCCCCGCGCGCGAGTTGGGGGAGTCTCGTCGCCGATGGCCGCGACGTGCTCGGCTCCGCCTGGTGGATCGCCGCCTTTCCCGGGGCCGCCGTGGCGATCGCCGTGCTCGCCTTCAACCTGGTCGGCGAGGGCCTGCGCGACCGGATGGACCCGCGGCGCGCCGCCGGTCGACGCACCTCGTGACACGGCGATGCTGATCTCCGACTTCGACTTCGACCTGCCCGACGCGGCGATCGCGCAAGAGGCCGCACCGCGCGGCGAGAGCCGTCTGCTGGTCCTCGCCGCCGCGGGACAGGCACGCCACCGGCAGATCGCCGACCTGCCGGAGCTGCTGCAACCGGGCGATCTCCTGGTGGTCAACGACACGCGGGTGATCCCGGCCCGCCTCTTCGCCCGGCGAGCGGCCACGGCCGACGGCGGCGGCGGGCGCGTCGAGCTGCTGCTCGTCGAGAAGCTCGACGACGCCGAATGGGAGTGTCTCGTGCGCCCGGGGCGAAAGGCCCAGCCCGGCACGCGGCTGCTGCTCGACGACACCCTGTCGGCCGAAGTCGTCGCGCGGCTCGGCGACGGCCGCCGCCGGGTGCGCTTCTCCGCCCCGGTCGAGCCGCACCTCGACGCGCTCGGCCACGTGCCGCTTCCTCCCTACATCAAGCGACCCGACGCCGCGGCCGACCGCGAGCGCTATCAGACGGTCTTCGCCGCCCGGCCCGGAGCGATCGCCGCGCCGACCGCCGGACTCCACTTCACGCCGCAGTTGCTCGACCGGCTGGCAGCGCGGGGGATCGCCCGCGCAACGGTCACCCTGCATGTCGGAATCGGCACCTTCAAACCGGTCACGGTCGACCTGGTGCACGAGCACCGCATGGATGAGGAGCGCTACGAGGTGCCCGAAGCCACCGCCAGGGCGATCGCCGAGACGCGCGCCCGCGGCGGTCGCATCGTCGCGGTGGGGACCACCGTCGTGCGCACGCTCGAGAGCGTCGCGGCGGCGCACGACGGCGTGATCGTCGCCGGCAGCGGACGGACGGCGCTCTTCATCACCCCCGGTTTCGCCTTCCGGACCGTCGACGCGCTGCTGACCAATTTCCACCTGCCGCGGTCGACCTTGCTCCTGCTCGTCTGCGCGCTCGGTGGACGCGACCGCGTGCTCGCGGCCTACCGCGAGGCCGTGGCCTGCGGCTACCGCTTCTACTCCTACGGCGACGCGATGCTGGTCTCCCCGGCCTGACGGCCGCCGTGTAGACTTCGGCGCACCACCCACAGGAGGAGACCTTCATGAGACGTTCTCGCTTGCGTCTGACCCCCGCATTGCTTCTTGCCACGGCCTTCAGCTTCGTGGCATCTGCCGGCGCCCAGCCGTTCGGGGCCTTCGTCTCCGTGCCCGGCGAGCCCACGCAGAGCTACCTCTCGATCCCGCACGATGCGAGCCTCAATCCGACCGGAGAGTTCACCTTCGAAGCCTGGGTGGCGATTCGCAACAACAGCGCCGCCGAGGATTGCCGCTCGATCGCCGGCAAGAACTACATGCAAGCCTGGTGGATCGGCCTCTGCACCGTCGGAGGAAAGCCGACGCTGCGTTCCTACATCAAAGGAGGCGGCTCCGCGAGGAGCGGCGGCGTCATCCCGGCCAACGAGTGGACACACATCGCCGTGACGTACGACGGCTCGACGCGGCGCCACTACATCAACGGCGAACAGGTGTACGCCTACACCGAGTCAGGACCGCTCACCACCTCGACGAGCGAGATGCGGATCGGCGGCGACGTCTCCTGGCAGCACACGCCCACCGGAGCGATCGACGAGGTCCGCCTCTGGTCGGTGGCACGCAGCCAGTCGGACCTGCGCTTCTGGATCAACAAGACGCTCCCGGGCACTCCACCCGGACTGGTCGCCTACTGGAAGCTCGACGCCAACGCGAACGACGCGGCGGGCGGGCATGACGGCACCAGCCACGGCGCCGCCTACCTGACCTCGCCGGTCGCCGGCGGCTGCACGGGGAGCGCGAGCGCGCTCTGCCTCTACAACCGCTTCCTGGTGACCGTGCAGTGGCGGGACAACGCCGGCGTGGTGAGCAACGCACAGGTCGTGCCGGGCGTCGGCACGGCGCAGTCCGGGCTGCTCTATTTCATCAACGCGGACAACTGGGAGCTGCTCGCCAAGATGGTCGAAGGGTGCGGCCTGAACTCGCGCTACTGGGTCTTCGTCTCGGGTTCGACCGAGCTCTTCTACCGGCTGAACATCACCGACGTGACCCACGGCGTGAACAAGGTCTACTTCAGCTACAACGGGACGAATCCGCCGGCGATCACCGACACCGACGCCTTCGCCGTCTGTCCCTGAGCCGCCAGGAGGCGGATCGAATCCGTGGCCTGGGTCGGAGGAGCCAGGCGCTCCTCCTCCGGCCTGCTCCGCGGCACGCCGCTCATCCCCGGGAGCCCACACGGCGGGAAGGGGTGGCCTACCCTCCCGTCGCGTGGGTGCCGTTCCCCGCGACCGGCGGCTTGCGTCTCCGCTTGACCTCGTACATCGCGCGATCGGCCCGCTCGACGGCCGCCTCGACCTGCTCGGCGCCGTCGAAATCGGCCAGGCCGAGGCTGGCGAGCAGCGGCACCGGCGGCTCGCCCGGGCGCAGGCCGACGGGCGACTCGGCGAGCAGGCGCTCGAGACGCGGCCCGAGCTCGCCCGCGCGTCCGCGCCGCGCCAGCACCAGGAACTCGTCCCCGCCGAGCCGATAGAGGCGGTCCGAGGGCCGCAGATGCCGCCGCAGGGTGAGCGCCGCATGCTGCAGCAGCGCGTCGCCGGCCGCATGGCCAAGCGTGTCGTTGACCGTCTTGAGGTTGTCGAGGTCGACGACCACCACCGCCCCGTACTCCACCGACCAACCCTCGCGACGCGCCGCCTCGTAGCCGCGCCGGTTGATGCACCCGGTGAGCGGGTCGACGAGCGCCTCGCGGCGCAGCGCGTCGTAGGAGAGCTCGAGCTGCGAGTAGGCATCGTCGAGATCGCGCCGCGCGTCCTCGAGCAACAGCACGACCATGCCGAAACCGAGCAGCACGGCGAGCAGCAGGTCGAAGAACGAGTTGTGCGAAGTCACCCGTCGCAGCAGCGGATTCATGTTGACGCCGTGGGCGTCGGCCGCCGCGAAGGCCACGAGGTAGAGGGTCCAGAGCGCCGCGGCGAACGCCAGCGCCAGCGCCGTGAGCCGGCTCCCCAGACTGCGGCGTGACGGGGAGATCGACTGCAGACGCAGGGCACAGGCTGCCGTGGCCAGCACCATGAGCGGCGCCTGGGTCGCCACCATCGCGTTGAGATCGGGCAGGAAGGCCGCCGCCGCCAGGGCGAAGGCGGCGGCGATCCCGAGGAGCATCGTCCGCAGGCGTCGCGGGAAGAGGCCGCTGGCGAATCGCCAGGTCCCTTCGACGAGCGCGAGCAGCCAGCCCGCCTTGCCGAGCAGGTAGGCGGCATCGAGCGTGCGCACCAGGAGCGGCACCGATTCGGCGACTCCGAGCCGCACCGGGGCCACGAGCAGATAGCGCGCCACCAGCGCCAGCAGCCCCGCGGCCAGCGCCACCCAGCCGAGGCTCCAGATCGCGAAGTAGCGGCGCCGCCGCGCATACGGGCGCAGGACGAGGAAGAGCGTCGCCAGCAGCACCGTGCCGGCCACCTGGGCCAGGAGGCCGATGAACGGAATCATCGCCTCGAGACCACCGAACGGAGCGGGTTGCGTGGGCGGGCTGGGCGCCATGGGACGATCGGAGGCTCGTCGCTTCGGCGAGGCCGGAGGGCGGTCGGGATCGAGGCTCCCGGACCGCCCTCAGCCGGTTCGTCGGCCGGACGGCGTTCCCACTGCGGCAGGTCTCAGCCGACCGACGAGAGCTCCTCCACCGTGGGGCAGGTGCAGACGAGGTTGCGGTCGCCCCACGCATTGTCGATCCGGCCGACCGCCGGCCAGAACTTGCTCTCGCGCACCCACGCCGCCGGGAAGACGGCCCGCTCGCGCGAATAGGGATGGCCCCACTCGCTCGCCACGACCGCGCGCGCCGTGTGCGGGGCGTTCTTCAGCGGGTTGTCGCGCCGGTCCATCCCCCCCTCTTCGATCTCGCGAATCTCCGCACGGATCGCGATCATCGCCTCGCAGAAGCGGTCGAGCTCGGCGCGCGACTCGCTTTCGGTCGGTTCGATCATCAGCGTGCCCGGCACCGGGAACGACATCGTCGGCGCGTGGAATCCATAGTCCATCAATCGCTTGGCGACATCCTCCGCCTCCACGCCGGCGGATGCCTTGAACGGTCGCAGGTCGAGGATGAACTCGTGCGCCACGCGGCCCGCGGCGCCGGTGTAGAGCACCGGATAGTGCGGTGCGAGCCGCGCGGCCATGTAGTTGGCGTTCAGAATGGCGAGCTCGGTCGCCCGCGTCAGCCCCTCGCCGCCCATCAGCGCGATGTAGGCCCAGGAGATCGGCAGCACCGAAGCGCTCCCCCAGGGAGCCGCCGCCACCGGGCCCAGGGCCTGCGACCCACCGCAGGCGACGACGGGATGGCCGGGAAGGAACGGGGCGAGGTGATCGGCCACCGCGATCGGCCCCATGCCCGGACCGCCCCCGCCGTGCGGGATGCAGAAGGTCTTGTGCAGGTTGAGATGGCAGACGTCGGCGCCGATCGCTCCCGGCCGGGTGAGACCGACCTGCGCGTTCATGTTCGCCCCGTCCATGTACACCTGCCCGCCGTGCGCGTGAACGATCGAGCAGATCTCGCGAATCTCGGTCTCGAAGACGCCGTGGGTCGACGGATAGGTGACCATCAGCGCCGCGAGCTTCTCGGCGTGGGCGGCAGCCTTGAGCCGCAGGTCCTCGACGTCGATGTTGCCGTGCTCGTCGCAAGCCACGGCGACCACCTTCATGCCGGCCATCACCGCCGACGCCGGGTTGGTGCCGTGAGCGGAGACCGGAATGAGGCAGACATCGCGATGCGACTCGCCGCGCGACCGGTGGAAGGCGCGAATCACCAGGAGGCCGGCATATTCGCCCTGTGCGCCGGCGTTCGGCTGCAGCGACACGGCGTGGAAGCCGGTGATCTCGGCCAGCCAGCTCTCCAGCGTGCGGAAGAGCTCGGCGTAGCCTTCGGCCTGGTCCGCCGGGGCGAAGGGGTGGATCTCGGCGAAACCGGGCCAGGTGATCGGCACCATCTCCGTCGTGGCGTTGAGCTTCATCGTGCACGAGCCGAGGGCGATCATCGCGTGAGCGAGCGAAAGGTCACGCGCCTCGAGCCGCTTGATGTAGCGCAGCATCTCGTGCTCGGTCCGATAGCGGCGGAAGACCGGGTGGGTCAGGTAGGCGGAGCTCCGCGCGTGCGGCGCCGGCAGCGCCACGCGCGAGCCGGCGAGATCGACAAGACGCAGCCCGTCTCCGTTCTCCCCGGCGAAGATCTCGAGAAGCGTCTCCACCTCGGCCGTGTCGCTCAGCTCGTCGAGCGCCACGCCCACCGTCCGCTCGTCGAGCGGCCGCAGGTTGATCCGGCGCTCGCGCGCCGCGGCAACCGTCGAGGCCGCCGAGCGGCCGGCCGGCAGCTCGACGCGCAGCGTGTCGAAGAACGGCTCGGCGGGAAGGCGGCAGCCGAGACGCGTGAGCCCGGCGGCGAGCGCCCAGGCCAGCCGGTGGACGCGCTCGGCGATGTCGCGCAGCCCTTCGGCGCCATGGTAGATGGCGTAGAAGCTCGAGAGGATCGCCGGCAGCGCCTGCGCCGTGCAGATGTTCGACGTCGCCTTCTCGCGCCGGATGTGCTGCTCGCGGGTCTGCAGCGCCATGCGCAGCGCCGGCTCGCCGGCGCTGTCGCGCGAGATGCCGATGATCCGCCCGGGCAGCTGCCGCTTCTGCCCCTCGCCGGCGGCGAGGAAACCGGCGTGCGGACCGCCGTAGCCAAGCGGCAGGCCGAGCCGCTGCGACGAGCCGACCGCGAGGTCGGCCCCGAACTCGCCGGGCGGGCGCAGCAGGGCGAGCGACAGCAGGTCGGCGGCGACGACGAGGAGCGCGCGAGCCGCATGCACCTGGTCGGCGAGCGGCGCGTAGTCGAAGAGCCGGCCGTCCGTCGCCGGGTACTGCACCAACACCCCGACGACGCGTCCCGAGGAGAGATCGAACCGGGAGTGGTCGCCGACCTCGACGGTCACGCCGATCGCCTCGGCGCGCGTACGGACGACGGCGATCGTCTGCGGATGGCAGAGCTCGGAGACCAGGAAGAGCGGCTCGTCGACGTGGCGGACCGCGCAGCAGACGTGCATCGCTTCGGCGGCAGCGGTCGCTTCGTCGAGCAGCGACGCGTTGGCGATCGGCAGACCGGTGAGGTCGGCCACCACCGTCTGGAAGTTGAGCAGCGCCTCGAGCCGTCCCTGGGAGATCTCCGCCTGGTACGGCGTGTACTGCGTGTACCAGCCGGGGTTCTCGAGCACGTTGCGCACGACGACCGGCGGCAGCACGCTCGCCTGGTAGCCCATGCCGAGCAGGGAACGGAACGGGCGGTTGCGGCCGGCGAGCGCCGCCAGGCGCGCGGTGACCTCACGCTCGCCGGCGGCAGCCGGGAGCTCGAGCGGCGCGGCGAGCCGGATGGATGCGGGAACCGTCTCGGCGATCAGCTCGGCGAGTGAAGGGACGCCGATCGTGTGCAGCATCTCGGCGACGTCGGCCTCGTCCGAGCCGAGGTGCCGGCGGGCGAAACGATCGAGCGGAGGGAACGGATCGGACCCGGCGGACGCCGCCACGGGTCAGTCCTTCCCCTTCGAGGCGAACTCCTCGTACTCCTCGGCGCTCATCAGGTCCTTGAGCTCGTCGGCGGCGGAGAACTTGATCTTGACCAGCCAGCCGTCGCCATGCGGGTCGTCGTTGACCAGCTCCGGATCGTCCTTCAGCCGCTCGTTGACCTCGACGATCTCGCCAGCCACCGGGGTGAAGACCTCGGCCACCGCCTTGACCGACTCGATGGTGCCGATTTCGTCGTGGGTGTCGAACACCTGCCCCGGCTCGGGCAGCTCGACGAAGACGACCTCTCCGAGCTCCTGCTGGGCGAAATCGGTGACCCCGAGGACGCACAGATCGTCCTCGACCCGGATCCACTCGTGGTCGCGCGTGTAAAGGGCATCGCTGGGATACATGCGTGGGTTCTCCTCGACGGACGGCGGTCAGGTTGAGGCAGGGCGGCGCGGCCGGTGGGCCGCCCCGAACGGGCATTTTAGACCCGGCGACCCCCTTCGTGCCCGCTCCGAAAGGGTGGCCGGTGCGAGAGCCCGACCGGGAACGGCAGGCTCTCACCGGAGGGAGCGTCTCTCAGCGCGGACGGCGGTAGAACGGCAGCGGCACGACGCGGGCCGGCAGCTCGCGACCCCGGACGTCGACGGCGATCTCCGCGCCGACGGACGCCAGCGCGATCGGCAGATAGCCCATGCCCACCGCCTTCTCGAGCGTCGGGCCGAACGTGCCGCTGGTCACCGTGCCGACCGTCACGCCGTCCTTGCGCAGGGCGTGCCCCTGGCGGGCGATCCCGCGACCGACCACCTCGAAGCCGATCAACCGGCGGGTGAGCCCGCGCTCGCGCTGGGCGAGCAGGGCCTGGCGGCCGACGAACTCGCCCTTCTCGAGCTTGACCACCCAGTCGAGCCCGGCGTCGAGCGGCGTCGTCGTGCGGTCGATCTCGTGGCCGTAGAGTGCCATCGAGGCTTCGAGGCGCAGGGTGTCCCGCGCTCCGAGGCCGGCCGGCAGGAGACCGAGCGGACTTCCGGCGGCCATCAACGCTTCCCAGACGTGCATCGCGGCGTCCGGAGCGAGATAGAGCTCGAAACCGTCCTCGCCGGTGTAGCCGGTGCGCGAGATCAGAGCGGGGGTGCCGGCGACCTCGCCGTGCGCGAAGCCGTAGTACTTGATCGGTGCAAGCTCGATCGAGGCGAGCGGGGCGAGGATCGCCAGGGCCCGCGGTCCCTGGAGGGCGATGAGCGCCGTCTCGTCGGAGAGGTTCGTCACCTCGCATCCGGGGTGCGGATGGCCGACGATCCAGGCGAAGTCGCCGTCGAGGTTCGCGGCGTTGACGACCAGCATGAACTCCTCGCGACCCAGCCGATAGACCAGCAGGTCGTCGACGAAGGTCCCCTCGGGGGTGAGCAGGGCGCTGTAGTGGGCGCGTCCGATCGCCAGCTTGGCGACGTCGTTCGGCGTGAGCCCCTGGAGGAACGCCTCGGCGCCGGGCCCGGCAACGCGGAATTCACCCATGTGCGAGACGTCGAAGAGCCCGGCAGCGTTGCGCACCGCGCGATGCTCTTCCATGAGGCCGGCGTACTGCACCGGCATCTCCCAGCCGGCGAAATCGACGAGCTTGGCGCCAGCGGCCACATGCGCATCGCGCAGCGGCGTCCGGCGGAGGGTCGTGGTGTCGGTCATGGCTCGATGATAACCCCCGAGAGGCTCGGGACGCCCGGGGCTCGCCAGCTTGTGAGCGCCTGCATTCCCCACCCCGGAGGTCCGCGCTACCGTCCCCTCGAAGGAGTCCTCGATGGCCATAACCGCCCACCGCCCGTCGCTCCTAGCGTGGCTTCTCGCCTTCACCCTGGCCCCGCTCGCCGCGCTCGCACAGTCCGGCGCACCCCAGGCCGGCGGGCCACTGCCCGGCCCGTTGCCGCTCCTGCCCGCCGACAACTGGTGGAACGTCGATGTCACCCAGGCGCCGGTCGACCCGGGCAGCGCCGCGTTCATCCAGTTCGTCGGGCCGACGCGCGGTCTGCATCCCGACTTCGGGGGCGAAGCGGACGATCCTCCGGAGATCTACGGCATGCCCTACGTCACGGTGCCGGGCAATCAGCCGCTGGTGCCGGTTACTTTCGACTACGACGACGAGAGCGACGCCGGCGCACCGGGGCACCCCGACGGCTATCCGATCCCCGAACAGGCGAAGACCGAGCCCCGGTGGATCGAGGGCGGCTATCCCGGCGCGGTCGATGCGGGGGGCGACCGCCATCTCCTGCTCGTCGACCGCGACCAGCGCCTGCTCTACGAGCTCTACGATGTCTTCTGGAACGCCGCGGCCAACGGCGGCAGCGGACGATGGGAGGCCGGATCGGGCGCCGTCTGGCCGCTCGACGAGAACCGCCGTCGGCCCGACGGCTGGACGAGCGCCGACGCCGCCGGCCTCGCCATCCTCCCGGGGCTCGTCCGATTCGACGAGGTGGCCGGCCCCGATCCGATCCGGCATGCCTTCCGCGTCACCGTCCGGGCGACCAACGGCAAGGTCTACCCGGCCTCGCACCGGGCCGGCGACACGAGCGGCGCCCTGCCGATGGGAGCCCGCCTGCGGCTCAAGGTGACGAAGGACCTCTCCGGCTACCCCGAGCCGGCGCGCAAGATCTTCCAGGCGATGAAGACCTACGGGCTGATCGTCGCCGACAACGGCAGCGATCTCTACGTCACGGGAACCCACGACACGCGCTGGGACAACGAGCTCCTGAACCCCGCCTTCGCCTCGCTCCAGGGCAGCGACTTCGAGGTGCTGCAGCTCGGCTGGCAGCCGGCCTCGGCGCCGGCCCCCTGCAGCGCCTCGGCGACGCGGCACTGCCTGCACCAGGACCGGTTCGAGGTCTCGGTCACCTGGCGCGACCCGCTCGGTCGCAGCGGCGAAGGTCAGGCCGTGGCGATCCCGGGAGTCGACGACTCGGGACTCTTCTGGTTCTTCAACGGCGACAACCTCGAGCTGCTGGTCAAGGTGCTCGATGGCTGCGGTGTCAACCAGCACTACTGGGTTTACGCCGCGGCGACCACGGACGTCGAGACGACCCTGCGCGTCGTCGACACGTTGCGCGGCGTCTCGAAGACCTGGGTCAACCCGCTCGGCCACCCGGCGTCGGCGATCACCGACTCGAGCGCTTTCGCTTCCTGCCCGTGACGACGGGTCAGGAAGGTGAGCCGAGAAGCCAGGCGAGGGCAAAGACCCCGAGCATCGCCGCCACGACCGCCATCTTGGCGGCCATCCCGAGCGCCAGGCCAAGCGACGTGGCGACCGCCACCCGCCCGGCGTGCCGGAGATTGCGTCGCGCCACCCACTCGCCGGCGAGGGCGCCGACGAACGGGCCGACGAAGACGCCGACGAAGCCGTAGAGCAGCCCGGCGAGGGCCCCCAAGCTGGCCCCCGCGATCGCCCACCCGCTGGCTCCGACCCGCCGCGCTCCGAGCGCCGACGCGGTCAGATCGACCGCCAGGGTCGACGCTGCGAGGAGACCGGCCAGGGCGAGCGTCCAGCCGCCGACCCGCTGAAACCCGTCGGCCCAGGCGGCGACCAGCAGACCGACCCAGACGAGCGGGGCCCCGGGAAGTCCGGGGAGCACGGTTCCCGCTAGCCCGACCAGGACACAGAGCAACGCCACGATCCAGGCCGCGACCGCCATGGTCTCCGACTCTACCTTCCAGGCGGGGCTCGCTCCAGCCGGGCTAGCCGAAACCCGCGACTTTCTGGTATAGAAGGAACTCGAATCCTGACCCTGTCGGCATCGGCCTTCCCGGCCATCGTTCGACCCTTCACGAGGAGAATCCCGCCGTATGCGAATCCGGAACAGCCTCTCCGCCACCGCCGTCCTCGCCCTCGCGCTTGCTTCGGCTGCCTGGGCCGGCATCGCCCGCGAGCGGCATGCCCCCGTCGACGAGCGGGCGCTCAAGAACCTCCCCACGGCCGGCACGCACACCAACGCACCGAACAACACCGTCAGCTACTCGAACACCATCGTCAGCGGCCCGGAGTGGGCGCGCCCGTTCGCCGACTGCACCGGTTTGAGCGGCCTCGGCCCGGTGCGCTACCACGTCCAGCCGTTCTACGTCAGCGCCGCCGGCGCTTATGACGTGACGAGCGTGCAGGACGGGAGCTGGGACGGTTACATCTTCATCTACCAGGGCGCCTTCGACCCGAACAACCCGAACACCAACTGCGTCATCGGCAACGACGACGGGGCGGGCGGCATCGGCACCTCGGAGATCCTCGGCGAGGCCCTCGCTCCCAGCACCCAGTACCTGGTCGTGATGACCGCCTTCGAGCTCGGCGAAGAGGGGACGTTCACCAATACCATCACCGGCCCCGGCACGGTCACGCTGGGCGCGCTCGGCGGCACAACGGACCTCTCGATCACCAAGACCGCGCCCGACGGCGTGGTGATCGGCGACGAGACCGAGTTCACCCTGACCGCCGCCAACGCCGGCCCCGACCCCGCCACGGCCGTGGTCGTCAGCGACGCGATCCCCGGCGTCCTCAGCTACGTGTCGAACAACTGCGGCGCGACCGCCGTGGGCAACAACCTGACCTGGAACATCGGCGGCATGGCGAGCGGTGGCTCGGCCACCTGTTCGGTGATCACCCAGCTCAGCTCGACGGCCGGCTGCCAGGCGGTGACCAACACCGCGACGATCTCTTCGACGAATTTCGACCCGAGCACCGCCAACAACAGCTCGACCTTCGCCAACGCCCCCGAGCTGATCGCCGACCCGAGCTTCGAGGCCGGTTCCCCGAACGGCTTCTGGACCGAGGCCTCGACGAACTTCGGCACGCCGCTCTGCACGATCGCCGACTGCGGCACCGGCACCGGCACCGGACCGCACACCGGCGACTGGTGGTCCTGGTTCGGCGGCATCGCCGCTGCCGAGACCGGCAGCATGACCCAGTCGGTGACGATCCCGACCGGCGCAACGACGCTCACCTTCTGGCTCGAGGCGCCGGTTTGCGCCAACACGACCGACTTCCTCGAGTTGCGGATCGACGGCAACACCGTGTGGACCGTCAACGGCACCTCGCCGCTCTGCAACACCGTGGGCTACACCCAGCAGTCGGTCAACATCGCCGCGTATGCCAATGGCGCGGCGCACAGCATCCAGTTCTTCTCGACGATCTCCGGCTCGCCGAGCGGCAGCAACTTCTTCGTCGACGACGTGTCGCTCGCGGTCCCGACCTGCACGGTCGACATCCCGTCGGTGATCGAAGTGCCGACCCTCGACCCGATCGGTCTCGCCGCACTGGCCCTCGGGCTCGCCGGACTGGGCTTCGCTCTGCTCCGCCGTCGCGCCGCCTGATCCGGGCCGACGTCGATTTCCACTGGAGGGGCCGCCGCGATCCGCGGCGGCCCTTTTTCGTTTCACCCCGCCGGACCTGAATCCTCCCGCCCCGGATCGGGCTCTTATCGACGGCACCGGCGCTCTCGCCGATCCGCCACCCCCAACGAGGAGATTCCCATGGCGAGCAAGATCCTGCCGATCAACGAGCACCCCATCGAGCGTGGCCTGCGCATCGTCGTCGGACTGATCGGCCTCTCCCTCATCTTCGTCGGCCCGAAGAGCCTCTTGGGCCTATTCGGAGCGATCCCGCTCCTCACCGGCCTGGTCGGCAGCTGCCCGCTCTACACGCTGCTCGGCATCAACACGTGCCCGATCGGCAAGCGCTGAGCGATCACCAGCTGCTCGCCGCCAGCGCGGGCGGCGACGCGCTCGCCTTCGAGCAGTTCGTCGAGCGCCATCAGGGGCCGACGCTGCGCTACCTGCGGCTGCTGACCGACGCTCCCGGATCCGTCGAGGATGCCCTGCAGGAGGCGTTCCTCGCCGCCTGGAGAGGAGCCGCGAGCTTTCGCGGCGAGAGCTCGGCGCGCGCCTGGCTGATCTCCATCGCCCGGCACGCGCTCTTTCGCCAACACCGTCGCCGCGCCGGGGAACCGGACGAGTCCGTCCCGCTCGAAGCCCTCGGCCGGGAGGCCGGGTGGGGTGCCGACCCCCACGTCGACCTGGCGGAGCGATTGGCCGACCGCCAGGCGGTACGTCGCGCCCTCGGCCGTCTCGCGCCGTCCGACCGGGAGATCCTCCTGCTGCGCGACGTCGAGGGACTCAGCGGGGAGGAGTGCGCGGTGCTCCTCGGCCTCGGCCTGCCGGCGGTCAAGAGCCGGCTCCACCGGGCGCGACTGCGGTTCGCTGCCCAATTGCGAGGTGTCGATCATGGACGGTGAGCGAGAAGTCGCCGGCCTGCTCTGCAGCGAGGTTCTGGCGAGCCTCTCCGACTATCTCGACGGCGAGCTCGCCGCCGAGGCTCGGGCGGCCATCGAGGCGCACCTGGCCGGATGCGATCGGTGCGCGCGTTTCGGCGGAGGGATGTCCGGAGCGCTCGCGGCGCTGCGCGAGGCGCTGGTCGACGGATCGGTCGCCGACGACCTCGACGCACCGCAGCTTTTCGCCCGACTCCGCGCGAGACTCGACGACGAAACGGCTCGCCGCCGCTGATCGCCGAGCGTCGCCGCCGCCCAGGCGGTAGACTCCCCCGCGGTGACTCCCCGCGAGTTCCTCCAGAGCTGCCCGCCGTTCGACCGCGTCTCGGCGAGCGCCCTCGACTCGCTCGAGGCGACGCTCGAAGTGCGCTTCGCTCCTCCGGGAGAGGCCCTCTTCCGCCGCAGCGACGCCGAGACGCGCGTCCTCTACGTCGTGCGCAAGGGCTCGATCCGCCTCGAACGCGACGGCCATCTCGTCGAGCTCTGCGAGGTCGGCGAGCTGGTCGGCGCCGCGTCGCTGGTCGGCGGGGGCAGCCCTCGCTTCGACGCCGTCGCCGCCGAGGAGACGCTCCTCTACTGCCTGCCCGTCGCCGCCGTCCGCCCCCTGCTCGGCGAACCGGCGGTGGCCGGGTTCTTTCTCGCCAGCCTGGCCGACCGACTGCGGCGGACCGCCAACAGCGACGCGGCGGCGATGCCGACGGACTTCACGGCGCCAGTGCGCACGGCGGTCCATCGCCCGGCCGTCTTCGTCGACGCGGAGGCGAGCGTCGCCGAGGCCGCCCGCACGATGACCCGGGAGCACGTCAGCTCGGTGCTCGTCTCCGGCCACCAGCTCGGCATCCTCACGGATCGCGATCTGCGCGGGCGCGTGGTGGCTCGTGGGCTCGATCCGCAGACGCCCGTGCGGGTGGTGATGACGCGCCCGTGCCGGACGGCCTCCGTCGACGCCTCGCTCTTCGAGGTCCTGCTCGAAATGCTCGAGAGCCGCATTCACCACCTGCCGCTCGTCGAGAGCGGCGAGGTGGTCGGCGTGGTGACGCAGACCGACCTGCTGCAGCAGATGTCGCGCAGCCCGCTCCACCTGCTCAAGAGCGTCGAGCGCCACGGCGACACCTCGCGACTCGCCGATTTCGCCGCCGAGCAGGCCGCGATGGTCGAGCGCCTCGCCGCCGGCGGCCTCGAGGCCTCGCGGATCGGGCGGATCGCCGCCAGCGTCAACGACGCCCTCGCGGCACGGCTGCTGCGGCTCGCCGAACGCGAGCTCGGCGAGCCGCCGTGCCCCTATGCCTGGATCGTCTACGGCTCCGAGGGCCGCTTCGAGCAGACGTTGCTCACCGACCAGGACAACGCTCTCGTCTTCCGCGACGACACGCCGGAGGCCCGGGAGTACTTCGCCGCGCTCGCCGGACGGACGGTGCGCGGTCTGCTCGAGCTGTCCTTCCCGCCCTGCAGCGGCGGCTTCATGGCGACCCGCTGGTGCTTTCCGCTCGCCGAGTGGCAACGCAAGTTCGATCGCTGGATCCGCACGCCCGAACCGCAGGCGCTGCTCGACGCGGCGATCTTCTTCGACTTCCGCCGCGTCCACGGCGAGCTTTCGCTCGCTCCGCTCGCCGAGCTCGTCGCGGCGGCACGCGAAGCCCGGCTCTTCCTCCGCCTGCTGGCGCAGAACGCCCTGCGCTTCCGGCCGCCTCTCGGATTGTTCAATCGACTGCAGACGGGCGACGGCGGCATCGACCTCAAGAGCGGCGGCCTGATGCCGATCGTCGGCATGGCGCGCGTGCGCGCCCTCGCCGCCGGCCTCGCCGAGCGCTCGACGCTCGACCGCGTCGAGGGGGCCGCCGCGGCCGGCACGCTCCGTCGCGAGAGCGCCGACACGCTCGCCGAAGCGTTCCGCTTCCTGGTTCGCCTCCGCCTCGACGCGCAACTCGCCGCCCTGCGCCGCGGCGAGCCGCTGACCAACACCGTCGACATCGCCGCGCTCGGCGCGCTCGAGCGACGCCACCTCAAGGACGTCTTCCGTAGCGTCGCCGAGCTGCAGGACGAGCTCGCGCTCGACTTCGTCGTCGAGAAGGCGACGTGAGCGCCTTCTGGAATCGCCTCGTCGGACGCCCGCGGGATGTCGCCTGGACCGAGGCGACCTTCTGGGCGCTCGACCTCGAGACCTCCGGTCTCGACGCGCGGAAAGACGAGATCCTCGCCGTCGGCATGCTGCCGATCCGTCAGGGGAGCGTCCGCTGGAACGAGCGCTTCGCTTCGCTCGTCCGCCCGGCCCGGACGGACGGCGCCCTCGGCGACGGTCTGGCGGCCCACCACCTGCTGCCCGGCGAGTTGGCGACCGGCCTGCGAACGGACGAGGCGCTCGACCAGGTGCTGGCGCGACTGGCCGACGACGTCCTGCTGGTCCACTGCGCGCCGGTCGACGTCGCCTTCCTGCGCGCCGCCTGCGCGGCCTGCGGGCGTCCGTGGCCGTCCCCGGCGGTGGTCGACACGGCCGCGCTCCTCGATCAGATGGCCGAGCTGGAATACCCCAAGCCGCCTCCGGCCGCCGGCCTCGCCGCGGCGCGGGCGCGTTTCGGTCTGCCACCGGCGAGCGAGCACGATGCGATCGCCGACGCCCTCGCCACCGCCGAGCTCTTCCTCGTCCTGCGCCATCACCTTCGCGCGACGACGCTGCGCGACCTGCTCTGAGCCGGCGAGGCGCCGGTCGCGGCAACGCTGCCGGAGCGAAGCGAGCCGTCCCGGCTCAGTCCAGCGACCCGCCGCGCGCGGCGCCACGCGGATAGCGCACGCTCTCGACGAACTCCTGGAGCTCCCGGCTCGGCGGCGAGGTGAGACGAGAGACCAGCAGGATGGCGAGGAAGCCGAGAGGGATGCCGAAGATCCCCGAGCCGACAGTGCGAATCCCCCACCAGGCGACACCGAAGTAGCGGCTGGCGACGAGGTAGTAGAGCGTCACGGCGAACCCGACGAGCATCCCGACGACCGCTCCGGCCTTGTTCGCGCGCTTGTCCCACACTCCCATGACCAGCGCCGGGAAGAACGACGCGGCGGCGAGCGAGAACGCCCACGCCACGACCTCGACGATGATCGACAGGCGGAAGGTCGCAGCCCACGCGGCGAGTGCCGCGGTGAGCACGAGGAAGGCGCGGGAGATCGAGAGGCGCCGGCGGATCGACGCCCCCGGGTTCAGGACTTTGTAGTAGAGGTCGTGGGAGAGGACGTTCGAGATGGTGAGCAACAGTCCGTCGGAGGTCGAGAGCGCGGCGGCAAGACCGGCCGCGGCCACCAGGCCCGAGATGGCGAACGGCAGGCCGGCGATCTCCGGCGAGGCCAGCACGACGGCGTCGGCGCCGATCCGGAGCTCGCCGAGCTGCAGCAGTCCGTCGCCGTTGACGTCGCGCCACGACACCAGACCGACCTGCGCCCAGCGCGTCATCCAGGCCGGCAGATCGGCGATCGGCAGGCCGACGACCTGGTCGAGGACCTCCCAGCGGGCGAACGCCGCGTAGGCCGGGGCACCGACGTAGAGCAGCGAGATGAAGAGCAGCGACCAGCCGACCGACGACCTCGCCTCGCGCACCGAGGGCACCGTGTAGTAACGCATCAGGATGTGCGGCAGCCCGGCGGTGCCGACCATCAGGCAGAGCGTCAGGGCGAGGAAGTTCGTCACGTCGGTGCGCGCGAACGGCTGCAGATAGGGGGCGAGCGGCGCCGGCGCCGGGCCCTCGGCGGTCCCGGCCGCCGTCGCCGCGGCGTGCTCGGCGAGGAGCGCCTCGTGCACCGCCCGCTCGGCCGGGTCGGCGATGAGCTGCCGCTCGCGAGCGTCGATCTTCTGCAGGACCTGCCCGTACATCAGCCCGGCAACCGGCACGCCGGTAGCGCGGTACGACATCACCGAGACCGGGACGAGGTAGGCGAGCAACAGCACGAGGTACTGCCCGACCTGGGCCCAGGTGACCGCCTTCATCCCGCCGAGCATCGAGCAGACCAGGATGGCCGCGAGCCCCAGGCCGACGCCGACCGAGAAGCTCAGCCCGAGCAGGCGGCTCATGACGATGCCGACGCCGGTGATCTGCGCCACGAGGTAGGTGAACGAGGTGGCGACCGCGGCGACGACGCCGACCAGGCGCGGGAGATTCCCGCCGTAGCGCGCGCCGAGGAAATCCGGGATGGTGTACTGGCCGAACTTGCGCAGGTAGGGACCGAGGAAGACGGCGAGCAGCACGTAGCCGCCGGTCCAGCCCATGATGTAGGCGACGCCGTCGTAGCCGAGCGCGAAGAGCGTCCCGGCGAGCCCGATGTAGGAGGCGGCGCTCATCCAGTCGGCGGCGGTGGCCATGCCGTTGAACAGGGCCGGGATCTTGCGCCCGGCGACGTAGTACTCGGCGATGCGGGTGGTGCGGGAGGCGATGCCGACGACCACGAAGGCCCCGATGGTGATGCCGATGAAGGCCCAGCCGACCGCTCGCTCCGACGCACCGAGCCGCTCGGCGAGGGCGAGCACGGTGACGACCGCGGCGAGCGCCCCCATCGTCCGCCCGAGGATGCGCCAGCGTTGCGCACCTGCGTTGCCCTCCAGCCGTCGTCCCGCCCCCTTCGCCGCGTCGCGCATCGCCCTCACTCCTCGTCTTCCTGCAGCTCGTGCTGGCGATCGAGCCGGTTCATCGCCCGCGCGTAGTTGGCCACCAGCAGGACGAAGACGAGCACCGAGCCCTGGGCGCCGAAGTAGTAGCCGAGCGGGAAGCCACCGACGACGATGCGGTTCAGGGTCTCGGCCATCAGGGCGGCGCCGACCGACACCGCCGCCCAGACGGCCAGCGTCCCGGCGGTCAGGCGACGCGTCGCACGCCAGTAGGCGGCCAGCTTGCCGCGATCGGGCTCGAGCTCTCGGACGCGCATGCCCCTCCTCCTCTCTGCCTCAGTCGTCGAACCGTTCGTCACCGGTCGGCATCTCGAGCTCCTGCGGCTCGGCCTCGTCGCCGTCGGTCTCCGCCGCGGCTCGATTCGGGTCGAAGACGCGCACCACCGTGACCGTGCAGTCGGCTTCGGACACCAGCCGCGACGAGACACTGCCGAGGAAGCGCCGCAGCGACGAGTGGCCGCGGGCGCCGAGGATCAGCCGCTCGACCCGGTTGGCGCGGATGTGGTCGAGCAGCGTCTGCGCCGGGTCCTCCCCCTCGAGCACCTGGAAGGTGACGCGCTCCGGCGGCAGCCAGAGCGTCCGGGCCCAGTGGCGCAGCTCGACGAGCCGCCGCGCGCTGCTGCCGGCCGCCTCGCCGCCCGGCGCCGCGGCAGGACCCTGCCGGGCCACGCCCCGGACCGAGACGCACATCAGTCGCGCCTGTTGGTCGACGGCGAGCAGACGGCGCACCGCCACCAGCAGCGCGCGCGCCAGCTCCTCGCTGCCCGGTTCGAGGTTGACCGCGACCATGACGAGGCGACCCGAGCGCGGCTCCGCCGCCCGGCCGGCGACCGCTCCGCGACCGCGGGCCACGGCGACCGTCGTGCGGAGCGAGCGCCAGAGCCGGCCGAGCGGGCCGGGTCGCCGCCCACGCCGCGCCCGCTCGGTCAACTCGACCCGTTCGGGGTTCCGCAGGTCGTCGGCGACCTGCTCGGCGCTGGCGTAGCGCCGCCCGGGGTCGGTCTCGAGACAGTGAAGGATGACCTCCTGCAACCACCCGGGGCAGGAGGGATCGAGCGCGCGCGGCGGATCGGGCTCGTGGAAGAGGCGTCGGCGCAACCCCGGCACGGTGCCCGGGCTGCCGAACGGCCGCACGCTCGTCGTCAGCTGGTAGAGCACGACACCGAGCGCGAAGAGGTCGCTGCGCGGGTCGTCGCGATGGAGCAGCACCTGTTCCGGCGCGATGTAGGGACCGCTGCCGAGAGGGAACCGGAACGCCTCGCCGAGCAGGTCCGGCCGGTCGAGCGCGTTGGCCAGCCCGAAGTTGACCAGCACCGCCTCGCCGGAACGGCGGAAGAGCAGGTTGTGGGGCTGCAGGTCGAGGTGCAGCACGCGCTGGCGGTGCAGGTCGGCGAGCGCGTCGGCGATGCGGGCTCCGACCTCCGCGATCTCGTCCGCCGCACCGGCAAGCGAGGCCATCCGGTCGTGGAGCGAGGCCCCCGGCACGTACTCCATCACCAGGTACGGCTGACCCGCGAAGTCGCCGGCCGCGACCAGCCGCGGGGCATGCGGGCCGCGGAGGTGAGCCAGGACCTGCTGCTCGACCTCGAACCCCACCGCGGCCGTGGGGTTGTCCGGCTGGTCGAGTCGCGGCACCTTCATCACCAGCGGCAGGCCGTCCGCTTCGCCGGCGACCCGCCAGAAGGTCGCTCGCACCGCTCGTGCGATCCGTTCGCCGAGGACGAAGCGGTCGACTCGCGCTCCGGGATGGAAGAGCTCGGCGCTCATCCGGACGCGACCTCGCCTTCGGCGCCCGGCGCGGCCGGCAGCTTGACCACCGTCACCGTGCACGGAGCCTCGGCCACCACACGCGCCGAGGTGCTGCCGAGGAAGCGGCGGAGCGTCGAGCTGCCGCGCGCCCCGATGACCAGGTGCGCGACCCGGTTGAGCGTCGCATATTCCACGAGCGCCGCGGCCGGATCGGGGTACTCGAGCACGTGGAAGGAGATGCGATCGTCGGCCAGGTCGAGCGGTCGCGCCCAGCGCTTGAGCTCGGAGAGCACCTGCACCTGAAGGTTGCGTCCCGCCTCGTCGACGCTCACGTCGAGCGCCAGCTTCGGCGTCTTGCGTACCGTCACGCAGGTCAGCCGCGCGTGCGGCGCCGTCGCCAGGACCTCGACGACCGTCTCGCGCAGCGCTTCGGCGAGCGCCTCGTTGCCCGCGGTCGTGTCGACGGCGGCCATGACGATCGGCATCGAGTCGACCGGACGCGCCGTGGTCGGCGCGATCAGCGTGCCGCTACCGGCCTGGAGCCGCCGCCGCAGCGACGACCAGGCCCCGTCGCTCGCGCTCCGCGTCGCGCGCTCGGTCAAGAGCACCTGATCCGGGTGCTGCAGCGCGAAGGCGAGCTGCGCGGCGTCGCGATAGCGCGCCGCCGGGTCGACTTCGAGGCAGCGCAGGATGATCTCCTGCAACCAGTCCGGGAACTCGCGGTCGCGGGCCCGCGGCGGGACCGGCCGCATGTAGAGCCGCTGCCGCAATCCCGCCTGCGTCTGCGGATTGCCGAACGGCTGTTCGCCGGTCGAGAGCTCGTAGAGGACGACGCCGAGCGAGAAGAGGTCGCTCCGCGGGTCGCTCCGCACGTGGAGCACCTGCTCCGGCGAGATGTAGGGCGCCGTGCCCATCGGCAGGCGCAGCTCCTCGGCGAGCAGGTCCGGCAGGAAATCGTGGCGCGACAGCCCGAAGTCGATGAGCACCGCCTCGCCGCTGTCGCGCAACAGGATGTTGTCGGGCGTCAGGTCGAGGTGGAGGACATGCTGGCGGTGGACGTCGTTGAGCGCCAGCGCCACCTGCGCGCCGATCTCCGCGACCGCGTCCGGTTCGAACGGGGCCTGCGGCAGTCGCTTCTCGAGCGAGCCCCCGGCGACCTGTTCCATCGCCAGATAGGGTTGCGAGGTGATGTCGCCCGAACCCACGAAGCGCGGCACGTGGCGGCCCGAAAGCCGCGGCAGGATCATCTGCTCGACTTCGAAGCAGAGGATGAAGGACGGGTTGTCCGCCGCGCCGAGACGCGGGACCTTCATCACCGTCGGCAGGGCAAGATCGGCTCGCGTGACTCGCCAGATCGTCGCCATCCCTCCGGCGTGCACGACCTCCTCGAGGCGAAAGCCGTCGATCTCGACGCCCGGTGCGAGGATCTCGGGACCGGACGCCATTCAGCCTCCGGCTTCGAGGCGCAAGCCGAGCCAGGCCGGCAGACCCGCCTCGCGGATCTTCCGGCTCGCCGTCGCCGCGTCGTAGGGCACGCGGAAGCAGGTGAGGGAGGCCCGGTCGACGTCCAGAATCGAGTAGGACGCGGCGGGATTACCGTCGCGCGGCTGCCCCACCGCACCGAGCACGGCGATCCACCGGCGGAGGCCACCGAGAGGGATCTCGACCCCCGGCACCGGCTTGAACGCCTCCACCCGCCCGGCCGGGCCCTGATGGTAGAGCGTCTGCGAATGGAGGTGCCCGCAGATCGTCACGCGCGCTCCGGTCGCGCCGAGGCTGCGTTGGGCGTCGTCCGTCGACCGCACGTACTCCCAGCCGCCCGGCTTCCAGCCGTTGGCGTGAACGAAGAGCCGTCCGGGCTCCTCGGCGGCGAGCGGCAGCGCGCGCAGGAACGCCATCTGCCCCTCGTCGAGCTGCTGGCGCGTCCACTCGATCACCTCGAGCGCGTCACCGTGCATCTCCTGCCCGGCACCGCGCGCCACCGCTTCGTCGTGATTCCCCATCACCGAGACGGCCCCGTTCGCCTGCAGCCGGGCCACCGTGTCGACGACCCAGCCGGGGTCCGCACCGTAGCCCACGAGATCGCCGAGGAAGACGTGGCGGTCGATCCGGTGTCGCCGGCCGTGCTCGAGGCAGGCTTCGAGAGCTTCGCGATTGGCGTGGGGGTCCGCGAACAGGCCGATGCGCATCGAAGGCTCATTAGAAGAAAACGCCCGGCGAAAGGCAACCGCCCCTCGCCGGGCTCCGCGTCCCTCCTCGATCGGGCAACCGCAAGCGCCGAAGGCCCTTGGCCGCCAGTCGAGGAGGACGAGGCGGGCCGCACCGCGACCGGCCGACGGATCCCGTCCGCCGACCGGCCCTCGCCGCGGTTCGCTCGCGTCAGTTCTCGTGCGTGTAGATGTCCCGGTCCTTCGTCTCCCGCAGGAAGAGCGTGCCGACGACGAAGGTGATAATCGACACGACGATCGGGTACCAGAGGCCGTAGTAGATGTCGCCCCGGGCGGCCACCATCGCCGTGGCGGTCAGCGGCAGCAGGCCGCCGAACCAGCCGTTGCCGATGTGGTAGGGCAGCGACATCGAGGTGTAGCGGATCCGCGTCGGGAAGAGCTCGACGAGGAACGCCGCGATCGGCCCGTACACCATCGTCACGTAGATCAGGAAGATGAACAGGATCAGCAGCGTCATCCCGTAGTTGATCTGCGCCTTGTCCGCCGTCTCGGGGTAGTTGAACGACTTGAGCGCCGCCTTGAGGTCGGCCTCCTTCCACCCCTCGATCACCGTCTCGTTGATCTTGGTCGTCACCTTGCCCGCCTCGCCCGGCAGCGACTCGAAGTTGAGCCCCTGCTTGGTGAGGAAGTCCTTGACCCGGTCGCACTCCGAGAACTTGCTCCACGGTCCGACGAAGATGTGGAACTGGCAGTCGTTCTCGTTGGCCGCGACGCTGATCTTGGTCGTGTTCTGGAACTGCTCGAGCGCCGGGTTGACGTAGTGGGTCAGCGCCTTGAACAGGGGGAAGTAGGTCAGTGCCGCGATCAGGCAGCCGAGCATGATGATCTTCAACCGGCCGACCTTGTCGGAGAGCCAGCCGAAGAAGACGAAGAACGGCGTGCCGAGCAGGAGCGAGGCGCCGATCAGCGTGTAGGTGGTGAGGAAGTCGAGCTTGAGCGTGATCTGCATGAAGAAGAGGGCATAGAACTGGCCCGTGTACCACACCACGCCCTGACCTGCCGTGGCGCCCACCAGCGCCAACAGCACGTACTTGTTGTTCGGGTAGCGCAGGAAGCTGTCGGTGAGCGGCGCCTTCGAGGTCTTACCCTCGGACTTGATCTTGGCGAAGATCGGCGACTCGTGCAGCTTCAGGCGGATGTAGATCGAGACGGCGAGCAGGAGGATGGAGACCCAGAACGGGATGCGCCAGCCCCACTGCGTGAAGGTGTCCTTGCCGATGTAGACGCGGCAGAGGCCGATGACGAGGAGGGCGAGGAAGAAGCCGACGGTGGCCGTCGTCTGGATCCAGCTCGTGCTGTAGCCGCGACGGTGCTGCGCCGAATGCTCGGCGACGTAGGTCGCCGCACCGCCGTACTCGCCGCCGAGCGCCAGGCCCTGGAGGAGTCGCAAGGTCACCAGCAGGATGGGTGCGCCCCATCCGATCGTGGCGAAGGTCGGCAGGAGGCCGACGCCGAAGGTCGAAAGACCCATGACCACGATGGTCACGAGGAAGGTGTACTTGCGCCCGACGAGGTCGCCGATGCGCCCGAACACCAGCGCGCCGAACGGCCGGACGAGGAAGCCGGCGGCATAGGTGGCGAAGGCCGAAAGCAGGGCGGCGGTGTCGTTGCCCTTGGGGAAGAAGAGGGCGGCGAAGAACGGTGCGAGCGTCGCGTAGAGGTAGAAGTCGTACCACTCGAACACCGTGCCGACCGACGAGGCGACGATGACGAGCTTCTCTTCCTGGGTAATCGGCGCCTTTTCGGCGATGACTTCCGTGGCGAGTGCCATGTTGCTGGATCTCCTGGTTCCTGGTTGCGGTTCTAGCGTCGGGCGTCTGGGAGCAGAGCCGAGACGCGCCGGATCAGAACTGGAACACCTGCCACTGCACGACCACCTGGGCCAGGTCGTCGCCCTTCGACGGG
Source organism: Holophagales bacterium (assembly GCA_016699405.1). Lineage (NCBI taxonomy): Bacteria > Pseudomonadati > Acidobacteriota > Holophagae > Holophagales > Holophagales bacterium. The sequence goes on along the minus strand of CP064972.1, from coordinate 1,786,787 downwards.
CTGATCTTGGTGTAGGCGATCTTGACGTTGTGGTTGTGTCCCGCCGGGAAGAAGCCGATGCCGAACGAGTAGCGCTTCTCGTCGATGCGCGAGACCGCGTCGAAGTCGCGCTGCGCGAACTGGACGTACGGCATGATCTTGGCCTTCGCCGCGAAGAAGCCGATCTCGACGAGCTTGTCGTTCTGCTTCGGGATCGCGGTAAGGAACTTGTCGCCGTCGAACTTCATCAGGTCGGCCTGGATGGTGAGGCCATTGCCGCCGGGCAGCGGCAGGTCGGCGAAGAAGTCGGCGGCGATGGAGCTGTAGTCCTCCTGGCCGTCGTAGCTCGCGCCGATCGCGACCGTCTTCGTCTTGCCGAGCGAGGTGCCGCGGTAGAAGAGGCCGGTCTGCGGGGTGAAGAACGAGTACATCACCCGCCCGTAGGTACGCATGCCGTTCGCCGCGTTCGTGCCGCGCGACCCCTGAAGGATGCCGACGCGGTACTCGAGGTGGTTCTCCGCCGCGTAGCCGCGCGCCTGGATGCCGTAATCGCGGCCGACCCGGCCGCCGATCGGCGTCGACTCGGTGAAGGTGTAGGCGCCGTAGTCGGCCGCCAGCAGCGAGGCCGCCGACTGGTTGTGGTTGTAGGAGATCGCCGGCAGCAGCATGCCGGCCTCGATCTGGAAGGTGGGCTTGAACTTGTAGCCGACGACGAAGTCCTGCAGGTACATGTCGTTGGCGTCCTTCACCCCGGCGGTATTCGACTTGCCGAGGTTCGGGCTGTCGGTCTCGGCGAAGATCGACAGCTTGTCGCCGAAGGTGAAGTTCATGAGGATGCGGGCGCGCCGCAGGAAGAGGTTCTTCGACGTGTCGACCTTCTTGCCGCTGGCGTTGGCCACGTCGAGGGACTCGCCCTGCAACTGCCCGAGGATGCCGACCTTGAAGGTCGACTTCTCGTCCTGCGACTTCCACTGGAGCTGCGCCGATCCCGGACGGGCGGCGAGCAGGGTGACGCCGAGCAGCACGAACAGGGTGCGGACGAGGCGTCGCGGGCGGAGACTCGGTTGCATGGTCCCTCCTTGTCTGAAAAGCCCCTGGCAGAGGCGTGTCGATGGCACGGAAACAAGGTGATCCGTCCCGCCACCCCCTCGAACAGGGGCGGAGAGAACCGGCTGAAGGTCCAACGAGTCGAAGGTGCGCACGATGCTCGGGATCCCATCAGCACGAATCGGGCCAGGATCGAGCGTAGCGTTTCGTAGCGAATTGTAGCGCTCGGCTCGGCAGCATGATTCGCTGTCACTTTTCTTGGGTTCGGTGACGGACCCACTTGATACAGATCGCTACAGCCACTACACTCCTGCCCGTGACTCCTCCGAGCGATCCACTTCTGCTCGCCAGCCGGCTCGTCGACGCCTGTCCGGCGCCGGCGCTGCTCGTCGAAGCAGGAGGGCGACTGCGGTCGGCCAATCGCGCCGCCACCTCGCTGCTCGGGCTCACCAATGGCGGTGCCGAGCCGTCGCTGCGCGATCTGGTGGGGATCGGCTGGCGCGAGGTCGAGCTGATCGCGCGCGACGGACAGAGCGATCTCGCCGCCGAGCTCCCGACCGCGCGGCTTCTTGCCGATCGCCGCGGCACCCGCGTGCGCTTCGAACCGATCGCTGTCGCCGACGGCTCGCTCGCCGGCGTGGTGGCCTTCTTCGAGCCGTCGAGCGACACCGTCGCGCCGACGCGACGCAGCGGGCGCAACGATCGCGGCTTCGACGCACTGTTCGGCGACGACCCCGCCGTCGTCGCCACGAAGGAAGCCGGCGCGCGCTTCGCCCGCACACTGCTGCCGATCCTGCTGCTCGCCGAGACCGGAACGGGAAAGGAGCTCCTGGCACGGGCGATTCACGGTGCCAGCGCGCGGCGCGATCGGCCGTTCGTCGCCATCAACTGCGGTGCGCTCTCGCCGCACCTGCTCGAGAGCGAGCTCTTCGGCTACGCCCCGGGCGCCTTCACCGGAGCCAGCCGGGAAGGCAACGACGGCAAGATCGGCGCGGCACGCGGCGGCACGCTCTTTCTCGACGAGGTCGGCGAGATGCCCGGACCGCTCCAGGCGCTGCTCCTGCGCGTGCTCGAGGACGGCACCTACTACCGGGTGGGCGACAATCGGCCGCGGCAGGCCGACGTCCGCCTGGTCTGCGCCACCTGTCGCGATCTGCCCCGGCTGGTCGCCGACGGCGCCTTCCGTCAGGACCTCTACTACCGGATCAACGGGGCCTGCCTCGGCCTGCCACCGGTGCGAGAGCGCCAGGACGTGTCGGCCCTCATCAGCCATCTGCTCCAGGGACTCGCGGCCGAGGCCGGCCGCGCGACGCCACCTGAGATGGCGCCCGAGGCGTTCGAGTCGATGGTGCGCTTCCCCTGGCCGGGCAACGTGCGGCAGATCAAGACGGCACTGCAGCACGCGCTGATCCTCTCCGACGGCGACACCATCCGGCCCGAGCACCTGCCGCGCGAGCTCGCCGAGAGCGAGCCGATGCCCGAGCGGCGAGAGACCGTGCCGCCGGCTGCCGCACCCGAACGCTCGACTGCGCCGCCGACGCCCGTGCGCACGCTCGTCGAGATCGAGCGCGAGCGGCTCGAGCTCGCCGTCGCCACGGCCCGAGGCAACCTCAGCCGCGCCGCCGACGAGCTCGGCATCGCGCGCTCGACGATCTATCGGCGCCTGCGCCGTCACGGACTGCTTGCATGAGCCCGCGCGAGTCGCCCTCCGGCGTCGTCTCCCCACGCTCGCGCAGCGACGCCGGCAGTGTCGACCGCCGCGCCCGTCGCGCCCTGCTCGAGGTCAAGCAGCGCCTCCTGCCGCCGCGCCTGATCGTCCTGGCAATGGTCGGCTGGCTGCTCTTCGGCTACCCGTTCCTCGCCGTCTTCTCGCGGCCCGACCGGCTCTTCGGCATCCCGATCCTCTACGTCTACGTCTTCACCGCCTGGGCCGCCTTCATCGCCGTCATCGCCCGGCTGGTCGACTCCGGAGGCCGCCGGCGCTAGGCGCGCCGGGGCGAATCCGCGGAGCGAGCACGTGATCGCCGCCTGGACGATTCTCTCGGTCGCGCTGCTCTACCTCGGCCTACTCTTCGTCGTCGCCTTCTGGGGCGACCGGCGCGCCGAGCGCGGGCAGAGCCTGATCGCCAACCCCTACGTCTACGCCCTGTCGATGGCGGTCTACTGCACCGCCTGGACCTTCTTCGGGTCGGTCGGCCGTGCCGCCTCGACGGGCATCGGATTCCTCCCGGTCTACCTCGGCCCGACGCTCGCGGCGGCGCTCTCCTGGGTGCTGCTGCGCCGCCTGGTGCGCATCAGCAAGCAGGAGCGCATCACCTCGATCGCCGACTTCGTCGCCTCGCGCTACGGCAAGAGCCGCTCGCTCGGCGCGCTCGTCGCCGCGGTGTTGGTCGTCGGCATCGTGCCGTACATCGCGCTGCAGTTGAAGGCCGTGTCGACGACCTTCCTGCTGCTGCTGCGCGGCGTCGGCGAGGACGTGGCGCACGACCCGCTCTTCCTGCGGACCTCCTGCGGCGTCGCGGCGACGCTCGCCGTCTTCGCCATCCTCTTCGGCACCCGGCATCTCGACCTCACCGAGCACCACGAGGGGCTGGTGCTGGCCATCGCCTTCGAGTCGGTGATCAAGCTCGTCGCCTTCCTCGGCGTCGGACTCTGGGTCACCTTCGGTCTCCACCACGGCTTCGGCGAGCTCTTCGACCGCGTGCTCGCGAACCCCGAGCTTGTCAAGCTCACGGCCTTCTCCGGCTCCTGGAGCTCCTGGTCGTGGATGCTGCTGCTCTCGTTCGCCGCCATCCTCTTCCTGCCGCGCCAGTTCCAGATGGCGGTGATCGAGAACGTCGACGAACAGCATCTGCGCAAGGCGGCCTGGCTCTTTCCCCTCTACATGCTGGCGATCAACCTCTTCGTCCTGCCGATCGCCTTCGCCGGGCGCCTGCTCTTCGCCAACGGACGCGTCGACGCCGACAACTTCGTGCTCGCCCTGCCACTGGCCGGCGGCACCTCGGGGCTCGCCCTGCTCGTCTTCCTCGGCGGCGTCTCGGCGGCCACCGGCATGGTGATCGTCGAGACCGTGGCGCTCTCGACGATGATGTCGAACGAGCTGATCCTCCCGGCCCTGCTGCGCACGGCGCTGCGCGGCTGGGAGCCCGACCTCTCGCAGCTCCTGCTCTCGGCGCGGCGTTTCGCCATCGTCATCGTCCTCGGCCTCGGCCAGTTCTACCTGATGGCGACCGGAGCGGAGGGCTCGCTGGTCTCCATCGGCCTCATCTCCTTCGCCGCCGTGGCGCAGCTCGCCCCGGCGATCCTCGGCGGCCTCTTCTGGCGTGGCGCCACGCAACGCGGCGCGCTCGCCGGCATCCTCGGCGGCTTCGTCGTCTGGACCTACACGCTGCCCTTCCCGACCTGGGTCAACAGCGGCCGCCTCCCGGCGCGCGTGCTCACCGAAGGGCCGTTCGGGCTCGGCTGGCTCCGCCCGCAGGCGCTCTTCGGCATCGCCGGCCTCGACCCGATGGCGCACTCGCTCTTCTGGAGCCTGACCGTCAACCTCGGACTCTACGTGGCGATCTCGTCGCTCGGCGGCCAGAGCGCGGTCGAATACGCCCAGGCCCGGCGGTTCGTCGACGTCTTCCGGCGCCGCCCGGAGAGCGCCGAGCTGCCGCGCTGGCGCGCCGACACCCCGGTGGCTGCGGTGCGTTCGCTGCTCGAGCGCTTCCTCGGCGCCGAGCGCACCAGCTCGGCGCTCGCCCGCTACTCAGCCGGCCGCGGGCTGTCGCTCGACCGGATGGTCTACGCCGACGCAGGCCTCGTCGCCTTCGCCGAGCGACTGCTCGCCGGCACCACCGGCGCGGCCTCCGCGCGGGTCGCGCTCGCCTCAGTGGCGCGCGAGCAGGAGCTCGCCACCGGCGAGGTGCTGCGTCTGCTCGACGAGTCGGCGCGCGTCATCGCCACCAGCCGTCAGCTCGAGGAGAAGTCGACCGCTCTCGAGCGCGCCAGCGCCGACCTGCGCGCCGCCAACGAGCGGCTGCGCGAGCTCGACCGGCTGAAGGACGACTTCGTCGCCACGATGGCCCACGAGCTCCGCACGCCGCTCACCTCGATCCGCGCCTTCACCGAGATCCTGCACGACCATCCGGAGCTCGACGAGGAGAAGCGAGGCGAGTTCCTGCGCATCGTTCTCAAGGAGAACGAGCGACTGACCCGCCTCATCTGCCAGGTGCTCGACCTCGCCAAGCTCGAATCGGGCGAGGCCGACTTGCACCCGGAGCCCGCCGACGTCGCGGCGATGATCGACGAGGCGGTGGCCTCCGTCGGCAGTCTCGCCGAGCGGCGGGCGATCGCCGTCGCGACGCGGCTCGAGCCCGGCCTGCCCCGCCCAGAGATCGACTACGACCGGGTGCTCCAGGTCCTCCACAACCTGCTCGCCAACGCCTTGAAATTCGCACCCGAGGGCGGCTGGATCGCCGTCGATGCCGCCGCCGACAACGAGAACATCACCTTCGCCGTCTCCGACGACGGCCCCGGCGTGCCGCCGGAGGAGCGCGAGACGATCTTCGACAAGTTCCACCAGATCGAAGGACCGGTGGCGCAGCCTTCCCACGGCATCGGCCTCGGACTGTCGATCAGCCGCGAGATCGTCGCCCGGCACGGCGGCAGGATCTGGGTCGAGCCGAGCGAGCGCGGCGGCGCCCGCTTCGCCTTCACCCTGCCGCTCGCCCAGCGCCGCAGTTGGCCGGCCGGCGAGCTCGCCGCCGCCGGAGCCGAGCGGGAGAGCGCATGAGCAACGAGAGAGGACGGCCATGGCCGAGCGCGTGCTGATCGTCGAGGACGAGCCGAACATCGTCGTGTCGCTCGAGTTCCTGCTCGGCCACGAGGGCTACGTGGTCGCCGTGGCCGGCGACGGACACCAGGCGCTCGCGCTCGCCGCGAGCTTCCGTCCGCACCTCGTGCTGCTCGACGTGATGCTGCCGGGGCTCGACGGCTTCGAGGTCTGCCGGCGCCTGCAGAGCGCCCCCGACTGCCCGAAGATCGTCATGTTGACGGCGCGCGGCCGCGACGTCGAGCGCCACAAGGGGCTCGACCTCGGGGCCGACCTCTACGTCACCAAGCCGTTCTCCACCCGCGATCTGATCGCCCAGATCCGCCGCTGTCTCGAAGGTCGCGATGACTGAGACGCCCACTCCCGTCGCCGGTCGCGAGCTCGAAGAGCTGGCGCGCTCGATGCGCGGCGCCATCGGCAGCCTGCGCGCCGCGGCCGAGACGCTCGAGAAGTTCCCGGCGCTCGACGGGTTGCCGCGGGCGCGCCTGCTCGCCGTCGTCTCGCAGGAGTCCGAGCGGCTGGGCGAGCTCGCCATCCGGGTCGAGCGCCTGGCGCATCGCGCCGTCGCCGAACCCGCCGACGGGACGCCGACGACGATCGACGTCGACGAGCTCGTCGCCCGCATCGGCGCAGCCGCCGACGAGCTCGGCTACGAGGTCGCGTCGCGCCCAGCCGACTCTTCGGCGGCGCCGCCGCTGCGGCTCGATCTGCCCGCGACCGAGGTCATCGGGGCGGTCGTCGCCTTCCTCGCGCTCCTGCGCCGCGAGATGGCCGTCGTGCAGCTGCATCTCGGGACCCGGAGGGTCGATCGGCACGTGCTGCTCGACCTCGGATGGAGCCCCGACCCGGCCGAGGTCACGCGTCTGCTCGACTGGCAGGGCGAGGCGCTCGACGCACCCCCGGAGGACGCCGCCGGCCGTCCGCTCGCACCGCAGGGGCTGCGGCCGATGGCCCGCGCGCACGATGGTGAGGCCTGGTTCAACCTCGACCGCGACGGAACGGCCGCGCACGTCAAGGTGCTGCTGCCCATCGCCGTCGAGACGCCGGAGTCGACCCGATGAGGTCACCGACAAGATCCGCGACGGAGGGGCGAGCGCCCCTCCTGGCAGGAACCATGGGAGCGCGATCGGCCCGGGGGAGCCGGTCCCGAAGCGCGCTCGCGACACCGGACCACGCTTCGAGGGAGGAGCTCCGATGATCCCAGTCAAGCCCGAGATCGCCGCCCACGCCCACATCCGCTCGATGGACGAGTACCGCCGGCTCTACCGGCTCTCGCTCGACGACCCGGAAGGTTTCTGGCAGAAGCAGGCCGACATCATCTCCTGGTTCCATCCGCCGTCGACGATGCTCGACGTCGACATGGAGGAGGTCGACTTCTCCTGGTACGGCGGCGGGCGCGTCAACGCCTGCTTCAACTGCGTCGATCGGCACATGTCGACCCAGCCGGAGAAGACGGCGATCATCTGGGCCCAGGACGAGCCCGGCGAGTACCGCCACATCACCTATCGCGAGCTCAAGCACCAGGTGGCAAGGATCGCCAACGTCCTGCTCGCCCACGGCGTCAAGCGCGGCGACCGCGTCATCGTCTACCTGCCGATGATGCCCGAGCTGACCTACACCATGCTCGCCTGCGCCCGAATCGGCGCGGTGCACTCGGTGGTCTTCGCCGGGTTCTCGGCCGAGTCGCTGCGGGGCCGCATTCTCGACGCCGGCGCCAAGATCGTCGTCACCGCCAACGAGGGGCTGCGCGGCGGCAAGAAGATCCCGCTCAAGACCACCGTCGACCGGGCGATCGAGGGCCTCTCGTCGGTCGACCGCGTGCTCGTCGCCCAACGCACCGACGCCGAGGTTCCGATGACGATCGGGCGCGATTTCTGGCTGACCGACGAGATGCGCAAGCAGCGCTCGACCTGCCCGGTGGAGTGGATGTACTCGGAGTCGCCGCTCTTCACCCTCTACACCTCGGGCTCGACCGGCAAGCCGAAGGGAGTGCTGCACACCACCGCCGGCTACATGGTCTACGCCGCCTTCACCCACAAGCTGGTCTTCGACTATCACCCGGGCGACATCTACTTCTGCGCCGCCGACATCGGCTGGGTGACCGGGCACAGCTACATCGTCTACGGGCCGCTCGCCAACGGCGCGACGACGGTGATGTTCGAGTCGATCCCCACCTACCCCGACCCGGGCCGCTACTGGCGGATCGTCGACGACCTCGGCGTGAACATCTTCTACACCGCGCCGACCGCCCTGCGCGCCATCGCACGCGAGGGCGACGACTGGATCCGGCGTTACTCGCGCAAGAGCCTGCGAGTGCTCGGGTCGGTCGGCGAGCCGATCAATCCCGAAGTCTGGAAGTGGTATCACGACGTGGTCGGCGACGGGCGCTGCGCGGTGGTCGACACCTGGTGGCAGACGGAGACCGGCGGCATTCTCATCACCCCACTGCCGGGCGCCACGCCCTGCAAGCCGGGCTCGGCGACGCTCCCGTTCTTCGGCATCGAGCCGGTGCTGGTCGACGAGCAGGGCAACGAGCTGCACGGCAACGACGTGTCGGGCAATCTCTGCCTCAAGCGCTCGTGGCCGGGCCAGGCGCGCACCATCTTCGGCGATCACTCGCGCTTCCAGGAGACCTACTTCAGCCGCTTCCCCGGCCTCTACTTCACCGGCGACGGCTGCAAGCGCGACGAGGACGGCTACTACTGGATCACCGGTCGCGTCGACGACGTGCTCAACGTCTCCGGTCACCGGCTGGGCACCGCCGAGGTCGAGAGCGCGCTCGTCGCCCACGCCGCGGTCGCCGAGGCGGCGGTGGTCGGCTTCCCGCACGACATCAAGGGCACCGGCATCTACGCCTTCGTCATCCCGACGCCCGAGTTCGAGAGCTACGAGCCGGACGAGCTGGTCGGCATGCTGAAGGAGCAGGTGCGGCAGGCGATCGGACCGATCGCCACGCCGGACCGGATCCAGGTGACGCCGGGGCTGCCGAAGACGCGCTCGGGCAAGATCATGCGGCGGATTCTGCGCAAGATCGCCTCGGGCGACACGGAGGACCTCGGCGACATCACGACGCTCGCCGACCCCTCGGTGGTCGAGAAGCTGGTGGCGGCCCACCGCGGCTAGACTTCTCCTCGCACGGCGTGGCCCGACGAGGCCGCGACCTCGCGGAGGAGGAGACAATGGGACTGCTCGAGACGCTGATCAGCAATGCGATCCGCCAGTCGACCGGCTTCGACGCCGGCCGGCTGGTGCATCGCATCGGAGCGAAGAACATCCTGCTCGCCGGCGGCGCGCTGCTCGCCGGCGGGCTGGCCGCCGAGCGCTACCGCCAGACCCAGGGCGGAGCGGGCGGCGGGCGCTTCGCCGGTTCTCCGGCGGTCCCTGGGACCATCCCGCCCCCGCCGCCTCCTCCGCCCTCGTTCACCCCGCCACCACCGCCACCCGCCGCCTCCGCCGAGGCGGCGGCTCCCTCCGTTCCGCCGCTCCCGCCAGCCACAGCAGCCCCCTTGGCCTCCGCCGAACCCAGCGGGGCGCTCCCCCCGGAAGCGGTCTTCCCGATCGTCCGCACGATGATCGCCGCCGCGCTCGCCGACGGCCGGATGAGCCCCGAGGAGCGCGCCGCGATCCAGGAGCAGCTCGGCTCGGCCGGCCTCTCCGACGAGCAGGTGGCCCAGGTGCACCGCGACCTGGTGCTGCCCGCCTCGCCCGAGGAGATCGCCGGCTTCGCCTTCGCCCCCGAGGCGCGCGAAGTCCTCTACCGCTTCGCCGCCCTCGCCGTGGTGGCCGACCGCGACGGCTCGCCGGCCGAGCGCGCCTGGCTCGACCGTCTCGCCACGGTGCTCGGCATCGTCTCGCCGGCCAAGGACGAGATCGAGAAGGAAACCCTCGCCGCGCTGGGGTAGCCTGGCGCCGATCGTTCCTCGAGCCCCCACGCTTCGCCGCTCCGCTGCAAGGGCGAAGCGAGCCCCGACCCGGAAGGCGCCTGGACGACCTCGCCAACGAGTGGTACGGTTCTCCTGTACAGGAACGGTCCGCCGATGATCACCGAAACCACCTACACGAGCGCCCGCGCGATGCTCGCGGCGCTCTGCGATCAGGTCGCCTCGACGAGGGAACCGGTCATCATCCGGCGGCGCGGCGCCGAGAGCGTCGCCCTGGTCTCCGCCGACGAGCTCGCCAGCCTGCTCGAGACGGCCCATCTCCTGCGCTCGCCGAAGAACGCCCAACGCCTCGTGCGCGCGCTGCGTCGCGCGCAGCGGACGAAGGGCAAGCCGAGCTCGGTGAACAAGCTCCGCCACGAGCTCGATCTCGCCACCACCCGCTAGGACGGTCGGCGTGCCGCGTGCCGTCCGGCAACCGATCTTCCATCGCGAGTTCCGAGAGGACCTGCGCTTCTGGGTCGCCACCGACCGAAAGGTCGCGCTGCGAGCCCTCGATCTCGTGGAGGCCGTTCTGCGCGACCCGTTCCAGGGTGTGGGCAAGCCGGAGCCGCTCAAGTACCTGGCCCCGGGCCTCTGGTCGCGTCGGCTGACGCAGGAGCATCGGATCGTCTACCTCGTCGACGACGCCGTCGTCCAGTTTCTCCAGGCGCGCTACCACTACTGACCTCGCCGTGCCCGCACCCCCGCTTTCGTACGAGAAGATCTACGCGGTGGTGGCGCGCATCCCGCGCGGTCGCGTCGCGACCTACGGCCAGATCGCCGCGCTCGCCGGCCTCCCACGCCAGCCTCGACTGGTCGGCTACGCGCTGCACACCCTTCCCGACGAGAGCCGCCTCCCCTGGCACCGCGTCGTCAACGCCCAGGGGCGCACCAGCCCGCGCTCCGACGGCTTCGGCCACGAACGACTCCAGCAGCACCTGCTCGAGCAGGAAGGCGTGCAGTTCTCCCCCGCCGGCACCCTCTCCCTCGCCCGCTACCGCTGGCGCCCGCGCGCGCTCACCGCGAAGGGCTGAACGCGCCGACCGATCGAGTGCGAGCAGAACGCCGCCGTCGCGCGGCAGGCGATGGGGTCGCGCACGGCGCAGCGGGCTCGTCGTGGAGTGAGGAGCCGAATCGCGGCGCGCGGCGCCCTTGCCCGGTCGCCACGCGCCGTTCCCCTCAGGGCTGGTGCAACGGCACGACCGGCGGCAGCGGGAGCACCGGCGCGCGGTCGAGCGAGTCGACGACGTCGGCTTCGCGCCGCAGCTCGCGGGTCCAGCGGTCGATCTCCTCGTTGAGTCGCTGCTCTTTGAGGAGGCTGCGGATCTGCTCGCGAACGCTCTCGAGCGGCGACGGCGCCTCGCCGCGGTCGCGCATCTCGGGCACCAGTCGCTCGTCGTAGTAGCGGCGGATCTCGTCGAGGCCGACGAAGACACGCGGGCCGAGCCGTTCCTCGACGAAGGCCAGGGTGAGCAGTTGCCGCGCCAGGAGCTGGCGCAACTGCCGGCTGTCGAGGCCGAGCTCGGCGAGGCGCTTCTCGAAGCTCGCCTCGTCGGGGAAGCGGGAGCGCACCCTTTCGACCTGCTCTTCGATGGCGTGCACCGAGACGTCCTGGAAGCCGAAGCGCTCGATCTCGTGGTAGCGCAGCCGCTGTTCGACGAGCAGGTCGAGGACCCGCCGCCGCTCGGCCGCGAAATCTGCACCGGGGCGGCTGCCGAGCAGGCCGAGGCCGATCGCCCGGTCGAGGTCGGAGAGCAGGATCGGGTCGCCGTCGACCAGCGCCACGATGCGGTCGAACAGCACCGGCGAGTCGCCGCCCGCTGCGGGCGCGGGCGTCGGTGCGGACGTCGGCGCGGGCGACGGCGCCGGCATGGGCGCAGCGGTACCGCGCACCGGCGGCGGAGCGATGGCGAGGAGGCCGAGGAGGCCCAGGAGCGGGCCGGAGCGCATGCGAGCGCATGCTAGCATCCGCCTCACGATGGCCGCGGACGGAGCGATCCTGCGCGTCGGCCTCGCCCAGGTCGACGCGCGACTGGGCGACGTCGAAGCCAATGTCGAGCGGCATCTCGAGTGGATCGCCCGCGCTCGCGCCGAGCGCGTCGACCTGCTGCTCTTCCCCGAGCTCTCGCTCACCGGCTACCGCCTGCTCCACCTCACGTCACGCGTGGCGATGCGACCCGACCGTTCACCGGCGATCGCTCGCCTCGCCGCGGCTGCCGGCGAGATGGCGGTGGTCGTCGGCCTGGTCGAGGAGGACGCCCAGGGGGTGCTTTACAACAGCGCCCTGCTGCTCGCCGGCGGCGGGGTGCGCCACACCCATCGCAAGCTCTACCTGCCGACCTACGGGCTCTTCCAGGAGGGACGCTTCTTCGGCGAGGGGCGGCGGCTCGACCTGGCGCGTCTGCCGGGGGTCGATTTCGGCATCCTGATCTGCGAGGACCTCTGGCACAGCGACCCGGCGCGACGTCTGGCGCGCGCCGGTGCCAAGCTGGTGGCGGTCGTCTCGGCGAGCCCCGGACGGCTCGGCCCCGGGCCGCTTCCCGAGAGCCAGTCGGACTGGGAATCGCTCACCCGCTCGACGGCGCTGCTCAACACCTGCTGGGTGCTCTACTGCGGGCGCGTCGGCTGGGAGGAGGGCTCGTTCTACACCGGCGGGAGCCACATCGTGCGGCCGGGCGGCGAGCTGCTGGCGCGCGCCCCCTTCCTCGAGGAGCACCTGCTCGTCGCCGACCTCGACCTGCGCGCCGTCGACCGCCTGCGCTGGCGCCTGCCGCTGCTGCGCGCCGAGCGCACCGACATCGAGGGGCCGGAATGATCCGCAAGGGAGAGGTCGCGGCACGTCTGGTGCTCCACGAGGAGCTGGCACTCTCCGCGCTCACCAGCTTCGTCGCCGACGCCGTCGCCACCGCCGGCGCGCGCGGCGTGACCGTCGGACTCTCCGGCGGCATCGACTCGGCGTTGGCCGCCGCGCTCGCCGTCCGCGCTCTCGGCCGCGAGCGCGTCTTCCCGTTCTTCATGCCCTACCGCTCGTCGAGCCCCGAGTCGGCGCGCGACGCCGCGGCGGTCGCGGCGACGCTCGGCCTCGCGCTCGCCACCTGCGACATCACGCCGCAGATCGACGCCTACTTCTCCGCCGTCGACCCCGAAGCCGACGCCGTACGACGCGGCAACAAGATGGCGCGCGAGCGGATGACCATCCTCTTCGACCAGGCCAAGAAGCTCGGCTGCCTGGTCCTCGGCACCTCGAACAAGACCGAGATCCTGCTCGGCTACTCGACCGTCTTCGGCGACAACGCGAGCTCGTTCAACCCGCTCGGCGATCTCTACAAGCAGCAGGTCTGGCAGCTCTCGCGCGCCCTCGGCCTGCCGCGCGAGGTCGTCGACAAGCGCCCCTCGGCCGATCTCTGGCCGGGACAGACCGACGAGGCCGAGCTCGGCTTCGACTACGAGACCGCCGACGAGGTGCTCTACCTGCTCTTCGACCAGGGCCTGCTGCCCGACGAGGTCGTCGAGCGCGGCTACCCCGAGCCGACCGTCCACCGGATCGTCGCCCTCGAGCGCGCCAACCGCTTCAAGCGCCGCCTGATGCTCATCGCCCGCCTCTCCGGCAGCGCCATCAACCTCGACCGCGAGATCCCGCGCGACTGAGCGCGGGCGCGGCGCGCTCCTCCCGGCGCTCCCCGCGTTCGAGGTCGAGCAGCCACTGCTTGCGCCAGAGCCCGCCGCCGTAGCCGCCGAGCTCGCCGTTCGTGTTGACGACGCGGTGGCAGGGGACGACGATGGCGATGCGATTGCGGCCGTTGGCGGTACCGACGGCGCGCGAGGCGCCCGGCGAGCCGATGGTGCGTGCCAGCTCGGCGTAGGAGCGCGTCTCGCCGTAGGGGATGGCGACGAGCGCGTCCCAGACGCGGCGCTCGAACGGTGTGCCGGGCTCGACGAGCGGCACGGAAAACTCGCGCCGTTCGCCGGCGAAATAGGCCGCCAGCTCCTCGCGCAACTGGTCGAGCAGCGCGTCGCGCCCCGGCACCAGGACGGCGGCGAGCCGCCGCTTCAGCGTGACGAGCTGCGCCTCGAGGGCGCGGCGGTCGGTGAACTCGAGCAGGCAGATCCCCTCGCCGTTCGACCCGGCGACCAGCGGGCCGAGCGGGCTCTCGATCCAGTCGACGCGCACGCACGCTGCGGTCGCCGGGTTCTTCGCCACGGCGCCCGGAGACTCGCCGAAGAGCCGCGCGAAGGCGGCGCGGAAGCCGCTCGCCGATTCGAACCCCGCCTCGTAGCCCGAGTCGTCGAGGTCGGCGCCGCGGCGCAGGCCGTCGAACGCCTCGCCGAGCCGGCGGGCGCGGCAGTAAGCCTGGAAGGTGAGGCCGTACTCGCGCTGGAAGTGGCGTCGGGCGCGCGCCGGCTCGATCCCGAGAGCGCGGATCTGCGCGTCGCGCAAGCGCCCGCCCTCGGCCTGTTCGGCGGCGGCGAGCAGGCGCGTCACCCACTCCGGCGGCGTGCCGGCGGCTTCGAGCGGCCGGCAGCGCTTGCACGGGCGGTAGCCGGCGAAGAGCGCCTCGCGAACCGTCGCCAGGTACTCGACGTTCTGCGGCAGCGGCTTGCGCGCCGGGCAGGTCGGGCGACAGAAGATCCCGGTGGTGCGGACGGCGAGCCAGAAGACGCCGTCATAGGCGGGGTCACGATCGAGGCTGGCGCGTTCCATCTCGGCGAGGGAGGGCAGTCGGCTCATGGGTGGAGAGGCTAGCCCGCTCCGCCCGGCCGTGCCACCGAAAAACGGACGCCGATGTGTCCGGGCTGCCCTGCGCCGCGTAGGATCGACAGATCATGGCCGGCCGCCTGCTCGTCGTCGCCACCCCGATCGGCAACCTCGCGGATCTCTCCGCGCGGGCGCGCGAGGCGCTCTCCGGCGCCGACCTCGTCGCCTGCGAGGACACCCGGCGCAGCGGCCAGCTCCTCGCCCATCTCGGCGTGCGCCGGCCGCTCCTGTCGCTCCACGAGCACAACGAGCGGGCGCGTCTGCCGCGCCTGCTCGCCATGCTCGAGCAAGGCGCGACGATCGCCCTGGTCTCGGACGCCGGCACACCGCTGCTCTCCGACCCCGGCTTCCTCCTGGTGCGCGAAGCGGCCGCCGCCGGCGTGCGGATCGAGCCGATCCCCGGCGCCTCGGCGGTGCTCGCCGCGCTCGCCGTCTCGGGGCTCCCACCCTGCCCGTTCACCTTCGCCGGGTTTGCGCCACCGAAGAGCGGCAAGCGGCGCGATTTCTATCGCCGCTTCGGCGCCCTCCCGCACACCGTCGTGCTCTTCGAGTCGCCGCACCGCCTGTTGCGCAGCCTCGAGGACGCCGTCGCCGAGCTCGGTGAGCGCCCGGCGGCGATCTGTCGCGAGCTGACCAAGCTGCACGAGGAGACGCTGCGTGGCCCGCTCCCGGAGCTGCTCGCCGATTTCGCCGCGCGCCCGGCCCTCAAGGGGGAGTTCGTGGTCGTTCTCGGCGGCTCAGCTTGAGGCTCCCCGCCTCGCGCGGCAGAGCCTCAGGCTGCTTCCCTAGACGTCGCTCCAGCAGCTTCCCGTGCTGTCGCGAAACTCGCCGCGGGCAGGAACTCGTCGCACCCGCCTTCAGAGCCGGAAGTCGGGGCCGAGCTTCTCGATCACCGCATTGAGCTTCATCTTCGCCATGCCGATGGCACTGTCGTCGGAGAGGGCCATGACGAGATGGATGTGCGCCTTTCCGGGCTCGGACTTGAGCGGGTCGTTGCCTTCGTTGAGGCAGCGCACGAGGATGTGCGCCTTCTCGGCCGTCACGTGCACTTGCTGCCCGCGGCCGGCCCCCATCTCGATCGACGCCTTCTGGGCGTTCATCAGCACGTTGTTCGCGAGAACACCGATCTCCTTGGTGAATCCGGTTCCGGCGGAGACCATGGCGAGGCTCTCGCCCTGCGGGGTGAACACTCCGGCGCCCGCAAACCCCTCGACCGCCGCCAACTCCTTGAGCTTGTCCTGGACCGACATCTGCTTCTCCTTTCGACTGGTGACGACACCCGTCCGACCGGCGGGCGCCGAGGTTGAGTTGTCCGACACCTTTGTCGTCGCCTGGTCTGCTGCGGCGGCCAGCTCGTCGCGCCGGCGAAAGCTGTCGAGCAGCACCTGGCGGATCGACAGCGACATCCTCCCGGAGGCGACCGGCGGGGTGGCCAGGATCTCGAGGAGCGCGTCGTCCCAGCAAACGACCTCGTAGGCCGCGCTCTCGTCGATGAGCTCGCCGCACTCCGCGGCGTCGAGTTGGCCGTCGACAATGTGTAGCCAGCCGACGCGTCCCTTGGCCGAGACGCGCAGCGTGCAGCTCCGGCGCTCCATCTCGAGCAGTTGCAGAAAGGTCGATAGCGAGATGCCGCGCATGAGCCCACCGGCACTCGACGCGAAAACCTCCGCCACGCTCCGGACCAGGACCTCGAAATCCAGAGGCTTCTCGAGCAACCTCCCCACGCCCATGCGAGAGAGCCGGGCGGCTGTCGCCGCGCCGCCATGCGCGGTCACCACCAGAACCGGAACCCACGGGCGCGCCTGAACAAGGTAGTCGAGCAGCTCAAAGCCGCTCCCCGCCGGCATCTGAAGATCCGTGACGACCAGATCGACCTGCGTGGTTTCGAGGATCTCGCGTGCCCTCGCCGCGCCCTCGGCGGTCAGGGCGGTCCAGTGCGGGTCGCTCGCCTCGAGTCCGTCGGCCAGGCTGCGGCGAAACAGTTCCTCGTCGTCGACGATCAGGATCGTGCGCACGGCAACCTCACGGACGCCGCTTGAGCACGAGACGTGCCAACCGCTCTCGAGCGGTGGAAACCCCTCGAGAACTCGAGGGAAGCCACAGGGAAGCCGTCGAGAAGCGACAGCGACAGCGCACAATGCGACGGTCAGTGCGCGGCGACGGCGCGTAACGCTCTTGCGCGCCCGGCGACTCCCGGCTTGCGCTGCAACGTCGAAACGGAAACCCCGAGCAATCTCGCTGCGCCGGCGAGGTTGCCGCCGCAGCGCACCAGCGCGATCTCGATCTGTCGTCGCTCGACCTCGGCGAGCGACGCCAAGGCCTCTTCCCGTTCGGCCGCACGCGGCCTTCCGGCGGTCGCACCGGCGAGCAGCGTACCCGGCCGCAGCTCTCCGCCGCGCGACAGCAACAGGGCGCGCTCCAGCACATTGCGGAGCTCGCGCAGATTGCCCGGCCAGGGGTAGTCGGCCAGCCGCTCCATCTCGCCTGGGGCGAGTGGCGGGAGCCGCTCGCCGTTGCCAAGTCGAACCAGGAGCCCGTCGACGATGGCGGGCAACTCGCTCAACCGCTCGCGCAGCGCCGGCAGGTGAATCCGCAGCACCGCGAGCCGGTAGTAGAGATCGGTGCGCAGGCGTCGCTCGCGCAGCGCCATGTCGAGGTCCACGTTGGTTGCCGCGAGGAGCCGGAAGTCGACCTGACGGGCGGCGTTCCCGCCGATGCGCCGCACCTCGCGGGTGTCGAGCACCTGGAGCAATCGCGCTTGGAGGGCGAGGGACATCTCGCCGATCTCGTCGAGCAGGATCGAGCCACCGTCGGCGAGCTCGAAGAGCCCCGGTCGCGTGGCAATGGCACCGGTGAAGGCTCCGCGCTCGTGACCGAAGAGCTCCGCCTCGAAGAGGCTCTCCGGCAGCGCTGCGCAGTTGACCGGGACGAACTCGCCGTTGCGGCGAGCCCCCGAGTAGTGGATCAAACGCGCGAAGAACGTCTTGCCGGTTCCTGTCTCGCCGCTCAGCAAGACAGGCACGTCGGCCTCGACCGCCAGCTCGAGCGCACCTCGCAGCGCGGCGTCGACCGGCATTCCGGGCAACAACGCGCGGACGGCCTCACGTTGGCGACGCCACGAGAGTCGCGACGCCCCCCGCTCGAGCTCCAGCGTACGCAAGGCGCGATCCACCGCGTGCTGCATCGCCAGCGGCTCGCACGGTTTGGTCAGATAGTCGAAGGCGCCCTGCCGGAGTGCACGCAGCGCGTTGTCGAAGTGAGGAAACGCGGTGACGAAGATCACCTTCACCTCGTCGTTGAGCTCGAGCAGCTCGCCGCAGAGGTCGGCACCGACGCCGTCGGGCAACTGCTGGTCGAGCAACACGACATCCGGCGGTCGCTCGCGGGCCACTCGCCTCGCCTCGGCGAGCGTGGCGGCGAGAACGACTTCGAGCCCCTCACGAGAGAGGTCGTCGCGCACCATCTGGGCGAAGAAGAGCTCGTCTTCGACCACCAGAAGGCGGCGCCGCGCTCCGCTCACTCCGCCGCCTCGGGGAGGGTGACGAGCGCCGTCGTTCCTTCGCCGCGAAGGCTGGAGAGCTCGACCAAGCCGTTCATCCGGGCAAGGAGCCGACGAACGATCACCAGGCCGAGTCCGGTCCCTTGCTCCTTGGTCGTGAAGAACGGCCGGAACATCTGGTCGGCGAGCTCGGGCCGGATTCCCGACCCGTTGTCGATGACCCTGATTTCGACCAGGGCCTCCCGCCGGCAGGTCTCGATGCGGATCTCCGGTCGCTGGCGTTCGGCGGCCGCCTCCGCCGCGTTGGCCACGAGGTTCACCAGGATTTGCTGCAAGGCGCGAGAGTCGACCCTCGCCATGACCCCCGGAGCTCCCGCGGCGAACTCCAGGGCGATTCCACGCTCGTGGAATCCTCTCTGGGCGAGCAGCGCGAACTCCCTCATCCATTCGTCGACGAGCAGCGGCTCGAGCTTCAAGTCGTCGTAGAAGCTCAAGCTGCGCAACGAGGCGAGCAGGTCCTCGACACGGCCGAGGTCGGCGAGCGAATGGTCGAGATAGTCGAGAACCGTCTCCCGCTCGAACCGTTCGAGGTTCTTGCGCAGCACCGAAAGGGCCATCTTCACCGAATTGATCGGATTGCCGATCTCGTGTCGAACCGCGGCGAAGACGTGCGCGAAGCTGTTGGAGATCTCGATGGCCTCGGCGATCGACTCGAGCCGTGCCGACTCCGAGATGTCGCGGAAGAAGACCCAGCGAAACCTCCCGACACCGTATCGACTGAAACCCAACAGCCGGTCCCCGAACCGGCGCGACACCCGATCCGGTCTCGATGGAGCCGCACCTCCCGACTCGGAGCCTTCGAGAAACGCCTCGAGGATTTCGCCGTACTGCGCCGGCACCCGAGCCTCGGCCAGCATCGCAAGCGCTTCGCGATTGGCAAAGTACAGCGTTTCGCGTTCGGTATCGAGCACCACGATGCCGTGGCGAGCGCTCTGCATGACCTCCGAGAAGACGCAGTCACCCGGACACGGCAGAAAACTGATCGGACAGGGCCGATCCCGCTCGCACGAAGTGATCGCCTCCATTCGATCACGCTAGTGAAAACGTCTTCAGAACCGCCCCACCCGATCGGGCGGGGTTGGACCCTCCGATCGGAATCTACATCGACCCGTCGATCCAGCAGCCGCCGAGCACGCGACTGCCGTCGTAGAAGACCGCTGCTTGCCCGGGAGCGACGCCGCGCTGCGGCGTGGCGAAGCGCACGTCAGCGGCTTGCCCGGGGAGCGCGCGGATCGTGCAGGCGACGCCCGGGTGGCGCGAGCGGATCTTCACCGTCGCCGCGATCTCGCCGACTGGGGCCGGGCCGATCCAGTGCAGCCGTTCGCCGCGAAGCCCCGTCGCAGCCAGCGCCTCGACCTCGCCGACCACGACCTGGTTGGCCTCCGGCAGGACGCGCAGGACGTAGCGCCGGTCGCTCGCCGCGAGGCCGAGGCCGCGGCGCTGGCCGACGGTGTAGCGATAGTAGGGCGAGCCTTCGCCGAGATGGTGCCCGGCCATGTCGACCAGCTCGGCCGGGCGGCCGAGCGCCGGGGCGGTGAAGCGCTCCGGCGCCGCTGCCACTTCCGCCTCGACGAACTCGCGCACGCCGGAGTCGACGAAGCAGACCTCCATGCTCTCGCCCTTCTCCGCCACCGGCAGCGCCGCGACACGAGCGAGCTCGCGCACCTCGCGCTTGGTCATCTCGCCGAGCGGGAAGCGCGACGCGGAAAGCTGCGCCGCGGTGAGCTCGAAGAGGTAGTAGCTCTGGTCCTTCTCCGCGTCGACCGCCGCGTGCAGCTCGGGCCCGTCGGCTCCGTCGACGATGCGGGCGTAGTGTCCGGTCGCCACCGCCGTGGCACCGAGCTCGCGGGCGCGCTCGAGCAGCAGGTCGAACTTGACGAAGGTGTTGCAGCGCACGCAGGGCGACGGCGTCTTCCCGGCGAGGTAGTCGGCGACGAACGGGTCGACGACCCGCTCCCGGAACTCGGCATCGAGGCGCAGCGTGTAGTGCGGGATCCCCGCGAGCGCCGCGACGCGCCGTGCGTCGCCGAGGTCGAGCGCGCCACAGCAGCGACCGTGCACCGCTTCGTGCGAGCGGTCCCAGAGAAGCATCGAGAGCCCGACGACGGGCTCACCGCGCTGGGCGAGCAGCCAGGCGACCACCGACGAATCGAGCCCGCCGCTCATCGCGACGGCGACGAGGCCGCTCATCGCCCCGCCCGCGCCCGTCGCAGGGCGTCGACTTCGCGCGTCAGGGCGGCGAGCAGCGCATCGACCTCGTCGGCCGAATTGCCGAGACCGACGCTGACGCGCAGCGACGCGATCGACTCCGCGGCCGAGACCCCCATGGCGAGCAGCGCCCGGCTCGGCTCGACGACCCCGGCGGCGCACGCCGAGCCGGTCGAGACGGCGAACCCGGCGAGATCGAGACGGATCATCAGCGTCTGCCCTTCGAGGCCCTCGAACGCCACGTGCGTGGTGTTCGGCAGCCGCGGTGCCGACGTGCCGTGGACGACGTGACGCGGGATCGCCGCCAGCCCGCTCTCGAAGCGATCGCGCAGCGCCGCGAGCCGCGCCGTCCGCTCGGGGAGCTCGCGCCGGGCAAGGTCGGCCGCCGCACCGAGCCCCACGACCGCCGGCACGTTGATCGTCGAGGCACGCCGGCGGCGCTCTTGCGCGCCACCCAGGAGCAACGGGGCGAACGGCGCGCCGCCACGGATCGCCAGCGCCGCCGCGCCGAGCGGTCCGTGGAACTTGTGACCGGCGATCACCAGATAGTCGACACCCAGCGCCGCGAAGTCGACGCGGATCTTCCCTGCCGCCTGGACGGCGTCGCAGAGCACCGGCACACCGCGCTCGCGGCAGCGCGCCGCAACCTCGGCCACCGGCTGGATCGTCCCCACCTCGTTGTTGGCCAACTGCAGGGCGACGAGCGCCGTCTCCGGGCGGAGCGCCGCGACGATCGCCGGCGGAGCGACGACGCCGTCCTGCTCCGGGGACACTTCGGTGACCTCCCAGCCCCGGGCGGCGAGATGCGCGGCCGCGGCCCGCACCGAGGGATGCTCGAGCGCCGAGACGACGAGATGACCCGGCCGGGGTCCGGACACCGCCGGGCGCACCGCGCTCCACACCACGGCGTTGTTCGCCTCGGTGCCCGAGCCGCAGAGCACGATCTCGAGCGGATCGGCGCCGATCAGGCGGGCGATTCGCTCGCGTCCCTCCTCCACCGCCGCCTGCGCCGCCTGGCCGAAGCGATGGATCGACGAGGGGTTACCCCATCGCTCGCCCATCCATGGCAGCATCGCCTCACGGACCCGGGCGTCGAGCGGGCAAGTGGCGTTGTGGTCGAAGTAGAGCGGCGGCATCGCGGGCGGATTCTAGCCCTCGCGATCCCTCGTCGATATCCGGTAGCGTTCTTGCAACGTATGACAGGTTGAGACGAGGAGCCCCGCATGCCCGAGCGCCCCTTCGCCCCCCTGCTGATCGCCGCCTGGCTGGTCGCGGCACTCCCCGGGGGTTTTTCCGACCCGGCCGCCGCCCAGAGCGCGGCGCCGGCGATCGCCCCGACCCCGACGGCGCCATCGGCTCCAGCGGCCGGGCCATCGGTTCCAGCGGCTGCGCCTTCGACTCCAGCGGCTGCGCCATCGGCTCCAGCGGCTGCGCCTTCGGTTCCAGCGGCCGCGACTCCGCCTCCAGCGGCGGCGCCACCCTCCGCCGTGGCACCGGCGAGCCCTCCGCCGAGCGCCGCCGCCCCCCGGCCGAGCGCCACACCGGCCGCCAAGAGCGCTGCCAAACCGGTCAAGCACGATCCGAAAGACCTCTCGCCGGCGCATCGCGAGTGGCTCGAGTCGGTCGAAGCGATCATCTCGAAGGCCGAGCGCGACACCTTCCTCAGCCTCGAGAAGGACTACCAGCGCGACGCTTTCATCGACCGCTTCTGGCAGGCGCGCGACCTCTACCCCGACTCCGGACGCAACGTCGCGCGCGAAAGCTGGGAGGCGCGGGTCCAGCAGGCCAAGAGCGAGTTCGGCAGCCTGAAGGAGGATCGCTCGCGCATCTTCCTGCTCAACGGCTCGCCCGGCACGCTGGTGCGCAGCACCTGCAACAACCTGCTCTGGCCGCTCGAGGCCTGGATCTACCCGCCGTCCGACCGGGTGCGCGAGGTGATGGTCTTCCTCTTCGCCCGCGAGTACGGCCTCGGGCCGTTCCGTCTCTGGGAGCCGTCGCGTGGCCTCGCCGCCCTCTTCCAGTTCCCCGGCCCGGCGAGCGACGCCGAGCTGCTCGCCGCGGTACGCGACACCTGCACGAACGGCGACCAGCTCGCCTCGGCGATCAACTTCGTCCTGCGCCAGGGGATGCTCGGCTACGCCAACCAGCTCCGCGCGGCGGAGAAGCCCACCGCTGTGCCGGTACACGAGTGGGTCGCCACCTTCAACGCCTATTCCACCGACGTGCCGTCCGATGCGGCGCCGCTGCCCGCCGAGATCACGGTCTCCTATCCGACGCGGCGACAGAGCCGCACGGTGGTGCAGTCCGTCGTCGGCGTCACCGCCGCGGCGGCCACGCTCGCCGAGCTCGGCGGTCACCGCTCGTACAACTTCCTCGTCAACGGCGAGGTGCTGCGCGGCAAGCGCCTCTTCGACAGCTTCCGCTACAAGTTCGACTTCCCCGTCGAGCAGGTGGGCGAGAAGATCCCGCTGGTCTTCGAGCGCCTGCTGCGCCCCGGCTCCTACAGGCTCATCCTGCGGCTCGAGGACCTCAACGGCAACCGCTTCTTCCGCACCGAGGTGGCGCTCGACGTGCCGGCGGTCGAAGGCGAGACCGGTCCGCCGGCGCCGGATCCCGAAACCGCCCGGCTCCTCGCCGAAGCCAACGCGGCGATCCACACCGGCGACACCACGGTGGCGATCATCCCGCCGCGCGGCGAGATGCTCGCCGGCATGGTGCGCTTCGACACGCTGACCACCGGCGACGACATCGCCCAGGTGACCTTCTCGCTCGACGGCAAGCCGCTGCTGACCAAGACCCGCCCGCCCTACAGCGTCGAGCTCGACCTCGGCCACATGCCGCGCACCCGCACCCTGCGCGCCGAGGCCTTCGACGCGGCGAACCGCTCGCTGTCGCACGACGAGTACCTGATCAACTCGAGCGCGCACCGCTTCGCCGTGCACTTCGTCGAGCCGCAGCGCGGGAAGCGCTTCAAAGACAGCCTGCGGGCGGAGGTGCGCGTCGAGCTGCCGGAGGGCGAGGCGGTCGAGCGGGTCGAGCTCTTCCTCGACGAGACCCTCGTCGCCACGCTCTACCAGGAGCCGTTCACCCAGCCGATCCTGCTGCCGCCGGGCGGCCAGATCGCCTACCTGCGCGCCGTCGCCTACCTGCCGGACGGCAACTCGACCGAGGACCTCGTCTTCGTCAACGCCCCGGAGTACCTCGAGGAGGTCGAGGTGCAGTTCGTCGAGCTCTTCACCAGCGTCGTCGACCGCCAGAACCACCCGGTCGGCGACCTCGACGAAAAGGAGTTCAAGGTCTTCGAGGACGGCGTCGAGCAGCAGCTCACCCGTTTCGAGAAGGTCGAGAACCTGCCGGTCCACGTCGGCGTGCTGCTCGACGTCTCGGCCTCGATGGAGCCACGCCTGCTCGAGGCCAAGCAGGCGGCGCTCGGCTTCATCGAAAGCGCCATCAAGCCGCGCGACCGCGCCGCGGTGATCACCTTCAACGACCGGCCGACGCTGTCGGCCAAGTTCACCAGCGACCTGCTCACGCTGGCTGCCGGTCTCACCGGACTGAAGGCCGAACGCGGCACCTCGCTCTACGACACCATCGTCTTCTCGCTCTTCTACTTCAACGGCGTCAAGGGACAGCGCGCGCTGCTGCTGCTGTCCGACGGCAAGGACGAGGGGAGCCGCTTCACCTACGAGGACACCCTCGACTTCGCGCGGCGTGCCGGCGTGGCGATCTACACCATCGGCGTCGACATCGCCCGCAAGGAGTGGGAGACGCGGCGCGTGCTCAACCGCTTCGCCGACGAGACCGGCGGACGCGCCTACTTCGTCAAGACCGCCGCCGAGCTGCCGGTGATCTACCAGGAGATCGAGAAAGAGCTGCGCTCCCGCTACCTGCTGGCCTACCAGTCGAGCAACACGACGCGCGATCCGAAGTTCCGCACCGTCGAGGTCAAGGTCGAACGCTCCGGCCTCGAGGCGAAGACCCTGCGCGGTTACTACCCGTGAGGAGCCGGCGACCGCGGCACCCGTGGAACATCGCGGCGCGAATGAGACCGCGTTCGATGGCGCGCGCCGCGGCGCTCCTCCTGCTGCTGCTCCCGCTCGCCGCGCTCGGCGGTGCAGCCGACGAGGCATCGCCGGCCGAGCTGCCGCCGCGCCACCGCGACTTCCTCGACGCCGCCGCCCCGCTCCTCACTCCCGAGGCGCGCCTCGCCTTCCTGGCGCTCTCCCGCGACTACCAGCGCGACGCCTTCGTCGAGCGCTTCTGGCGCGTCTACGATCCGTTCCCCGCGACCCCGGTCAACGAGCTGCGGGTGCGTTTCGAAGAGCGGCTGCCGACCGCACGCCTGCGCTACGGCTCGCTCGCCGACGAGCGCGCCCTGCTCTACCTCGTCTTCGGCGAGCCGACGCGCCTCGAGCACCGCAGTTGCGTCGGGCTCAACCGGCCGCTCGAGACCTGGTGGTACGCCGCGGCCGGCGGTGTCTCCGGCGACTTCGATCTCGTCTTCTATCCCGACGGCACGCGCGGGGAGACCGGCCCGCGCTACCGGCTGTGGAGCCCGAGTCAGGGGCTCTTCGCGCTCCTCGACCCGGGGCTGCTCGGGGGCAGCGATGCCGAGGTGCTCGCCCGCCTCGACCAGGCGTGCGGCGGCGACGACCACGTCTCCTCCGCGCTCACCTCGGCGCTCGACTGGCCGAGCGCCCGCAAGCATCCGGCGCTGCTCCCCCAGCCGAGCGACGAGTGGCTCTCGGCCTTTTCGGCGCGCTCGACCGATCTGCCGGCCGGTGCCGCCGAGCTGCCGGCGACGCTGGCCTTCGACTTCCCCGGACGACACCAGAACCGGACGCTCGTCGACGGCTGGCTGGAGATCGATCGCGCCGTCGCCACGGTCGGCGAGCTCGGGCCGCATCGCGGCTACTCGTTCGTCCTCGACGGCGAGGTGCTGCAAGGCGACGAGCTCTTCGAGCGCTTCCGCTACCGCTTCGACCTACCCGTCGCCGCGCAGGGCGACGCGGGGGGCTCGAAGGCGAGCGGCAACCTGCCGCTCCTCTTCCAGCGCCGCCTCCGCCCGGGGCCCTATCGCCTCGTGCTGCGCCTCGAAGACCTCCACGGCCACCGCTTCTTCCGCACCGAACGCGCGCTCGAGGTGCCGGTGCTCACCGCGGACGGCGCGGCGGGCACGACGAGCGGGAACGCCGCCCTCGTGCCGGGCACGCCGGCAACTCCTGTCGCGGGTTCTCCTCGGCCGTCGCCGGCCACCGCCGGCGCCTTCGCCGAGGCGGTCACCGACCTGCCGAGCGCCGACCACGACGTCCAGCTCACCGTCCCGGCCGATCGCCTGATCACCGGCAGGCTGCGTGTCGACGCCCGCGTGCGCGGCGCAGGGATCGCCCGCGTCGCCTTCGCCCTCGACGGGCGCGTGGTGATGTCGAAGAGCCGGGCGCCCTACTCGGTCGAGCTCGACCTCGGCGTCGCCCCCCGTCTGCACTGGGTGTCGGTCGCCGCCTACGACGGCGCGGGCAAGGAGCTGGCGCGCGACGAGGCGCCGATCAACGGCGGGCCGCATCGCTTCGCCGTCCGGTTGCGCGAGCCGCGCCGCGACCGCATCTACCGCGAGAGCCTGCGCGCCGAGGCGGAGGTCGAGGTGCCCGAGGGCGAGGAGCTCGAGAAGGTCGAGTTCTTCCTCGACCAGGAGCGGCTCGCCACGCTCTACCAGCCGCCGTTCGTCCAGCCGCTCCGGCTGCCGCAGAACGGCGGGATGACCTTCGTCCGCGTCGTCGCGACGCTCGCCAACGGCCTCACCGACGAGGACCTCGTCGTGGTGAACGCTCCGCCGGGTCTCGAGTCGGTCGACGTCGATCTCGTCGAGCTCTACGTCACCGCCCTCGACCGCCGCGGCCGGCCGGTCGAGGACCTCGCCGAGCGCGAGCTCTCGGTGCTCGAGAACGGCTCCGCCCAGACGCTCCAGCGCTTCGAACGGGTGGACAACCTGCCCTTCTACGCCGCGGTGGTGATCGACACCTCGGGCTCGATGGTCGAGCGGCTTCCCGAGGCCGAGCGCGCCGCCTACGCCTTCTTCACCCAGGTGCTGACCCCGCGCGACCGCGCCGCCGTCATCACCTTCGCCGACGGACCGCGTCTCGCCGCACGGTTCACCGGCAACCTCGAAGTTCTCGCCGGGGCGCTCTCCGGGCTCGCCGCCGAAGGCGAGACCGCCCTCTGGGACACGGTGGCGTTCTCCCTTCACTACTTCAGCGGCGTCCGCGGACGACGCGCCCTGGTGGTGCTGACCGACGGCGCCGACTCCGGCTCGCGCCACCGCCACGATGAGGTGCTCGAGTACGCGCGGCGCACCGGCGTGGCGCTCTACTTCATCGGCCTCGACCTGCCGCAGAAGCCGGCCGACATCCAGCTTCGTCTCGACCAGCTCGCCCGCGAGACCGGCGGTCGCGTCTTCCTCGTCCACGCGGCGCGCGAGCTCGAGCCGGTCTACCGCCAGATCCGCGACGAGCTGCGCTCGCAGTACCTGCTCGCCTACCAGTCGACGGCGACGACCGGCCCCGAGCGCTTCCGCCCGGTCGAGGTGCGGGTGACGCGGCCCGGCGTCACCCTCAAGGCGCCGGCCGGGTACTATCCGCGCTGATGGCGCTCCACCTCGTTCTCGCCTCGGGCTCGCCGCGCCGCCGCGAAATGCTCGCGGCGCTCGGCCTCGAGCTCGTCGTCCGACCGGTCGACCTCGACGAGTCGGCGCTCCCCGGCGAACGCCCGGAGGTCTACGTCCGCCGTCTCGCCCTCGCCAAGGCGCGGGCACGCTGCGCCCCCGGCGAGGCGGTCCTCGCTGCCGACACGGTGGTCGCGGTGGAGGGAGCGCTGCTCGGCAAGCCGCGCGACGCCGACGACGCCCGCGCCATGCTCGCGCACCTCGCCGGTCGGGAGCACGAGGTGTTCACCGGCGTCGCCCTGGTGCTCGGCGGCGAACCGCGCCGCGAGGCGTCGACGGTCGAGCGCACGGCGGTGGTCTTCGCCCCGCTGGCCGCGGCGGAGATCGACTGGTACGTGGCCTCGGGCGAGCCGATGGACAAGGCCGGCGCCTACGCCATCCAGGGGCTGGGGGCGCTGCTCGTCGAGGAGATCCGCGGCAACTACTCCAACGTCGTCGGCCTGCCGCTGCCGGCGACGCGGCGCCTCTTTGCCGAGCTCGGGATCGAGCTGCGCGAGCTCATCCGCCGAACTTGATCGGGTCCCCGAGCTCGTCGAGCGAGAAGTTGGCCATGATCTGGTGGCCGTTGAAGTCGAGGACGCGGAGGTCCTCCACCCCTTCGAGGTCGTGCGCCACGTTCTGGAAAGAGTGCTCGTAGCGCCCCTGCACCGCGGCGAGCGCCACCTCGTAGGCGATGAACTTGTCGATCCCCTTGTAGCGCAGCTTGCTCACCAGCCGCTCGTCGGTGAGCTTCGGATAGGTCGAGAGCACGAGGATCGGACCGGTTCCGGTGAAGATCAGGTAAGCACGGATGCCATTGGACGGGCTCATCGATTCAACCTCCCCGAGAAACGCGCCTGGGCAACGTAGCTCCGGGCGCTGCGGGTGTCAAGGGCGACGGGGGCTGGAGGACGCCGGTTCCCGCCGGCGATCCGGAGCACCCGAGGATCCGGTCGTCCGTTCCACCGCAAACGAAACGAGCCCGCCGTTCGGCGGGCTCGTTCGACTGCGGTGCTCGAGTCGTCGTCAGGTCAGGCGGCGCGGCGCTGGCGCGAGAGCAGGAAGAGCGCACCGCCGAGCAGAAGCGCGGCAAGCGCGCCGAGCCCCCAGTGGTCGAGGGTCGGCACTTCGATCACCGAAACCTGAGGACAGGTGTTGCCGAGCACGTGCACCACGTAGTTGCAGCCGAGCTCCCCGGCGTTGGTCGAGTGCACGTCGATGACCAGGTTCCCGCCGCTCGGTACCTCGAAGCTCATGTTCGTGTTGGTGGGCGGCGTCCCCGAGCTGAGTCCCGGGTCGGCCAGATAGTTGGTGCAGATGTTCGCCGGATCGAACGAACCGAGGTAGGCGTCGGACTCCAGGTTGCACCCGGTCTCGTCCGTCACCTCGAGCTCGACCGACACGCACTGCGGGTCGCCCGACTCGTTGGCGAGCGTGTAGGCGTCGTAGTTGAAGGTACCGGTGGCGAAAATGTTGCAGGCCTTCGGGGTGTCGCAGGTCGAGGCGATCCCGTTCCGGTTGAGACGAGCATTCTGCGTCCCCGAGGTCCCCGGATGGCTCGGGCTGCCCGAGCCGAGCACGCCGGCGATCGCGATCTCGGGGCAGGTGTAGGTGATGGCCGACGGCACATCGAGCGTGAGGTTCCCGGTCTCCCCCTGGAATCCGCCGGCCCGGAGGTAGACCGTCTGTCCGGCCGCGATCTGGAAGCTGACCGCCGACTGCAGACCCGAGGCGTCGTCGTTGCAGGCGAGCGGCACCAACGCCGCGCAGGTTCCGGTGAACGCTTCGAGCACCGTGTCCATCGGGTCGCTGGCGAAGGTGTTCGCGCTGATCGCCTGCATGTAGCCGCTGTTGTTGGTGTAGCGATACCAGATGGTGGCACCGGTATCGGTGCACTCGGCGGCCGGCTCCGTGCCGATCGTGGCGGCCGTGGTGTCGACCGTGGAGGAGAACGGGAAGGCACCGATCGCGATCGCGCCCGTACAGTCGTCGTTGGCCGGCGCGGTGCCGGACGGCGCGGGGTGGACGACCGGGCTCTTCGCCGGGCCTCCGGGGAGCGACACGTCCGCCCGTTCCCCCGCGGCAAAGGCACCCGCCGCCGCGAACAACACAAGACTCACCATCACGACCCCACCGAAGCCTCTTCGCATCATCGCGCCCCCTCCTGTCATCGGAAGACGTCATTGTGACGCCAAGCACCCGGTCGGTCAAATGTCGGGTCGCGTCGGCTGGCGACCGATCGCCGGCCGCGGCCGCCGGCGGGTTGCGCTGCCGCCAGCCCGGCGCACCCGAGCCTCAGCCGGGAAACCTCAGCTCGGTTCGTCGCGAGACGGCGCAGTTGGCTGTCCTGGCGGGCCCCCGCTGCGGATCGACGCCGAGGCGTATCCGGACGATACGCCGCAGGCGGTGAACCGCGAGGAGGCCTGTCGGGGCGACCAGATGCGGCGTCGCAGGAGAAGCGAACTGAGGTTTCCCGGCTCAGTCGTCGATCGTCGCTCGTGCGAGCACGGTCGCTCCGCGGAGGGACGGCACGCGGACCTCGACATGGTGCGTACCGCCCCGGCTGGTCGAGCGGTCGAAGACGAGCACGTAGCTTCCGGCGAGCGCGCCGCGCAGGCGCGACATGGCCGCAGCCGGAAAGACGTGGGTCTTGGCGTAGAAGCCGCCCGTGTCGTCGGCCACGCTCTGCAGGCCCACTTCGAGCGAGTGCCAGTCGGCCCCGGTGAGGTCGAGCGCGAACACCGCCGTGTGGGAGGCGGCAAGCGTCCCTCGTGCCGCCGGGTAGTCGCCGCCCATCCACACCGCGCCGCCGCGCAGCTCGCCGAGCCCCCAGCCCAGCAGGGCCAGGGACTTGCTGCCCGGGAGCGCGGCGAGGGCACGCGCCACGAGCAGCAGGCCGCGTTCCGGTCGCGCCGCCGCGCGGGCCGCGCGCGGATCGAGCAGACCGGCGAGCAACGCACCCTCCCGCGGCGGCGCCGGTGCCGGCTCGGCGAGCAGCGCGAGCGGGTTGACCGCGCGCCGCAACGCCGCCCGGTCGGTGGTGAAGTCGAGGTGCAGCGCGAGATGGGAGCGGAAGGTGAGCACCGCGACGCGATCGCCCGGGTCGAGCTGATCGACGAGACGCGCGACGTGCGAGGCCAGCCGCAGCAACCCGGTGGCGCGCGACGGGTGCAGGTCGATCTGGAAGAACAGCACCACCCAGCGCGGCGCCGGCTCCGCCGCTGCGGCAGGGGTCGAGCCGTCGAGCGCCGTCGACACGAACGGTGTCGGAGGCGGGCCGTTCCACTCCACCGCCTCGACGGCGACCGGCTCGCCGTCGACCGTGAGCTCGAAGTCGCGCGGCCCGAGCCCGACGACCGCCTCACCGTGCCGGTCGAGGACCCGCACGTCGAAGAGCGTCCGCCGCACCTCGAGCGTCTCCCCGTAGCGCGGCGGCGTCTCGGCCCACGCCA
This sequence comes from Holophagales bacterium, assembly GCA_016699405.1. NCBI lineage: Bacteria > Pseudomonadati > Acidobacteriota > Holophagae > Holophagales > Holophagales bacterium. The sequence goes on along the minus strand of CP064972.1, from coordinate 1,756,353 downwards.
GCGCGGCGAGCAGGACGGCCGCGCCACCGAGCGCGCTCGATCGCGCCCACCGCCGGCAGATGGATCCCCGAGTTGCCGTCGACACGAATCGCCTCCGGTCGATCCTGCCACGAACGCGGACCGCCTGGCGTCGGCGCACCTCGCGGCTTCAGGGGACCTGGCCGCCGAGCCCGGCCCGGAGGACCAGCCGTTCTACCGCCGTGACCGCCCGCTCTTCGCGCAGCTCCCAGCCGCCGGCGATCTCGACGACGGGGGCGTCGATCGCCGCGAGCTCGGCGCGGAAGAGGGCGAGCTGCTCGGCACGGCGGTCGGCGCCTTCGCGTTGACCGGGCTCGGGGATCCAGGGGACGTCGGGCAGATGGAGGAGGTAGAGGTCGGCGGTGCGACGGCGAGCTTCGTCTTCGATCCACGCGGCGCAGGCGCCGTAGTAGTGGCGGGCGTAGACCACCGTGCTGACGAGGTCGGTGTCGAGGACGAGCAGCGGCGGCACCTCGCGCGTGGCGATCGCCTGGGCGGCGAGGAAGCCGAGGGCGATCGGCTCGACATCGGTGGCATGGAGCGGCCGCGAGTGCGCCGCCGCGTAGAGGCGCGCCTGCTCGGAGACGCAGGGCGCCGCGAAGCGCGTGGCGAGACGGCGAGCGAGGGTCGTCTTGCCGGTGCACTCCGGGCCGGTGACGACGACGCGGAGGGTCGCGCGCCGCGTCGCCTCGCGCGGGGTCCGGCCCGGGTCGGCGCTCATGCGACGACGCCCTCCCCGCTCGGGCGCGACCACTCGCGCAGCCCGAGCGCGGCGAGGACGAGGAAGCCCAGGTAGAGCCCGGCGGTCAGGTGGAGCCCCTTGGTGAGGTACATGCCGACGTAGACGGTATCCACGGCGATCCAGACTGTCCAGTTCTCCAGCCACTTGCGCGCCTGCATCCACTGCGCGGCGAGACTGCCGGCGGCGAGCGCCGCGTCGAGGAACGGCAGCGCGGCATCGGTCGTCCGGTCGAGCAGCAGGCCGAGCGCCGCGGCGAAGGCGAGGGCGCCGAGGGCCAGCGCGACCGCCGTCCGGCGCGGCATGCGCGAGACGGCGAGCGGCCCGTGATCCCCCCCGCCGTGCCGCCAGGCCCACCAGCCGTAGGCGCAGAGGGCGAAGTAGACGACCTGCAGCCCGGCGTCGGCGTAGAGCCGAGCGCGAGTGAAGACGACGGAGAAGAGCGCCACGTTGACGAGGCCGAGCGGCCAGCACCAGACGATCTGGCGGACCGTCAGCCAGACGGCGACGACGCCCGTCGCCACACCGAGGATCTCGAGCGGATCGCTCACTGCCGGGCCCTAGAACGAGAGCTCGAGCGCAAGGACCGCGTGGCGCCGTGCCATCGGGTAGTAGTACGGCACGCCGTCGAGTCGCAGCGCGCCCGCACCGTTGTCGACGAGGTACGGATAGGAGTAGCCGGAAGGCCAGACGCGCTCGGCATCGAAGAGGTTGCCGACCTGCAGCCGGAGCTTCGGGCGACCCAGCGACACCCACGGCGCGAGGTCGAGCCGCACCGCGAGGTCCGACCAGGCGTAGGGGTCGGCCGAGAGGCGGCGATCGCCGGTGTTGTCGAGCTGCGAACGACCGACCCAGCGACCGGAGAGCTCGACGACGAGCGGGTCGAGGGGGCGCCATTCGAGGCTCGCACCGACGATGCGCTCCGGCGAGAGGGCCGGCCGCATGTCGCGGAAGGTCCGCCGCGCGCGGCCGATCCACTCGCCGGCGGCGTCGTAGACGTCGAGCTCCTGCGTCCACCGCTCGATCCGGTTCTCGGCGACGTTGGCGGTGCCCCGCACGGTCAGGCGGGTCGCCGCCTGCCAGGCGACCTCGAGCTCGATCCCGCGGCGGTGGCTGCGCGGCAGGTTGCGGCGGATCGCGTAGCCGAGCGCCGACTGCTCGCCGGTGGCGGCGATCTCGTGACGAAACTCCATCGCGTAGAGGTTGCCGCGCAGGCTGAACTGCTCGCTCCGGAAGTCGCCGCCGAGCTCGACGTCGACGACCTGCTCCGGCCGGACCGCCGTGAGGTCGACCGGCGTGGTGAGGTCGTCCTCCCCTTCGAGCAGGTCGTTGCGCGCCGGCTCGCGCTCGGCGCGACCGACGGACAGATAGAGCCCGGCGCGCCCGGAGAGCGCCAGCCGCACACCGAGCTTCGGATTGACGAAGGTCCAGGCGACCGGCGCGAGGTCGACCGAGCCGTCGTAGGCGAAGCGGGCGTGGCGCACCTGGAGGTCGGCGAAGAGGTGCCAGCGCGGAGCGAGGTCGACGCCGAGCTTGGCGAACGCCGAGAGCTCGCGCTTGCGCCCGGTGTTGGCGTACTGCGCGACGCCGTCGAGCGAGGCGAAGTGATCGCGCGCGAAGGTCGCCCCGTGGAGCCCGGTGGCGAGCTGCCAGCCGTCGCCGGAAAACGAGCCGGTGAGCTGGACGCCGACGGTCCGCCCGTCGATTCCGGCCTCCCGGCGACCGGCCTTGCCGACCGGATCGTCGAACAGGTGGAGCGCGCCGCTCGCGCCGCTCGTGTAGAGCTGGGCGGCGACCTCCGTGCCACCCGCGAGGCGCCGGCCGACCTGGAGATAGGCGAGATCCTGGCCGAAGCCGTCGGTCTCCTCCGGCTGCATCGGGTTGAATCGCGGGCTCGCCGCGAGCACCCAGGGCTCGACGGCGTAATAGGAGAGCTGCGACTCCTCCTTCCCCTTGAAGCCGAAGAAGCGCACGTAGGTCTCTTCGCCGCGCCAGTCGCCGCCGAGGAAGAGCGTCCGCTGGTGCATCCCCGAGTGCTCGCGGTAGCCGTCGCTGTCGAGGTCGGAGTAGCGGCCGTAGAGGGCGACGCCGGAGGCGAGGCGACCGCTTTCGACGCGCAGGCTCCCGCGCGTCGTGCCGTAGGAGCCGCCGGCGAGCTCGAGCGAGAGACCGCGCTCTTCGGCGAGCGCCACGCTGCCGAACGAGATCGCTCCGCCGTAGGCCGCCGAGCCGAAGGTCGAGGTGCCGACGCCGCGCTGCACCTCGAGCGAGTCCACCGCCGCGGCGAAGTCGCCGAAGTTGGCGAAGTACACGGCCGACTCCTCGGGATCATTGAGCGGCACGCCGTCGAAGGTCATGTTGAGCCGCGACTGCGGAAGACCGCGCAACGAGAAGTAGGAGTACCCGGCGCCGAGGGCGAGGCCGCTCTCCGAGTAGCTCGCCACCGCCGGCGTCTCGGCGAGCAGGAACGGCATCTCCTGTCCGTAGGCGAGCGCGGCGATCCGTTCGGGGGCGATCTCGCTCTGCGTCACCGGTGCCGCCTCGGCCGCCCGGACCGCGCGCACGACGAGATCCTCCGCGACACGCAGCGCCGGCTCGAGGACGAGCGCGAGCTCGCTCTCGTCGGCGGCGAGCGCTCGTTCGAGCCGCGCGAAGCCGGGCGCCTGGACGACCAGTCTCCGCGCGCCGCTCGCCGGCGGAAGGACGAAGCCGCCGTCGGCGCCGCTCGGCGCCACCTCGCGGCCGTCGAGCGCGATCCGCGCGCCGGCGACCGGCGTGCCGGTGGCGTCCCGCACCGTGCCGCGGACGCCGGCGGCCCAGGCCACGGCGGCGAAGGACAGGAATCCGAGCAGCATGGCGGCCCACCGGGCCGCGCCGCACGGGCGGGAACGACGAAACTCATGGCACATGCGCGCCTCCCTCCCCGCGTCGCGGGGACTCGAGAAGCGGAACCTCGGAGGGGTTTCGAAGTGCGGGGCCGGACGTCCGGCCCTGCGTCGCCTTCCCTACGCCGGTCTCAACCGGATCAGGTTCGGAGGGTCTGTTCTCAGGCCGTGACGGCCACCCCTAGGCTCCGACGCCGCGAGTCTGTCGCGCTGCGCGCCACGCGTCAACCGAGCGCGGCGCTCAGCAGTGGCTCGGCGACTCGCGCCGCCAGTACAGCCAGCCGTTGACGGCGAAGACGCCGAGCGCGAAGAGCGCCATCGCGGTGTAGGCGGCCACCGGGGTGCCGAAGCGGTCGAGGCACCAGCCGAGAAAGATCGGCGGGAAGAAGCCGCCGAAGGCACCGAGGCAGCTCACGAAGCCGATCACCGCGCCGGCTTCGCGCGGATTGACCACCGGGATGATCTTGAACACCGAGCCGTTGCCGAAGCCCGACGCGGCGCAGATCACCAGAATCGTCGCGAAGAACCCCGCGAACGCGTCCGGGGCGAGATAGGCCGAGAGACTGAAGCCGCCGACCGCCATCACCGCCACGGCGATCGCCGTCATCCGGCCGGCGCCCCAGCGGTCCGCCGCCCAGCCGCCGAGCGGGCGCGCCAGCGTCGCCACCAGCGGCGCGAACGGCGCATAGGCGAGCGGGTTCGGCGCCCCGCCGGGCGCCTTGGCGAAGACCTCGCGGATGACCAGCGGCAGCGACGAGCCCATCGCCACGAAGCAACCGAAGGTGAGGAAGTAGAGCAGCGAGATCGCCCAGGTGTGCGCGTCGCGGGCGACCCGCAGCTGCGAGGCGAGCGTCTTCGGCGGCATCGGGTAGTCCTTCGTCCAGAACCAGATCGCCGCGGCGCAGAGAAGCACGAAGGGGATCCAGACGTAGGCGGCGTTCTGCAGATAGACCGTCTTCGTCGCGCCGCCGGCGAGCGTCGTCGTCTGCCCCGAACCGGCGAGCGCTCCGAAGAGAGCGGCGCCGACCACGGCCGGAACGGTGAGCTGGGCGATCGTCACGCCGAGATTGCCGAGACCGTTGACGCCGAGCGCCGCGCCTTGCCGCTGCTTCGGAAACCAGAGGTTCACCACGCCCATCGAGGTGGCGAAGTTCGCCCCGGCGATGCCGGTCACCGCGGCCCAGAAGAGCAGCCAGCCGAAGGAGGTCGTCGGATCGGCGAGCGCTCGCCCGGCGCCGACGCAGGGGACGAGCAAGGCGAGCGTCACCGCCGCATAGCTCCGCCGGCTGCCGAAGCGCGAGACCAGCAGCCCGTACGGGATCCGCAGCAGCGAGCCGAGCACCGTCGGCGTCGCCGTCAGCCAGAACGCCTGCTGCTTGGTGATGGCGAACCCGGCGTCGCGCAGGCGGACCGTCACCGCCGACCAGAGGAACCAGACGCTGAACGAGAGCGCGAGCGCGGCGACGCTCACCGCGAGCGTCCGCCAGGCGAGTGCCGCGTCGGGGAACGGCTCGGCACGTTCGGCCGGCCGTGCCACCGCGCGCAACGGCTGCGGCAGGAAGCGCAGCAATCCGGCGCCGGCCAGGAAGAGGGCGAGCGAGGCATAGAAGGCCGGCCAGACGATCGAGCGGTCGCCGCCGAGAGCGGTGTTGAGACCGGCCACCAGGAGCCAGATCTGCAGCGAGACGATCATCACCAGGAGGGCGATCACCCCGGCGAGCACCAGGTTCGTCTTCGTCGGGTGCGCCTGCGACTGGGCACGGCGGAAGTCGCTCACGACGCCTCCTCGCCGGTGAGCACCAGATCGCCGTCGCGTACCACGACGGCGAAGCGGCGCAGCGGACGCGGCGGCGGCCCCTGCAACACGGCCCCGCTGCGGGCGTCGAACGCCCCGTTGTGACAGGGGCACTCGATCCGTCCGTTCGCCGCCGAGTAGACGACGGCGCAGGAGAGATGCGTGCACTTCGTCTCGAAGGCGCGGAAGGTCGTCTCGTCGAGGCGGACGACGAACGCCGGCACGGTCGTCCCCGGGACGACGAACGGTCGGCTGCTGCCGACCGGCAGCTCGGCGACGGCACAGAGCCGCGTTCCGCCGGCCGGCAGCCGGGGCGCGGCGACCAGATCGTCCTTGACCGCGATCACCGCGCTGCCGGCGGTGAACCCACCGGAGACCAGGACCAGGTACTTGGCGAACTCGCGCCGGCTGACGTGCTGCGCCTCGACGCGCTCCACCGGGAAGTCGGTGCGCCAGGCCGGGCGCGGCGGCAGTCGATCCTCTTCGCTCATGCGGCTGCTCCTTGCCCCGCGGCCGTCAGTCGACGACCAGCAGGTGACTGCCCTTCGGCATCATCACGTGGACCCGCGTGCGGACCGTCTGCTCGCCGAAGCGGAAGACCGAGACCGGGTCGCTCCCCGGGCGCGCCGCGGCGATCTCGTCGCGCGTACCGTAAGAGAGCGCCCCGCTGGGGCAGACCGTCGCGCACATCGGCTTGCGGCCGGCGCTGGTGCGGTCGTAGCAGAGGTTGCACTTCATCATCAGCTGCTGCGGCTCGATCTTCTTCGGCACCCCGAAGGGGCAGGCGAGAACGCAGTTCGAGCAGGCGATGCAGCGTTCCGTGGCGGCGCTGTGCACCACGCCGAACTCGTCCTTGGAGATGGCGTCGGCCGGGCAGACCTCGGCGCACGCCGGCTCCTCGCAGTGCATGCAGATCTGCACGGCGGTCTGCGGGCTGGCGGCGCGCTGCACGTACTCGACGCTGATCATCGCGATCTGTCCGTTGGTCTCGCACTCGGCGCACGCCATTTCGCAGGCGTGACAACCGATGCAGCGCTGCGGGTCGACGAAAAACTCGCGGTCGGTGCGGAAGGAGGTGTCGGCCGGGATCGCCATCAGACGCTCGCGTGCGCGGCGGCCTCGCGCGCGGACGGGGCCTGGCGGCCGGTGGGTTCGAGGCGGGCGGCACACACCTTGAACTCGGGGATCTTCGACACCGGATCGAGGTGGCCCGAGGTGAGCTGGTTGACCGAGCGCCGACCGGGCCAGTGGTACGGGACGAAGACGGTGTCCTCGCGGATCGTCTCGACGAGCTGCGCCGGGAACTCCGCCGCCCCGCGCCGCGTCACCACCCGCACCAGATCGCGCTCGGCGATGCCGTAGCGTGCCGCGAGGCGCGGGTGGATCTCGAGCAACGGCTCCGGGTACTGCTCGACGAGCTTGCCGATGCGCCGCGTCTGGGTGCCGGAGAGGTACTGCGAGACGACTCGGCCGGTGGTGAGGATCACCGGGAACTCCTCGTCGGTGACCTCGCCGGGGTCGCGATAGCGCACCGCGTTGAAGTGCGCCCGGCCGTCGGCGGTGGCGAACTTGCGGTCCTCCCAGAGCCGTGGCGTCCCCGGATGGTCGAGCGTCGGGCAGGGCCAGAAGACACCGAAGTTCTCTTCGATCTTGCGGTAGGTGATGCCGAAGTAGTCGGCGGTTCCGCCCTTCGAGGCCACGCGCAGCTCGTCGAAGATCGCCTCCGAGTCGGCGTAGACGAACTTGTCGCCGGCCCCGAGACGGCGAGCGATCTCGAGCAAGATCGAGGTGTCCGTGCGCGCCTCTCCCGGAGGCGTCACCGCGGCGCGCACGCGGGTCACTCGCCCCTCGGCGGTGGTGACCGTCCCCTCCTCTTCCTCGTGCAGCGAGCCGGCGAGGACGAGGTCGGCGTGGCGCGCCGTTTCGGAGAGGAAGAAGTCGATGGCGACGTAGAACTCGAGCTTCTCGAGCGCCTCGCGGACGAAGCCGTTGTTGGGCAGCGAGACGAGCGGGTTGAAGCAGATCGAGAGCAGGCCGCGGATCTCGCCGCGGTGGATCGCCTCGACGATCTCGTAGGCGGTGAGGCCCTTGCCCGGCAGCTCGGGCTCGGGGATCCCCCAGACGTCGGCGATGTACCGCCGGTGAACCGGATTCTCGATGTCGCGGTTCCCGGGGAGCTGGTCGCACTTGTGACCATGCTCGCGCCCGCCCTGGCCGTTGCCCTGGCCGGTGATGGTGCCGTAGCCGCAGTTGGGTCGACCGATGCGGCCGCTCGCCAGCACCAGGTTGATGCAGGAGACGACGTTGTCGACCCCCTTGGTGTGGTGCTCGATGCCGCGGGCATGGAGCAGGAAGCTGGTCTTCGCCCGGCCCCACCACTCCGCGGCGAGGGCGATCGACTCGCGGGGCACACCGGTGACCTCTTCGGCCCACGCGAGGTCGTACCCGGCCACGGCGTCCGCCGTTTCGGCGAAGCCGCTGGTGTGCTGGTCGACGAACTCGTGGTCGATCCAGTCGTGGTCGATCATCTGCTTGAGGATCGCCCCGTAGAGCGCCGAGTCGCGTCCCGGGCGCACCGGCAGGTGCAGGTCCGCGGTGCGGGCGATCGGCGTCATCCGCGGGTCGACGACGATCAGGCGAGCGCCACGGTCGCGCGCCTGCCAGATCCAGTGGATGAGCGTCGGGAAGGTCTCGCTGACGTTGGCACCCGCGACGACGATCACCTCGGCTCCGGCAAGGTCGGCATAGGTGTTCGACGCGCGGTCGAGCCCGAAGGCCTTCTTGTTCCCGGCGCCGGCGCTCACCATGCAGAGGCGGCCGTTGTAGTCGAGGTTCTTCGTCTTGAACGCCACGCGGGCGAGCTTGCCGACGAGATAGCTCTTCTCGTTGGTGAGCGACACGCCCGAGAGGAGAGCGAAGGCGTCCCGTCCGTGGCGCTCCTGGATGCGGCGCACCTCGCTCTCGACGCGGTCGAAGGCGCGCGTCCAGTCGAGCGGGCGGAACCCCTCTCCGTCCACCCGCTCGAGCGGCGTGAGCAGGCGATCGGGGTGGTTGTTCTGCAAATAGCGCTGGACTCCCTTGGGACAGAGCCGGCCCTCGTTGAACGGGAACTCCTCCCAGGGGTCGAAGCCGACGACGCGGTTGTCCTTGACCAGGAGCTTGATGCCGCACTGCATGCCGCAGAAGCAGCAGTGGGTCGGCACGACGGCATCGGGCTCGGAGCGCCCCGGAAACCCTGCCGGCGGCGGATAGTTGAGGTGCGGACCGAAGCGCTCGACGAGCTGCTCGGCGGGAATCGGGAGTCGGGCCATGGTCGTCGCTCCAGTGCTCAGCCGAACAGCGAGCCGGCGCGCCGCCGCGCCTCGAGGTGAGCGCGCGCCAGAGCCGCGCGCTTGCCCTGCGGCGACAGATCGAGGTGCGATCCGCCGCCGGCGAGCGTGAAGTCGAATCCGACCTCGCGCGTCACCTGCTTGAGGTCCTCGACGTGCATCCGCGACGCGAACGCCTCGCCGGTGTGCGGGCAGACGGCCTGCTCGCCGGCCTCGCCCGCCCGGCGGTAGAGCGCCACGCCGAGCTGGGCGGGACGCTGGAAGAGGTGGAAGAACTTGCCGAACGGCAGCCAGACGAGCAGCAAGATCACGGTGATGGCGTGCGTGATCGCCATGAAGGCGTGGGCCCGACCCTGCATCAGCTCGTAATCCCAGGTCAGGCCGAGCCCGGTCACCGAGACGGCCAGCAGCAGCACGAGCGGCAGGACGTCCATGTCGAACGACTGCGTGGCGAGGAGCCCGCCGTCGGTGAGGCGCCGTCGCACGAAGTAGAGAGCGCCGGCGATGACCAGCAGCGACGAGACGTTCAGGGCGTGGAAGAGGCCGAGGGCGACGAGCGAATGGAGCGGAAACTCGAATGCGGCGAAGCCGAAGAGATGGGCGACATAGATGTCGGTGCGCCCGGCGGCGAGCGTGAAGTGCACCCAGCCGAAGGTGAGCGGCAGGGTGATGGCGAAGGCCGAGAGACAGCCCCACGAGAGCAGCAGATGCGCGACTCCGCGCCAGGGGGAGCGACGGAAGATGAACGTCTGGCCGACGAGATCGCCGCCGAAGCGCCGGAGGAGAACCAGGGCCTGCGACACGAAGTGGCGCGTGAAGAGCAGGCGCCAGCCGGCGCCCCAGTAGAGCCTGGTCGGCGGCCGGTCGAGCCAGACGGCGTAGCGGTAGACGATGCCGAAGCACGCGAAGAGGGTGCCGAAGAGGTAGGCCACCAGCGCGCCGTCGAAGTTCTGCAGGTTGCGCGAGCCGAGCGGCACCGCGGCGGCCAGGCCCACGGTCCACACCAGCGCCCAGAACAGCGCGCGCGGGTTGAGCGTCAAGAGCATCGTCCCTCCCTTCCCCGAGAGCGAAGGTATCCGTTGGACGGCGCCGGAAGTATGACCGAGATCAGCGACGCGGGGAGGGCTCGCCGGTCCGGCCGTCAGCGGCCGGGCCGGCCGGGCAGCGCCGGCTGCGTCCAGGCGGTCTCGCGATCTCCCTCCGCGTAGCCGTTCGGGTGTCGGCGGTCGGAGACGACCACGGCGCGGACGTAGAGCTCGTCGCCGCGGAAGCGGTAGACGGCGCGCACGCCGGACACTTCGGCGAGTGTCTCGCCCACCGCGAGGTCGGCGACCGTGTCGCCGGGACGACCGCGGGTGCCGATGAAGCGGATCGTGTAGGCGACTCCCGGCGCGGGCTCGACCTCGACCGCCAGCCCCTCGTCGCTGCGCTCCACCGCGCGCAGCGCGACGCCGCTCGAGGCGTAGAAGTCGCCGGCGAGGAGGCCCGAGAGGATCGCGTCCGGGGTCAGCTCGGTCGCGCGGACGACGACCCACCCGCGGCCCGGGTTCGACACGCCGGGGATCTCCCGGAAGTCGTGCGCGTCGTCGGTGGCGAGCGCCCAGAGCGGCGGGGCCTCGACATCGGCCATCTCGGCGAGGCGAACCGCCAGCACGTGATCCCAGATCGCCTCGCTGCTCCGGTGCGTCGCGTCGCCCTCGTTGCGCACCAGGCGGAGGCCGTTGTAGACCTCGAAGAAGCGCTCCTCGACGACCGCCGCGAGGTCCTCGGCCGCGACGCCCCACTCGTAGTTCGGGTGGTTGAGATGGCCGAGCACCGGCCGGCCCGTGCGCCGCCCCTCGGCCGCGACGAGCGCGAGCGTCCGCCGCATGAGCTCGCGCACCGTCGCGCCCCCCGGCGGCGCGATCTTCCTCCCGACGTTGACGGCGCCGTGATGGATCGGGCGCCCCTCGAAGCGGTCCGAGATCTCCTCGGCGGTGAGCAGCAGGAACCCGCCCGGCCGCTCGAAGCGCGTCCGCAGCTCGCGCATCGTCGCGAGCCGCAGCTCCTCCCCGCCCGCCGCGCGCGGGCGCACGGCGACCGCGCCCTCGCCGTAGCGGGCGCGCAGCTCGGCGACGTGCTCGGGATGGGCCAGCTTGTAGCCGACGCCGATCTGCCGCCAGAACTCCCCCTCCGGCAGGATGTTGTGGTCCGAGATCACCAGGAAGTCGTAGCCGTGCGCGGCATACCAGTCCACCACCGCCTCCGGTGCCGAGTCGCCGTCGCTCCACAGCGTGTGGGTGTGGACGTTGCCGCGGAACCAGCGCGGCTCCGGCGACGGCCCGGGCGGAGCGGGGGCGAGCGAGCGGCAGCCCGCGAGGCCGGCGACGAGGAGGAGGGCGACCGCCACGGCTGGCCGTCGGCCCGCTTGCCCGGGATGGAGACGACGCATCGTCGCGATCCTAGCCCACGGCCAGGGCCGCCCCCTTGCGTCGGCGCGCCGCCTCAGAGATCGGCGCGCGCGAGCCGGCGGGCCGCGAGCCAGGTGGGCAGAACCAGCCAGGCGAGCAGCGAGGCGGCGATCGCCAGGCCGGCGCCGAGGCCGCCGCCGGTGAAGCGGAAGAAGGCGAGCGAGGCGGCGCCGAAGGCGGTCGAGCCCTCGGCGGCGAGGAGAGCCCCGGTGCGCACCGCGTCGACCGGGTTGAGCAGCACCGAGACGATGAGCAGGCGCGAGGCGGAGCCCGAGCGCAGCGTCGAGGCGAGGGCGAGCGCCACCACGTCGTAGAGCAGCACCGCGGCGAACCAGACGACCAGCGCCACCGCCAGCGACCGCGCCCGTCCCCGCGCCGAGCTCCCCGCGGAGACGAGCGCGGCGAGGCCGAGGAAGATCGCGGTGAGGGCGAACGAGAAGAGGACGAGCAGCAGGAAGCCCGAGGCGCCCTCTTCGCCGGCGCGCGCGAAGATCACCGCGCCCGCCGCGCCGAAGCCCACCGCCTGCGCCGCCGCCAGCGCCTCGAACAGGCCGAGCAGGCGGCCGAGCAGCAGCGTGCCGCGGCCGACCGGCTGTGAGAAGAGGAGCTCGGCCGAGCCGCGCTCCGGGCAGAGCGCGAGCACCCCGAGCAGCAGCGCGGTGAGCGGCACCAGCAGCAGGACGAGCTGGGTCAGCGAGGCGGCGGTGCGTGCGAAGTCCTGCACCCCCTGGCCGCCCGAGAGCACGTATCCCGAGGCGGCGACGGCGAGCGCGAGCGCGCCGAAGACCACGGCGAAGATCTGCGTCCAGCGCGAGCGCAGCGCCTGGGTGAGCTCGAGGGCGGCGGCGAGCGCGAGCACGCCGAAGCGGGACGGCGCGGCGTCGGTCACGGCGTGCCTGGCGCTCCGCTGGGACCGAAGATCGCCGCCGCGGCGACCGGCAGGCCGCCGGCGGCGGTGGGGTCGGCGTCGCGCGAGGCAACATCGGCGTGCGCGACGAGATGGGAGGCCATCGGGGTCTGCAGGGTCGGGACTTCGGTGTAGAGGGCCGTCGCCCCCGACACCCATTCGCCGGTGCGGTGGTCGGCGACGAAGATCGTGGCTCCCGTCGGCAGCTTCCCTCCCGAGCCGAGGAAGTCGCGGAGGCAGCCCAGGTCGTCGAAGAACACCGGCTCCTCGCCCGGCGCTACGACCTGCGCGGCGAACGGCCGCTCGGAGACCGTCATGCGGCAGAAGCGGCAGCTCTCGTGCCGGGTGTCGAGCTCGGCCGGGCGCGGCGCGCCGCCGTCGCAGGCGGCGACGAGCAGCGTCAGGGCGGCGAGGTGGGCGCGCAGGGCTCCGGCTCTCATCGGCTCTCCTTTCCGGCCCGGCTCTCCTCGACCAGCTCGCGGAAGAGCACGTCGAGCCGCCCCTCTTCGGTGGTGAGACCGGTGATCTCCCCTCCCCGGCGCCGGACCTCGTCGAGCACCGCCGGCCGCCCGGCCGCCGGGCCCGGGAGCACCAGCTCGTCGCCCTCCCGGCGCGCCGTCGGCACGCGGGAGCGGAGCGCCTCGAGCAGCCCTTCCGGCTCGCGGCCGAGCCGCAGCCGCAGCGCGCCGCGGTCCGCCAGGCGCGTGGCGAGCTCCGGGGAGGTCAACGAGGCGACCAGCCTGCCGCCGACCAGGATCGCGAAGCGGTCCACCAGGCGCTCCACGTCGCCGAGCTGGTGCGAGGTGAAGAGCACCGTGCGGCCGTCCCGGCGGTGGCGCTCGACCAGGCCGAAGAACGCCTGGAGCCCCTCGGCATCGAGCGCCGCCGTCGGCTCGTCGAGCAGCAGCAGCGGCGAGTCGGCGACCATCGCCACGGCGAGCCCCAGGCGCTGGGTCATCCCGCCGGAGTAGGTCCCGACCGCCCGTGCCCCGGCGCCGTTGAGCGCGGCGAAGCGCAGCACCTCGCCCACCCGCTCCGCCGCGACGCCGCGCAGACGCCGGTAGAAGGAGAGCACCTCTTCGCCGGAGAGCGAGTCGGGGAAGGCCACCTTCTGCGGCAGGTAGGAGAGCCGTCGACGCGCCTCCGGCCGCTCCGCCGGCTCGCCGTCGACGAGCACCTCGCCGGAGGAGGGCCGGAGCAGCCCGGCCACCGCCTTGAGCGCCGTCGTCTTGCCCGAGCCGTTCGGCCCGAGCAGCGCCACCACCTCGCCGGGGGCCACCCGCAGATCGAGGGCGTCGACCGCCACCACCGCGCCGAAGCGCTTGCCGAAGCGCCGGAACTCGATCACCGCCGCCTCCTGCCGCGCGCCAGCGTCGCGCCGCCGGCCGAGAGCAGAGCCAGGGCGCCGAGCATGCCCGCCGGATCCGCTCCCGACCGGCCGCGCGGCGTCCACTCGGGGACCGCGAGCTCGGGCGCGCGCGCCAGCGGCGAGACGTCCTCCACCGCCACCGGCGCGAGCACCGGGAAGGCCAGCTCGGCGGCACCGAGGGCGCGGGCGGCGAGGCTCTGCGCCAGGAGGTCGGCCGCGGTGAGGTTGCCGCGCAGGTGGTCGAAGACGCTCGACAGGCGGTAGGGGCGGTCGCTCCGCCCGTCGCCGTCGAGGTCGGGCTCGCTCGCGTCGGACCAGAAGTTCCCTTCGAAGCGCGTGTCGGTGCGCCGGCCGGAGAGCGAGAGTGGCGAGAGGTTGCCGACGAAGCTGTTGCCGGTGAAGGCGTTGCGGGCGCAGGAGTCGTAGATCACCAGCGCCACGTCGGAGGCCGCCACGACGTTGCCGCGGAAGACGTTGTCGTAGGAGCCCTCGAGGAAGATGCCGCGGGCGTTGTCGGCGATCAGGTTGTCCTCCGCCACCACCTCGTCGCAGGCTTTCAGCAGCAGGCCGACCGAGGCGAAGCCGCGATTGCGCACGAAGCGGTTGCGGCGGAAGGTGATGCGCTTGGAGTACATCAGCGCAGTGCCGGCGGCCCCGTTCTCGAAGAGGTTGTCCTCGAAGAGGTTGTCGTCGGAGAACATGTAGTGGAGGCCGTAGCGCAGGTCGCGCGCCACGTTGCCGCGCACCACGCCGCCGCTCGAGGACTGGATGTAGAAGCCGTCGCGGACGTCGCGGATCTCGTTCCGCTCGAGCCGGAAGCGCTGCGAGTTCCAGACGTGGATGCCGGAGCCCTTCTCCCCGGGGTCCTTGCCGGGGATGCCGGCGATCGTGCACCCGGCGACGGTCGCGTCGTCGGAGGCCCGCAGGTAGATCCCGAACAGGCACCCCGCGATGCGACAGTCGCGCACCGTGGCGCGCGCCGCCGCCACGTGCACGCCCGCCGTGTCGCGCGCCAGGTCGCCGCCGCCGCGCCCGTCGATGTCGAACCCCTCGACCGTGACCTCGGCCGCCCGCACCCGCACCACGCTGCCGCGGCTCGAGCCGACCAGGCGGGGGCGGCCGCGGCCCACCAGCCGCAGCGGCTTGTCGATCCACAGGTCGCCGGTCCACGTGCCGGCCGCGACCTCGACCGTGGCGCCCGGGGCGGCCGCGTCAATCCGCGCCTGCAGCGGCGAGGTCTCCGAGACCCCCGGCCGGCCCTCGAGGTTCTGTGCCGGCGGCGCCGCCTCGTCGGCCGACGCGCCGCCGGCGGCGACCAGGGCGCCGACCGCCAGGGCCAGCAGGCGCGCGCGCATGACCGGCCTCCGCGCGATCAGAGCGCCTGCCCTTCCCGCCGCGCCTGGCGCCAAGCCAGCGCGAGAGCGAGAACCAGGGCCACGCCGATGGCCATGAGCGCGTAGGAGGCCACGCCGGGGTAGGACCAGACGTCGAAGTTCGCCAGCTTCTTGTAGCCGAACATCGGGGGCATGAAGGGGTCGACCTTCACCGCCGCGGTCGGCGCGAGGTCGTGGCCATAGTGGTACATCTTGTAGCCGAACGACCAGAGCGAGAAGAGCGCGAAGTAGACGTAGAGCACGGTGACGTCGAGCAGGTCCCCGAGGTGGGCGTGCACCGCCGCCCGCAGGAAGAGCAGCGCCAGCGCGCCGATGACGAAGGGCATCCACTTGAACTCGCCGAAGTCCGCGGTGACCAGGTCGCGCATGCCGATGTAGTGGTTGAGGACGTTGATCTCCTTGACGTCCTGCCCGGCGTTGTCGCCGTCGAGCTTGTAGCTGTAGATGTAGAGCCGCAGCCCGTCCGGGTACTGCGGCGCGAACATCGTCAGGCTCCAGAGCGGAAAGAGCGCCACCGTGAGGGTCAGCAGCGCCGCGGTGACCAGCAGGGTGCGCGGCAGACGACGGAGCGGCCGGTCGATCCACCGGGTCTGGGGCGCTACGGGCTCGTCCATCGGAGGGCTCCTTTCGCAACGTCAACGCGGGCGACGGAGCGGGTCCGCCCCGCCGCCCGGCAGGCCCGCTCTAGCGCGGGTTGACCACCATGTAGCCCTGCATCTCCTGATGCAGCGCCGAGCAGAAGTTCGTGCAGTAGTACGGGAAGACTCCCGCCTTGTCGACCTTGAAGGTGACCGTCTTGGTCTCGCCCGGGTCGACCACGATGTTGAGGTTGTAGTCGAGCAGCCCGAGGCCGTGGAGCTCGTCGGTGGTCTGCTCGATGTTGGTGATGGCGATCTTGACCGTGTCGCCTTGGTTGACCGCGAACTCGGTCGGCCAGAGGGTCGAGCGCACCGCCACCATCTTCACCAGCACCTCGTTGCCGTTGCGCGTCACGCCGGCCTGGGCCTTGTCCCAGATGGCCAGCGGATGGTGGTTCTCCTCCTTCGGGTAGACCTCGATCGGCTTGAGCTTGTCGGCCTTGACGATCTGCGCGTAGTGCGGCTCGGGCTCGGTGAAGGCGTCGTAGAGAAGCTTCATCTTCTCCTCCGAGATGTCCACCAGCTGCGAGGCCTCCGGCTGCGACGGGCCCACCGACAGGTGCCGGCCGTGCGAGAGCTTGTTCAGGCCCACCAGGTACTTGCCGTCCGGGCTCACCGTGTCGCCCTCGGCCGCGGCGAGGTGGCCGATCGAGTAGGACATCGGCACCTTGTCGATGACCTCCCAGGTGCCGAGCTTCCATTTTGCGATCGCCGAGTCGACGAAGAGCGAGGTGTAGGCGTAGCCCTGGTCGTCGAACTGGGTGTGCAGCGGCCCGAGGCCGACCGGCACCTCGGCGTCCTTGATCGACTCGTACTTGAGGACCGGGATGCCGTCCTCCTCGCCCGCGAAGTCCTTGTTGCGGATCGCCGTCTGGACCTTCTCGAAGTTGAACACCGTGGTGACGCCCTGGAGCTTGCCCGAGCCGATGACGTACCTGCCGTCGGGCGAGACGTCGACGCCGTGCGGCGACTTGCCGCAGGGCATCAGGTAGACGATCCCCGGCACCTTCGCCGGGTCGATCACCTTGACCCCGCCCAGCATGTCGCCCTGGCCCGCGGCTGCCGCCTTCTCCGCCGCGCGCCAGTCGATCGCCACGATGTAGTCGCGGTCCTTCTGCGTCGAGGTCACCTCGAGCTGGCCGCTGGCGCGCTCGGTGTTGTAGCTGGTCCAGAACATCCAGCCGTCGGAGGCGAGCTTGCCGGCGTCGCCGAGGTCGTAGTCGAACGGCGGCATCAGGATCTGCCAGCCGAGCGACATCTCGCCGCTCTGCGGGTCGATCTTGATCCCGGCGACCACCCCCTTGTACTTGCCGGCGTAGTCGCTCGGCATCGCCGCCGTGCCCTTGGGCAGCGGGATCGAGAAGCGCGAGGCCATCATCGAGTACTCGGTGTTGGGCGTCACGAAGGCGGCGGCGTGGTTGCCCGAGACGTTGGGCACCGGGCCGAAGATCTGCTTGGTCTTGAAGTCGCGCAGGTCGATGCGCGCCACCCGGCCGTTCATGTCGTTGACGAAGAGCCAGCGGCCGTCGTAGTCGCCCTTGGTCTCCGAGAGCGAAGGATGGTGGACGTCGCCCCAGGTGAGGCCACCGAGCATCGCCTTCGACTCGTCGTCGAAGCCGTAGCCGGTCGCCGGGTAGGGCGTGTAGACCGGGATGGTCGACAGGTGCCGCATCGACGGCAGGCCGTAGACGTACACCTGGCCCGAGTGGCCGCCGGAGGCGAACATGTAGTACTCGTCGAGGTCGCCGGGCGGCACGTAGGTCTTCATCGCCGCCTGCGCGATGTCCGACTTGCCCTCCGTGCCGCCAGCCTTGCCGCGCTTCGGCGCCTTGGGCGCGCACGCCCAGGCGGCCAGGGCCACGACCAGCACGGCCACCAGCCCCCCGAGCCACAACTTGCGATCGCTCCTGTTCATCGTTCTCCCCCCTTGGTGCCGAAGGTGCCGCGCGCCTCAGTGGCCCGCGGTGGAATTGGCGTCGTCCACCCCGGCGGCCTTCCGCCGCTGGTGCTCGGCGAACGCCGCGCGCAGCTTCTCGACGGCCGTCGCCTTCTGCTCCGGGGTAAGGATGATCTGGCGCGACAGCACCACCGCCATGGTGCCGGTGGGCTCACGCAGGAAGTCGTCGAGCGTGCGCCCGAAACGCGACTGGACGTCCTCGACCGCGGTCGAGAGGTCGGGACCGATCTGCGCCGGGCTCTTCACGCCGTAGACCGAGATCGAGTGGCAGACGAAGCAGCCGGTCTTGACGAACCAGGCGCCCGGGCCGCTCTCCATCGCCTTCTCGGCCACCGCTTCCTCGGCGGTCCGTGCGTCGCTGCGCGGCGCACCGGCGAGATAGGCCGCGGGCACCTCCGCCCGGCGCCAGGAGAGGATCAGCATCGCGAGGGCCTGGGCGTCGCGGGTCGAGAGGTGGAAGTTCGGCATCACCGTCTCGGTGACCAGGGCGCGCGGGTCCTTGAGGTGCGCGACGTGCCAGGCGAACGAGGTGGTCTGACCCGAGAGGCGGCTGAAGTCGTACTGCTCCGGCGCCTTGTCGCCCACCCAGGTCAGGTCGGGCCCGATCGTGCCGCCGCGCCCGTTGATCACGTGGCAGGCGCGGCAGCCCTTCTCGGCGAGCAGCGCCTTGGCGCGGTTGATCTCCGTCATGCCCGCCGTCTCGCGGTCGTAGCGGTGGCAGACGTTGCAGTTCATCTCGATCAGGCTCCCGGGATCGGCGGCGAGCGAGTACTCCTCGCCGAGCGTCCGGCCGAGCAGCGGCTCCTCCCAGTGCGCGACCTGCCCGTGCGCCGGGTCGGTGTCGATCGCCCAGCCCTGCCCGCCGTGGCAGGAGGTGCAGCCGAACTTCTCCACCGGGTGGGTCCGCAGCGGCTCGACCGGATGGGTCTTCCAGGGGTTCTCCGCCGTCTCGAAGCCCTTCCAGGAGACCGCTTGATGGCAGGTCACGCAGCGGTCGGCGCGGCCGAGGCCGGCGATCCAGTGCTGCTGCACCCCGGCCGGCACGGTCGCCGCCTTCTCGGCGCCGAACTTCTCGCTCACCATCGCGCGAAATTCGTACTGGTAGTAGCGCCAGTCATGCTGGCGGTCGCTCCAGGCGAAGAGCACGGTGCCGGCGACGAGCGCCACGCCCACCAGGGCGAGGATCGGCCGGTCGAGCTTCGGGTAGGGGGAGTTGGTGCGCTTTTCCATCTCAGATCCTCCCCGGAATCTCCGGCCAGGTCTCCCAGGGCCAGAAGAAGTGCCAGTACGGTCCGCGCATGAAGGTGCCCAGGATGGTCAGCAGGACCACCGCCAGGCAGAGGGCGAGGAAGATCCAGTTCTGCGTCCGCCGGCTTTGCGGGAACCACCAGCCGGCGGCGTCGCGCGGACTGCGGTCGAGCCAGGGCCAGAAGGTCATCAGGGCGAGGAGCAGACCGGGCAGGATCACCCCGCCGATGAGCGCGCCGTTGACGGTGAACGACCCGACGTGGAGCGTGGTGTCGGTCACCACCTCCTGCAGCCAGAGGAAGTACCAGGGGGCCTTCGCCGGGTTCGGCGTCACCATCGGGTTGGCCGGCTCCTCGAGCGGCGACGGGATGAGCACCGCGAGGATGCCGACGACGGCGAAGGTCGCCAGCACCACGATCGCCGCCCGCCGCACCAGGTCGGGGACGGAGTTGACGGTGGTCTCGGGCGCCTCGAGCGAGCGCGCCCGGATGGCCGGCGCGGTGCCGCGCGCGACGCCCAGCAGGGTGTAGGTCTTGGTCGGCGCCGCCGGCACCACCGTCGCTTCGGCGAGCAGCCCCTCGCGGTCGCTGCGCGCCAGCCCGCCGTCCTTGCGCACCCGCCACATGTGGTAGAGGAAGAGGATCCCCAGCAGGCCGGGCAGCGCGATGACGTGCAGCACGTAGAAGCGGATCAGCGTCGGCTGCTCGATCGTCCGGCCGCCGAGCAGCAACTCGCGCATCGACTCGCCGACCAGCGGCACCGAGGAGGCGATGTTGGTGCCGACGGTCACCGCCCAGTAGGCGAGCTGGTCCCACGGCAGCAGGTAGCCGGTGAACGAGAGGAAGAGGGTGACGAGCAACATCACCACCCCGATCACCCAGTTCCACTCGCGCCGCTGGCCGCGCCCGACGCCGTTCTTGTAGGCGCCGGTGAGGAAGACGCGGGCGAGGTGGAGGAAGACCACCGCCACCATGAGGTGCGCCGAGAGCCGGTGCACGGCGCGGATCCACGAGCCGAAGGAGACCACGTGCTCGATGTCCTTGACCGAGGCGTAGGCGCGCTCGACCGAGGGGATGTAGAGGAAGAGCAGCGGCATCCCCGAGAGCACGAGCAGCAGCAGCAGGGCCGCCGAGGCGGTGCCGAGCCAGAAGGAGTAGCTCCAGTCGAGCGACGCCTTCGAGACCTTGGCGGGGAACCAGTGCAGCGCGAAGTTCGAGACCACGGCATCGCCGGCCTCGCGGTCGGAGCGCGGGCGCAGGCTCCAGAGCGGCTTGGCGTGGACGTTGGGGGCGCTCGCGGGCGCGGGGCTTCCGGTCGGCTCGCTCATGACGCTCCTCAGGCCGTGGTGAGACGGAAGTCCTGGCCGACCGGATCGGCGAGGTCGACGACCAGCTGGCCGTCGTCGGGGGCGACCGACAGCCGGTACCAGGCGAGCGGCTTCGGCGCCGGCCCGGAGACGTTGGTGCCGTCGCCCTTGTAGGTCGAGCCGTGACACGGACAGAGGAAGCGGTGGGTGAGGCGCATGCTCTGGCCGCCGGTCTCGCTCTCCTCCGGGCGCGACAGCGCCTCGGCGCGCACCGTGCAGCCGAGGTGGGTACAGACCGCCGAGATGGCGTGGAAGGTGTTGCCCTCGCGGAAGACGAAGAGCCGCTGGTCGGGCAGGTACTTCAGTCCGTCGGGGAACTCCTGCGCCGCGCCGAGCTTGACCGTGGTCGGCGCATCGTAGGAGACGTTGGGGACCAGCGAGCGCAGCGAGGCGATCGCCTGCCCGCCCAGGGCGGCGATCCCGGCCCCCGTGCCGACTTTCAGCAGGAACTCGCGGCGGTCCGGCTTGTCGCTCATGCACCCTCCTCGGGGGCGTCGCCGGCGCGGGCGGCGGCCCATCGTTCGGTGATGGTGAAACGCTCCATGGTCATCGCGTCGGTCGGGCAGCGCACCGCGCAGAGCCCGCAGCGGATGCAGCGCTCGTCGTCCTTCAACATCGCCGACAGCGGCAGCCCCCCCCCTGCTGCGCTCGCGGCGAGCGCCGCGCGCTCCGCCGCCGGCAGCTCGATCTCCTCGTAGGGGACGAGCGCCAGGCAGTGCTCGGGGCAGACGTCGACGCAGCGGCCACAGAGCACGCAGGCCTCCGGGTCGTAGATGGTCTGCACGTGGCAGACCAGGCAGCGCGCCGCCTGGCGCTCGGCCGCCACGCGGTCGTAGCCCACCTCGACCTCGGCGATGCCGGTGCGGCGTCCGACGTCGAGGGTCGGCGGCGTCTCGCGGTCGAGCACCTCGAAGCCGGCCGCCATGCGGTAGGTGGCGGTCGGCAGTTTCTCGACGTCGACCGTCACCTCGAGCCTGGCGCGCTCGCCGGCGAGCACGCGGTGGATGGAGCGCGCCGCGCGCTTGCCGTTGGCCACCCCCTCGATCAGGTTGCGCGGGCCGAAGGCCACGTCGCCGCCGGCGAAGATCCGCGGCGCGCTGGTGGCGAGCGTCTCGGGGTCGACCCGGATCGTCCCGCCCGGCGAGAGCTCGACGCCGTCGGCCGGCTGCAGGAACGACAGGTCGGGGCGCTGGCCGATCGCCAGGATGCAGGCGTCGGCCGGCAGGTCGAGCATGTCGGCGTCGTCGTAGGCCGGGGCGAAGCGTCCGTTGGCGTCGAAGACCGAGAGCACCTTGCGCAGGGCCACCGACCGCAGCCGGCCCGCGCCCTCGAAGCGTGCCGGGCCACGGCGGGTGAGGAAGGAGACCCCTTCGCGTTGCGCCTCCTCGAACTCCTCGTGCCCCTGCGTGGTGCGCAGCACCGGCATCTCGTCGAAGGTCTCGAGCGAGACCAGGGTGACCTCGGAAGCACCCGAGCGCAGTGCGGCGCGCGCCGAGTCGAAGGCCTCCTTCATCCGCGCGTCCTCCTCGCGGTCGAGCTCGCCGAGCCCCTGCGGCTCCTCGGTGCGACCGAGGCGCAGGGCGGTGCGCGCCGCGTCGAAGGCGACGAAGCCGCCGCCGATCACCACCACGCGCCGGCCGAGCTCCATCCGGTAGCCGCGGTTGACGTTGAGCAGGAAGTCGACCGCCTTGACCACGCCGTCGAGCTCCACGCCCGGCAGCTGCAGGTCGCGCCCCTTGGAGACCCCGGCGGCGAGGAAGAACGCCTCGTACCCTTCGGCCCGGAGCTCCTGCAGGCCGTAGCCCGGGGTGAGCGGCGTGCGCAGCCGGATCTCGACGCCGAGGCCGGCGATCTTGTCGATCTCGGCCCGGATGACGGTGCGCGGCAGACGGTACTCGGGGATGCCGAAGCGCACCATGCCGCCCGGCTCGTCGGCCGCCTCGAAGACGGTGACCCGGTAGCCGAGCAGCGCGAGGTCGTGCGCCGCCGCCAGCCCGGCGGGCCCGGCGCCGACCACCGCCACCTTCCGCCCGGCGCCGGGCCGGGTCGCGGCGAGCGCCTCGAAGGCGGGGTCGCGCGGCGCTTCGCCGAGCACCGGGAGGAGCGGCAGATGACCCGCGTAGCGGTTCCCCTCCTCGATCGGCGTCGTGAGCAGCCGGTCCTGCGTCCCCGGCTGCATCGACTCGACGCCGAAGCGCTCGCAGACGTAGCGCTTGAGGGCGCGGATCGCCACCGGGGCATCGATGGCGCCGCGGCGGCAGGCGTCCTCGCAGGGGGCCGCACAGACGCGCCCGCAGATCGAGGCGAAAGGGTTGGGCGCACGCGCCACCAGGTAGGCCTCCTCCGGGCGCCCCTCGGCGACGAGCTGGACGTAGCGCCCCGCATCGGTCGCCACCGGGCATCCCGCCTGACACTTGACCTGGGCCTTCCAGTGCTCGAGGTCGGGCAATCGCACCGTCAACGGCATCGCGACTCCTTTTCGCGCCGGGTCCGGGACCCGGCCACTCCGCTCCTTGTGCTCCCTGCGACCACCTGCAGCGACGAGTGGGACCTTACGAGGATGTGCCGTCAACGTACATGACCGAGATCAGGTCGACCCCACCCCGCGGGGTGGGAGAAGGGCCGCGAGCCCGCACCGGAAGGGCAGGCCGGACCTCGGTCGGCGAGCGACCCCTGCTAGCATCTGCCGCCATCGAGCACCCCTCTGCGGCCCGGCGCGGCGTTCCGGCCCCATTCCTCCGATCGGCGCTCCGTCTCGCGGTCCGCGCGCTCGCCCTCGCCGCGACCGTGGCGGTCACCGTGCTCGTCGTGCGGGCGGTCGACGCGCGCGGCATGCCGCCGCTTGAGCCCTGGCACCGGCTGGTGCCACGCGGCGAGGTGACCGCGGCGGGCATCGCGCGGATGGATTCGCTCGCCGACTATCTCGAGCGCGAGTCGGTGCTCTTCCGCGAGGTGGCGACGACGCTCGCCGACGACCCCTCGCCCACCGCGCGGCTCGCCACGAGTCGCTACAACCCGGACGGGCCGCTCCACCCGTCACGCTTCGCGATCGACGGCAATCGCACCCGTGAGGTCGCTCCCCACGCCCCCTGGCAGGGGCCGCCGCGCGCCGGTGCGTTGCTGCTCCACGGCTTGACCGACGCGCCCTACAGCCTGCACGCGGTGGCCGATCGGCTCGCCGCCGGCGGCGTCGTCTCGCTCGCCATCCGCCTGCCGGGCCACGGCACCGTCCCCGCGGCGCTGACCACCGCGCGCTGGGAGGACTGGCTGGCCGCCGCGCGTCTCGGCATGCGTCACGTGCGCGCGACGATCGGCCCCGACAAGCCGCTGCTCGTCGTCGGCTACTCGAACGGCGCAGCGCTCGCCATGCTCCTCGCCCTCGAGTCGCTCGAGCCCGCCGACGCCGGGTCGGCCGATCTGCCGCGCCCCGATGCGGTCCTGCTCCTCTCGCCGATGGTCGCAGTCAGTCCGGCGGCGCGGATCGGCAGGCTCTTCGGCTCGCTCGCCATCGTCCCCGGCCTCGAGCAGTCGGGCTGGTACGAGATTCTCCCCGAGTACCTGCCGTTCAAGTACACGTCGTTCCCGCTGCAGGCGGCGCGTGAGAGCGCCGCGCTCACCGATGCGCTCGCCGCGCGCCTCGCTCGCGCCGAGTCCGACCACCGCCTCGACGCACTGCCGCCGGTTCTCGCCTTCCAGTCGCTCGCCGACTCGACGGTCTCGACCCTCGCCGTGGCCTCACACCTCTTCGCCCATCTGCCGGGCGCGCACCACGAGCTGGTGATCTTCGACCTCAACCGCTCCTCGGACTTTCGCCCCTTCCTCCAACAGCCGGGGCCCGAGCGACTCAAGGAGCTGCGGGTCGCCACGGCGCGAGGGGCGCGGCTGACGGTCGTCACCAACGCCTCGCCGGCGACGACCGCGGTGGTCGAGCAGCGCGACGGCCACGATCGTCCGCTCGGGCTCGCCTGGCCGTCGCAAGTCCACTCGCTCTCCCACGTTGCCCTGCCCTTCCCGCCCGACGACCCGCTCTACGGCCGCGAAGGCCCAGGCCTCCGCCTCGGTGCCCTCGAGCCGCGCGGCGAGAAGGGCGTTCTCGTCGTCCCGGTCGAACAGCTCATGCGACTGACCTGGAACCCGTTCTTCCCCTACCTTGCCGAGCGTCTCGACACCTGGGCGGCGAGCGCACCCCACACGACGCGCTGATCCGGTCGCGTCCCCTCGCTACCGCCCGTCGCGGCAGGCACCGGATCGGACAGTCGCCTCCGGCCGAAACGGGAACCTCGCGACCGCTGCCGGTCTCCAATCGTTCAGCGGGACCTCACGAGGACGGCCCGCAGGAGGCGACGGTGATGACCCCCGACGAAGCGCGAACGTTCCAGCCGGGCCGAGCCCGGGTCCTCTCCGCCGGCGAGCTCGGGGAGCTGCTCGCAGCGGCCGAGACCTGGCGCGAGGAAGACAGCTCGGTCCAGGGGCCGATCCGCCTGCTGCGGCTCGGCGACGTCGTCCTGGCGCAGGAGCACGATCCGCACGGCACGGCCGTGGTGCGTCGCCTCGACGACCGCGCCGCCGCCGAGCGCTTCCTCGCCGCACGCCTCGCCACCTACGACCGCATGTGGGACGGCTGCGGCTGTCGCGTCGACCCGCACCTGCCCTGGCCCGAGCCTGGCGGGTGACGATCGACTCTCGCGTTCAGCGAGCCGAGCCTTACCGCGGCACGCGGTAGACCATCGCGTTGGCGTTCATCCCGGCACCGACGGAGGCGAAGACGACGACGTCGCCGCCTTCGAGCGTGTGGCCGTCGAGCTCGCCGCGCACGAGCAGGTCGAGCAGCGTCGGGATCGTCGCCACCGAGCTGTTGCCGAGCCAGGAGATGATCATCGGCATCACCGCGCGGATCTCCTCGTCGGTGACGTCGCCACGACCGCAGAGCTCGAAGACGCGCCGCACGATCGCCTCGTCCATCTTCTCGTTGGCCTGGTGGATCAGGATCTTGCGCACCTGCCCGAGCTCGACGCCCGCGGCGGCGAGCGCCTTGACCACCACCTCCGGCACCACCTGGCAGGCGTACTTGTAGAGCTTGCGGCCGTTCATCTTGAGGAAGAGGTCGCCGCCCAGCCGCTGGCGGTCGTACGACTCGCCCATCCAGAGCAGGCGGGCGTGCTCGCGCGTGTCCGAACGGGTGACCGAGGCGAGGATGCCGGAGAGGTCGCTGGCACTCTGCGCCGCGCGCGCTTCGAGGATCGTCGCGCCGGCGCCGTCGGAGTAAATCATCCCGTCGCGGTCGTGCGGGTCGGAGATGCGCGAGAGCGTCTCGGTGCCGACCACCATCGCCCGGCGCGCACGACCGGCGACGATCGCGTCGTGCGCCAGCAGGATCCCGTGCAACCAGCCCGGACAGCCGAAGGCGACGTCGAAAGCGACGCACCACGGGTTGGCGATCCCGAGGCCCTGCTTGACCCGCGCGGCGAGGCTGGGCACGAAGTCGGAGCGGCGGTTGTCGTTGCGCACGTCGCCGAAGTTGTGGGCGACGATCAAGAGATCGAGGCTCTCCGGATCGACGCCCGAGCTCTCCAGAGCGGCCCGTGCGGCGAGCAGTCCGAGATCGGAGGCGACCTGGCCGTCCTCGGCCCAGCGCCGCTCGCGGATGCCGGTGATCGCCTCGAGCTGGCCGACGATCTCCTCGTTGCTCTTGGCGAACGGACGGCCGTCCGTGTCGAGAAGCCGGCTGGCGAGGAACTCGGCGTTCGGCACGACGCGCGAGGGGACATGACTGGCATTGCCGACGATCACGGTGCGGGTCGCCGCGGACATGACGGAGCCTCCTTCGTGGCCTTCTCGAAGGACGCATTCTGACGGCCGCGACCGGCGATGGACCGTCAGATCTCTGTCAGATCGCCTGCCGCGGTGCGGCTCCCGAGCTCGCGGAGGCGGGGGGCGGCGCCGGTTCGTCCTGCCAGCAGGTGCATCCGCGTGACGTCTCGAGAAGGCCGTCGACCCAATGCCAGTAACCGCGCCGCAGGACGAGGCAGAGCCGGTGCTCGGGCTCGTTGCCGAGGTCGACACGCAGCGACTCGGTCGGCTTGCCGTCGAGACGGACGGCGATCACCACGCGTCGATCGGCGCGCACATCGTCGAATCGGTGGCGCTCACCGACGGCGAGCGTGACCGGCTCGCCGCCGTCGACCCGGAAGGTGTAGTGGGAGTCCGGACCGGGACCCGGGAGGTCCATCGACGGACCGTGACCCGGATCCGGGTGGAATGCCGCGATGCAGATCGACCCGACCGTGGCCGGCGGAGCCGACGGCGTGCCGGTCGGCGCGCGTTCGGCGATCGCCGTCGCGCCGCAGGTCATTCCGAGCAGCAGCGTCAGGGCTCGGCGGCGGCGGCGTTCGATCGCGGGTCGGCTCGTCGGCATGTCGAGATCCTACCGGAGCGCGCTACGGGATTCGTGCGCGGAGGCTCACCGCGCGGCGACGCGTCGCCGGCGACTCCCTCGCGCCGCCTCGTCACCGCTCGGCGCCCGGAGGATCGTCGCCGGTCGAGAGGCCTGCGCGACCTCTCGTCCCTCCCGAGGCAGAACGAGCCGGGAGCGGCCGGCTCCCGGCTCACCGACGCTACCGGCCGGCCGTCGCCGGCTTGCTCGCCGGCGCCGCCCCATGCTCGCGGCGCAGGCGCGCCGCCTCGTCGCGGATCTCGACGAGGTCGCGCTGCATCTCGCTCCAGCCGTACCAGAGGGCGTAGTCGGGGCTGGCGTGGAAGGTGCCCTGGAAGGCGCGCATCCGGTGCTCGAGGAACATCACCCAGAGCTTCTGCTCGATCGACGTCGGCGTGTCGTGGAAGGTGAGCAGATCGGGGAACGCCGAGGCGTAGTGCGCCGGCTTGGCGAGCACGCCGTCTCGGTAGAGCGCGGCAACCTCCCGCAGCGCCTCGGCCATCAGGTGATCGGCCTGACGGATCATCTCGTCGCCCTGCGCGAGCTGTTGCTGGGCAAAGGCCGGCGCGTGGCACTTGGCGCAGATGCCGAGCATCTCGTCGCGCTCCTTCTGCCAGGCCTCCTGGGTCAGCCGTGCGACATCGGCGGCCTGCACCACCTCGAGGCGGCCGGTCGGCTTGCCGTCGGGGTCGAGCACGCCGAGCCCCTGGAGGATGACGGCACGGTCGGCTGCCCACTGTGGATCCGCCGGCATCGGCAGGCGCACGGCGAGGAAGCCCCAGGCGGTGCGGACCTCGTGGTCGCCGTCGGCCATGTGACAGGTCTGGCAGGTGGGGGCCGCGGCGCTCTCCGGCAGCACGTCGAGCTGCTTGAGCGCGTGGCGCACGCCGTGCTTGGACGACGAGTACATCTCCCACTGCGGGTGATCGAAGCCCATGTGGCAGGTCTGGCAGGCTTGCGGCTGGCGGGCCTCGGCCACCGAGAAGGTGTGCCGGGTGTGGCAGGCGTCGCAGGAGGCGACGCCGTAGCCGCCCGAACTCTTCGACAGCGCGGCG
This sequence comes from Holophagales bacterium, assembly GCA_016699405.1. Lineage (NCBI taxonomy): Bacteria > Pseudomonadati > Acidobacteriota > Holophagae > Holophagales > Holophagales bacterium. The sequence continues at coordinate 1,728,770 of CP064972.1, read as the reverse complement.
ATCTCCGCCTCGCTCTTGACGCCGATCTTGTGGCAGCCGCCGCAGCCCTTCTGGCCGTCGATCATCGCCATCGGCTGCCAGTGCGCCGTCGGCATCGCCTTGACCGAGGCCCAGGCGGCGGCGTGCTTGCCCTTCTTGTACTGGGCGACGCGCTCCTCGTGGCAGGTCGCGCAGGTCTCGGGGGTGGGGATCTTCGCCTCCGCGGCGTCGGCGGCGGAGGTGTGCTCCTCGCCGTGGCAGGCCGAGCAGTCGACGTCGGCGCCGGCGTGCTTCGAGAGCTTCCAGTCGGCGACGACGCCGGGGGTCGTCTCCGCGTGGCAGCCGACACAGGTCGCCGGAGTGGTCGTCGAAGCGGGCGCGGGCTCGGCGGCGAGCACCGGGGCGACCGCGAGCAGGGTCAGCAGGGAGACGAGAGACGTGGGGGTGAGCTTCATCGGGACTCCTTTCGGGATCCCGTTCAGGCTAACTCGGACTTAGCAAGTCCGCGATGACGGCCGTCATGTCCGGCGAAAGACGGCTTCTATGAGTCGGTCGGCCCGGTCAGGGTCTTTTCGGTCCATGGACGCGCGCTGGCCTTTCTTCTCGACGGTGTCCCTTTCGGGGACGAGCTTCTTTCCGCACTCTCGGGAGCCCTTCGTCGGGCTGGTGCATGTTGAGCTGTCCGTCGGCGCTGCGGCGCCTCCGGCACCCTTCTCTGGGGCAGATCGGGCCGGCATGACGACCATCATGCCCCGGACGCCGCGGACCTCGCTAGCATCACGCTCCTTTACCGGATCGACTCGCGGGGCGAAGTGGGCTGCCGGCAGCGCGTTGGGCGGCCGCCGATCGGGCGGACGACCTCCGAAACCCGGTCCCCGAGAGCGCCCCCGGAGCGGCAGACGAACGCACGAGGAGGCAAGCCATGACGATTCCAACTTCGACCCCGCGCCGCTCCCACGCACTCGTTCCGCTCCTGGCGGCCGCTCTCTTGGCGATTCTACCGTCCCGCGCCCTCGCCGCGACGAGCTACGCTCCCCTGGTGGCCGGCGTGTCGCGAACCGGCACTCCCTACCAGGTGAGCTCGCTCGTCGCCCGCACCTCCGACTGGGCGTCGATCGTCAGCGGCGACACCGACGCCTCCCTGTCCTCTTGCGTCGTCGCCGCCCGCACGTCGGGCAGCGGACGGATCGTGGCCGCGCAATGGAACGGCTGGGGGATCAGCCTCGACCAGCTCGACAACCGGAGGCTGACGCAGAATTTCGCGACCTTCCTGTCGGGGGGATCGCCCGGCGTCGTCGGGCTCACCACCGGCCACGGGGAATGGCCGGAGAGCCAGGTCCTCGACGTCTGGCTCGGGCAGGGGTACTCCCTGTCCGACATCGCGAGCCCGGTCACCGCCGCCGGTCTCGCAGGCAAGCGTTTCGTCGTCGTCTCCCATGCCTTCGGTGCGCCCTTCACCGCCGCCGAGATCGCGGCGCTCCGCGCCTACGTCGACGGCGGCGGCGGGCTGCTGCTCACCGGCCTCGGGTGGCCGGTGTCGACGGCCGGCCCCTGGCCTCTCGGCGACCTCGCCGAAGCCTTCGGGATCCTCTTCGCGCGCGACACCGTGACCGACCCCACGGACAACTTCGCCGGCCCGTATACCCCCCAATTCCACCTCTTCCACCCCCAGGCGTCGTTGCTCTACGCCGACCCCGTATCGATCGAGGAGCGCCTGCTCGCCGCGCACGCCGCCCATCCTTCCGACCTGCCGGCCGCATTCCAGGCCGACGCCGCGCTGCGCCGGAGCTACCTCGGGGCTCTCCAGGCCGCGTCGGCGATCGCCAGCCTGAGCCGGCCCGACGACCCCGGCCGCGCCGAGCTCCACGCCTTCTTCTCCGCGCTCCTTCGCGATCGAACTGGCGTCGCGGCGGAGGCGTCCTTGCGCAAGGACCGGCGCCACGATCCGGAGGTGGCGTCGTACTTCGCCTTCGCGCGCGAGCGACTCTTCAATATCTGGCTGCAAGCGGCCCCCGACACCTCCGCCGTCCGATCCGAGATCGCCACCGCGGGCCACTTCCCACCCGCACTGACCGAGCTCCTTCGCGATCACCGCATCCTGGTCATGGACAACGCCGGCCTGGACGCGAGCCAGAAGGCCTACCTCGCCGACCTCCTGCGATCGGTGCCGGGGGAGCTCCACGACCTTCGGAGGATCGCGTTCGTCTCGCTCATCCAGAACCCCGACGACGCATGGCCCGGCCTTCCGCCCGAGCTCGGGTGGTCGGAGTTCTTCTCGGGCAAGGGTGGGGCCGTCAACTCATTCTCGGCGCCGATCGGCGCCGCAGTGGCCAATCCGTTTCCGCCGGAGGTTCCCCCCGGCGAGTCGGACCTTTTCACCGGCGCGCTGGACCACGAGCTGAATCACATCGTGGACGGCCACTGGGTGGCGCGCGATCCGGCGCGCGCGCTCCGGAGGTCCCAGCTCCTCGCCCAAGCGGGCTGTGATTCCCTGAACTACCTGCGACCGCTGCCCGAGTGCTTCTTCCGCGACTACCCCGGCGAGCTGTTCGCCTCCACCGCGAACGCGTGGTTCACCGAGTCTGCGAAGCTCCTCGAAGTCGCGCTGGCCCGATTCGACAGCGGCAGGCGGGAACCGCTGAACCAGTTCCTCTTCTTCGCCGACGTCTACTCGCGCGGCGGTGGCGAGACGCTGTTCTACCGGGTCACCAGCACGGCGGCCCCGGCGCGGATCGACCGGTGGGCGGTCGCGCTCGGCCGCGATGCCGTCGGGCACGTCAACCGCCTGGACTGGCGCGGCACCCGCTACCAGTTCGCGCTCGACGCCAGCGGCAACGTCCTCTCGTACTCTCGCGCCAGCGCGCCGACCGCGACCTGCACGGCGGATCCGACCCACCTCTGCCTGCAGAGCAGCAGGTTCCGCGTCGAGGCCTCCTGGGTCACCCTGAGCGGCGAGAACGGGCTCGGGCAGGCCCACCAGCTGACGGCCGACACGGGCTACTTCTGGTTCTTCGGTCCGGACAACCTCGAGACCCTGATCAAGGTCCTCGACGCCTGCGGCTTCCCGGGCTCGCCCAGGTTCTGGATCTTCTCCGCGGGCCTGACCGATGTCGCCGTGACGATGACCGTCACGGACATGGCGAGCGGCCAGGTCCACGACTACGTCAACCCGATGGGAACGCCGTTCGCTCCGATCCAGGACACCGGAACCTTCGCGACCTGCGGCGCCGGCGAGGCCGGGACCGCGGCGGGAACGACCCTGTCGCAGGGCGCGAGCTCGCCCGCTGACCTTGCGGCTCACTCCACCCCGGCGCGGGTCGGCGACCCGGACGCTCCGTCCGACACGGCCCTCTACCTCAACCAGAACCGGTTCAGGGTCGAGGCGAGGTGGCGGACCGCTCAGCAGCAGTCAGGAGACGGACACGCCGTCAAGCTCACGGCCGACACGGGCTACTTCTGGTTCTTCAACGACGCCAACGTCGAGCTGGTGGTGAAGGTGCTGGATGCGTGCGGTTTCCCGTCCGCACCGCGCTTCTGGGTCTTCGGTGCCGGGCTGACGGACGTCGAGGTGACGCTGACCGTCACCGATACCTCGACGGGGCAGGCGCGGACCTATCGCAACTCCCTGGGCTCGCAGTTCCAGCCGATCCAGGACACGGACGCCTTCGCCACCTGCACGCCCTGAGCGGAGACGGGAGCACCGGATGGCCTCCCGCTCAGCCAGCCGAGCCTGGATGCGGCCACAGCGCCGCGGCAGCCTCGAGGTCAGCGGTCGCTCTCCTGCTGGAACCGCTCGATTGAGCCCGGACATGACGACCGTCATGTCCGGGCTCAGAATGCGCCGCTACGATCCCAGAGTCATTCAAACGAGCGGGAACACCGGGAGACCCTCCTGCGAGAGGGTTTCTGCGCGAAGGACGGTGACCGCTTTGCCGGTCGGCGTCCGGGCTCGAGGAGGAGTCCGCGCAGGCGAAGGCCGTGATTCCCGGTCTCGCACACATGGTCCGAGGCCGCAGCCGAGAAATCCGGAGCGCCCCGAAGTGAGCTCCGAGCCGATCCGTTGGGGGAAAGGCAGTTGTGACCAAGCCGCCAGCCGAAGGGAGAACCTCATGAGAACCAGTCTTCGCCGAATGACGCTCATCCTGTTGACGGCACTGCAGGCAGCGGTGGTGCTTGCCCAGGGCCAGGCGCTCCGCTACGACGGCGTCGCCGACTTCGCGGCCGTTGCCGACGCGCCCGACCTCGACCCGCCGGGCGACTTCACCGTGATGGTCTGGGTCAAGCCCGATCTCCTTCCGACGACCTACTACAACTTCATCCTGGCGAAGAACATGAACTACACGGGGTGGGCGCTGAGCACTGCAACGTACTCTCACCTGCCGGCTTTCGCGACGTTCAACGACGACCAGGACGTCGCCCAGGTGGCCACCTCCGTCTGGCCCATCGAGCCAGGTCGCTGGGTCCATCTCGCGGGTCGCCTGTCGGGCGGTCTCGTCACGGTGTGGATGAACGGCGTCATGACCGGGTCGAACCTCGCGCAACTGCCGACGACCCCGAGCTCGACGGAGCTCTTCGTCGGCTCGAGCCTGTTCGGCGGCGCTACCTATTGGAAGGGGAGCATCGACCAGATCCGGATCTACGATCGGGCGCTCAGCGCGGTGGAGATCCGCGCGGCGATGTGGGACGCAGGGACCCCGATCGACAGCCGGATCGCCGAGTGGTGGCTGGACGAAGGTTCCGGAACGACGAGCACGGACAACAGCGGCAACAGTCACACCCTGTTTCTGGGAACCGCGTCTGGTTACGGAGGCGTCACGAGCCCTGACTGGGTCGCCTCGGATCGGCCCTTCTACAACGACGGCGGGGAATGGGGTGACCTGTCGGGATGGACGGCGGTGTGGCCCGTTCTGTAGCAGCCGGCCCTCCTTCCTACTGATCTTTCCTCCACCCGGCGGCCCGCTGGCCCGGGCGACGGGTAGACTGACGCGCGATGGGCCCCACCCTCGTCGCCCGCCCCGCGTCCCGGGCGCGGCGGTCCATTCCCCGGGCGCTGCTGGTGACGCTGCTGCTCGGGGGCACCGCGGTCGCCGGGGAGGCACCCCCCGGCCGCCGTCCCCCCGACCGCACCGCGGCCCCGCGTCGGCCTGGTCCTCTCCGGTGGCGGCGGCCGGGGCGCGGCGCACCTCGGGGTGCTCAAGGTCCTGGAGGAGCTGCACGTGCCGGTGGACTTCGTGGTCGGCACCTCGATGGGCGCGATCGTCGGCGGCCTCTGGGCCTCGGGTCTGACCGCCGCCGAGATCGAGGAGCGGATCGCCGGCCTCGACTGGGCGCAGGCGTTCGCCGACAAGCCGCCGCGCGAGATGCTCGCCTTCCGGCGACGCCAGGACGACGACGGCCTGTTCATGAGGCCCCGGATCGGCCTGCAACACGGCAGGGCGACCCTGCCGCTCGGCCTCGTCCAGGGCCAGCGCCTCGGGCCGCTGCTGCGCGCCATGACCCTCCACGTCGCCACCGTCGACAACTTCGACCTCCTCCCGGTGCCCTTCCGTGCCGTGGCCACCGACATCGTCAGCGGCGAGGAGGTGGTGATCGGCAGCGGCGATCTGGTCTCGGCGCTCCGCGCCAGAATGGCGGTGCCGGGGGTCTTCGCCCCGGTGACGCGCGGCGACCGGCTGCTGATCGACGGCGGCGTGGCCAACAACCTGCCGGTCGACGTGGCGCGCCGGGCGGGAGCGGAGATCATCGTGGCGGTCGACGTCTCGGCCCGGCCGGTCACGCGGCAGGAGCTCGGCTCGGCGGTGGGGATCGGCGACCAGATGCTGACCATCCTGATGCGCCACTCGACCAACCGGCAGCTCGCCTCGCTCGGGGCCCGCGACGTCGCCCTCCTGCCCGAGCTCGGCGAGCTGCGCTCGACCGACTTCGCGGCAGCGGCCGACGCCATCGCCCTGGGCGAAGCGGGAGCGCGGGCCCGCAGCGACGCCCTCGCCCCGCTCGCGGTATCGCCGGCGGCCTGGGCCGCCTGGTCGGCGCGCAAGGCGCAGCGCAGCACCTCGCCGCCGGAGCTCGAGGAGATCCGCCTCGCCCACGACACCCGGCTCGACACCGCCCTGCTGTCGCGCCGCATGACGGTGCGGCCCGGCAAGCTCTTCGACCGCGCCCAGGTCGAACGCGACCTCGAACGGCTCTACGGGCTCGACCTCTTCGAGAAGGTGGGCTACGAGCTGCTCCCCGGCGAGCGCCACGGCGTGGTGCTGGACATCGTGGCGCAGCGCAAGAGCCGGGGGACGAGCTACCTGCGCTTCGGGCTCGGGCTCGCCGACGACCTGCAGGGCGACACCGCCTGGAGCCTCGGGTTGCGGCTCAACGTCCTCGAGCTGTCGCCGCTGGGGGCCGAGTGGCGCACCGACCTGCGCATCGGCGACGACCAGCTGCTGCGCTCGGAGCTCTACCTGCCGGTCTCGCTGGGCCGCTTCTTCTTCGCGCCCCGCCTCGAGGTGCGGCGCGAGGACGTGCCGATCTCGGCGCAGGGTGACGTCGTCGCGCTCTTCCGGCGCACCTCCACCTCGGGAGCGCTCGACCTCGGCCAGGAGCTGGGCGAGTGGGGCGAGGCGCGGCTCGGCATCGAGCGCGAGAGCGGCGACCTGCGCTCGCGGGTGGTGACCGCCCAGCGGAGCGGGGAGGAGTTCGACGACGCCCGCCTCTACCTGCGGCTCCTCGCCGACACCTTCGATTCGGTCGCCTTCCCGCGCCGCGGCGCCCGCGGCTTCCTCGAGCTCTCGCGCTCGCTCACCGCGCTCGGCGCCGACAGCGACGCCGAGGTCGCCGCGGGCAGCCTGATGCTCGCCGGGAGCCACGGCCGGCACACCCTCTACGGCGGCCTCGCCGGCGGCTCGACGCTCTCCTCCGAGCCGCCGCCCGAGCTCTTCTCGCTCGGCGGCTTCCTCAACCTCTCGGGGACCGTGCCGGAGAGCCTCTACGGCCGCCACTTCGCCCTCGCGCGGTTGGTGTACTACCGCCAGACCGGCGGCAAGCTCTCGCGGATCTTCGCGCTGCCGCTCTACCTCGGGGCCTCGCTCGAGACGGGCAACGTCTGGCTCGATCGCGACCAGGCCGGCGTCGACGACCTGGTCACCGCCGGCAGCCTGTTCGTCGGGCTCGACACCTTCCTCGGCCCGGTCTACCTCGCCTACGGCCGCACCGACGCCGGCGAGGACCGCTGGTACTTCGCGCTCGGCGCGCCGTTCTGAGCCGAACGGGGCCCGGCCGCGTATGATTTGCACGAGGGGCTGCGGACCCGCCCCCGAACCCGGACCCGATCCCAGGAGGACAGCGTGGCCAAGACGAAGAGGAAGGAGCTCGTCGACGGGCTCAACGAGGATCTCGCCCACGAGTACGCCGCGATCATCACCTACCGCACCTACGCCAGCGAGGTGAAGGGCCCCTGGCGCCAGGAGCTGCGCAACTTCTTCGCCGCCGAGATCCCGGACGAGATGCTGCACGCCCAGATGCTGTGCGACAAGATCGTCGCCCTCGGCGGCGACCCGGCGACCGTCCCCGCACCGGTGAAGCAGGCCCGGGACGAGCGGCAGATGCTGATCAACGCCCTCGCCGACGAGAAGGCGACGATTGCGCGCTACATCAAGCGGCGCAAGCAGGCCGAGGCGCTCGAGGAGTTCGGCCTGGTCGTTGAGCTCGACAACCTCATCGCCGACGAGACGAAGCACCGCGACGAGCTCGAGTTGATGCTCGCGCGCTGGGAGTAGACGGCCCCATCCGGCGTCGCCGACCTCGCGGTGACCCGCCTCGAGGGACGCCACAGGGCGGGCGCCGGCAGCGGGTCTGACAGCCGCCGTAGGCGCCTCGCGCGCCATCTCCTCGGTCGTTGCCCGAGCCGGGCGCCGCCGGCGGGCGTTAGACTCGCGGCATGTCCGATCGCAACCTCGCGACTCCCGGAGCCCTCGACGCCGCGCTCGCCGAGCCCCTGGCGGTCGTCTACAAACACAGCCCCATCTGCCCGGTCTCGTTCCGCGCCGAGCGCGAGGTCGAGCGCTTCGCCAGCGAGCACCCGCAGGTCCCGGTCTACCGTGTCGACGTGGTCGGCGACCGCCCGGTCGCGCGGGCGATCGCCGTGCGTCTCGGCATCCGGCACGAGTCGCCCCAGGCGATCCTGCTCTGCTCCGGAAGCCCCGTCTGGCACGACGCGCACGGCGGAGTGACGGCCGCGGCGCTGGCGCGCGCGTGCCGGGAGGCCGCCGCTCCCGCGAGCTGAGGCGGGGCCGCGCGTCGTCTCAGAGGTCGCCGACGGCGGCGACGAGGCGGGTCCACAGCTCCCCGCCGCCGAGGCTGTTGGTCAACACCACGAGGCCCGAGCGCCGCGGCGGCGAGAACTGGCTGAAGCTGCGAAAGCCCGTCCGGTTGGCACCGCTGTGGTGGTAGATCGTGCCGCCCGCCGTGCGGTTGAGCGACCAGCCGAGCCCCCATGCCACCGCTGTCCCCTGCGCCGCACCGGGCCGCTCGATCGGGTCGCGGGCGTCGAGCTCGACCTGCCCGCGCAGCATCTCGCGCGCCGTGCGACGCTCGAGAAGCGGCGTGCCCGACTCCGCCGACTCGAGCATCGCGACGAGCAGCCGCGCGTACTCCTCGGCGCTGGTGTAGAGCGTGTAGGCGGCGTTCGGGTGCGTGTACCGGGAGCGGGTGAGGAAGGCGCCCTCGGCCGTGTGCCCGCTTGCCAGTCGGGCCTCGACCGTCTCGTTCCAGACGAAGCTCGAGCCGGTGAGACCGAGCGGCGTGAAGAGCTCGCGACGGGCGAGCAGATCGAGCGGCAGTCCGGTCCGCTCCTCGACCACGCGCTGAAGGTAGAAGATCCCCTCGCCGGAGTAGCTGAAGCGGCTCCCTGGCGCGAAGAGCAGCGGCAGCGGACCCTCGCGCTCCTCGTCGCCCGGCCGCCAGTTCGGCAGACCGCTGGTGTGCGCGAGCGTCATCCGCGCGGTGATCCGCCGGCGCTCCGGGAGGTCCGGCACCGCCCGCTCGCGCGACAGCTCGACGAGCGGCCGGTCGAGCGGCAGCGCTCCGCGCTCGACGAGCCGCATGGCGATCATCGCGAAGACCGGCTTGCTCATCGACGCGGCTTCGAAGAGCGTCTCGCGCTCGACCGGCGCACCGCTCGCCACGTCGCGCACGCCAAAGCTCTTCTGCCAGGCGACGCGCCCCTCGTCGATCAGCGCGATCGCCACCCCCGGCACGTGATGCTCCGCCATCAGCTGCGGTACCAGCCGTTCGATCGTCGCGACGACCTCGTCGCGCCCCGGCGGCCGAGCGTGCCAGGACGGGGAGATCCGCCCGATCGCCGTGCGCACCGCACGCCGCACCGCCTCGTCGGGATCGGACAGCGCGGCGACGAGCGACGGCAGCACCTCGCCGGCGGGCGGACCGATCTCGCCGAGCGCCGTCGCCGCCATCCCGCGCACGACGGCGCTCCCGTCGGCGAGGGTGCGGGCGAGCGCCGCGACGGCCGGCGCGGCGCGCGAACCGAGCCGACCGAGGGCGATCGCCGCCGATTGGCGGACGCCCTCCCGCGGGTCGGCCAACGCCTCGCCGAGCGCCGGCACGCTCGCCGCCCCGATCCTGCCGAGCGCCACCGCCGCCGCACCGCCGAGGTAGGGGTCCTCGTCGGCGAAGGCGGCGACGAGCGCTGGGACCGCTGCGCTCGCCGGCGGACCGCACCGTCCGAGCGCCTCGGCCGCGGCCTCGCGCACCAGCGGCTCGGGGTCGGCGAGGCGGGCGGTGAGCGCCGGCAGGACGGAAAGCACCGCCGTTCGCCCGTCGCTCCCCGCCGCGGCGATCCACCCGAGGGCGCGCACCGCCCCCTGCCGCACCCCTGCCGGCGCCGCGTCGCTGGCCACGACGAGCGCCGGCACGGCCGCGGTGCCGCAGGTGCCGAGGGCGGTCGCCGCGGCGAAGCGCGTCTCGGCCGCGTGGTCATCGAGCGCAGTGTCGAGAGCGGCGACGAGCGCGGCGATCCGCGACGGCTCGCAGGCCTCCGCCGCGGCGTTCGAGAGAAGGGCGAAGAGGAGGGACAGGCCGGCCTGCCGGACGCGTCGCGTCATCGTTTCACCGTCCGCGGCGAGGGATGCGGGTGATCGCCGCCACCTCCGACGGAGGCGACGCGAAGGCGAAGACGATCGGCAGGCCACCGGTGTGGACGAAGAGGGTCGGCACCGCCGGGTCGAGCACGCCGCGACGAACGAGACCGAGCAGACCGCTCATCGACTTGCCGGTGTAGACCGGGTCGAGCACCAGCCCTTCGAGCCGCGCCGCGAGCTCGATCGCCTCCTGCCCGGCGTCCGTCGGCACGCCGTACTCGCCGACGTCGCGGTCGTCGCACTCGATCGCCCCTTCGGCGACCGACGCCGGGAGACCCAACCGCTCGGCCGCCTCGTCGGCGAGCTCGGCGGTGCGCTCGACAATCGCCGCGGCCGTGCGCGAGACGCTCACGCCGACCACGCGCGCGCGCGGCAGGAAGCAGCGCGCGCCGAGCCAGAGACCGGCGAAGGTGCCGCACGAGCCGACCGCGGTCACCACCTGGAGCGCGCCGTCGCCGAGCGTCCCGGCGAGCTGCCCGGCGATCTCGCGCATCGCCCGCACCGCGCCGAGAGCACCGAGCCCCGTGCTGCCGCCGATCGGCAGCGCGAACGGCCGCCGCCCTGCGGCCCGCAGCTCGTCGACCCAGGCCGCCATCGCCGCGGCGAGCGCGTCGTTGGCGTCGTCGTCGACGAGGTAGCGGATCTCGGCGCCGAAGAGCAGGTCGAGCCGCAGGTTGCCCTCGCAGGCCGCGAAGTCCGGACCGCCGAGGACGAGCTTCACCTCGAGCCCGAGCCGGCGGGCCGCCGCCGCGGTCATCGCCGCGTGGTTCGACTGGGTGCCGCCGATCGTCACCAGGAGGTCGGCGCGCTGCCGCACCGCCTCGACCAGGTCGTACTCGAGCTTGCGCGCCTTCGTCCCGCCGAGCGCCAGCCCCGTCTGGTCGTCGCGCTTGACCAGCAGCCGGGCGATGCCGGCGTGGGCACCCAGGCGCGGCAGCTCGTCGATCGGCGTCGGCAGGCGGGCGAGCGGGATGCGCTCGATCGCGTCGAGCCGCGCGGCGAGATCGCTCATCTCGCGGCGATTATGCGCGAGCGCCGACGCCCGGCGATAGCGACGGCGGTGGCCTTCGTCGCGCGGCGTCGGTGCCGCGTCCTCGGATCTCGCCGTCGTGCCGCAACGGTGCTAGCGTTTCCTCGTCGTCCGACGACCGAGAAAGGACACCCCGATGTCCACCGTGCCGCACCTCCCCGAGCCCAGCCCGGGCTACGTCTCCGCCGAGTCGAAGCGTCAGTTCACCCTCGTCGCCGGGGTGCTCGGCGCCGTCTTCTTCGTCATCCAGTTCCTCCTGCCGATCGTCGTCATGTTCGCCGTGATGCTCCCGGCGGTCACGATGCAGGGCTTGAAGATCGACGACTTCGCCCATGCCGTGCCCTGGCAGGGCGAGCTCTGGTACGTCGAGACCGCGCAGACGGCCTCCTTCGCCAAGCCGCATCCCGGGGCGACGAAGGTCACGCTGCATCACGTGCGGCTCGCCGACCTCGCGCCGGCCGGCGAGCCCGTGGCTCTCGGTCTGGAGGCCGGCGGCCCATCGCACAGCGAGGCCGCGATCGAGCTGCTGCCCGAAGGCGATCGCCTCTGGGTGATCGGCTCCGAGGACGCGGGCTACTACTCCCACGGGCAGTTCACCCGGCTCGCCGGTGCCGCGAAACCGGCGCGCGCTTCGGCGCCGTTTCTCGATCGCGGGCGGCCGACGGTGCTCGTCCGCGGTCGGCTGTCGAGCCTCGCCCGGCTGGTGGTCGACGGCGGCCACGCCGAGTGGCAGCAGGAGCCGATCGAGCTCGAGCCGCCGTCGGAGTGGGAGTCGCTCGGTCGCCTGGAGGTCGTCGACACCGGCGGCGTGCCCCACCTCGTCGCCGAAGCCTGCGAAGACGCCCGCGTCCATCAGACGGCGAGCTGCACCCTCTACCATCGCGCTCTCGATGCCCGGGAGTGGATCGCTGCCGGCGAGGCTTCGAGTTGCTGCCGGCGCTGGGGCGCGGCGGCGGTCGGCGGGGTCCCGGTGGTCGTCGTCGGCGAGGAGGGCAAGCAGGAGGCGCGGCACTTCGCCCGCCTCGTGCTCACCGCAGGCGGCGCCGAGCGCACGGCGCTTCCCGACCTCCAGGGCCTCTCGACCTGGAACGGCACCGTGCGCGGGGCGGGATCGAAGCTCCTCCTCCTCAGCCAGACCCTGCCCGGGAGTCGCAAGCTCGTCGAGCTCGACGGGGCCACGGTGGCTCGCACGGTCGCGGTGAAGGGCTCCCCCTTCCCCTTCGGCGGCGGCATGATGGTGATGATGGTCGTGCCGCAGCTCGTCCCGATGGTTCTTTCGTTGCTGCTCGCCTTCATCCTCAGCGCGCAGATGCGCAAGCATCGCGTCGAGACCTACACGGTCGGCCCCGTCACGCGGCGCTTCGCCTCGCTCTGGCAGCGCGCCTGGGCACAGGTGGTCGACGCGCTCGTCCTCGGCCTCGGACCGCTCGCGCTCTTCTACTCGATGTTCGAGACCTTCAGCGACCCCGAGCGTTTCGTCGAGGCCGACGGCTTCGAGCCGTTCCTGCGCATCTTCGCGCTGATGGCCGCGGCGATCCTCTGGTCGCTTCTCGTGCTGATCGCCTTCAGCGTCGCCGAAGGGCGCTCGGGCAAGACGCCCGGCAAGCTCCTGATGCGCATCCGCGTCCTCGGCACCGACCTCGCCCCGTGCGGTTTCTGGCGGGCGCTGGTGAGGAACCTGCTGACCTTCGTCGACGGCTTCTTCAACTTCCTCGTCGGCGTGCTGCTCGTCGCGCTCACCGACAACTGGCAGCGCCTGGGCGATCTCGCCGCACGGACGCTGGTGGTCACCGACGACGATCGCCCGCCGTCCGGGATGCCGTCCGGAATGCCACCCGACCCACGCTGAACGGCGCGACGGCGCGCGGCACGAGCGCGAGCATCGCTCCATCGGCGAGGTGCAGGTCGAGGACGCTGGGTTGCACGAAAGGAACTGCCGGGTGCTTCTACACGACCGGAGTCCCCGTTCCCGGCGCCAGCCTTCCGGCCGCGTCGAGCGCCGCCCCACCCGCGAGCGCCATCTCGGTGCCGATCGAGCGCACGATCTCGCGCACGTCGAGCACGGAGAGCGGCAGGGCGTGCGGCGCCCCTCTCAGGTCCCGCAGCGCCGCCGCTCCTCCGCGACCCGCGCCGGGTGCCCCGTCCTCACCCGGCCACCCCAGGCCGGTTCTCGATCGACGGCGCCGGCGGGCGGCCCGCCTCGGCCGCGCGAGCCGCGTAGCGGTGGTAGCCGACCGTGCCCCGGACTCCGGCGATGAACATCAGGAGGAGGACGAGGGCCAGCGGCCAGCCGGCCGCTCCGTTCTCGACGAACAGGAGAGCCTTCTCGACGGTGAAGAGCAGCATGCCGGCGACGGCGAAAGCCCGGGAGTAGCGCCGGATCCCCCACGCGATCACGGCGAAGAAGATCGCGTCGAGGTAGGCCCAGCTGTTGATCGACAGGACGCTCGCACCCGACACGGCGGCCCACGTCGCCACCGCCGCGGTCACCGCCGCGACGATCGCCGCCGCCCAGAACCCCGATCTGGCCGCGCTCGCGGCCGACTCGAGGTCGGTGATCTCGGGCCAGAACGGGTTCTTCCGCGTCGCGCTCGGCGTCATCGCTTCCTCCCTCGCTGATCGGTCGTCGGATCCGGACGGTCCGTGAATGGCGATCGTTGGCATCGCGGCGGGGCGTGCTGTTCTTGTCGCATCGCACTGTATCGACGTTTCCTGGGACTGACAAGCCGCAGCGACGCGGCAGAGGCCCGTTGTCCGCCGTCGCACTGCCCATCGAAGTTGGCTCCGACCGCGGCGTACCACTCGAGAGGAACAGTGGCACCCGGCGCGGTGCCCGGAAGGGAGTGACGATGGATCGCAAGGAGTTCCTGAAGAGCGCCTGCGGCGCGGGGCTCTGCAGCTGCGCTTTTTCCTGGCTCGGGACGCCGGCAGCGGCGGTCGCCGCGGAGCCGTCCGCCGACGAGCAGAAGCTCGCCTTCGTGCGCTATCAACTGGCGAAGATGGTCGGCTTCCTCGCCGCGGAGGTGCCGCCGGCCACCTGTGCCTCGGTGCTCGAGAAGACCGGCCGCGAGTGCGCCAAGCTGGGCTCGCTCGTCTCGACCTTCAAGGGCAACCCCGAGGGCTACTTCGCCGCCGCGAAGCAAGCCTGGGGGACCGAGTTCACCTGGGACAAGCCGCGCGGCGTCGTCACCGTGGCCGTCGCCCCCGGCCCCTGCGGCTGCCCGCTCGTTCACCCGAAGCGCACGCCGGCCACCTGGTGCAACTGCTCGGTCGGCTACCAGAAAGAGGCCTTCGAGACCGTCTTCGGCAAACCGGTCCAGGCGACGCTCAAGGAGTCCAAGCTCGGCGGCAGCGAGCGCTGCGTCTTCGAGGTGACGGTGGCGTAGGGCGTGAGTCGGGAAGCGATTCCACGCTCCGAGGCCGGCGCGACCGAAGGGCGGCTTGATACCAAGGACCGTTGCGAACCGTCTTCAACTCGGACCCCTGAGAACTTGCAACGGTCCGAGCTCGGCGAGCAGATCGAGGTGCGGGAGGATCTCGACTTTCTCCAGGCGATCGATTCGCGCCGTTCCACCTAGGGCGAGCGCCGGCACGAAAGCGTACATCTCGCGCTCGGAAAGGGGTCCGAGCCGTTCGAGCGCGGCCGCGAAGAGGGGCGTCTCGTCCTCGCCGGCGAAGTCGGCCTGCGCAGGCTCGCGGCTGGCGAAGAACGACTCGGCCGTCAGGTGCTCCTTCCCTTGCGCGATCCAAGGCCGCGCCCAGTCGGCCGACAGCATGAATCCGTGGGCAGGGTCGATGCGCAGGCTCGGCCCGCTCGTTCTACCCCACGCCTCGAGCGCCCCGAAAGCGGTTCGCGCGATGACCTGGTACTCGTCGAGCCCCATGAGTGCCGTCGGCGCCAGGAAGCGCTCGAGGACCCCTTCGTAATCGGCCGGATCGACGAGCCAGAAGAGGCCGTCGCGATAGCCGCCGAAGCCGTGGCTCACCCAGACGTCGAGGAGCAGCTGCGGCACGCGTCCGCGGTAGCGGTCGAGATGTGTGCCTTCGACGGGTCGGGAGCAACACGGCTCTCCGAACTTCTTCAAGAAGAACTGGAAGCACTCGTTCATTGCGGTCGTTCGTCCGTTCGTTGCGGTGTGGGCCTCACCGGGTCACGGAATCCGTCCCAACTCCTGCAGCTTCGCCTCGACAGATCCACTTCGGACCGCCTCCGGGTGTTGATGTCCACGACGGCGGCTTCGACGTGGCCGGCGGTGAGATGAAGCTCAGTCCTGCTCGAATCGTCGAGGACGGGATCGCCAGCCGCAGAGTTTCCCCTTGGGCGGGCGCGCGGCGCAAGCACGAGCGGGTGCCTGGCTGGCTCCTCGACCCCAGGTTTCCGGCCGCCGCGGTTGGACGGTGCGATCCGCCAACGAGACCTGGAGCGGTCGCGGCCTCTGGCTCGCCGATGGCGAAGGTCGCCCCGTGCGCTTCGACCTCGACGGCGAGAGGCGGGCAAGCGCACCGGGCGGTGCAGGTGCCAGGCACTTTCCGAGGTCCCTCTCTCTCGCTCGGTGTTCGGTGTGACGAGGTGCCTGTTCGCTCCCCTCCCCTCGTCGTCCCGACCCACGGGAGGGACCTGGGCGGGGGGTCTCCGCCGAGATCGCACCGCTCCCGCGCGTTCCGCCCGAGTGTCTCGCTCTCGCTCGGGACGACGGGCACCGGCAGCTGCCTGGCACCCGTTTGGGCCGGCAAGCCTCCCGCACGGCGCCGGTGGTCGCCGGAGCTTCCCGCCTCGGCTCCGGAGGAGCTACCCCAATCGCGGGCTTCCGAGAATCACGCGGCCGAGGAGTCGCCGTAGAGGTACCGCTGGAACCCGGAGAAGACCTTCTTGATCTCCTCCGGCTCGCCGAGGTCGGCGACGGCGTCGGCGAGGGAGTCGTGGTACTGGAGCCTGAGCAGCGGCGTCAGCTTCTGCTGATCGAGCTCCTGGACGCCCTGGCTGACGTAGTGGGCGAGCACGAAGCCGAGGAAGACCTGCTGCTTGCTGTTGAAGCGGGTGCTGATGACCACCTTGGCCATCTCCGCCCGCTCCTCGCGGGTCAGCGGCGGGAGCGCGTAGGCGACGTGCGCCAGGACGTCGAAGAGGTCGCTCTTCTCGGCGTCGATGATGCGCTGCATCTCGGCGAGCTGCTCGCCGCCGAAGCCCTTCTCGGCGAGGCCCTGCAGGAGCTTGGCGCGCGTGTCCGGCGCGCTCCACAGGGCGCGCAGCTCGGCCTCGTCCTGGAAGAACTCCGGCAGCCTGCCGAAGAGCAGCTCGAGGAACTGCTGTGCCGACATCGGCGTGCCGTCCGGGTGCCAGAAGCTCGTCACCATCATGTGCTGGATCGACCGCGCCTTGCCGTCGGCGAGCTTCACCCGGATCTTCTGCCGCCGCGGTGCGGGCTCGGGGTCGGTCTCCTCCGGCACCGGGTCCACGTCGACCGGAAGAGGCCTGGGTTGCGGCTCGGGAACCGGCTCCGGCTCGAGCGGCTCGCCGTCCCACTCGGGGTCGCTGAAGTGGTGGTGCGCCTTCACGAAGTCGTAGATCGTGAAGTACTCCTTGCCGTCGTGGAGCCGCGTGCCGCGCCCGATGATCTGCTTGAACTCGATCATCGAGTTGATCGGCCGCATCAGGACGATGTTGCGGATGTTGCGCGCGTCGACGCCCGTCGCCAGCTTCTGCGAGGTGGTGAGAATCGTCGGGATCGTCTTCTCGTTGTCCTGGAAGTCGCGCAGGTGCTGTTCGCCGAGCTCGCCGTCGTCGGCCGTGACGCGCTGACAGTAGCTCGGGTCGGCGCTGGTCTTCGTCTGGTTGACGAGGTCGCGCACCGCGAGGGCGTGCGCCTGGGTCGCGCAGAAGACGAGCGTCTTCTCGTTCTGGCGGATCAGCTCCATGAAGATCTCGACGCGGTTGCGCTCGCGTTCGCGAATCTCGATGACCTTGTTGAAGTCCTTCTCGGTATAGCGTCTCCCGGCCTCGATCTCGCCTTCGATGAGCTGGTCGTCCGGGGTGTAGACGTAGTCGTCGAGGGTCGTCGAGATCTGCTTGACCTTGAACGGGGTGAGGAAGCCGTCGTTGATCCCCTCCTTCAGCGAGTAGCTGTAGACCGGCTCGCCGAAGTACCTGTAGGTGTCGACGTTGTCCTTGCGCTTCGGTGTGGCGGTGAGGCCGAGCTGCACCGCCGGGGCGAAGTAGTCGAGGATCTCGCGCCAGTTGCTCTCGTCGTTGGCGCCGCCGCGGTGGCATTCGTCGATGACGACGAAATCGAAGAAGTCGGGCGGGTACTCGCCGAAGTAGGGCGAGGGCTTGCCGTCCTTCGGCGGCCCGCTCATGAAGGTCTGGAAGATGGTGAAGAAGAGGCTGCCGTTCGTCGGCACCTTCCCCTTCTTGCGGATGTCGGCCGGTGCGATGCGCACCATGGCGTCTTCCGGGAAGGCGGAGAAGGCGTTGTAGGCCTGGTCGGCGAGGATGTTGCGATCGGCGAGAAAGAGGATGCGCGGTCGCCGTTCCGGCTTGCGGAGGAGGTTCCAGCGGCTGTGGAAGAGCTTCCAGGCGATCTGGAAGGCGATGAAGGTCTTGCCGGTGCCGGTGGCGAGCGTGAGGAGGATGCGCGGCTTCTCCGCCGCGATCGCTTCGAGCACGCGCTCGACGGCGATCTCCTGGTAGTAGCGGCTCGGGTGCGAGCCGCCCTTGTCCTCGAACGGGATGGCGGCGAAGCGGTCGCGCCAGGCATTGGCCTCGGCAAATGTCATCGCCCAGAGCTCGGCGGGCGACGGGTAGGCCGCGATCTCGCGCTCTTTGCCGGTCTCCATGTCGATGGCGTAGATGCCCTTGCCATTGGTGGCGTAGGTGAAGCGGATGGCGAGCTTGCCGGCGTAGTGCTTGGCCTGCGCCACGCCCTCGGTCAGCTCCTCGCCCCACGCCTTGGCCTCGATCACCGCGAGCTTGGTGTTGCGGTACTCGAGCACGTAATCCGCCATCATCGCCTTGCCGCGCCGCCCATGCCCCTCGATCCGCCCGGGTGAGATCGGATACTCCCGCCGAACCCGGCTCCCCTCGACGACGCCCCAGCCCGCCGCCTTCAGGGCAGGGTCGATGTGCTCAGCGCGGGTTTCGGCCTCGTTCATCGGGGCTCTTCCCGAAGGGTCGCCGGAAGGTCGCGGCTCATGTGAACACAGCGGATGACGTACAGGTGCTCGTCGTGCTCGACGTAGAACAGCGCATACGGGTAGCGCTGGAGCGGCAGGAAACGCAGCTGCGGAATGTTGAGGTCGAGCGCGTAGCGGGGAGAGCCGGAGCCGGGATGGGTCTCGATCTGACGAGTGGCGCGTTCGAGAGCATCGATGAATCCCCCGGCTGCTGCGGGCGCTTCGGCAAGGTAGAAGTCGAGCGCCGACTCGATGTCCGCTGCCGCCAGCGCCGAGCGAATCGCAGGCTTCACGAGGTCGGCTTGGAGACCTTCCGGGGGCGGCGGCGCAGCTCGGCGAAGTACACCCGGTCCATCCGCCCGGCGGGCGGTGCCTCGATGCCGGCGAGCAGGTACTGGCGGAACTCGACCCGATCGCGATCGCGCCGGATCAGCTCCCGCATGTACTCGCTCGAGCTCCCGTACCCCTCGTCCTGGATCCGCCGATCCACGAACGCCTTCAGTTCCTCAGGCAACGAAATGTTCATCGTCGTCACGGCGCCGACAGTAACATCCTTGCCAATTCTTGCCAATGTCGCGTCCGGCTCCCCTCGACGACACCCCAGCCCGGGGCCTTCACCCCGGGGCCAATGTGCTCGGCGCGGGTTTCGGCTTCGCTCATGAGAGTCAGTGAAGCTCCCCGACAAATGCCTGGTGCAGGAGCGACCGCTCCAACGCGCGGAGCGAAGCGAGCTTCCGTCCGTACAACTGAACAAGGTGTTGGGTCTCGGCGCGCAGAGCGCGAACCCTTGCCACAATGGAGCGCTGCTCCGGCATCGGTGGGACGTGGAGCATCACTTCCCTGGCAGTTGTGATGTTGAAGTGCTTCTGCGCCGCACCAACACTCTTCCCGAGAACAAGCTGCTTACCAAAGGAGGAATTGAAGAACGCTGCGAGGAAATGAGGGTCAATCTCCTTGCTCGGGCGGGCAATGACCAAGTCGCTACAGTTCGAGTCAGGAAGCTCAGTAGGAATAACAGCCGCTGTCCCAGGATAGCCGGTTCTCACGATTGCGAGGTCGCCTGGGCGCAGTTGGGACTTCTTGAGGGCGCGATGGAACACCTCATCGATGAACATCGAGTTGTCCATTGAGACCTCAAACGGCCGGATATTCTGTGACCGCAGAAACGGTACGCCGTTCTCCTTGTACTGCGTCTTCATCGGCCCGACATAGCCGACGGCGATCTCACGGCACAGTGATGCCAATTGTCGGTCCACCCATCCATCGCCACGCCGGGTGAAGACCGCTTGCAGGTGGCTCTCGAACAACGCCCGCGCGTTCTGGAGGTTCCTCTCGGCGTTGGCCTTGGCGATGGCGATGCCCGCGAACGCTTCATCGAGCAGGGCGACGATGCGCTGCTGTTCGGGGCGAGGCGGGTGGCAGATGTGGAACGCCTTCACTTCGGGAAAGTAGATCGTCTGATGGACCGACCCACTCGCGAAGCGAAGCAGGCCGTCTCCCTCGGCGATGAGGAGGTACTTCAGGAACCCGGGGTCGAGGTCCTTCGAACAGACCCAGTTCACGAAGTCCTGGCTCGTCGCCATCGGGCGGCCCATGACGACGACGTAGCCGACAGAGGCCGTCCGAGAAAGACAGACCGTCCCTGCCGGGAGCAGGCGTGCCGACGAGTTCTCGATGCCGAGCTTGTTGATCGTCTCCTCGGTCTCGTCGATGCGCCGGCCGTCGTGAGCCCTGGCGTCGCGAATTCCGAGCCACGGGATCGAACCGCCCCAGTACTCAGGGTGATTCCGACTCGGCGTGTGTCCCGATTCGAGTCTGGCCAGGTCGGTGAGCGCAGACCACTTCCACCCCTTGGGCGCCGGAGTCGCTGGCATCCCGACCGCGAGGGCGAGCTTCGGCGGGATGTGGCGAGTCGTCGCGGTTCGGCCGCCCGTCGCGGTCACTCGTGCCAAGCCTGCCTTCATAGAAGCGCTTTGATCTTCGCGAGCACTTTCGCGCTTTCAGCGTCCAGAGCGGCGATTTCCTTGAGAATCTCCACCGGACTGCGGTGAGAAGTCTCCTCACCACCATTCGGGTTCTTCGCGGAGAGATCGTAGCTGCCCGGGTCGAGTGCCGCCGCATCGACGTTCCAGCTCTTCGGCGAGTCCGCGAAGGTCTTCTGGAGCTCGACGAACTCGGCGAGGTCGGCGTCATTCAAGGGGTTGGTCTTGCCGAGGCTGCGGCCGGGGTCGAGCTGGTAGTACCAGATCTTGCGGGTGGGCTTGCCCTTCTCGAAGAAGAGCACGACGGTCTTCACGCCCGCGCCCTGGAAGGTGCCGCTCGGGCAGTCGAGCACCGTGTGGAGGCTGCAGCTCTCGAGCAGGAGCTTGCGCAGGCTGACCGAGGCGTTGTCGGTGTTCGACAGGAAGGTGTTCTTGATCACGATGCCGGCGCGCCCGCCGGCCTTCAGGCTCTTGATGAAGTGCTGAAGGAAGAGGAAGGCGGTCTCGCCGGTGCGAATCGGGAAGTTCTGCTGCACCTCCGGCCGCTCCTTGCCGCCGAAGGGGGGATTCGCCAGCACGACGTCGTAGCGGTCCTTCTCCTGGATGTCGGCGAGGTTCTCGGCCAGCGTGTTCGTGTGCAGGATGTTCGGCGCCTCGATGCCGTGCAGGATCATGTTCATGATCGCGATCACGTAGGCGAGCGACTTCTTCTCCTTGCCGTAGAAGGTGCGCGTCTGGAGCGTGGCGAGGTCCCGGGTGGTGAGCTTCCCCTTCCCGGTCAGGTAGACGAACGACTCGCAGAGGAAGCCCGCCGAGCCGCAGGCGCCGTCGTAGATCCGCTCGCCGATCGTCGGCTGGACCACCTGGATGATGGCGCGGATCAGCGGGCGCGGCGTGTAGTACTCGCCGCCGTTGCGCCCGGCGTTGCCCATGTTGCGGATCTTCGCTTCGTAGAGGTGCGAGAGCTCGTGCTTCTCCGTCTGGGAGCGGAACTCGAGCTCGTCGATCTGGTCGATGATCTCGCGCAAGTTGTAGCCGCTCTGGATCTTGTTCTTGATCTCCCCGAAGATCTCGCCGATCTTGTACTCGATGGTGTTCGAGCCGCTCGCCTTCTGCTTGAAGGCGTGGAGGTAGGGGAAGAGCTTGAGATTCACGAAGTCGCGCAGGTCGTCCCCGGTCTTCGCACGGTGGTGGTCGATCTCGCCGTTCTTCGCCTTCGGCGCCGCCCAGCTTTCCCAGCGGTACGGCGGGTCGAGGATAAAGGCGTACTTCCTCCCCTCGAGCTTCGCCTCGGTCGCCTTGTCCTGCTCCAGCCCGTCCAGGTACTTGAGGAAGAGGAGCCAGGACGTCTGCTCGGTGTAGTCGAGCTCCGTCGTGCAGCCGGCCTCCTTCCTCAGGATGTCGTCGACGTTCTTGAAGGCCTGCTCGAACATGGGGGCTACGATAGCTGGACGGAGGCGGCAGTTCCACCGGCGCGCAGCGGAGGTTTCGCTGCCACCCCGGGGCGTTCGACCGCGCCCCCTCCCCTCGTCGTCCCGAGCTTGCGACGTCCAGCTAGGGCGCGAAGGGGTAGGTCCAATCTCCCTGATCGCCGCGCTCGAAGCCAGTGGCAAAGAGAGCGCCGAAGAGGATCTGGACCAGACCCGCATCGGTCGCGGTCCGGTCGTGGCCAGTGATGGCAACGGCAAGGTCGGCGTTGGCGTCAGCGTCTAGATCGAGTGCGACGAGCGGCAGCCCGTAGGCCTGACCGCTGGCGCGCGGCCAGGAGGCATATCCGGCGTCAGGGACGATCGAACGAGCGGTCGCTACGGTCGCCAAGCTGACCGGTCCACGGACAACATGAGCCGCCCCGACGTAGGAGAGTGCATCGTCGGACTCGCTGGGTGCACCGATCGCCAGGTCGGCCTGAGCGTCTCCATCGAAATCGGCAATGGCGAGACCCGCACCGAACTGATCGAAGCCGTCCGACGCCTGGCCGGCCATCATGTCCTGGTTGATATCGAAGGCAAGGGCGAAAGGCGGGCCGATGGCAGCGCCCCAGAAGATCGTGACCACTCCCGCGCCGACCGGAACGGGACCTCCGACTCGCCGGTGGGGAGAGCCCACGACCAGGTCATCCGCCACGTCGCTGCCGAGTCTGCCGGAGGCGACGAACGCCCCGAAACCGTCTTCGACATCGGGTGTCAGTCCCAGGTTCCCAACCGTCAGCACGACGCTGCCCTCTCCCGTGATCCCGAGAGGTGAGCCGAACAGCACGTAGACAGCGCCGGAATGGAACTGGTCGGCGCTGTTCCGGCGGGGTACGCCCACGGCGACGTCGTCGCGCCCGTCGCCGTTGAAGTCGCCGGCGCTCAAGGCCTGGCCGAACCCTTCTCCGGCGGCCGGCAGCCCGCCCATCCCCGGCGTTGATTGGTCGATGCGGCGGGCGCTTGCCGGATCGAGCCCGGTCACCGAGCCAGGGAGAATCCAGATCGCGCCCCCGCCGCCGAGAGTGCCCACCGTCTGGTTGGGGGCGCCGATCGCCAGGTCGTCGAATCCGTCCCCATCGAAATCGCCCACGGCGAACGAGCTACCGAAGAACGACGTACTCTCGCAACTGCCAGGGAACCCTGAGCTTCCCGGCTGAAGAAAGGACTGCAGCACCGAGTGCCCCGCCGCGATGTCGTAGGCGTAGAGGTAAACGGCTCCGCACTGACTCACTCCGCCGACGTGTTCGGAGCCGATGGCAAAGGAATCCCGCCCGTCCCCGTCAAAGTCGCCAGCGGCGAGGCCCCAACCGAGATAGTCGCTGACCCCGGTGCCGACGAGGTGGTCGGAGGGCACGAGAGATCGTCCGCGGGCCAGGAAGAGCCAGACTCCGCCCTGACTTCCGGTGGCGTCGCGCGACTCCATGACCACGAGGTCCTCGCCAGCGAGTCCGTCGAAGTTCCCCGCAGCCATTGCCATCCCGAACCGATTGCCCGCGAGGCTCGGGCTCGGGGCGATGGCGAAGTTGTCGTAGGACCAGACTTGGGCCGAGAGGTCCTGAGGCACCCCGAAGAATGCGACGAGGATTGAGAGTGCCGCTAAGGTGTGAGTCTTGGTGGTCACAGTTCGGGTCCCGCCCAGTGAAGTGTCACCCCGGCAGGAAGGCAAAGCCAAGCCGGAGGGATCTTCTCGGCCACGAGTGGCCTCATCGCTACTGCCAGCGTAGCGTCACGGAGAATACACACCGCTTACGCATTCTACTCCTGGGTCGCCGGCGCCCGGTACGTTTCTCGAGTGCGAGACAGGGCCACCCCTCGTCGTCCCGACCAACGGGAGGGACCTGGGCGGGGGGTCTCCGCCGAGATCGCACCGCTCCCGCGCGTTCCGCCCGAGTGTCTCGCTCTCGCTCGGGACGACGACAGCTTCCAGGTGGGTGCCGGAGGCGCGGGAGCCAGAAGTGGCTGGCGAATTCGCAGCAGGACGGTGGGTTGGATCGCTGGCGTGACCGAGGAGATCGCGAGTCCTCAGGAGCCGGTCCGCGTCCAATCGAAGGACCGGCCGGATCGCGGGGTTCTACGGCTCGAAGGCAGCCCAATCCGCGAGATCGCCGCTCTCGAGTGGGGCGGCGAAAAGGACATTGTTCTGAAGAATCGTCCCGGTGTGGCCGACGACGCGAACATCGCTCGCGGCGCCGACCCAGATTCCCCTGAGGGTACTGTACGTGCCGCTATCCATCGAATTCCAGTTGACACCGTCGTAGTGCAGGATCGTGCCGACGTCGCCCACGGCGTAAACATCGCTGCCGCTGCTTCCCCGTACGGCGTAGAGGTCCTTCGTCGTGCCGCTGCTCATCCCCCACCAGTCCACTCCGTCGTAGTGGACGATGGTCCCTCCCTGCCCGACGGCGAAGATGTCACTCCCGCCTGCGCCCCAGATGCCCCAGAGAGGCTGGGCCGGGCTGCCGCCCGCCACAGACCAACCGCTTCCGTCGTAATGCAGGATCGCCCACGAGGAGCCGACGGCGTAGACGTCGTTCCCGCTACTCCCCCAGACTCCGGAGAGACTATGGGTCACGCCGCTGGTCATCGTCGACCAGCTGCTGCCGTCGTAGTGCAGGATCGTCCCGGCGCTACCGACCGCGAAGACGTCGGCTCCGCTCGCGCCCCAGACGCCGTTCAGCTCATTCGTCGTGCCGCTGGTCATCGCCGACCAGTCGCTGCCGTCGTAGTGCCGGATCGTTCCGCCGCTACCGACCGCGAGGACGTTCGTGCCGCTCGCACCCCAGAGGGCGGAGAGCGCGCTCGTCGTGCCGCTCGTCATCTCCAACCAGTTGCTGCCGTCGTCGTGCACGATGGTCCCGTTGGCCCCAACGGCGAAGATGTTGCTCTCGCTGGTCCCCCAGATGCCTCCAAAGGACTTCCTCGTGCCGCTGGTCATCTCCGACCAGCTGCTCCCGTTGTAGCGCAGGATCGCCCCGCCAGTGCCAGCGACAACCACATCGCTCGCGCTGGTTCCCCATACCCCGTAGAGCGCGCTCGCCGACCCCGTGCTCACCGGCGCCCAGCTACTGCCGTCGTAGTGGAGAACCAGTGCTCCCGAGAGGCTCTGGCCCACCGCATAGACATCGCTGCCGCTACTTCCCCAGACACCATGGAACCAATCGGACACATCTAGTCGCATCATCGACCAATGACTACCGTCGTAGTGGTCGATCCGTCCGCCCCAGTACACGAGGAAGACGTCGCTGCTACTGCTCCCCCATACGCCGACGACAAGATCGTTGTAGTGGAGCGACGTCGCCGACCAGGTGGCGCCGTCGTAGTGCAGGACCGTCGCTGGATCACCAACGGCGAAGACATCGCTGCTGCTGCTCCCCCAAACGGCGGAGAACATGTAGGTGGGAGAACTGAACACCGTCGACCAGCCTATGCCGTCGTAGTGCAGAATCTCTCCCCCGCCGCTGACGACGAACACGTCGCTCGCACTGCTCCCCCATACCCCATGCAGCGATCCTGTCGTGCCACTGTTCATCGCCCTCCAGCGGCTTCCGTCGTAGTGGAGGATCGTCCCGTCTTCTCCGACGGCGAACACGTCACTTCCACTGCTTCCCCAGACGCTCGCAAGGGACTTCGTCGACCCGCTGTGCATCGACCTCCACGAGGTGCCATCCCAATGGAGGATCGTCTTGCCGCTCAGAGCGAAGATGTCGCTCCCTCCGCTCCCCCAGACACTCGAGATGAAGTTTCCCTGGGGGAGCGGGTTCTGCCAGATCCAGTCGGCTGCTCTGGCGGGCAAGCCGCTGAATCCCAAGAGCAGAGCTCCCAGAATTGGAGCCACAGCGCGGCGACCGAGGGAGAACGGGCTCATCGCCAACTCCTTTCGACACACGAACGACCAAGAGAGTGTCAGCCGGCGCTACAAAAGCACAAACACCCGATCGGGTGGGCACCTCCGAACGACGGCCTCGGAGAAGCGCGGCACCCGGCAGGCAGGGTGATCCAGGGGCTCGTCTCGCTTGAAGTGACGAGGTGCCTGATCGCTCCTCCACCCCTCGTCGTCCCGACCAACAGGAGGGACCTGGGCGGGGGGTCTCCGCCGAGATCGCGCCGCTCGCGCGCCGCACGCCCGCCCGGGTCCCCCGCTCTCGCTCGGGACGACGAGCGGGGTTGGCGCGCGTTGTTGGTGCAGGCGCTGCTCGTCCGGGTGCCAGGCACTTTCCGAGCCCTCCCCGAAGGGTCGCCGACCGGCTTCGCGATCGGCCGGCGGTGGCGGTTTCCGCGGGGTCGGCTTGGGTAGACTCGTCGGCTGGCGGACGACGGTTCGCGACCCGGACGCCGAGGAGGCTCGAAGTGCACCTGCAGGCTCTCGACTGGCTGGTCGTTGCCGCGACGCTCGCCGTCTGCTTCGTTCCGGCGCTCTTCTTCGGCAAGCGTTCGGGCAAGGACACCAAGGAGTTCTTCGCCTCCGGCCGCTCGGTGCCGTGGTGGCTCGCCGGGCTCTCGATGGTGGCGACCACCTTCTCGAGCGACACGCCGAACCTGGTCACCGACATCGTCCGCCGCCAGGGGGTGGCGGGCAACTGGCAGTGGTGGGCGTTCGTGCTCACCGGCGTCGCGACGGTCTTCTTCTTCGCCCGGCTCTGGCGCCGCTCGGGGGTGCTCACCGACCTGGAGTTCTACGAGCTGCGCTACTCCGGCCGCGCGGCGCGGCTGGTGCGCGGCTTCCGCGCCGTCTACCTGGGCTTCTTCTTCAACTGCGTGATCATGGCGACGGTCAACCTCGCCGCGGTGAAGATCGCCAACGTCCTCTTCGGCATGAGCGACTGGCAGACGCTCCTGCTCGTCGGCCTGCTCAACGTGATCTTCGCCGCGCACTCGGGGCTCTGGGGCGTGCTGGTCATCGACATGATCCAGTTCTTCGTCAAGATGAGCGCGGTCATCGCCGCCGCCTACTTCGCCGTCAAGTCGGTCGGCGGACTCTCGGTTCTGGTCGCCAAAGTGGGGGCGCTGCAGGGGCCGGTGGACCATGCGATCCCCGGCTTCAGCTACCTCGACATGCTGCCGTCGTTCGCGCCGCACAACACCGACCTCTGGGACCTCGCGGCCGCCGTCTTCATCCTGCCGATCGCCATCCAGTGGTGGGCCGTCTGGTACCCCGGCGCCGAGCCGGGCGGCGGCAGCTACATCGCCCAGCGCATGCTGGCCTCGAAGTCGGAGCGCGATTCGCTCGGCGGCGTGCTCTTCTTCAACGTCGCCCACTACGTGCTGCGCCCCTGGCCGTGGATCCTCGTCGGCCTCTGCTCGCTCGTCGTCTACCCGACGCTCGGCGACATCCGCGCCGCCTTCCCGAATCTCGACCCGAAGTGGCTCGGCCACGACATCGCCTACCCGGCGATGATCAGCACGGTGTTGCCGGTCGGCTGGATGGGACTGATGGTCGGCGGCCTCGTCGCCGCCAACTCCTCGACCATCCTCACCCACCTCAACTGGGGCGCCTCGTACCTCATCCACGACTTCTACAAGCGCTTCCTGCGACCGGGCCGGAGCGAGCGGCACTACGTGACGGCGGGACGGCTGGCGACGATCGGCCTCTTCGCCAGCGCCGCCGGCATGATGTACCTGATGACTTCGGCCAAGGACAGCTTCGATCTCATCCTGCAGATCGGCGCCGGCACCGGATTGCTCTACATCCTGCGCTGGTTCTGGTGGCGCATCAACGCCTGGTGCGAGGTGGTGGCGATGGCGAGCTCGTTCGTCATCTCGATCGTCTTCCTGGTGACGGAGAAGCAGGGGCTGCACACGCCCTCGTCGGTCCGGCTGGTGCTCACCATCCTGTTCACCACGCTCTGCTGGGTGGTCGCCGCGTACGTCGCGCCGGCGACGGACGCGGAGGTGCTGCGCACCTTCTACCGCAAGGTCAAGCCGTTCGGCCCCGGCTGGCGGCGCTTCCGCGACACCGAGGGCTTCGCCGCCACGGAGACGGAGACCGGCGACAACATCCCGCTGGCGCTCGTCGGCTGGGTGTCGGGGTGCGCGACGATCTGGTCGTCGCTCTTCGCGGTCGGCAACTTCCTCTACGGACGCACCGGCTACGCCGCCGTCTGCTGCGCGGTCTTCGCGGCGAGCGGCTTCGTCCTGGTGCGCGTGGTCCGTCGTCTTTGGCAGGCCAAGGGCGCCGGCGAACGGGCGGCGGCCTGAGATGGGATTCGCCGCCGTCGACTACGCGATCGTCGCCGTCTACCTCGCCGGCGTGACGCTCGCCGGCATCTGGATCGCCGGCCGCCAGGGCTCGTCGCGCGACTACTTTCTCGGCGGTAAGGAGATGTCCTGGTGGAGCGTCGGCTTCTCCATCGTGGCGAGCGAGACCAGCACGCTTACCTTCATCAGCGTGCCGGGGCTCGCCTATCGCGGCAACATGCACTTCCTGCAGCTCGCCTTCGGCTACTTCGTCGGCCGGCTGCTGGTCAGCGTGCTGTTCATCCCGGCCTATTTCGAGGGCGACCTCGAAACCGCCTACGACTTCCTCGGCCGGCGCTTCGGCCCCTCGCTGCGCAAGTTCGCCTCGTCGGTCTTCATCGTCACCCGCGTCCTCGCCTCGGGCGTGCGGCTCTTCGCCACGGCGATTCCGGTGCACATCATCACCGGTCTCGACTACCCGACCTCGATCCTGCTGATCGGCGCCTTCACGCTCGCCTACACCTACCTCGGCGGTCTCAAGGCGGTGGTGGCGATGGACGTCGTCCAGATGTTCATCTACCTCGTCGGCGCGGCGGCCTCGATGGCGCTCATCCTCCACCGGCTGCCCGGCGGCTGGGCGGACGTCGTCGCCTTCGCCACGCGCGACGGTGCGAGCAAGCTCGAGATCCTGAACCTCGACTTCGGCACCGGCTTCGTCGGCTTCCTCTCGTCGCCCTACACGCTGCTCGGCGGCCTGCTCGGCGGCACCTTCCTGACGATGGCCTCGCACGGCACCGACCAGCTTCTCGTCCAGCGCCTGCTCGGCTGTCGCTCGCGCTGGGACGCCCAGCGCGCGCTGATGCTCGACGCGACGCTGATCGTCCTGCAGTTCGCCTTCTTCCTGGTGCTCGGGCTCTGCCTCTTCGCCTTCTACGACGGCGCGGCGTTCGCCACGCTCGGTCTGCGGAGCTCCGACGAGATCTTCCCCAAGTTCATCGTCGAGAGCCTGCCGTCGGGGCTCGCCGGGCTGGTGATCGCAGGTGTCCTCGCCTCGGCGATGGGCACGCTCTCCTCGTCGATCAGCTCGCTCGCCTCGGCGACCTTCCTCGACCTGTTCCAGCCGCTGCGGCGCGGCCGTCCCCTGACGCCAGCCGAGGAGGTCCGCTGGTCGCGCATCTTCACGCTCTTCTGGGGGCTGCTGCTGATCGGCGGCGCGATGCTCTTCACCGACACGCGCAACCCGGTCGTCGAGATCGGACTGAAGATCGCCTCGGTGACCTACGGCGGGCTGCTCGGCGTCTTCTTCCTCGGCCTCTTCTTCCGCTCGACGCGGCAGCGCGACGCCTTCGTCGGATTCGTCGCCGGCCTCGCGACGATGGTCGCCGTGCTCGCCCTGACGCCGATCGACTTCACCTGGCACACGCTGATCGGCTGCGCCGCCACCCTCGTCGCCGGCAACGCCTCACGCCTCCTCGGGCGGACGACGAGCCCCACCTGAAGCAGGGCACCCTCCCGTCCGGTTGACCCCGAGGCGACCAGGCCCCTGACCCCGTGCCGGGGCCGGCAGCGTCCGCTCGATGCTTGGCGAGGCATGGCCTCGTCGGCCGGAGCGGTAGCGCCTCTTCGTCCCGAGCGGTAGCGTCTCGTCATGCAGAGCGAGAGCACCTCGTCGTCTTGAGCCGTAGCCCCTCGTCGGCCGGAGCGGTAGCACCTCTTCGGCCTGAGCGGTAGCGCCTCGTCACGCTGAGCGAGAGCACCTCGTCGTCCCGAGCCGTAGCCCCTCGTCGGCCGGAGCAAGAGCACCTCGTCGGCCGGAGCGGTAGCGTCTCTTCGTCCCGAGCGGTAGCGCCTCGTCACGCTGAGCGAGAGCACCTCGTCGTCCCGTGCCGTAGCCCCTCGTCGTCCCGAGCGAGAGCGAGGAACCTGGGTGGGCGGGGGTGCGTGGTCCCCGGGTCCCTCCTGCCGCCCGCCCTCCAGGTCCCTTCCATGAGAAGGCCATGTGGTGTCAATCGGCCGACTTGTCGGCCGCGCTCGAGGTCTTGGGCGAGGGTCCGGTGCCACGCTTCCATCCGCACTCTCGAGGAGCCCGCGTGGGGCTCGGTGCCTTTTGGTGTCCGATCGGAGCCGGGTGCTGCCATCTCACTCGCGGCCTGCGAGGCCTAGGGACCTGTCGCAGTCACCCGGACCCGGGTCGGACCCTGGCCCAAAGTCGTCGACTCCTCTCCTACCCGAGATGTCGTTGCCGTTTCATGCAGTCCCGGCGGCGGTGCGCAGAGCCTCGTAGGGTTCGCCGCTCACCCAGAGCCGATGCAGGAGGACGGCGAGCTTGCGGGCGATGGCGACGATCGCCCGTTTCTTCGCCGCTTTGCCGCCGTGTTTCGACAGCGCTTCGCCAAATCGCCGCAGATCGCTGTCGGGTGCGAGGGGACCCAGGATGTACTGGGCCGCTTGGACGAGCAGCTTGCGCAGGAAGGGGTCACCTTGCTTGGTGATCCGCAGCTGGGGCTGGCTCTCGCCCGAGTCCCGGACGCCGGGGACCAGTCCCAGGTAGGCCCCGACCTCTCGACTGCGGCGGAAGCGCTCGGGGGTTTCGATCGTCAGCACGTAGCTGACCGCCGTGACGACGCCCACGCCCGGGACCTGACGCAAGCGCTCGGTCTCGGGATGACGACGGCCGAGGCTCCTCGACCTCACGGTCGAAGCCCTTGATCCGCTCCGTCAGCTCCATCACCGTTTCGAGAATCCTCAGCAGCGAGGGCCGCAGGCTCTCCGGCAAGGCCGACACGGCACGTGTAGGGAAGGCCTCCGTCGAACACTTGGGCAGACGTCCTCCAATCGCCTTGACCGCGCCGCGCACGTGATTGACCGCCATCGTGCGCATCCGCACCAGGACATCCCGCGCCCGCATCACCTCGAGCTCTCGCTGAGCGGCTTCGCTTCGATGCCGCACCGGATGCAGCAATTTCGGCTCGACACGCGCCAGGCGCGCCAGCGTCTCGGCGTCCAGCGCGTCCGTCTTCTTCCGGCTCTTGCCGATCAGCGGCAGCTGACGCGAATCCGCCACGATCACTTCGTGTCCCAGGCTCGACAGCAGCCGGCTCATCCACGGCGACTGCGCTCCCGTCTCCAGCACCACCTGCATCGGGCCCCAGCGCGCCGACCAGGCTCGCAACGCGGCCTCCGAGCTCCCCGATCCGCTCCTGCCCTGCCTGCTCCCCACTCACCCGGTCCAGCACCACCACCTGCGTCCAGCGGTCGCCCACGTCCAGGCCCGCCGTCCACCCTCCCTCACGCTTGCTATTCTTCTTCACGGCCAACCTCCTTTCTGGGCCCCAGCCCGTCAACCTGCAGACCGAAAAGGTACTGCGACAGGGGGGTTGGCCTTCTCATTCCAATCTCGCTCTCGCTCGGGAAGACAAAGGACTCACCGAACGGCGACCGTTCCCAAGCACGGGGCGTGACTCCCGTGGCGCTCTCGCTCGGGAGGACAAAGGACTCACCGAACGGCAGCCGATCCGAGATGCGAGCCGCAACTTCCACCCTTCTCTCCTCGCGACGACGAAGGACTCACCGAGCGGCGACCGTTCCCGAGCACGGGATGTGACTCCCGTGGTGCTCTCGCTCGGGATGACGAGGGGTCCACCGAACGGCAGTCGATCGGAGGCGCAGACGGGAGCTCCTGGGCTGCTTTCGCGCGGAACGACGAGGGACTCACCGAGCGGCGGTCGAGCCCCGAGGCGTACCACGATTCCGTTGCTGCACTCGCCCGGAGCGACCGCGCGGTTCGGACAGCAGGCCGTCGATCGAAGGCCGCGACGCGGCGCTCGTTCCGTCGCGGAGACGGGCCGTTGTCGTCGACGGCTTCGTCCACCCCGAGGCTATACTCCGATCAAGTGGCAGGCGCCCCTTCGCCCCCTCCGATGCCCTCGCCTCCCCCTTCGCACCCCGGGGTCGAGACGATCCACGAACCGTTCGGCGACGAACCGGGCGGCGACCTGCGCCAGCGCCTCTATCTCCGCATGTGCCTGGTGCTCGGGGCGATCTCGTTCCTCGTGATCGTGCCGCTGAACGCCTTCCTGCGCCTCGACCCCGCAGTCCACGTCGGCGTCATCCTGTTCGGCGCCTTCTCGCTCTCCCTCTTCTGGCTGGCACGGCGCGGGCGCGCCTACCCCGCGCTGCAGCTCGGCGTCTCGCTCGCCATGCTCGCCGCCGTCTGGTTCCCCAACGGCGGGTCCGAGGGGAGCGTCATCTTCTACTTCTTCGCCGCCCTGTTGCAGCCGTCGTTCTTCTTTCGTGGCCGGGCCCGTTGGCTGGGGATCGCCGCCACGGCCGGGGTTCCGGTCGCGCTGCTGGCGCTCGAGCGCGCCTTCCCCCAGCTCGTAACCCCCTTCCACACCCCGGACGACCGCCTCTTCGACCTCGCGACCGGCGTCATCTCGGCCAGCGCGATCACCGTCGGACTCTTGTGGGTGATCATCGAGGGCTACCATCGCGAGCGTGAGCGGCTCGGCGAGTCGCGCGCCGAGATCCGGATGCTCAACAGCGAGCTCGAAGCCCGCGTCCGCGAGCGGACGGCCGAGCTCGAGCGGGCGCTCGGCGAGATCGAGTCGTTCTCCTACACCGTGTCGCACGACCTGCGCGCCCCCTTGCGGGCGATCGACGGCTTCTCGAGCCTGGTGGTCGAGTCGAGCGCCGGCCGGCTCGACGAGGAGTCGCAACGCCTGCTCGGCGTGGTGCGGAAGAACGCGCAGCACATGGCTCGCCTCATCGACGATCTGTTGGCGTTCTCGCGTGCCGGCCGGAGCGAGCTCCGGCGTTGGCGGGTCGACCTCACCGAGCTCGCGCGCTCGGCGTTCGCCGAGCTCACGACGGGAGCACCCGCAACCCCCGTCGAGCTCCGCCTGGCACCGGTTCCCGAGGCCTTCGGCGACCCCGCGCTGCTGCGCCAGGTGCTCGCCAACCTGCTGTCGAATGCGCTCAAGTTCACCGCCAAGGTCGATCGCCCGGTGATCGAGCTCGGTGCCGTCGCCAGCTCCGGCGACACGGCCTACTTCGTGCGCGACAACGGCGCCGGCTTCGACATGGCCTTCGCCAACCAGCTCTTCGGCGTCTTCCATCGCCTCCACGGCGCCGACGAGTTCGAGGGGACCGGCGTCGGGCTGGCGATCGTGCGGCGGATCGTCGAACGGCACGGCGGACGCGTCTGGGCGGAGGGCCGGGTCGGCGAGGGGGCAACGTTCTACTTCACCCTGGCGCCGCCCGCTCCGTCGGCGGGGGCAACGGTTCCGGCGGCTCAGTAGGTCGGCAGGGAGGCGACGCACAATCTGCCATGTCGCAGACACCTCGCCTCCGACTCGTCGGCCCGCGGCGAGCCGCCGTCGCACAATCCCTCAGCCGTTGTGCCCTGCCGGCGACGCGCGTATCTCGCACGCCATGTGCACCTTGGCGAGGAACTGGTCGCCGACCCGAATCGCCAGCGGCTCGACGCCGAACGGCACGAAACCGCAGTCGGCGTAGAGACGCTGCGCCGAGCCGTTGCGCTCACTGACGGTCAACTGGACGACCCGAGTCCCCGGACGCGCACGCGCGGCCGCGAGAGCCGCTTCGACCAGCCGGTGACCGAGGCCGCGACCTCGCGCCTCGCGCTGGAGATAGATGCCGAAGAGCCGCCCCTGGTGGCGGCACTTCTCGCGTCGCTCGAACGACAGCCCGACGACGCCGACGAGCCGGCCGGCGACGAGGGCACCGAAGACGCCGTCGTCCGGCGCCGCCGGGTCGGCCAGGCGCCTCTCCCACCAGGCGAGCGGCAGCTCCGCCCGCTCCGCCACCGTCGAGCGGAACGCCTCGGGATGCGCCTCGTAGGCTTCGAGCAGGAGCGCTCGGTACGCCGCCGCCTGCTCGACGCCGAGGCGCACGATCGACGCCGCAGCGAACGGGTCGCTCGACGGCACGGCGCTCCCGCGCTCGTCGTCGCCGCCGTTGCCCTCGCGCGCAGCCGCCGACACCTCGCCGCCTCGAGACACGCCCTCGCCGCTCACGGCGTCACTCTATCGAACGGCCCCACCCCTCCTCGCCGGCACCGCCCGGCGTGCCGGACCGAGGCGAGCGGAAAGGTGCCCGCGGAAAGGTGCCTGGCACCCACGCGGAAAGGTGCCTGGCACTCGCCGCTCGCCCAGGTTCCGGGAAGGTGCCTGGCACCCGCCGGGCGTCCACGCGACGGCCGCGAGCGCCCCGTTGCCGAAACTGGCGTAGGCTCGCTGCCCCATGACCTTCGAGCTCTTCTCGGACCCCTGGGCGACAGCCCTCGGTCGCGCGCTCGCCGAGAGCGCCGACTACCGCCGTGCCGCCGCGCGCTGGGAGGGCGGTCTCGTCCTCTCCTGGCTGGGCGACGACGGCGAGCCGCGCGGCGGCGTCTTCCTCGACCTCCTGCACGGCGACTGCCGCGCCGCCCGCGCGGCGCGCGAGGAGGACCTGGCGAGCGCCGACTTCGTCATCGCCGGAGGGCTGTCGGCGTGGCTCGCCGTGCTCGAAGGACGCAGCGAGCCGCTCGGCGCCATCATGCGCGGCCAGCTCCGCCTGCGCCGCGGCAGCCTCGCGCGGCTGATGCCGTTCGTCGAGGCGGCCCGTCTCCTGGCGACCGCGGCGCGCACGGTGCCCACGCGCTTCCCGGAGACCGCCGCATGAACCGCGTCCTCAAGTCGACCTCGCCCGCCGGGCTCGACCGCTCCTCCCTCCCCATGCGCCTCTTCCAGAAGGCCAAGCGCCACGGCGTGTGGGACCCGTGCTCCTTCGATTTCGCGCGCGATCGCGCCGACTGGCTCCGCCTCGACGCGACCGAGCGCGAGGTGCTGCTCCACCTGACGTCGCTCTTCCAGGCCGGCGAGGAGTCGGTCACCCTCGATCTGCTGCCGCTCATCCAGGCGCTCGCCGCCGAGGGCCGGCTCGAGGAGGAGATCTACCTGACCTCGTTCCTCTGGGAGGAGGCCAAGCACGTCGAGCTCTTCCGCCGTTTCCTCGACGAGGTCGCCGACGAGCACGGCGATCTCGCGCGGTTCGCCTCGCCGTGCTACCGCGAGCTCGTCTACGGCGAGCTGCCGGCCGCCCTCGACCGGCTGCGCAGCGACCCGTCGCCGCTCGCGCAGGCGGAGGCCTCGGTGACCTACAACATGATCGTCGAAGGGGTCCTCGCCGAAACCGGCTATCAGGGCTACTTCACCGCGCTCGAGCGTCGCGGGCTGATGCCCGGCATGCGGCAGGCGATCGCCCTGCTCAAGCGCGACGAGTCGCGCCACATCGCGTTCGGTGTCTACCTGCTCGCCCGCCTGGTGGCCGAGCACGGCGAGCCGGTCTGGTCGGCGGTCGAGCGGCGCATGGACCAGTTGCTGCCGCTCGCTCTCGGCACCGTCGAGGAGATCTTCGCTCCCTACGACCCGATGCCGTTCGACCTCGCGCGCGACGAGTTCGTCGATTTCGCCGTCACGCAGTTCCAGTACCGCTACCAGCGCATCGCCCTCGGTCGCGAGAGCGGCGGCCTCTCCGCCGAGGCGACCGACGAGCTGGTCGGCGACGAGCCGGTCGCCGGGTGACTCGCGCCTCGGCGAGTCACCGCGCCGCAATTCAAGGCCTCGCGCCCGCGGCCGCTCACCTCTCGGACCGCGGCGAGGCGACGAGCGCGAGCCGGGTCGTCGCCGGGTCGAGCAGCGGCGCGAGCTCCCAGACGTTGCGGTAGCCGTAGCTGTAGAGGGCGATGTAGGTCGAGAGGTTGAGCGAGGCGTCGGCGCGCTTGGACGGGAACGGCCCTTCGGCGTTGCGGAAGTTGTTGTTGCAGTAGATGAGGATCCGCGTCGCGGGGTCGGGCACGAGCTGCTTCAGGCTCGCCGCGTTGATGTCCGGAAAGCTCAGGTTGACGGCGCCGTCGACGTGCAGCTCGGCGTACTTGGCGGCGCTGCGCGCGTCGAGCACGATCGTCCCCGGCTCCCGGCTCGCCGCGAGGAACTGCTCCTCGGTGAGCCGCCGGCTCTCGCGCCACGCGGCGGCCTCGCCGGCCACGCGCAGATAGCCGGCCATGTCGATCCGCGGGTTCTCGAGCTTGCCCGCCGCCTCCGCCCTCGCCACTCCCGTCACCAGGCTGCCGAGCACAACGGCCGCAAGCAACCCGCCCCACCACCAGCGCTGACTCATCGTCGTCCTCGGCCGATGTCGGCCCCGTCTCCCGCCGCGCACGAACGCGCGCGGGAATGCGTGGAACACCACCGAACGTGCAAGGCGGATGCCGGCGGCCTGACCGGCGAGTACAGACATGGACTCGTGCCACCTGCCGATCAGCTCTCGTCCATCCCCCGGCGAGCGCCGGCCAGCAATCCGCGGCGACCCGCGATCGTCAAGAAGGCAGCCGCCCGGCGGGGATCGTCGCCACGAGCGAAGACCTACTCCTCTTTCGAGACCCGCGCTGGAGCAGGGAACGGGGAAGGGAGCCAACCCACCGACTCGGGCCCGGCTACGACATCCGCACCGTCCAGGAGCTCC
The DNA here is from genome assembly GCA_016699405.1 of Holophagales bacterium. Lineage (NCBI taxonomy): Bacteria > Pseudomonadati > Acidobacteriota > Holophagae > Holophagales > Holophagales bacterium. The sequence continues at coordinate 1,692,295 of CP064972.1, read as the reverse complement.
TCGGCCACCGCGACAACAGCACCGCGTGATCTACACCCACGTCCTCAACCGCGGCGGCCGCGGCGTCCGCCGCCCCGCCGACGAGGCTTGAAGCGCTGGTGTCATGCGGCGCTACACGCCACGTTTGACATCCGCCAGACAGCTCCCTAGACTGACCGCAAGTAAGCCAGTCATGGGACTTCGCCCCCCGCCCGCCGCTCTCTTCGCTCCGGTGTTACACGGCACGAACCGCCGTGTTTGCCGACCCGCGCAGCAGGCGTGGTGGGGTCGAATACGGAGTTAGGGCCCGCGGGCAAGGCCGACCCTCTCGGTGGCGCCCAACCTGCCACCACCACAGAGATCGTCTCAGGAGGTGATAGTGAGTAAAGAGTTCAACCTTCCAGGCTCGTCCTTCGAGGAGGTTCAGAAGATCCTCAAGGGCTATAGCCATGCCTCAGAGAATGCCAGCCTCGATGCGATGTCGAAGCTGACAGGCCTGCACACGACGGTCGTAAGCCGCAACAACAAGTTCCTTGTTGACCTTGGCCTCATCGCCGGCGCCGTGGCGAAGACAGCTACTGACCTCGGACGCAGGCTCGGCCGTGCGCTGGATCACAACCAGGCCGAGGATGCGCGCCGATACTGGAAGGAGGCGGTGCAAACGAACGAGAAGGTCTCGGGACTTGTCACCACGGTTCGAATCAAGGGCGGAATGTCGGAAAAGGACTTCTCAGACCACGTCCTGTATGTTTCGGGCCAGAAGAACAACGCCGGCAACAAGACCGGTGCGCGATGCGTCGTCGATATGTTGCTCGCTGGGGGCCTGTTGGTGGAGGCAGACGGAAAGCTGACAATTGCGTCGCCAGGTGCTGACCAAGGAACCGAGAATTCGGTGGTTCCCGCCACGAAGGCGCCGGTGCCCACGCCACCGCCAGGGCTGGAAGCCTCCGTGCCGCACTCGATAGCGCAAGTTGTCGTACCGCCGCCTGACGCCGCGATGTTGTCGCCTCAGATCGCCATCAACATTCAGCTTCACCTTCCCGAGACTGAGAACGCGGAGGTTTACGAAAAGCTATTTCGGGCGCTGCGGGAGCACCTCCTGTCACCGAAGGCGTGATCCGATGGGGCTCGAAGATTGGGTGCAGGCCGCTGCACGCGCCAGAAGCGCCGCTCATTCCGCGCTTGCGGCCCACGAGGCGTCGGCATCACGGGTGGTACTGCTCGAAGACCTGCTAAAGAAGTTGAAGGCCGCCCCGATTGACGTTCAGGACTACTTTCGCGAGGCGCTCGATTGCCTTGAGCGCGGCCTGAACCGATCCGCAGTTGTGCTCGCCTGGGCCGGCCACTTCTACGTCTTGTCAGAGACAATGTACCGTAAGCATGAGGCAGACATAAGGCAGGTTAGGCCGAAGTGGTCCTTCAAAGATCTTGCTGATCTCAAAGAGCAGTACGCCGAAGCGCAGCTTCTCGATGTGGCGCGGGAGGTCAAGTTCCTGGGGCGCGCTGAGCTTCGCGTCCTGCAGGGCCAACTCTCTCACCGAAACCAATGCGCGCATCCAACGCTATTTCGACCGAGCAGCAATTTCGCCATCGGCTACGTCGATGAAATGATCCGCCAGACACTGCTCTTCCTTGGGCCCTAGGAAGTCGTATCTGGACTCCTCCCGCGAGCACCTGTGCACGAGGCGATGACGTGGGGCGGGACTGCAATCGTATCTTCGGCCTCTGAGGGGAGCGTGTGGGGCTCCGGGCCAGGATGAAGCCCGCGCGCGGGGAGCCAGTCGCTTGCACCGACCAGGTGAGGTGCCACCCGATTTTCACAACTCCTCTGTTCCACCTTCGCCGAGCCGGTCGATCTCGCGCAACCCGGCCGCCGCTCCACTTCCTGCAAGATCGCCGCCCCGCTTCTCGTCTTAGGGAGGCATGGCGAGGAGATTACGCTACATCCCCCCAGGCGGCGGGCTGGTCGAGGTCACTTGCCGCACCCTGCAGGGCCGGCTTCTGCTCCGGCCCTCGGCTCCCCTCAACGACACCGTCGCCGGCATTCTCGCCCGCGCCGCGCGGCTCTACGCGGTCGAAGTCATCGGCTTCGCGTTCCTCTCGAACCACTTTCACCTGCTGCTCTCCGTCCTCGACGCGCTCCAGCTCGCCGCCTTCATGAACTACCTCGACTCCAACCTCGCCCGGGAGGCCGGCCGGCTCGTCCAATGGCGTGAGAAGTTCTGGGGGCGGCGCTATCAGGCGATCCCGGTCTCGGACGAGGAGCCCGCCCAGGTGGGTCGGCTCGCCTATCTCCTGGCGCATGGCGTCAAGGAGGGTCTCGTCGCCTCGCCGCTCGACTGGCCCGGAGCTCACTGCGCGCGGCATTTGGTCGAAGGTACGCCGGTCGTCGGGCACTGGCACGACCGAACGCTCGAGTCGAAGGCGCGGAGGAAGGGCATCCTGTTGGACCGGGAGGACTATGTCTTCGAGGAAACGCTGACCTTGGCCCCGCTCCCCTGCTGGCGGACGCTCGACCCCGAGGCCTATCGCGCACGCATTCGGGACCTGATCGCGGAGATCGAGGCCTGGGGCGAGCAGCGCGAGGAAGAGACCGGCAAGCCCCCACTCGGTCGGGAAGCCGTCTGTCGCCAGAGCCCGCACCACGAGCCGAACCGACTCAAGAAGGCTCCCGCACCGCTGGTCCATGCCGTCGCACCCGAGGTCCGACGAGCGCTGCGCAAGGCCTACTTCGCCTTTCGTGAGGCCTACCAGCACGCCGCGCGGCTCCTCCGCGCGGGCGTGAGAGAAGTCATTTTCCCCGAAGGCGCGTTTCCGCCGGCGCTACCCTTCCGTGTTGCCGCTCGGAGCGGCTAAGTCTCAGCGCAGGCTCGCTCGATTCCGAGGACTGGATCTGAAGCACTGCCACTGCCTGCGGGGCCGAAGGCTGCGCAAGAGAGCCCTCTCGCGCCCTTCGACGGGCGCCGCCCGAGGGCTCTGCCACGTTCTCAGCTCGGCGAGCTCACGACGACGCTCGAACAGGGCGGTCCATTCCCTTGCGGAGAGCCCTGACGCGTGTCCGAGGTTTCAAGACGACTCTCGGCCGTCGCGGCGATCTTGAACTCGGGTGGCACCTCGTCCTGGTTGAGCGCGTCGTAGGCGTAGCGCTCTTTGTGGCGCCGCTCGCTCCCGACGACCGCCACGACCCCTCAGGGTTGCAAGACTGGGTGTCGCCCTAGCTCATGTTACCGGGGCCGCTCGACACTCAGGGACCTTCGCGCTGGAAACCGATCTCATTGCCCGTTAGCAGGCCCCTTGTCTGCGGGAGATGCGAGCATCTTTCCCAACGCCGAGAGAAAGAAGGTCAGCGACTCTCCATCTCGCCGCAGAAGGCGCTTATAGGCTTTGTGAAATGGAAAGGCCTCAATCCGACTCTGGCTCCACCAAAGCGATGCGTACGAGAGGTCTGACAAAGAACGAAGAAGAAGGACCCCGCCGAGGCCTGCTCGTACCGCGTTGGTCAGCAGGACTCCAATGTCACGCGCGAACAAGTTCACGTCACCCGCGTCGGGTGACCATCCCTCTGCCCACATCGCGGCGACGACGTCTTCGAGTGCGCTTGCGATCTCCTCAGGGGAACCGCCGAGGGATACTCCGAACCCGTCAGCGATACGCTCGCGAGCCTGGTGGAGTACATCCTGGAAGAAACCAGCTACCTCGCCTGATTGCGGGAACGGAGCGCCGAATCCACGATACGGCGAAGGCTCGCCTCTCAGTACATCAAAAGGCGGAATCTCTCGGTACAACATAGGTAGGTCCAGTGGCCTTCTCCGCAGATCTTGACCCAGCAAGGCTCTCGCACTCGAGCTCGCTTTCGGCTCGTTCACTGGATCCCGCGAGGGGCCAGGAGGGCGGGCAGATGCGGAAGGGGCCGATTTCGCGACTTTGATCAGCGAAAGACGTCTGGGTGAGGGAGGCGACTTGACGAAACGGGCGGTCGCAAGGTCACGAGAACCCAGGTGGACGCTTGGACAGGACAGTCGAGGTGTTGGCCGGCTGGGCTCGATGCCGGAGAACGGAATTGGCAAGGCCGCAGCCACCCACACCCAGCAGCGCCCCCCACCAGGAAAGTCGTTGGCACATTTTCGGCAGATTCCTTCACAGCCTCCAACCTCTATCCGAGCTCCATCACGCTCGCCAGCGGATGCCCGTGAAATGCGTGCCTGTCCCCTTCTTCAACAACTTCACCAAAACCAGGCTGCCTAAGACTCACCCCCGGAGACGGGGTGTGGGGAATTCCTGAACTTGCTCAGCCAGTTTCGACGCCTGGACAGGGCAACGCTTGGACAGCACACTAGAGGTCATCCCAACTGACGCCTCCGGAGGGCGTAGTCAAATGAGGATACTCGCTCTCTCGCCAAACCTGCAGCCACTCAAGGTCGGCATCCAGCCCCGACAAGACGTCGCATACCCTGGCATCAAACACAAGCACTTCTGGATTTTGGGTCAAGTGCCAGGCACCTGCCTCTGAACTCGGGTCGACCACTACTAGGGGCTCGAACGAAATGGACCTAACCGCACCGCAGAAACAACTTTCAAAGCTCGCACTGTGAATCGACACAGCGATCGCGTTGCTAGCCACGATCTGGACTAGACTTAACGGTGCTTCGCCCGCTGAAGGAATGCCGTCTCGCCAATCGGCTGTCGCGGTGCGAAACCCAATACCCTCCAACCCAAGTTCTCGTAGTGCGTTGGCCGCTTGGTCGTCAACAAGCACGGCATTCGCGTCGCTTACCCACACGTGGCGTGGTCGACAGACCAGAGAGAGCGACAGATCACCTCTTTGAGTACGGCGACCGCGTCCGCAGGTCTCGCAGAGAGATGTCTCACGGGCACCTCCGGTCTCTATTGCGCAGAGAGGACCGTCCAGCGTGAAGAGATTGAGCATCACTAGGGCTTGCCCCCATTCCGGACTCTGTGAATGTTCTCCCAGTAAGTATGACCGAAGCGCCAATCCGTATAGTCCCGAAACTCGAGAAGCTCGACTCCTGTGGCGTTCGGGTGGCCCCGAAGGTACCGTTTCCATTCCTGGTCGAGCAGGGTATGGACGTTTGTCGACGAACCTGGCTGGCGGTAACCCGAGACGCCACGACCCTGTGTTGGACTATCCAGGTCGAGTCCCTGCAAGCGGGAGTCTCCCCTGAGTTGCTGAGGAACTGAATGGTGAACATCCCAATCTCCTGGGAGACGGGGAAGGCCCTCAGCCTCGAGCCCGGCCTGGAAGCGGCCCCGGTAGTTCTCGGGCCCACCTGGAACATTCGGATCAGCAGGGTGAGGGGACGTACCGCCGGCCCTCGTTGAAGGAGAAGGTGCGACGTCTCGTGCTCTGGCGAGCAAGCGACGCTCCGCCTTAGGAAGGCCGATCACTCCGCCGTCCGAGGCCTCAGCTAGGTCGATCTCCAGTGCGGACGGCGAGAGGCCGGACCTAGCTGGTGGCTCGAACTTCGGCGGCTGGAATTTCGGCGCCAGGTCCTCGACCGCGCCCACGGCTCCTTCGCCTAGGCCGACTTCGACCCCAGCGAGATCGACCGACAGAGCACCCGTCGCGAGCCGGGCAGCGCCCCGCGCCACCGCCGCGCCCGTCTCGACGCCTCCGATCACCGCCGCCGCGTCCGAGGCTCCGAGCTCGCCGCCCGCGATGCCGGACTTGATGTACTCGCCCTTCGCCTCGTGTTCTTCGATCCGTGCGATCGCCTGCTCGTGGGCGCTGACGACCGTCTCGACGGGGTGGGCTACAAAGTCCGCAAGGGCCTTGAGCCGGGCGGTGTTTCGCTCTCGAGCGCCCGGCACGACCGCTGCTCCGAGCCCGGTGTCGAGGGCCATGCTCGCTCCGCTCGCCACGGTCTCGCCGACGAACTTCCCGACGCCGAGGGCGCCGCCAAGCGCTCGCTGCGCGTTCTTTCCCGCGTTCCTGGGGTCCCAGATGCCCTTCTGCGTTTCGACGTAGACGTCCACGGCAAACGCCGCGTCGCGCTTGAATTCGTTCCAGCTGTAGAGCCCGAGCGGATCCGTGTAGAAGGTCGGATTCCCGTACGCGTAGAGATACCTGTGCAGCGAGGGCGGCGTGTTCGCCTCGCCGAGGATCGGGTCCTCGCTGAGAAACCTCCCCACCTCCGTGTCGAGGAAGCGCGCCTTGGCGTAGGTCAGCCCGGTGGCTGCGTCGAGCTCGTGGCCGGTGAAGGCGAAGGGCGCGAGGGTGGTGCCGGTCGAGTGGCGGAGGTTGCCCCAGGCGTCGAAGCTGCGGCGGAGGGAGAGGGAGCCGTCGGTCTGGCTCCAGGCGGTCAGCGAGCCCAGGCCGTCGAAGAGGGAGAAGCTTCGCTGGCCCGTTGCCGGGTGCATCGCCACCAGCCGGTCGCCGCCCCACTCGTAGCGCACCAGCGTCGTCCCGGCGTCGTCGGTCTGCTGGAGGATCGCCCCGTCGTCGCGGACGTAGCGGAAGATCCCATCCGGGCCCGCCTTGCGGATCCGGTAGCCGGACGGGTCGAAGGTGTAGCGCTCGAGGAGCAGCCCGTTGCGCTGGACTTCGACCAGGCGATCGAGCGCGTCGAAGAGGAAGCCGTGCTGGACGCCGCCTGCGCTCTTGCCGGTCTGGTTGCCGTTGGCGTCCCAGGTGAACGTGGCGTTGTTCGCCGGGGCGACGCTGTCGACGATCGAGAGCAGGCGATCCCGGATGTCGTAGACGTACGTCTTCGAGCTCGTCGGCGCGTGGCTCGCGTCGGTCGTCACCTCGCTCAGACGGTTGCCGACCGGATCGAGCGTCGTGGTGACGGTCTTCTCCGGGTACGCCACCTCGAGCAGGCGATCGGCGGCGTCGTAGGCGTAGCTCGTCGTCTCCGGCGCGCCGCCGTTCGTCTCGACCTGCTCGGTGCGGTTGCCGTTGGCGTCGTAGGCGTAGGCCCACGAGGCGACGAGCGCGCTGTTCTGCCGGTTGTCGAGGCGGGTCAGGCGATTCGCCGCGTCGTAGCCGTGCGTCGCGCTCGCGCCGTTCGGGTAGGTCCGCGTCTTCAGCAGCGAGCTCTTGAAGTACTCCGACGTCGTCACCCCGCCCGCCCCGGTCTGCGAGACGAGGCGGTTGAGCGCGTCGTAGGCGTAGCTCGTCACCTGCCCGTCGGAGTCCCGCACGCTCCGGCGGTTGCCGTTGGCGTCGTAGGTGAGCGTCGTCATCTCGCCGTAGCGGTTCGTCGTCGTGAGCGGACGGTCGAAGTCGTCGTAGCTCGTCGTCACGAGCGCCGCACCGGAGCTCGAGTACTGCTCGGCGACGCTCGTGATGTTGCCGTTGGCGTCGTGCGTGGTGACCCGGCTCGTCAGCTCGTCGCCCGTCGGTGGCGACGGATTCGGCAGCGTCTCGGTCGTCAGCCGATCGAGCGCGTCGTAGGTGAAGGCGAAGGGCTGCCCCTTCGGGTCGACGAGCGTCGTGCGATTGCCGTTCTCGTCGTAGCCGTAGCTCTCGACCGCCGCGTCGGGGTAGGTCTTGCTCGCCAGACGATCGAGCGCGTCGTAGACGAAGCTCGTCGTATGGCCGTTGGCGTCGCGTTGAACGGTGCGGTTGCCGTTGCCGTCGTAGCCGTACGTCGTCTCGTGGCCCAGCGGGTCCGTCACCCCGCTCAGGCGGTGGGCACCGTCGTAGCGGTAGCTCCAGCCACCCGGGCCGGGCACGCACGGATCGCCGCTCGCCGAGCTCTTCGGGCGCCGCATCCCCGTCCGGTTGCCGACGCCGTCGTAGCAGAAGCTCGTCCGCTCGCCGGCGCCGTTCGTGGCGCTCGTCTGCCGCCGGCGCAGGTCGTAGGCGAAGTGCGACCGGTGCCCCTCCGGGTCGACCGTCTCGACGCGGTCACCCACGTCGTCGAGGACGTGCCGGGTGATCGCCGCGAACGGCCGGTTCTCTTGCAGCAGGAGGTTGCGCTCGTCCCAGAGGAAGCCGGTGGTGTTGCCGTTGGCGTCGGTGACGAAGAGGCGGTTGCCCGCCTCGTCGTACTCCACCCGCTCGAGCTCGACCCCGGCGCGGGTCCTTGCCGTCGGACGGTTCTCCCGGTCGACGCTCGTCCGCGTCGCGATCCCGCGACGGTCGACCTCCTCGACCACGTTGCCGATCGCATCGTAGGTGAACCGACGCGACGTCCCCGCCGCCGGCGGGTCGACGATCCGCGTCACCCGGTTCAGTGCGTCGATCTCGAATCGCGTCGTCTGCCCGCGACGGTCCGTCTCGCTCACGCGATTGCCCGCGACTGTCGTGGGCCCATTGGGCCAGTCATTCGAGGCGCTCGTGAGGTAGCGTCATGTCCTGAATGTCTTGCCCGCAGTTTCCTGGACTCGGGTAGTTTGAGGGGCGTGTCCCCGAGTCGAGGAGAGCGCGATGCCGAAGCGGAGCGAGTTGTCCGGCGAGGAGCGGGTGCAGGTGGTGCTGTCGCTGCTGCGCAAGGAGGAGCCGGTCGCGGCGTTGTCTCGCCGGTACCGGGTGAGCGAGCAGACGCTGTACCGGTGGCGTGACGAGTTCGTGTCGGGTGGTCGAGAGCGGCTGTCGAAAGGCTCGAAGGACTCAGGTGAGGAGAGCCGCCGCATCGCGGAGATGGAGCAAGAGCTGGCTCGTCGGGCGCAGGCGATCGGTGAGCTGACGATCGCCAACGGCATTCTCCGAAAACTACCGCGGTACCCCCGCTGAGCGAGGAGTGGCGGGAGATGGTACGCAACGAGGTCTCCTCGCATTCGCCAGCGCGGCTGAAGGCAGTGGTCTCGGCGGTGGGCTGGCCGTTATCGAGCTTCTTTCGCCGCTCGAGCGCGGAGCGTCGACGTCCTGGTCCAGCGCCGAGGCCGCTGAATCGTGATCTCTACGACGCGGTGAGGGATGTGGCGTTGGCTTTCCCCTGGTGGGGCTACAAGCGCTTGGCGGTGGTTTGTCGTCGCCGACAGCTCGATGTCTCGAACCGCTTCGTGTATCGCGTGCTGAAGGCCGAGGGTCTGTTGTGTCGTCCGCTGCCGCGCTCGGCGGAGCTGTACCAGGCTGCGCGCCTGTTCGAGCTGTTGCCGCGGCAAGCGAACGACCTGTGGCAGGCGGACGTGACGTACGTGCACGTGCCAGGCCACGGCTGGTGGTACGCGGTGACGGTGATCGACTACTTCAGCCGCTACCTGTTGGCGCTTCATCTGTCGCCGAGCCACGACGCGGTAGCGGTGACGACGGCACTCGATCAGGCCAAGGCCGAAGCGGAGAGACTGCACGGGCCGCTGTCGAAGCCGCCGATTCTGGTGACGGACAACGGATCGACGTTTCTGGCGAAGCGATTCCGTCGCCACATCAACGGCGTCCTGAGTCATGTGCGCACGCGCTATCGGACGCCTCAGCAGCTGGGTCTGCTCGAGCGATTCCACCAGACGCTGAAGGACGAAGAGGTGCACTGGCATCTCTACGCCTCACCGGCTGACGCCCGCGAGAAGCTCGCAGCCTTCCGGCGGCGGTACAACGAAGTGAGGCCGCACTGGGCGCTGATGCCGCTCGAGGGAGGTGATCCCGTAACGCCGGTCGACGTCTATGCCGGTGGTGTCGAAGTCGGGATCCCCACTTGGCAGGGCTGGGCGAAAGCCGCCAAAGAGAAGCTCGACGAGCTGATGACCATCGATGCAGAGCGTGGAGCCGCCGCCTGAAGGAGGCTCACGTAAGATCAACCCAACCCGGTCCAAGGGAACTGCGAGCCGAGACATGAACGCTGTGACGAGCAAGGTGCGGTGAGCCTGAGGACGAGGAGGCCACGCGCAATGCCGGCTCATGACCCGAAGCGGAGAAATCGCCGCGGTGCCGCATGACATCCAGGCTTGCGGAATCCCCTGGCAAGACTCGGCATCAGGTCGTCCTGGCTGCGCTCCCGCCTGGAAAGTGTCATCCGATAACCTTGCGGAGTCGCGCGGCCCGAGCGCCGTCTTGGCGCCGTGGAGAAGCCTCATCTTCAGGATGAAACGGACTTCGCCTAGCTTCCTCGGTCGGCTCGCCGCCTCCCCACGGGCAAGCGCGGCCGCGCGTGGTTCGAGCGCCAAGACCGACACACGGCCTGAGCTCCTATTGCGCCGCCTCCTTTGGCAGGCGGGTTGTCGCTACCGCAAGGACGTAGGGACACTGCCCGGACGACCAGACATCGTGTTTACACGGGCTCGTGTCGTGGTCTTCTGCGACGGCGACTTCTGGCATGGCAAGGACTGGCCGGCACGCCATGAGAAGCTTCGTTCTGGATCGAATGCCGACTATTGGATCGCCAAGGTCCGCCGCAACATTGAACGCGATCGACAGCAGGAGGCGCAGCTTCGAGCGGATGGTTGGACTGTCCTACGCTTCTGGGAGTCCGAAATCCTGGCCGACGCCACCGGTGTAGTGACCCAGGTTCTCAGAGCAGTAGGACCCGCGAGAGGCACTTGACAAACTCCCCTCGCATGGCATAAACACGGCGTAAATGGACGCTCAAGGCTGCGTGCTAGATTGCCTTTCACGGTCCCGCCAATGCCCAGGTTGATCAGTCTCTACACCGGCGCAGGAGGCCTCGATCTGGGTTTCGAAGCCGCGGGCTTCACGACCGCAGTGGCGATCGAGATGGATCGCGAAGCGGTCGCCACGCTTCGTGCCAACCGCAGCTGGCCCGTTCTCGACCGCGACATCCACACGATTCCCTCGGCCGAGATCCTCAGCTCGGGAAGACTGGCAGAGGGTGAAGCCGACGCATTGATCGGCGGTCCGCCCTGCCAGCCGTTCTCGAAGGCTGGCTACTGGGCATCGGGCGACACGCTGCGGCTCGATGACCCCCGCTCGGGTACACTCGGCGCCTACCTGCGCGTCCTGCGCGATACGCTGCCTCGGACCTTCCTTCTCGAAAACGTACCTGGCCTCGCCTACCGCAAGAAGAGCGAGGGGCTTGATCTACTCGAGCGCGGCATCCGCAGGATCAATCGCGAGCGCGGGACTGAGTACGCGGTCACGGTTGCCAAGCTCAACGCCGCAGACTACGGCGTTCCCCAGCTGCGCGAGCGAGTCTTCGTGATCGGCGCGCGCGACGGAGCCGAGTTTGCCTTCCCGCAGCCTACCCACGGTGAAGGCGAGACGCTGCCTGGCGTGCTCAATCCGTACGCCACCGCCTGGGATGCCTTGGGCGATCTCGACGACGAGGACCGGACCGAGCTACGGGCTCGTGGCAAGTGGGCACCGCTCCTGCCCTCCATCCCCGAAGGGGAAAACTACCTTTGGCACACCGAACGCGGAGGCGGCTTGCCCCTGTTCGGCTGGCGGCGCCGCTACTGGAGCTTTCTCTTGAAGCTCGCCAAGGACCGTCCGGCATGGACGATCCAGGCTCAGCCCGGGCCGGCAATCGGGCCGTTTCACTGGACAAATCGCCGGCTCTCGGCCCGTGAGCTTTGCCGTATCCAGACAATGCCTGACGATTACAACGTGCTGGGAACCGTGCAGTCGGTGCAGCGCCAAGTTGGCAATGCTGTGCCATCCGCTCTTGCAGAGCTTCTCGCGCGATCCATCCGGCGCCAGCTCCTCGGCCAGCGTGTGGACTCGCGCGCCACGCTGCTACCGGCTCCACGTCGCCCGATTCCTGCTCCCGAGCGTGTACGCCCCGTACCGCGCGCCTTCCGCGACCTAGTCGGCGAGCACGAGGCTCACCCCGGCACGGGTCTGGGCTACGCCGCGCAGCAGAGAGGCAGACAGGCCGAAGAGACCGGACGAGGTGAGCCGCCCCTCCTCCGACTGCCGCTCGCTGCGAGCGGGATCTAAGGCAAGGGGCGAACTAACCGGCTCGACTTGCGTCCGCAAGTGCGCTCGCCGCATCAGCTATCCAGCGGTGATCGATGCGCACGGAGTTGCTCAGTCGACCGCTGCAGCTCTTGTGCGGGTCGAGCTGCCGCGGCTGGCTGTAGCGGAACTCCCACTCCTCAGTTCGTGAGTGCAGGCACGCTGCGATCAAGTCGAATTCCGTCGGCGAGTAGAATCGTGAGCAGGGATCCGCCTTCGACGAGCGGGTTCGCTGGAAGTCGAGTCGGATCTCCCCGTCTTTTCCAGGCTTGCGCAGCACGTTCTTGCACTCGATCGTCAGCCGCCGGCTACCCCGATAACGGAGCGAGATATCCGGCCCACCTTCCTCCTCGAGTCGCTCGAGCTCAACAACTCCCTTGACGCGGCTCAGTTGGCGGAAAAGATGCTCCTCCGCCACCCAACCTCGCACCGCCATCTTGAGGCGTGGCGCGCTTCCGATCAGATCGAGAATCTGGGGCTCGCTGAGCTCGAATTCCTCGGCCAGGGCATGTCGGGTGGCGGCGGGCAAGACAATCTCCGTACCCGAACCCGCGACTGCAGGCGCGGGCTGAACGACCTTCTCAGCCAGCAACTGGCGATGCCCCGGAGCCAGACCCCTCGCCGCTTGCTCAAAGCGCACCAAGCGCAGAAACGACGCCTTCGTTCCGCCGATTAGGACTTCGACCGGATCCTCAATACCGGCCCGGCTGCGCTTGGACCGCTCCCATGAGCACCACCGCTGCGCGAGCGCCTCCTCGACGTTCGCCTCTTTGAGCTCGACCGAGATGAAGAACCGCGTCGGACTGTGAAGCACTGGATCGGCGGCCACGAAATAGCCGCGCTCGGGGTTGATGCCGAGGAAGAGCGTTGTGTACAGCTCGTAGGGGTCCTGCCATATCTCGTGCCGCTTGCCGTCCTTTGAGCCGTACTTCACCTGAAACCGATGCTCGTCGGCCGGTCGGTTGCGAGTGAGTCTGGAGTTGGCGAGGAAGGCGTACGCGACAATCCCCATTCGCTCGCCGAGCGCAGTCTCGAAGGTGATTCGAAACGGCGCTTCATTCGCGACCGAGCACCGCAGAATCCGGCAGCCCGCCAGCTGCAACCCTTCCAACATGAAATCCAACAGGGGCTGCCGACCGCTCGCACTCACCGAGTAGGTTCGGTACATGGTGAGTCGATCCTATGCCGCCTCTGCATGCCTTGAAACCAAGGTGGCAATCTCTGGCTCGCTCCGGCCCACCTTCCGGACCTTCGCACATGCGTAGCGCTTCCGAACTCAACCTTCGCCTGTGGTGCGATTCGCACCCTACTCGACTGGGGAGAGCTTCAGTCGGCCGACCTTGCGACCGGCCCTTCGCAACAGGTCCTGTCTAGATGTCGCTCAGGGAGCAACGGATGGCGAATGGCCCACGACCTCAAGGTACTTTCTCGCCGCCCTCCTCACCCAACCCGCTTCGCGGGCCTGGACGGCAGCAACTTGGCTGGCGAAGCCTGCAACCCGTAGTTTTGTGAGGGCCTTGATCGCATGACCACAGATCTCAGGGTCGTCGATCGCGCGTCCCAGTGCCGCCGAGTAGTCGACACCACCCATTTCGCCAACAAGCAAGGCAACGGACTGTCTTCCCTTCCCATACTCTGGCCGCGCAATCAACGAAGTCGCGGCCTCCAGTATTGGCCCATTCCCCCGCCAACCCCTTTTCTTGCAGAAGAGTCGGAGTGACTCGCCTAACCTCCAAATTCGGAGTTCGTAACCCATCCAGTCCGGGGCTCCGAGCTGTCCCTCCATCTCCACACTCCGAAACGATCGTTCCCAGTATCGGCACAGTTCGATCACCGCCTCGGCGATCTGCCTTGGATCGTCGAGCGCCGGATCGCAAGTTTCGATTCTCCTCTCACAACTAAGGGCTTGCTCCAACTCCATAAGGCCCCCTATTTCCTGGGTGAGCGTAGCTTATCGGCCTTCAGCTTGATCGGGCTTCCCGGGTTTAGGTGTTCCCGAAGTAGAGATCTCGTTATCTCAGCCGTTTCATCGATCAGAATCTGAACGCGCCCAGCTCCTCCGGCGCGCAGAACATGAGCCTTGTAGTCCAAGAGTTGGCTGGACAGGTACTGCGATCCGACAGCCTTGTCTTCCTGGATGAACCGCTCAGCTTCGTCCATGTGGTCAGGGATACGATACTCGCGCTTGCCACTTGCACTGGGGATACGACGTGTATTCTTCGGCAATCCAGAGACACGCGTCCCGACACTCTCCCCGAACTGACCGGCTCGGACGGGCGCGGCTCCACCCACACCAGCACTCACCTCAGCCGACACGCCGCGCGTGACCTGCACCTCCGCCACTTCGACGGCTCCCGTCGCGCTTTCGCCGATCCCGACGCCCCTCACCCTGACCGCTTGAGAGGCACCCACCGGTGGCTCGAATTTCGGCGCCAGGTCCTCGACCGCGCCCACGGCCCCCTCTCCAAGGCCGACTTCGACCCCAGCGAAATCGACCGAAAGAGCACGCGTCGCGAGCCGGGCAGCGCCTCGCGCCACCGCCACGCCCGCTTCGGCGCCACCGATCACCGCCGCCGCGTCCGAGGCTCCGAGCTCGCCGCCCACGATGCCGGACTTGATGTACTCGCCTTTAGCCTCGTGTTCTTCGATCCGGGCGATCGCCTGCTCGTGGGCGCTGACGACCGTCTGCACTGGGTGGGAGACGAAGTTTTCGAGTGCTTTGAGCCGGTCGACGTTTCGCTGGCGAGCGCCTGGCACGACTGCTGCCACGAGCCCGGTGTCGAGGGCCAGGCTCGCTCCGCTCGCCACAGTCTCGCCCACGAACTTCCCGGCGCCGATGGCTCCGCCGAGCGCTCGCTGGGCGTTCTTGCCCGCGTTGCGCGGATCCCACATGCCTTTCTGCGTTTCGACGTAGACATCCACGGCGAACGCCACGTCCTGCTTGAACTCGTTCCAGCTATAGAGCCCAAGCGGATCCGTGTAGAAGGTCGGATTCCCGTACGCGTAGAGATACCGGTGCAGCGAGGGCGGCGTGTTCGCCTCGCCGAGGATCGGGTCCTCGCTGAGAAACCTCCCCACCTCCGTGTCGAGGAAGCGCGCCTTGGCGTAAGTCAGCCCGGTCGCCGCGTCGAGCTCGTGGCCGGTGAAGGCGAAGGGCGCGAGGGTGGTGCCGGTCGAGTGGCGGAGGTTGCCCCAGGCGTCGAAGCTGCGGCGGAGGGAGAGGGAGCCGTCGGTCTGGCTCCAGGCGGTCAGCGAGCCCAGGCCGTCGAAGAGGGAGAAGCTTCGCTGGCCGGTTGCCGGGTGCATCGCCACCAGGCGGTCGCCGCCCCACTCGTAGCGCACCAGCGTCGTCCCGGCGTCGTCGGTCTGCTGCAGGATCGCTCCGTCGTCGCGGACGTAGCGGAAGATCCCGTCCGGACCCGCCTTGCGGATCCGGTACCCGGACGGGTCGAAGGTGTAGCGCTCGAGGAGCAGTCCGTTGCGTTGGACTTCGATCAGGCGATCGAGCGCGTCGAAGAGGAAGCCGTGCTGGACGCCGCCTTCGCTCTTGCCCGTCTGGTTGCCGTTGGCGTCCCAGGTGAAGGTGGCGTTGTTCGCCGGCGCAACGCTGTCGACGGTCGAGAGCAGGCGATCCCGGATGTCGTAGGCGTACGTCTTCGCGCTCGTCGTCGTGTGGCTCGCGTCGGTCGTCACCTCGGTCAGCCGGTTGCCGACCGGGTCGAGCGTCGTGGAGACCGTCTTCTCCGGGTAAGCCACCTCGATCAATCGATCCGCCGCGTCGTACGTGTAGCTCGTCGTCTCCGGCGCGCCGCCGTTGGTCTCGACCTGCTCGGTGCGGTTGCCGTTGGCGTCGTAGGCGTAGGCCCACGAGGCGACGAGCGCGCTGTTCTGGCGGTTGTCGAGGCGGGTCAGGCGATTCGCCGCGTCGTAGCCGTGCGTCGCGCTCGCGCCGTTCGGGTAGGTCCGCGTCTTCAGCAGCGAGCTCTTGAAGTACTCCGACGTCGTCACCCCGCCCGCCCCGGTCTGCGAGACGAGGCGGTTGAGCGCGTCGTAGGCGTAGCTCGTCACCTGTCCGTCGGAGTCCCGCACGCTCCGGCGGTTGCCGTTGGCGTCGTAGGTGAGCGTCGTCGTCTCGCCGTAGCGGTTCGTCGTCGCGAGCGGACGGTCGAAGTCGTCGTAGCTCGTCGTCACGAGCGCCGCGCCGGAGCTCGAGTACTGCTCGGCGACGCTCGTGACGTTGCCGTTGGCGTCGTGCGTGGTGACCCGGCTCGTCAGCTCGTCGCCCGTCGGTGGCGACGGATTCGGCAGCGTCTCGGTCGTCAGCCGATCGAGCGCGTCGTAGGTGAAAGCGAAGGGCTGCCCCTTCGCATCGACGAGCGTCGTGCGATTGCCGTTCGGGTCGTAGCCGTAGGTCTCGACCGCCGCGTCGGGGTAGGTCTTGCTCGCCAGACGATCGAGCGCGTCGTAGACGAAGCTCGTCGTATGGCCGTTGGCGTCGCGTTGAACGGTGCGGTTGCCGTTGCCGTCGTAGCCGTACGTCGTCTCGTGGCCTAGCGGGTCCGTCACCCCGCTCAGGCGGTGGGCACCGTCGTACCGGTAGCTCCAGCCACCCGGGCCGGGCACGCACGGATCGCCGCTCGCCGCGCTCTTCGGGCGCCGCATCCCCGTCCGGTTGCCGACGCCGTCGTAGCAGAAGCTCGTCCGCTCGCCGGCGCCATTCGTGGCGCTCGTCTGCCGCCGGCGCAGGTCGTAGGCGAAGTGCGACCGGTGCCCTTCCGGGTCGACCGTCTCGACGCGGTCACCCACGTCGTCGAGGACGTGCCGGGTGATCGCCGCGAGCGGCCGGTTCTCCTGTAGCAGGAGGTTGCGCTCGTCCCAGAGGAAGCCGGTGGTGTTGCCGTTGGCGTCGGTGACGAAGAGGCGGTTGCCCGCCTCGTCGTACTCCACCCGCTCGAGCTCGAGGCCGGCGCGGGTCCTTGCCGTCGGACGGTTCTCCCGGTCGACGCTCGTCCGGGTCGCGATCCCGCGACGGTCGACCTCCTCGACCACGTTGCCGATCGCATCGTAGGTGAACCGACGCGACGTCCCTGCCGCCGGCGGGTCGACGATCCGCGTCACCCGGTTCAGTGCGTCGATCTCGAAGCGCGTCGTCTGCACCAATGCCTGCTGCGGCCGAAGGCTGCGCAAGAGAGCCCTCTCGCGCCCTTCGACGGGCGTCGCCCGAAGGCTCAGTCTCGTTCTCAGCACGGCGACCTCACGACTCCGCTCGAAGAGGATACGATCCTCCTCCGCGGAGAGGCCTGACTCAGGTCCAAGATTCCGAGACGACTCTGGGCCGTCGCGGCGATCTTGAACTCGGGTGGCACCTCGTCCCTGGGGAAGGCGGAGAGCCCTGAGTCATGTCCGAGATTCCAAGACGACGCTAGGCCGCCTCGGCGATCGGACACTCGGGTGGCACGTCACCCTTGCACCGCACTCTTCGCGGGAGCCGATCGCCGGCAGCGTCCGCGCCACCACCTCCACGATTTGCGCGCAGCGTACGAACCAACGCGCGGTGCGAGAGGTTGGGACCGCCAACCCGGCCTCGTTCCACACCCTGGGACAGAGCTTGGCAACCCACCTACTCGAGGCCGGCTACGACATCAGCAATGTCTGGGAGCTGTTCGGCCACCGCGACGTCAGCACCGCGCTAATCCAGACCCACGTCCTCGACCGCGGCAGCCCTGACGTGCGCAAACCCGGCGATGGCCTCAACCGCTGCGGTTCTATCCGGAGCTACACGCCACGCTTGACATCCGCCAGACAGCTTCCTAGACTGACCGCAAGTAATCCAGTCATTGGACTTCCCGCCCCGCGCGTCGCCCTCCGCCCGCCGGCGCTACACGGCAAGAAGCGCCATGGTCGCCGACCCACGCAGGAGGCGGGATGGGGCCGAATACAGAGTTAGCCGCCGCGCCTCGGTGGCCGGCGGCCACAGCAGTTAGAGTCGAGGAGGTCAAGAGCACAATGGAAGTCCTACAGCAGCTCCTGAAGTCCACCCCAACTCTCTTGATCGTGCTGGGCGCGGTTGCGATCCTCCTTGCTCTGGCGCTTCTTCTCCTAAGCGTACTTGGGAGGGTGCAGGCGAAGGCGATCACTGTAGAACTCACAGTCGCACAGCGCCTCCTGCTTGGGGTCCTTGGACTTGCGCTTGCTACGGGAGGGCTTGGCATCTGGCCCGTTGAAGCTACGGGCAGTCCGGCGACGGGCGGCGGCACTACTGACGTACCCCTCGAAGTCGTGGAGCGCGACTACATTCCTCGCCGGACTGTCGATAGCTCCTACGTGAAGAAGGAGCTGGTGGATCAGCAGTATCTTCGCCGCGATGCGGTCGATGCCTCATATCTTTCGCGCGAGGCCGTTGCTGCCCAGTACCTAAAGCGGCAGGAAGTCGATCGCTTGTACATCAGGCGAGATTCTGTGGCCATTCCATTCCTCGACTGGGGTATGAGCTTTCCGGAGCCCAACATCATCGAATGCAAGGCCAACGGCCGAAGTGTCGGCAGTCGAATTGACTGCAGGAGTTACGGTAGTTGCAACAATGAGACCTACAACCGCAACGCGTGTATCGCAGCGTTTTGCCGAGAGGCCATCGTGCAGGAATTGGCCATTCCCACGGGCCAGCCATAGCGGCGTCTAACAGGTCAGAAACTGGGGTCCAAGTGCACTCCCCTGCTGAGACCCGGCGCTCGCGTCCCCGCAAGGGTCGATTTCCAGGTGGGGATCCAAGAAGTCGGATCGACCTCGATTAGAGCCCATCTCAAATTCGCCTGAGCAGGACGGTCATGGCGGCAAGCTGCACGAAGCAGAGGAAGTTCTCGGCGTAGTACTCCCATCGGACAAGGAGCCGGCGCTTCCACTGAATCCACGAGAAGAAGCGCTCGATGATCCAGCGACGCGCGTAGCGGCGAAGTGACCTGCCATCCTGAGTCTTGCGCTTCTTTCGGTTGCTTCTGTGCGGCGCTATGAGGTTCACGCCTTCGCGGGCCAGCTCGGCATCGAGCGGATCGCTGTCGTACGCACGATCGCCGATCAGGTGCTCCGGCTTCGCCTCCAGCATGTAGAAGTCGAAGCTCAACTGCACCAGCGTGACCTCGTGGTGATTCGCTGCGTGGGTGCTGACCGAAAGCGGAAGTCCATGCCGGTCGACGATCGCGAGGATCTTCACGCCCTTGCCGCGCTTCGTGGGGCCGATTTCGTCGTCGCCACCCTTGGCGAATGCGAACGTCGCATCGATGAAGCTCTCGCGCTCGTCGATCACGCCCACGTCCCGCAGATCATCCGCGAGTTGCGTCAAGATCTCGCGCAGAACATCCTCGCGACACCACTGCTGGAACCGACGATGAACTGTCTTGTAGTTCGGATATCACTGCGGGAGCATGTGCCACTGCGCTCCGGTGTTGAGGATCCAGAGCACACCGTCCAGCACCTCGCGCGCTGGCACCGGCTTGCGACCAGGACGGTCGCTCGGATAGCTCTCCTCGGGGAAGTGCTCCCGAATCCGATTCCAGTGCTCGTCGCTCAATCGCCGCACGGCTGCGATTCTACGAAACTGCGCCGAGTGCTACAACGGTTATGAGATAGGTTCTAGTCGCCCACGATGTCTGTTCGCCTGCCCATCTCAAGCGCCTTCCTCAGGACAGACGTGTCGGACACAGGCCACTTTGAGGCTACGATCCCTGCAACCCATCGATGGAGTGCCCGCTTCATCACTTCGAGCCCCTCTGGCGTGAGATCCGACTGCACAATTCTGAAGTCCTCTGGCGGCATCTCTTCGCGGCCGAGCAAGTGCCGCGTGGTAAGTCCGTTGTCCTGCAGGAATAGCGCCAATGCGTGGAAAAGCGCGAAGATGCTCGCTCGATAGCGTCTGTTCTTCGACGCTGCGAGATGGACCGAAATGTCCGCGATGACTGCTTCGTCGGTGCTCATTTCAGAGGCTCCAGCCCAACAACCCTTGTTGGCGTTTTCGAGACATCGACGAGCTGTCCGGTTCTCGGATTCCGGACGAAAGTCCCACCGCGCGCGCGGATATTGGTCTCCTTGAAGAGCTGAGGTGCCTTGCCGCCTACCGCCACTTGATTCCGGCTCGTCGCTTCTACGACGAATCTCGCGTTGCCCTTGTCATCCAAGACAACGAAGTCTACTCGCCGGCCTTCCTGAGTCAACGGGTCCACGACCTTTTCTCCCTGAGCGTTGAGAAGTGTTCTCTCCCGCAGGACATTGTCCTTCCCGAATCGCGCCTCCAGCTTCGCCTGCAGCCGCTTCTCCCGGAGCCTACCAAGGGCCTTGTTCGACAGATGCTGCGTCTCGTTCTTGGCAGCGTTCAAGCCCTCTTCGACGAGATCCTTTGCGACTGCTTCCTCCACTGAAACTGCTCGACTAAGGCGCGACGCGATAGCCCCACCCGCTGCGACCTCAACTCCCGTTTCGATTCCACCACCCAGCATCTGGGTGAGCTCTCTCTCGCTCGTCGGCTGAACACCGACTGCGCGGTCGAGGAGCTCCCGCGCTGCAGTCGACGGAGCCTCGACCACGACCTTGAACGTGCCCGCTGGATCCTCGACAACACGTTCGACTCCCTTTCTGATCGCTGTCTCGACCTTCTCCGCTGCATCGGCGATCTCACCCAGGGATTCCTGCCCAAGTCTCGAACCCGGCGCCCCGCCACCGATCACGACGTTCGCGACGGCGTTGATCAGGCCTACTCCCTTCGCAGCGAGGCCCAAGACGGCTGAGCCAGCGGCCCGGGCCACTACCCGATCAGCCGGTGAGCGAAGCGGGCCGGTTCCCGCGTCGATGGCCTCTTCACTTGCGTTCTCTAGCTCTTCCTGGAGTTCCTTGAGAACCGCAATGCGGCCATCCGGGTCCCAGTAGAAGGTCGGATTCCCATACGCGTAGAGATACCGGTGCAGCGAGGGCGGCGTCGCGCCATCGCCGCCGTACGGGTCCTCGCTGAGAAACCTCCCCACCTCCGTGTCGAGGAAGCGCGCCTTGGCGTAAGTCAGCCCGGTCGCTGCGTCGAGCTCGTGGCCGGTGAAGGCGAAGGGCGCGAGGGTCGTGCCGGTCGAGTGGCGGAGGTTGCCCCAGGCGTCGAAGCTGCGGCGGAGGGAGAGGGAGCCGTCGGTCTGGCTCCAGGCGGTCAGCGAGCCCAGGCCGTCGAAGAGCGAGAAGCTTCGCTGGCCGGTTGCCGGGTGCATCGCCACCAGCCGGTCGCCGCCCCACTCGTAGCGCACCAGCGTCGTCCCGGCGTCGTCCTTCTGCTGCAGGATTGCCCCGTCGTCTCGGACGTAGCGGAAGATCCCGTCCGAACCCGCCTTGCGGATCCGGTAGCCGGATGGGTCGAAGGTGTAGCGCTCGAGGAGCAGTCCGTTGCGCTGGACTTCGACGAGGCGATCGAGGGCGTCGAAGAGGAAGCCGTGCTGGACGCCGCCTGCGCTCTTCCCGGTCTGGTTGCCGTTGGTGTCCCAGGTGAAGGTGGCGTTGTTCGCCGGGGCGACGCTGTCGACGATCGAGAGCAGGCGATCCCGGATGTCGTAGGCGTACGTCTTCGAGCTCGTCGGCGCGTGGCTCGCGTCGGTCGTCACCTCGGTCAGACGGTTGCCGACCGGATCGAGCGTCGTCGCGACCGTCTTCTCCGGGTACGCCACCTCGAGCAGGCGATCGGCGGCGTCGTAGGCGTAGCTCGTCGTCTCCGGCGCGCCGCCGTTCGTCTCGACCTGCTCGGTCCGGTTGCCGTTGGCGTCGTAGGCGTAGGCCCACGAGGCGACGAGCGCGCTGTTCTGCCGGTTGTCGAGGCGGGTGAGGCGATTCGCCGCATCGTAGCCGTGCGTCGCGCTCGCGCCGTTCGGGTAGGTCCGCGTCTTCAGCAGCGAGCTCTTGAAGTACTCCGACGTCGTCACCCCGCCCGCCCCGGTCTGCGAGACGAGGCGGTTGAGCGCGTCGTAGGCGTAGCTCGTCACCTGCCCGTCGGAGTCCCGCACGCTCCGGCGGTTGCCGTTGGCGTCGTAGGTGAGCGTCGTCGTCTCGCCGTAGCGGTTCGTCGTCGCGAGCGGACGATCGAAGTCGTCGTAGCTCGTCGTCACGAGCGCCGCGCCGGAGCTCGAGTACTGCTCGGCGACGCTCGTGACGTTGCCGTTGGCGTCGTGCGTGGTGACCCGGCTCGTCAGCTCGTCACCCGTCCGTGGCGACGGATTCGGCAGCGTCTCGGTCGCCAGCCGGTCGAGCGCGTCGTAGGTGAAGGCGAAGGGCTGCCCCTTCGGGTCGACGAGCGTCGTGCGATTGCCGTTCTCGTCGTAGCCGTAGCTCTCGACCGCCGCGTCGGGGTAGGTCTTGCTCGCCAGACGATCGAGCGCGTCGTAGACGAAGCTCGTCGCATGGCCGTTGGCGTCGCGTTGGACGGTGCGGTTGCCGTTGCCGTCGTAGCCGTACGTCGTCTCGTGGCCCAGCGGGTCCGTCACCCCGCTCAGGCGGTGGGCACCGTCGTAGCGGTAGCTCCAGCCCCCCGGGCCGGGCACGCACGGATCGCCGCTCGCCGCGCTCTTCGGGCGCCGCATCCCCGTCCGGTTGCCGACGCCGTCGTAGCAGAAGCTCGTCCGCTCGCCGGCGCCGTTCGTGGCGCTCGTCTGCCGCCGGCGCAGGTCGTAGGCGAAGTGCGACCGGTGCCCTTCCGGGTCGACCGTCTCGACGCGGTCACCCACGTCGTCGAGGACGTGCCGGGTGATCGCCGCGAGCGGCCGGTTCTCTTGCAGCAGGAGGTTGCGCTCGTCCCAGAGGAAGCCGGTGGTGTTGCCGTTGGCGTCGGTGACGAAGAGGCGGTTGCCCGCCTCGTCGTACTCCACCCGCTCGAGCTCGACCCCGGCGCGGGTCCTTGCCGTCGGACGGTTCTCCCGGTCGACGCTCGTCCGCGTCGCGATCCCGCGACGGTCGACCTCCTCGACCACGTTGCCGATCGCATCGTAGGTGAACCGACGCGACGTGCCCGCCGCCGGCGGGTCGACGATCCGCGTCACCCGGTTCAGTGCGTCGATCTCGAAGCGCGTCGTCTGCCCGCGACGGTCCGTCTCGCTCACGCGGTTGCCCGCGAGGTCCCACGTCGTCTCGCGGGCGAAAGCGAACGGCGCCGGATCGGTCGCCCGAACCCGGCGGTCGAGCGGGTCGAAGTCGAAGCGGGTGGTGTTCCCGCGCGCGTCCGTCGCACTGCGCACATTGCCCGCTGCGTCGTAGGTCCACTCGAGATGGCGCGACTCCGGGAGATCTTGCGACGTCCGCCGGCCGAGCCCGTCGTAGACGCTCGTCGTGACGCCGCCGTTGGCATCCCTCTCCGTGAGCCGGTTGCCGCGCGCGTCGTAGGTGAAGGAGGCGAGCGCGCCGAGCGCATCGGCTTCGGCGAGCGGCCGGTCGAGACCGTCGAAGCTCCGGACCACCGTGTTGCCGTGCGGCAGCACCGTGCGGACGAGGTTGCCCACGGCGTCGTACCCGAAGGTGGTCACCACGGAGCGCGCCGGCTGGGTGAAGCGGTCGAGCCGCTGCCGTGTCTCGATGCGCCGGTTGCGCGCGTCGTAGCTGTGCTCGGTGACGGCGACGCGCGGATTGATCTCGCGAACCAGATTGCCCACCGAGTCGTAGTCGAACACCGAGAGCTGCCCCTCGGCGTCCACCACCTCGTGCAAACGGTCGAGCGCGTCGAACCGGAAGCGACGCACCTGGTCCGCCGACTCCCAGCCACCACTCGCCGCCAGTCGCTGGTTCAGCCGGCGCTCTTCGATCCGGTTGCCATTCCGGTCGAAGAGCCACTGGGACGTCCGCCGCGCGCCCGTTCGCCACTCGGGCTCGAGCGTCTCGATCCGTCGGCCGAGCTCGTCGTAGCGGTGCGTCGTGCGCCGGCCGAGCGGATCCACCTCTCCGACGACCCGCCCCTCGCCGTCGAGGACCGTCCGCTGTCGGGCCCACTCGCTCAGGTTCTTCCGCGCAACCTCGATTCGCCGGTTCATCGCATCGTAGCGGCTCTCCGTCACGTGGGCGGAAAACGACGGGTCTCCGTCGTCGGACAGGGTCTCGCGAGCGACGTTCCCTGCCGGGTCGTACTCATAGGTCGTGCGTCGACCGAGCGGCTCGTTGCGCTGCACCAGGCGACCGGCGTCGTCGTACGCGAAGGAGGTATCGCTTCGCAATGTCGACGCGTCGAACCAACCGGATTCGGCCACCTTGTTGCCGTCTGGGTCGTAGGCCATTTCCTTGCGACCGCCGGCCCGATTGTCGAGCGAGAGGACGCGACCCTCGCGATCGAGCTGCGTCACCGTCGCGCGCCCGAGAGCATCGACGTCCGTGCGGCGACGGCCAGCGTCGTCGTAGATCACGCTCTCGGAGGCCGCCTGGCCGCCCGTCGGCGGGTAGCTCACGCGGATCCGCCGATCGAGCGCGTCGTACTCGAAGGAGGTCGTATTGCCTCGCGCGTCGGTCTCGGAGGTCGCTCGGCTCCGCACGTCGAAGGTGCGCCTGGTCTCGCCGCCCAGTGGGTCGACAGCCAGAATCGTGTTGCCGTAGCTGTCGTAGGCGAAGCTTCGTCGCTCGCCACGCGGATCGATCAACAGCTGCAGGTCGCCGTTCGCCGCGTAGGTCCGACCGATCGCGACTCGCTCGACCCCGCCGTCGACGTTCTGCACCAGGACCGACTGTTCGACCAGGTGCCCCTTCCCGTCCCAGGAGAATTCGGTCGTGGCCCCGTTGCGGTCCACCCGTCGCGACGGGCGGTCCTTGATGTGCGGCGGCGCAAAGCGCTCCGGTCGCTCGTAGACGGTCGACGTCGAGTAGGAATGCGGCGCACCGTCTGCGTCCACGACCGAAATCGACGAGCTCGTCTCGTTACCGAAGCTGTCGTAGGTGTAGCTCGTGACGACGCCGTTCTCGTCGGTCCGACTGGCGACGAGGATGTCGTCCGGTGTCCAGCTCGTGCGTGACGCATGGCCGAGTGGATCGACTCGCTCGATCGGTGCGCCGTACCCGTTCAAGCGGTGCACCCATGGCTTGCCGCGCCGATCGGTGACCACCACCTGAAGCGTGGAGGTCCCGCCGCCGCCGAGCGCGGCGAGAGCGGCGAGGTCATAGGCGAACCGGGTCGTTCCCCCCTCCGGCTCGGTGACTTCGCTCACCAGGGCTCGAGGTACCGTGAGCGCTCCCTGAACCCCGATCGCCCCGCGCTGGTAGCTGTAGGACGTCGCCGCATCACGCAGCACGTCACGCGCCTCGACGAGGACGTGCGCATCATCGAACGCCTCCGCCGGTCGCAGCTCGTAACGGTAGGTCTCGACCGCCAACGCTTCGCGGGCAGCGCGGACGAGGTTCCCGAAGGCGTCATACGCGAAATCGAGCGAGATACCGCCGGGGCCCTCGACCCGGGTGATGACCTCACCCTTCCATCCAGCGAACTCGCGTCGCTCCCAGGTGAAGCGAAGCGACCGACCGGAGGCGTCCGCCACCGAGGCGAGGCGGCGACGTCCTGCTTGCGAGCTCGCTCCGTAGATCAGCCGCGTCTCGTTGCCGTCCGGGTCGGCGACGCGGTCGAGCTCCCACTCCTGTCCGCCTGCGAACAGATAGTGGAACCGGGTGCCGTTCTTCGAGAAGAAGTCGAACGACCGGTCCGCATTGGCGACCAGCGAGCCGTGGTAGCCCTTGAGCGGACGCAGCCCGCCGGCCCCGTCGTCGACGAAGCGCATCCCCGAGCCTTCGCCGCCGATGACGATCGCCTCGCCACACGGCGTGACGATCACCTTCGAGCCCCAGTTCATCGACCAGCCAAGACCGAGCTCGCCACCCTCTCCGCCAGCGCTCGACGAATAGGTGCGGGAGAAGGAGAGTGAGAGCGCCGGGCCACCACGTCCGGGAACGACGAAGTCCTCGCGCGAGATCGTCAAGTGACCGTCGAAGAGGTCGACACCCTTGACGAGCTCGTGGCCGACCGGCAGCGCGTCGCGACTGGTCAGCTCCGAGAGGGCGATCCCTTCGTGCGTCTCCGTCTTCCCGTTGTCGATCGCTACCCCGTGGAGTACGAATCGGTAGCGACCGGGCGGAACGTCTCCCGGCAGGACCTCGACGTCGTGAGGGCCCGCCGACATCACGCCTTCGGGGAGAAGGGCCACGTGACTACCGTCGTCGGCATACCCTCCATCTGGCGTCGCCATGAGTCCGAAGAGGTCGAGCCGCACCGTCGCTTCCCGCGTCAGCAGGAAGTGGAAGGCATCCGGCTGGAGGCAGACACGGTGGTTGACGAGGTCGACATCCTGGCTCAGCGTGACCTGTCCATCCACCTCGGCGAAGAGCTGCTGGGCGAACGGCAGCGGGACCAGGTCCGAGCGAACCTCTGCAGCGGTACCCCGGTTGAGTACGAGCTGAGCGCTGTACTCGAGCCCCGGATCGATCTCCAGGCCGCGCTGCACCGTCGAGACCCCACCGGCCTGCCGGCTGCTCCCGGTGCCGGTCGCGACCTCTTCGTCGTGGACGACGAAGTCCACCTCTGCGCTGGCGGCAAAGTAGACCGGCGGTGAGATCGCATAGTGGATCTCGGCAGGTTCGCTCGTCTGCCCTTGGTCATCGAGAGGAATCGGATACGGAACGACACCACTGACGATCGGCCAGACCGTCCAAACCGAAGTGACGTTCTGACGACTCGCGGTGGGTAGTGGGGTCTGGCTGCAGTTCCAGCTGGGACAGCACCCGGCATGCGTGACGATGTCCGCCTCGACGAAGTTCTCCCCGACCACGGCTCCCGTCGTCAGGGTCGTTTCGAAGAGGCCTTCGTCGAGCCGCAGAGGCGACGTCGCCGAGCCTCCGTTCGTCACCGAGAGGGTGAGCGACTCCAACCGGTCGTCCGGGAGCCTGACCCAGACACCCCCGTTCGGCGCCATCGGCTGGGGGGGATGCGCAACCGGATCCGGGCAGCGGCTGGGATCTTCCTGGTACTCGAGCACGTTGAATGCGCAGTAGTTGCAGATGCTCCCGCCAAACGGGTCGAAGACGAGCAACTCGAAGCGCATCGGCCCGTACCAACTGCTCGGGCGAGCGGCCTGGATGTTGTGGCCGAGCTCGTCGGAGAGCCAGGACGAGGCCACTCTCACCGCCGACCGCAACGGCCGGCAGGCACCGGTGCCCGTTGGTTGCGTGTAGATCAGGCTGTAGTCCTGCCGTGCCGGCGGCACCCCGCCCGAACGCGCCTCCACGAAGAACGCCTGCAGCTGGTTTCCCGAGATGACCCCCAGGCGCACGCCCTTCGCCGTCGACCAGGCCGTGACGGTTTCGCCGCCGCACTGGCCGAGCAACGGATACGGAATATCGCATTCCTCGCGGTCGAACACCGCGGCAGGCGCGGCCCCGACAACGGGCGGGTCGTTCGTGCAGGTCGGGTCGGCAGGTCCTGTCATCGTGATCCGTGCGTCGATCGGCACGTTCGACACGGGATTGCCGAACTGGTCTTGCGGCTGGATCGCCATCGTGTCGACCCAGATCGCCAGGCTGTCGACCGGCACGATCTGGCCGATCGGGCGATCGGTGCGAACCAGCGTCGAGGGCTCTCCGGGATAGGCCAGAGCCGTGAACGGTGCCGCGAGAGCGAGGTCGCCGTCGTGCGTCGCCACGGTCACCTCGACCAGGTGAGCCCCGAGACGACTCGGATAGGTGTCGCCAGGTGACTTCAACTCGTACACCGGATCGACCGCCGTGCTCGTCCCGAGCCGAAGGCGTGCGCTCGCGATGCCCTGTGGGTTCGTCGTCACGCTCAGGCGCTCCACCGCCACGTCGCTTTCGTCGAGGAAGCGACCGCCACCCGAGTACGAGACGAAGGTGACCCGTGCAGCGACGACGGGCCTGCCGACGCTGTCATGCACCAGGACTGCCAACGGCAACGGCAGGAGCTGAGCGACCTCGCCGCGCTGTCGATCGGTCGTCTCCACCTTCCGGATCGTGGCTCCGGCCAGCGGATCGAGGTTCGGTTCGTCGTACGGCGCGGCGAGCGCGGCGGCCAGGAACTGCAGCAGCCAGCTCTCCGGCTCTTCCGTCGTCGAGCCACCGGCGAGGCCGCCGGAGAGGAAGTACCCCGAGGCGCCGGAAACCGGGTCGTCGACGCGGAAGACCGCGCCCCTCCAGGCGTTCCGCGAGACCTCCGTCCGCGGAATCTCGACGCGCATTCCCCGCCCTGCCCACTGTGCCACGGCGTCACGAACTGCCGGCGAGACGGAGAGTGTCGGCACCACCGTGCTCGCGTTGGCGGCGTCGACCGATTCGATCGCGACTCCCTCTTGTCTGGCGATCCCGAGTCCCTTGTCGGCGGAGATGGCATCGACGAGGAAGAGGTCCTCGAAGACGGCATGCTCGAGCGCAGACCCCTGGAGTCCTGAGAGCAACAGCCCATTCCGTTCGGGGGCAGGGTCGACCGAGCGCGCCACCGGCTCGGCGGCGCGGAACGCCGCGTCCAGGTTGACCCCTTCGAAGCGCAGGGCCCATGGCAGGCCGAAATGCGCTTCGACGGACGCGGCGATCGAAGCAAACACGGCTGATGGCACGGGGCGCAACCAGAGCAGGTCGTACAGCGCCGCGACCTCGTCCTCGGAGGCATCCCAGCGTGCGGCATACTGATGGGCGACACTCGAGAGGAGGCGTGCTGCAATCTGCTCGCTGTCGGCCGGATCGCTTCCCGCGTCAAGGGCGGGCACGGTCGTGGGGGCACCGAAGGCCAGGGCGTGATAGCTCCCCGCGACGAGCGTCTGGTCGGCAGTCTCGAGGAAACCCGGCCCACTCACTTCGATCTCCAGCCGATGTGCCGCCCCCATCGGCAGGTCCTCACCCACGGCGACCTGACGGCCCGCGACCTTCAAGACCGGCCGCAGGTGGACGAGGTAGGCCGGCACCGACCCGAGACCACCCCAGAGAAGGACGGTGCGGTGGTCGTCGACCGTCGCCGGCAGATAGGAAAGCGTGACCCGCCTTCCGGTGAGAGCCGACAGCGGGACCGTCGCGGTGAAGATGGCCGACGAATCCGCTCGCTCGTCGGCCCGGAGGACCCACCGCACCGACGCACGTTCGGTCGCATCCAGCGCGGGCCCTTCCCACGTCACCGCCTTGACGTCGAACGGAAGCGACGAAGGCAGGATGCCGAGCCGCTCGACCACGATCGCCTGGGACCCGAGCTGGTCGGCGTACGTCGCTCCCGGAGCGCTCGCCGCCAAGTGGAGCTCGACCTGCGAGCGAACGAGACCGAGCGGCAGACCACTCTGCGGGCTTCCCAGATACGAGGCGGCGATCGCATCTGCCGAGAGGCCCATCACCGTGGCCACGCCGGTGGGTAGAGCGCCCGCCGCTCGCTTCGCCCAGGGAGCCAGGGGAATCCAGGTCTCGCCGGATCGGTCCGCGACGGACCCACGGTAGTTGGCGTAGGGTACGTGGACTGCGACCCAGACCCGTTCGATCTCGACGGCCGCCACACGGCCGCCACGGATCACCGCCTTCGACGACACCCCGGCGCGGCGGAGTGCGGCGACGACCGCCGAGGAAGTAGGAAGCCGAAGCTCCGCCTGCAGCTCTTCGGCCGAGACCTCGGCAACACCGCGTACCAGGCGCGCCGGCAGCCCGCTCGCCCGCAGCAGCGCCACGAGAAGGCACGACTGGTCGACATCGTTGCCGCGACGCGCCCGCAGCGCCCCCTCCGCTCCGCGAAGCGAGCCGGCGTAGATCTCGGTGACGAGCTCATTGCGTACGAACTCGAAGAGCCGTACTGGATCGTGATCGAGCGCGGCAGCCTGCTCGAGAATCTCTGCCGAAAGCGGCGCCTCGGGAGTCTCTGCGAGATCGGCACTCGTCGGATCGGAGGGCGTCAGCTGGGAGTACGACGGAACGATCGCCGGCGCGATCCGAGGAGCGCGAGGAGCGAGGTCGCGCGTCGCGTACGGCAAGGTCGCCGCACGAAGGAGTGGTCGATTCTCGACGCCGGCCCGCGACTCCGCGAGGGACGCAGCCAGCGAGGAGAGCTCAGACAACTCGCGACGCTCTCTCTCGACGAGAGGCTGATCCTCCGTGCTGATCGACCCATTGGCTCCCCCACCGGTCACCGGCGTCTCCTCACCGAGCACCCGAAGCAAGGTCTGAGCGGCAACGACGAGGCCGTGAAGGCGTTCGCGAGTCGCCGACTCGGCGCGCAAGCGCCGCGCTTCGATCTCGCCGCCGATCCCGGCCTGTCGCAGGCGAGCACCGACCTCGGCGAAGTCACCTTCGACCTCTCGCTCCCGGGCGACGAGCTGGGAGAGCAGGCCTCGCACCCTCGCTCGCAGGGCCGACCGATCCTCTGCGTGAGCCGCGAGGTCTTGGAGCGCCTGCAGCGACTCCTCGAGCCTCGCGGCCACCGGAGAGACCTCGGCGAAGAGCTCGCGCTCGCGTCCCGGATGCTCGGCGAGGTAGCTCGCGATCACGCCGCGCTCCGACTTCCCTTCGGCCATGCCTCGCAGCAGCTCGACTTCCTGCACCCGTCGAAGCTCGCGTCCGTCCCCCGTCGTCTGCGCCGCCATTGGGCTTCCAAGAAGAACGCTGAGCGCGAAGGCAACCCCATGGCGACGATTGCGATTCCAGGCCTTCGCTGCTTTCACGTTCTCCTCCTCACCCCGTGGCCGATTCGTCTCGCTTCGCCTGTCCCGCCAGCACCCGACCTCCCGACACCTGATCATCGGATGCCCCCATGCCGCGTGCGGCGCGAGACGGCGAGAGCCGCGAACACCAGCAGCAGCGAGAAGGCGGCGGCGCCGATGGCGTTCAGCGTTGGAATCTCGAGGACCGAGGCCGGCACGATGGGCGTCGATGTCGGATCGACGCTGCCGGGTCGGTCCGGATCGTCGGTAGCGACCGCCTCGGTTCCCCAGCGGAACCAACCCTGGTTGACGATCTCGCCAACGGAAGGATCGAGAGCCGGATCGACGCGCACGCGGAAACGGATCTCGACCGAGACCCCGGATCCGACGTCGCCAACGTCGACGCGAATCGGATCTCCTTCGCTCACCGCACCTTGTGAGCTCCAGAGTGAACCCGACACGAGCCGGGCGTGGGACGGGATGCCATCCTCGAAGCGGACCGCGTGGGCCGGGCCGCCCCCTCGATTCATCAGTCCGACGGAGTACTCGATGATCTCTCCTGCGGAAGCCCCAGGGGCTCCGGGCGAATCGGGAAAGCGATCGGTCTTCGACGCGTCGAGCTCAGGGAGACCGACGAGTGGGATCACGGTGGGATCGGTGCTCCCTGGACGAGTGGGATCGTCGGTCAGCACCATCGGGAGCTCCGCGCTCTCCACACGACCTTGGTTCGAGATCTGCGAGGTCCCGGCCGGCACCGAACCGGCGATGGCGACCTCGAAGGAGATCTCGGCCGACGCTCCCGGAGCGAGCGTTCCGACCGCCACCTGCACGGGACTCTCGGCGAGGATCGAGCCGGCCGTGGTCGTCACCGAGCCGGGGACCACGGTCGTGGCATCGGGCGCCGCATCGTCGAACCGAACCGACGACAGCTGACTGCCGCCGAGCGCAGCGATCGTCACCTGGTATCGCAAACGTTCGCCCGGATTGGCCGCGCCGTCGCCGTTCGTGTCGAGAGCCAGAGAGACGCGCTTGGCAGCCGCAAGAGCAGGGGGTCCATCGTCATCGACCAGAGTCACGGAGGATTCACCGTCGCCGAGGGCGGCTCCCTGCACGGAGCTCAACCGAACGGTGAAGGTCTCGGCCGGCTCGTCGAGAGCGTCCTCGATCGTCGCGACCGAAAGGACGACCTCACTCGTTCCTGCCGTCACCACTCGCGTCCCGAGGGTGCTCAGGTAGTCGACACCCTCCGTCGCGCTGCCTCCGACCGTGGCGAAGTCGAAGCTCACGTCGACAGCGGGGGGCGGAGTCAGCCGCACATGCACTTGCGCCGTCTCCCCCTCGTCGACCGTGGCGTCCTCGATGGTGGCGACGCTCATCGTGTCGTCGTCACGAATGGTGATGGTGGCCCGAGGCTCCGCGAGTGTCCCGTTCTCGGGCGCCGACAGAACGAGCTCGAAGGTCTCGTCTCCTTCTACCAGGAGGTCGCTGACGAGCGGGATGGCGATGGCGCCGCTGAGCTCTCCGGACGGGATCGTCAGACGTCCGGAGACCGCGAAGTAGTCCAGGCCAGCCGTGGCCGAGCCGTCGCGCGTCGCAAAGCTCACGGTGGTCGGCCGATTGGACGGACGCGAGAGCGAAACGCTGACTACGACCGTGGGCTCACTCTCGCCCGCGACCCGGCTCTCAGCAGCGAGGGCCGGCGTGATCCGGATCTCCGTGCGGGTCGGGTCGGCGGTCGCAGCACTGTCCGGATCGTCGCTCGGCAGCTCTGCCACGCCTTGGGCAACAGCAAAAGCCTGATTGGCGATCTCGAGCCGGTCGAGCGGGAACGGGTCGGCGATCCGCACGCGGAAGCTCGCCGAGAGCTCGGCTCCCACGGCAAGCTCCGGCGACTCGAGGGTCAGTGGCTCTACCGCCGTCACCATTCCCCCAGAGACTTGCAGCGACCCCGGAACGAGCGTCGTCTCCTGCGGCAGCGAATCGGTCACCACCACCGCCGTAGCGGCGGTATTGCCGGAGTTCGTCAACGACACCACATAGAGCAGCTCGTCACCTGGCGACGCGAACCCATCGCCGTCCGCGTCACCCACCAGGAGATCGGACTTGCCGAGATGGAGATCCGGGCGAGCCGACACCGTGGTGATCGTCGGATCTTCCGTTTCCGCCGTCTCGGGATCGTCCGACACCACGGGCGCGAGCTCGATCGATGTCGCCGTCCCCTGGTTGGCAGTTTCCACCACACCGGGTGGTAGAGGTCGCACGACCTGCACGGCGAAACGGATCGCCGCGACCTCTCCTGCCGGCAGGGACTCGATCGCGACCGTCACCGGGTCCACACCGGTGATTGCCCCCCGATCCGTCGTCACCGAGCCGGCAACGAGAACGGTGTGGCTGGGAATCGGATCGACGACGGCGAGGCCGGTCGCTGCCGTGTTGCCGAGGTTGCGAAGGAGCAGGGTGTAGCTCAAGGTGTCGCCCGGCGACGCGACGCCGTCACCGTCCGCATCGACGGCCAGGGCATCGCTCTTCTCGAGCAAGAGCCGCGGCGCCGCCGAGACCGGAACGGCCGTTGGGTCGACGGCTCCGCCGACGGCGGGATCGTCGGTCAGGATCGCCGGAAGCTCGATCGACGAAACTGAACCCTGGTTGACGAGGCGATTCACGCCGGCCGCTAGCGGCGAGTCGATCCGGACGGAGAAGCGGACCGTTGCGCTCTCTCCCGGAGCCAAGGCCCCGAGCGAAACCGTGATCGGATCGATCGCCGTGACGGCTCCCACCGTGGTCGTCACGGACCCTGCAACCAGCGTCGTGTGCTGCGGCACCGGGTCCAGGAAGGTCATCCCCGTGGCCGGTGCGGTTCCCTGCGAGGCGACGACAACCTCGAAGAGGATCGTGTCGCCGGGACTGGGCCTCCCATCGCCATCGGCATCCGAACCCAGGCTCCAGGTCTTGGCCGCGGTCAGGGCCGGCTCCGTTCCGCCGCCGATCGAGAACGAGACGCTCGCCGTGGACCGATTCCCGGCCGCATCCTCCGCCACGACGTGCAACACATGAATCCCCGCCGTGGCGACCGCGGTTCCGGAGATGAAGGCGTGGCTATCGAGCGCCGTCGCGCTCCACCCGAGATGGACATCCTGGATCGAGATGACCGGCACCACCGGCGGCGGATAGCTGCCGCCATCGGCAACGCCGTCGACCTGGATCGCGGGAGGGGTCGTGTCGACCGTGAAGGCGATCGGCAGCGAGGTCGTGGCGTTCCCTGCTGCGTCAGCGGCCCTCACGATCAGCGAGTGCTCGCCTTCGGCCAGAGCCTCCCAGGGTCGCCCGAAGAGGCCGGACGTCGCAGCGAGCAGCGAGAGCTCTCGCCATGTCGCGCCGTCGATCGCGGCCTCGACGCGGTCGATGGTTGACCGCTGATCGACCGCCGTGGCCGCCACCTCGAGCAGCCCTCCGAGGAGCCCTCCGGCAGTCGGCCGCACCACGGTGAGCAGCGGAGGGGTCCGGTCGACGGGGGAGAAGCTCGCGACGGCGAGAGTCACCGCCGGCTGCGGACCCGCGAGCCCGTCGGAATCGAGAGCAAGCACTACGAGGTAGGTCTTCGACCCGAGCTCATCGGTCGCCAGGCTCTCGACGCCGCTCACCCGTGCCCCGGAAGAGAGACTCACCGGCGTCTGACGAACGACGAGACTCTCCCCGGTCGCGGCATCCACGACCGTCAGGGAGGTCAAAGCGCTCGTCGTCGCCGCCCCGCTCTGTTGATGCACCGACCAAGTCGCAAGGAGCGGATCGCCGAACGCTGGGGAACCGGTGTCCAAGGAAAGAGAACCGTCGAAGCTCGGCGGTGCCGCAAGGAGCTCGAACGGGGACAATGCCGAAACCTCGGCGGCATCCGCCCGCTGAACCTCGACCCGGGCGCGGTAGGGCCCGACCGATCCAGCGCTCGATGACCAAGTCCGGCGAACGCTCGCCGAGTCTCCGGGGAGGAGGTCGCCCAGCGTCGTCTGCCACTCACCGTGCACCACACCGTCGGCCGACTCGACGACGAGCCGAGCGACGAGCCCGGAGAGCAGCGCGTTTCCCGCGACATACCGGACTCGCGCCACAAGGGAGACCGGCGACCCCACCAGGTAGGCGGTGCGGTCGGTCTCCACGGCGGCGCTGAGTTGCATCGCTTCGCCCAGCGTGAAGGCCGCGACATCTTCCGTCACCGGCACCTGCGCCAGGTCGCGCAGCGCGGCCCTGACTTGGTAGCCCCCAGCGAAGGTCTGCCCGCTCGGCCAGACCAACGCCCGATGACTCGTCCCGGCGTACGGCAGGTCGACGATGGGCAGATCCAGAAGCTCGTTGACGACGAAACCAAGCTCGTCTTCGAGCGTGACGACGAGGCGACCGTTCCAGGTCGGTCCGGCGTTCGAGAGGTCCACGGCGATCTGCACCGACTCGCCGGCCGCGTAGGTCGTCTGGTCGGTGGCGATGGCGACCGCCGGGCCCGCGAGGCTTCCCGCGAGGAAGCTGCGCTCCCCTCGATTGTTCGACTCGTCGAGCTCCGCCACCTGATTCGACGAATCGACGACGGCAGCGACGACCAAGGTCCCGCCAGCCACCGGCACTTGCAGATCGAAGGAACGCGTCGTTGCCGCGCCAGGAGCGAGCGCCTCCAAGGCGAGGCCTTCGGCGAGAACGATCCGCAGGCCGTGCGAGCCGCTGGCCACCACATCGAGCCACGAGGCCGGGGAGGAAACGGCAGCGAGGTTTCGCACGGTCACCGATACTCTGGCGAGCGAGCCCGCCACCGGCGACTGCGGCCAGACGACGACCTCCTCCGAGCGAATCGACAGATCGGGTGCCGCGTCCGCCAGAAGCTCGAGCTCGATCGGCTGCGATGCGACTGACAGATTGCCCGACGGGTCGGTGGCGCGCGCCGTGAGTCGATTGACGCCGGAATGCAGGGCCAAGCCCGGATGGCGGAACCACCCGGCGGGAGCGTATCGCCGGACCTCGCCGTCGAACGTCGCGGCGAGCACGCCGCTCCGCGACCACTCGAGGGCACCCTCGCCCGGCCGGCCGAAGTCGTGAACGACGCGCTCGGTGCCCGTCGCCAGCTCGATGATCGAGAGACTGCCGTCAGGCCCAAGCACGGCGAGTCGATCGCCGACCGGCGACACCTGCGGGTCGCGTCTTCCGTCGGGAGCGTTGGTGACTTGGGTCACCGTCTGGCTCGTGACAGCCCAGGACCGAACCTGCGGAATGCCGGAAACGTCGGCCGACCAGAAGAGCCGCTCGCCATCGGACGACCAGCTCGGCGCGTCGAGAAACGCCTGGCTGTCCAGTTCGTCTACCGCTGGGCTCGTCGAGGACAGATCGATCGTTACCAAGCGCGCCGTGCCGGCGGCGTTCGGCAGGAGAGCGGCCAGGTGCCGACCATCCGGTGACCATTGGAGGTGATCCGGATCGTGCGCCGACCAGGAGAATTCCAGGAGCGAGCGGGCGAGGCCGGATGCGAGGTCATAGGCATAGAGGCCGGTCCCTTCGCCGAGGTCTCCCGCTATTGCCAGCTCGCGACCGTCGGGGCTCGCGGCCAGATCCTCGAACCATCCGGGAAGGGTCAGCGAGCGCACCAGCCTTCCCTCGGCGTCGAGCTCGAGAGCGACGCTGCCGTCTGGGCCGTGGATCCAGAGGGAACTGCCGCTCCACGTCCAGCGCGCTCCACCGTCCGGCAGCTCGACATCGAGCCCGGATTCGTTTTCCAAGTGAGCCACTCCGACCTCGTCGGTGCGGATCCACCGGCGGCCATCCGGCGCCAGGTGGAGGCGCATGCCGACCCCCGGACCGGCCGGCACGTCTGTCTCCGCCGCCGTCGCGCGCGCCGCACCAACCCACTGGCCGTCTCGGAACAGGGCCACCGACGAATCGGGCTCGGCGAGGCCGGCTACCGAGGCGATCGGCGAAGCCCAGATCAAGGAACGTCCGGCGACGGTCGGGAAGAGCAGAATCGGCGCTTCGACGACGTGGTCGTGCGGAGTTCCGCTGGCTTCGTTGGACGGCAGGCTCTCGTTGCCTGCGACATCGAGTGCAACGACCCGGTAGAAGTAGGTCGTTCCGTTGACCAACCCGAGGTCCCGACGGGTGGTTTCGGAGGTCACCGCGACCGCCTCGAAAGGACCACCGGAGGCCACGCCCCGGTACAGCCGATAGCCTGGAGGCGGACCACCGGCCGGCGGCGACCACCTCAGGTCCAGGGCACGACCTTCGGCCACCTCCGTGACCATCAGATCGAGCGGTGCCGCAGGGGCCACGACATTCACCACGACGACCACGGCATTGGAGAACGCCCCGAGGTTCCCCACCGCGTCGATCGGCCGCACCTCGTAGGTGTAAGTCCCATTCGGGCGTGCCACATCGACCTCCACGAGCAGATCGAGGTCGACGTGCTCGACGAGCTTGGCTCCGTTCCGATACAGATCGTAGCGAGCGACATCCGGAGCCGTGCTCGGCGTCCAAGTCAGATGGACGTCGGAGCCATGGACCGTCGCGGAGAGGATGACCGGCGGCGGCGGCTCGACGTCTCCGATCGGCACGGACGCCGAAGCCGACGGGTCGCTTTCGAAGCCGAGGAGATTCCAGGCCGTCACCGCATAGGCGTGCAGCCCGTCCGCCACCACCTCGGTGAAGCTCGGTTGAGCGATCGTCGGCATCACCTCCACGGCGACCTCGCTCAGGCCGACCCAAGACGATCCATCGGGCTGGGCGATCGGCGCGAGCAGATCCACCCGCAGTCGGTCGGTGCGATAGGCACGGGGCAACCGAAGCTCCGTGACCTCGAGGGCGTTGCCCCGAACCTCGACAAGCGGCACCCAGGCGCGTCCATCCCAGCCGAACAAGTCGAAGTCGGCGGCTCCGAACGGGATGGGTGCGCCCGCGAGCCAGCGCAGCGACGCCCGCTCGACGATGCGCGGCTCGCTCCACGTCACTTCGAGCCACTGCCCGGCGACCCCTGAGGGTTCCTGCCCAGCCGGGGCCCAGTAGCTCCCGGGATCGGCGTCAATCGCATACTCCGGAACCGCTGCGCCCTCGCTCGACGACGCACTGGCCGATTGATAGGCGACCGACTCGACAGCTGGCAGCCGATTCCCGTCGCGCACCAAGCGGTAGCCAAGGAGGTCGGGCTCGGAATTGGCGTTCCAGGTAAGGCTGACGTCATGCTCCCCCGGACCGGCAACACCCGCCACGCCGCCCGGCGCAGCGGGACGGTCGCCGCTTCGCACGATGACTGTCGCGGCCTTGCTGCGATTACCGCCGCCGTCGACGAGCCGCAGGCTGAAGGTGTTGTCTCCGATAGCAAGAGGGATGTCCGGCAGGGAGAAGGTCGCGTCCGCACCCGTGGCGATCGCGGGCAGCGGTCCGGTGCCGGCGCCGTTCGTCAGAGTGCCCTCGATCGTCGCAGCGATTCGGCCGCGACCGGCGAGGATCGTCGTCCGCAGCTCGGTCGGCGTGTAGGGCTGCCGCAGCCGCGGGGTATAGACGACGGCTGGCACCGCGTTTGACGGCAACGAGAGGTTCCCGCTCTGATCCACCGCGACGACTCGATAGTCGTAGTCGCCATCTGCAACGTTTGAATCGACGAGGACCGTCGTCACAACGGGATCGGGCGAGAGTCGGATCCAGTCCTCACTCGCCTGGAGATGGCGTTCAACGAAGTAGCCGCGCAAATCGGGCTCGGTCGAGGCCTGCCACTGCAGCGAGACCTCACCTCCGTCTACAGCGGCTCGAAGCTCGAGCGGAGCAGCCGGAGCTCCGAGATCGGCGTAGGTCACCGTGATCTGCGACGGTCCGGGATCAACCAG
The DNA here is from genome assembly GCA_016699405.1 of Holophagales bacterium. Classification (NCBI taxonomy): domain Bacteria; kingdom Pseudomonadati; phylum Acidobacteriota; class Holophagae; order Holophagales; species Holophagales bacterium. The sequence goes on along the minus strand of CP064972.1, from coordinate 1,654,019 downwards.
CCCGCCGAGGTCCGTTGCCACCGCCTCGAGCTCGTAGTCTCCGAAGGGAAGCGGCGGAACGAAGCTCTCGGGCGTAAAGGCCGCCTCCCAGGGAGCCACGGAGTCGGGGTTCCCGAGGTCGGTCCAGTCCTCCACCCCCACGGCGCGGAATCGGAAGCGCACCTCGGCGACATCCTGGTCGGAGGTGGTCGCACGAACCACCGTCGCTTCACCGATCGACGCCCCGTCCTCCGGCGCGACGATGACGGCATGTGGCGCCTGACGCGATACGGTCGCCTCGGCCGGGCTCGACGGCCCGGAGAGGTTCCCCGCCTGGTCCATCGCGAGCACGATGTAGGTGTAGGTGCCGTCGGGACGCTGGCGGTCGGAATAGGAACTGGTCCGAATGACGAAGGTACGGGGATCTCCGGCCGGTCCTCCGCCGGCGTTCACCAGGGCACCGTCGCGATAGAGCAGGTAGCCCTCGAGGTCTGCCTCGCTGTTGGCGTTCCAGGTGACGGCCACATCGGCCGACCCGCCAGGAACAATTGCCGCGAGACCCGTCGGCGGTGCCGGCGGGAGGTTGTCGATCGTCACCACGACTTCGTCGGCGCCGACGTTCCCCGCGACGTCCTCGGCCTCGAGCCGCAGGCGATGAGAGCTTCCCTCTTCTAGCGTTGCGGTCGCCCAGTCGGCCAACCGATCGGCTTCGACGGGCAGAGTCGACCGCGCAAGGAGCGTCGCTGTCCCTCCAAGGAGAGGCACGACCGAGAGCCGCCATTCCCGCAGGTCTCCGGCGCTCCAGGCAGTACCACGAACCTCGAGCACTCCAGACACCCTCGCCCCGGCCGCCGGCTCGAGGATCCGTGCCAACGGAGGTGTCCGATCCACCTCGACGAGCGCCTCGTTCGAGGGCCCGCTCCGCCAGCCCGCTCGGTCCACCGCTCGCACAACATAGACATGGCGCCCGTCGCCGAGGCCTGTGTCGAGAGCCGTGGTCGCGGTGAGCGGATCTCCCGGGATCTTCACTCCGTCGCGGAAGAGCTCGTAGCCGACGACGTCGGGCTCGGGGCTTGCCGTCCAATGGAGGCGTGCGTCTCGTCCACCCTCGAGGCTGGCGCGAAGCGTCGGCGCCGACGGCGGATGGGTGTCGACCTCGACGGGCAGCTCGACGCGAGCTCGATTGTCGGCCGCGTCGGTGACCTCGAGCCGGAGGAGGTAGCGGCCGTCAGGCGGCAGCGCTGTCCAGATCGCGAGGTTGCCGTCATCGACCGGCGTGGTCGAGCGCCCGATCTCATTGAAGGCCAGCGACCCTTCGGGCGCGACGCTCAGCATGCGTTGGACGAAGTGAGCGTCGGTTGCCGATCCGACGACTGGCGTGGCACCCCTGACGTAGTCCCCCGCTCGCGGCGTGAGGATCGCAGCACCCGGAGGGGTGTTGTCGACCGTGACGACGAGCCTCGTCTCACTCGAAAGAGAAGCTTGGTCCGTGGCGGAGAGCCGAAGCGTGTACAGCCCGTCGGCGAGCCCGGCGACCGCCCAGACGACGAGCGTCGGCTCGAGCGGCAGCTCGGAGCCCGAAGTGAGTGGCATCCAGCTCGAAGGAGAGGCGCCCACACCGACCTCGAGCCGCCATGCAGCGAGGTGTTCCTCGACGACTCCACCGACGATGGCGATTGGGTCTCCGGCCCTCCCGACGATCGCACCGACCGCCGGCGCCGTGATCGCGAGCTGCGGAGGAGTGTTGTCGACAATGAATGGGAGGACTTGTTCGATCCGGTTCTCCGCTGCGTCTTCTGCCCGAACGCGGAGGGCATGGGGACCTTCCGGGAGGCCGTCGAGGCTCCCGAGCGGCGCGTCGACTCGGCTCGCGGATCCCGTTTCGAGGATGCTCCACGGGCCAAGCGGGACACCCGAAGCGAGCTCCACTGAATAGGAAGTCAAGAATCGATCGACGATCGATCCGATCACCGGGCCGGAGCCCGCGACGAAGCCACTTTCCGGTCGACGGATCGTCACATCCGGTGCCTGACGATCAACGGACAGAGGCACGGCCTCATCCTGCGTCACGTTCGGATTCGAGGAGAGGACAGCGTGCACGACGACGCGATACTCCCCGTCGGGAACTTCCTGACCGAGGTCGTCATTGCCATCCCAGCCGAGCGTGAGCGCACCGGCAGCGACGCCTTGGCCGACGACCACCCGGCGCAGGACCGTTCCTCCGAGGTCCTGGATCACGACCGTGAGGCCAGCCGGCACCTCGACACCGATGCGCAGCGATGTGAGCTCGCGTCGACCATCGCCGTTCGGCGAGAAGAGGCCCGGCACGACTTCGACGTACGAGAGAATGCGGTAGGGCGAATCGACGAGAAGTGTCTCCCGGTCCTCAGCGCGGTTGCCGGCCGAGTCCTCGGTCTCGAGACGCAGGGTGTACGTGCCCGACAACCCATACGTGTTCCAGGTTCCGAGGATCTGGTCAGGGCTTGAGGATGAGCCCGCCGCCACGAGCTCCCAAGTCGTCGGCGCGGCACCAACTCCGACGAAGAGCTGGTAGCGAAGGAAGTGTTCGTCTTCGGTTCGAGCACGCACGTTGACCAGCATCGGGAGCGGTTCCCCGGAACGCGGATAGAGCAGGTCAGCGGCGGGAGACGTGTTGTCGACGGTCACCGGCACGATCTTGCGACCGGCGTTGGTACAGCCGTCGAGCACGTCGACGGCGATTGCATAGGTGCCGTCAGACACGACCGTGCCGCGCGCATCCAGTCCGTTCCACTCGACGACGAGCTGGTCCAGCACGAGGTGCCCCTCGAGCAACCGCCGAAGCTCCGGCCCCGAGAGCTCCCATCCACCGGGACCAAGGCTCGCCTTGTACAGGCTCAAGTTCGCGGTGAGGCTCTCTCCCGCATCCAGCGTCAGCTCCGTGGCGTCGAAGACCCCGTCCCCGTTCGGGGAGAAGGGACTCGGACCTGATAGCGAGACGACGCCATCAGGTCGACCGTCCACCTCGACTGTTCTCTCGCGACAGACGCGGAATCCTCCCCAGTCGACCGCCTCGAGCCTCATCGCGACGAGGCCGTCAATCGGGAACTCGCTTCTCCAGGTCTGCATCACCGATTGAACTGGTCCGTCCGGAGATTGGTACCTCGGCGTGCACGCTGATCCTGCCGAGTTGCCTCGACGATTCCGGGGAGACTCCCAAGCGCGATCCAGGCGACTCACTTCCTCACCAGAGCACGCCGGAGGCATGGGCAACCGACCACAGCCCGCGGTGCACAGGTACGGCACAGCACCCGAGCGGAGCAGCCCACCGGAGAACTCGTTGAAATGGGCGGGCAGCGGCGCCGGTGGGCCAGCGAACTCAGGGGATGAGAGGGCGTACTGCAATCCTCCCGCATCGCTCAAGGAGTGATCGACGCGGAAGCTCTTCGCACAAAGAGGCTGCCCTTCCAACGGATACAGGATTTCCGCTGTCGGCGGCGTTCGGTCGACCACGAAACTCCCCAACCACGATCGCTGTTCGCCACTCGAATTGACAACACGCGCACGGTAGCGATAGCTGCCCTCGGAGAATCCGGATGAATCCAGTCGATAGCGGTAGGTGGCTCCCGGAATTGGGCGATTCACGCTCGTCCAAAGCTCCTCGGAGCCGTCCTCCAGAAGACGTCCCAGCGTCAGCAGCAGGATCTCGCGATCGCCTCGGTAGTTTCTCGCTACGGACTCGAAGAGGATCCCTCCTCCAGGGCTTCCGCCGCATTCGGCCGCCCATTCGGGGAACGACCACGCCTCGACGCTGAAACAAGGGCCCTGGAATGGCAGCGGTCCGGTCGTCAAGGGAAGGCGCGTTCCATCGCCGCCAACCCGCCATCCCTCGAATCGCACGAGATACTCGGCGCAAGGCGTCCACGCCTCCACACGGAACAGATACTCGCGGCCGACACCGAACACTGGCGCCAGCCGAACTGGCGGGGTATAGCGCAGATCCGCGGAGCTCGATACCTGAAGGCTCAGCCCTTCGACCTCCTCGCTGCCGACTACCGTGCCGAGCAAGAAGAGCGCATCTCCCTCCTCAATGGCCTCAGCACTGATCGCCTGTCGGTAGAGCCTCGAGATGGCTTCGTTCTCTCCATCCAGGCCAGTTCGAACGACATCTTCGGAGAAGGCGCCCGACAGCTTCAGCGAAGCTGTACCCGCAGCCCCGCGAACGGCGATTCGAGACTCGGCCTCCCAAGCGGCGCCACTTGAGTCGAGGCCTCGGAGACAGACGACGTGCCGGCCAGGAGAGAGGCCGCTCGCATTGATGAGCACCTCGAATCCAAGGTCCGGGAGAGGAAAGCCCCATGGAAGCGAGGCACCGACTTGATAGGTCGCCAGGACGGGGAACACCGCCCCGAGGCCTCCCGTACACTCTCCGGAAGGCGGCACTCGTACCTCGGCCGAGACCAGCGACGTTGGCCAGGCGTTCAGAGCCTCGAGCCGAAGAAGTCCATTCTCTGGAACGTCGAAGGTGTCGCACTGCGTCGCTCCCGGTGGACCGATCAGTTGCCCGCTCGGCTGTCCGCTTGCTGCGCCCAGAATGACCCTCGGCTCAGGACCGGCCGCTGACACCGAAGTCCGGTTCCCGGCGCGGTCGATCGCGATGAGCCGGAAGCGATAGGCCTGCTCTTCATCGAGCGACACGGACCTCAGGTCGATCGGTTCCCAGATCGCCGGGGTCTGCCCGAGGCCTCGCTCCAGATGCACCTCCAGGTCGTCGACAGTTGCTGGATCTCCATCGTCGTCGGCCGATCGCTCAAGGGAATACCAGAGCTCTAGGTGCCTTCCTCCCGGCGCGAGTCCATCCGGGCGACAGGAGGGACTCATCGCGACAAGGGAGAGCGAGGCGCTCGGCGCCCGCGTATCCACTTCGACCCCCTGTTGGAAGTCGAGCACGCGCAACCGGTAGCGGCCATCCACGACACGCGTTCCGGCGTCGTCCCGGCCGTCCCAGACGAAAGAGAATTCGCCAGGAATGGCATGACTGCGCGAGAAGGTCCGCACTGCGGAGCCGCGGGCATCGAGGAACTGAAACTCGAGATTGGCGGGTTCGAGCACCCGATAGCTGACCACCGCCTGGTCGAGGGCTCCGTCGCCGTTCGGAGAGAAGACCTCCGGCGACACGTCGAGGTCCGTCAAAACAGGCGTATCCGAGGAGAAGACCCGGGCTGAGGCCACACGTGTATTCCCGGCTTTGTCCTCGGCGACCAGGCGCACGCGGAACACCCCGGGGCCCGGCGGGATCCAACTCTGAATCTCCCCACCGAACTCCTGATGGGCCGAGGGTGGGGCGATGGGAAGCCAGACCGGCGACGGCGCCTCGAGCGCGTACTCGAGTCGGAACCGCTCGAAGCTTCGGTCGGCCGCAACGCCCTCGAGCAATACACCGCCGACTCCAGGCACACGACGCGCGGTCAGCTCGGTACCGAGGTTGAGCCAGTTCTTCACTGCCAGCAAGTCTGGCCCGGTCCCAAAGCACGCGCTTTCCGGATCGAGCCCGGGGTCCTCGGACTCGAAGAGCAGGCGGCGCCGAGTGGGCGAGAGCCGCACATTCTCGAGATGGGTCCAGTCGGCCAGCAATTCGACGGGGCTTGCGCCGGGATCAAGCCCGAAGGCATGGAGCGGCTTGGCGTAGAGGCTGCTCGCCGTGAGCACCGCCCGGTCGTTGGGCACCCACGGTCCGCCTCCAAGGCCCCACTCAAAGGGCGCCGATGGTTCGTTCCGCCCTGAGAGCGTCCGCCTCGTCTCGGCAGCGGGGACACCGGGGATCGCCCCGTCTTCTCTGGCCGTGAGCGAGAGGCGGAGCGGACCGAATCTCCCCCCCCTCCATGCGGCCTCGATCTCGCGTCCGGTCGCCTCGAACAGCCGGCCATCGTGGCTCTCGATCGCCGCTTTGGTCTCCTGGCCATTCTCCGTTTCGATGGCGGAGACCAGCGAGAGGCGTTCGCCTGCCGCCGAGAGCTGAAGGCTCTCGATCTGCGCCTCGCTCGCCGCGAGGTTACGGATGCGCAAGCGAATCGACCCCTGCTCCTGCCCGATCCAGGACGGCAGATCGAGCGACTCCTCGTCGAATCGCCTGGAGAAGTGCAGCCTGCCGATCTCCTCCCACCCTTGCTCCCTCGCGGCGCTCACAGCGAAGGAGCAGCAATGGCATCGCGCCGGCGACGATCCGAGGCTCCTTGCCGCCGTCGACTGCAGATCGACGACGAAAAACTCCTCCCACATTTCGCAGTTCGCCAAGCGGGAAACCCGGATCGCAAGCTCGTCGTTCCAGGTCGAGAACCCGAGCGGGATCGCGGCGTCGGTGGAGCCTCCGGCGATGGGGCTCAGAGGAATCGAGAGACGCTGGAGGAGTTCGCCATTGCTCGCGAAGATCGCGACTTCTCCGGTCGTCGCGTCCCTCAGCGCCAAGAGTGATCCGTCGTCGCTCCATACCGGCGCGACCCAATCGATGGGTTCCAAGGGAAGCTCAAGGGCAGATCCTGTCTCCAGATTCACCACGAACTGACGTTGCGCGGCGTCGCCGAGGGTCTCGACGAGCACCCTCCGCCGATCGGGCGAGAAGGTCGTTCGCGTGATGGGTGCCGGAGAAGCGAACACGGGTACCTTGAGGGAAGGATCGGAGGTCGCGATCGCGACGAGGGTCTCGGGCGCACGTTCCTGCGCAAGGAGCTTGCGGTCCCCATCGAAGAACCCAAGAACTCGCGAGTCGCTCCCGAGCGGCAGCTCAGCGAGCTGCGTACCGCTGGCGTTCGCAAGAAAGACACCTCGAGTCCCGTTTCCCCCGCAGTGCCGACAATCGCCGCAGAGACATGCGGACTGCGTGAACGCGACAAGGGCTCCACTCGCCGAGACGTTCATCTCGCTTGGCTCGTCAGGCAAGTCACCAATGGCGTGCGGAGCAAACCAGTCCGGTCCAACCACTGGCTGAAGGCTCCCGCCGTTTCCCGGGGCCCGGTAGATGCCCGTCGAAACACCACCCGCCGGCAGCCGGAAGAGGAAATAGGCCCAGCGCTCGTCGGCGGTCAGCTGGAGCTCGTCCGGTCGCGGAGTGGAGCAGGTCAGATTCTCGATCGCCTCATAGGGTGTCCCCGAGGCCTCTACCATCGAGCTGCGGTTGGTGTCGAGCGTGGTCACCGCTCGCGCGAGCACGGATCCATCGCCTGCGACGGCCCTTACCTCGTAGTCACCGTCCCTAGCCAATCGTCCGAGACTCGTCATCCCGGACCAAACGAAGCTACCCCCGGTCGTCGCGCTCCACTCGGGGCGACTCTCCCGCCACACGGTCTGACCCCAGCGGTCGAGAATCTCGACCGCAACGGATGCGGCAGGATCCAGCCGGAAGGAGAACACCGTCGTGTCCTTGATTCCATCGGAGTTCGGTGAAAAGAACCGTTCGGACATGTAGGCGTCGGCATCCTGGACGGCTAGAGGAAGTGCTGCTTGGTTGTTGCCTTCGTTGCCTTCGCGGATCTGTGCGTCCGGGTCGACTCGAACGACCAGCTCGCCACTTGCCACCGAACCATCGAACGAAAGCTCGACCTGCGCCGTCCCACTCCGGCCGCCCCCGACGGGTGCAAAGTGCGCGTCCGGCACGAGCGGGACCTCGTCATCTCCATGGGTTCGCAGGAAGGCTCGAGCCCGCAGTCCCTCGAGCACCTGTTCACCGAGATTGGCGATCTCGATTGACAGCGTCGCCGATTGGCCCGGGACCGGGAAGGGCGGGTTGAGCCCCAACGAGGCCGGCGAGATCGCCGCATCGGGGAGACTCAAGACGTCTAGTCGCCGGAACGCCTCGTTGTCAGCCTCGTCGAGCTCGGAGATGGCGTTGTCTGGATCGACGACCAGATGGATGAAGCGGTCGGCGGCATTCGGCACTTCGGCCCACCGGAGGTCGACGGCCGTCGATGCTCCTTCGGCAAGGCTCGGCACGGTGACGGTCGCGATCGGAGCTCCCCCTTGCGCAGGGTTCCCGTCGAAGGCACGCACGACAATCTGCTGCGCCTCGACTCCACCGGTGTTGCGCAACAGAATCTGCAGATCCAACGGCGCCCCTTCCAACGCGGGCTCGGGGGTGAACTGCAGATCGCGGTAGGAGATTGTCAGGTTGGGCGTGCTCGGCGCTCCGGCGAGAAAGGGGAGGCTCGCCGAGTTGTTCCCTTCGTCGACTTCAGGGACCAACCCCAAGGGATCCAGCACCACACGAAAATCGAAGGAACCTCCTCGCGACACGCGCCAAGGGATCGTCAAGGTTGATGCCGTGCCCGCTGCAAGCTGCAGCGAATCCTCGCTCACCAGCTCTGCGGTACTGCCCTGGACGACCTCGGTGCGCAATGTGAATGCCGGCGAACCGAGCGTCCCACGGTTTCGCAGCGTCACCGCGAAGCGCACGTCGGCCCCCGGGTACGGAGGGTCGAGCAGGGTGATCTGGGAAGCGAGCACTTCGAGATCCACGCTTGGCGCCGTCGTCACCCGGGCGCTGGCCTGGTTGTTGTCTTCCCGCGCTTCAACGACCTGGTCGGCGGGGTCCGCGATCAGAGTGACCTCATGCGCTCCTGGCGACGTGACATCGAACGGGATGCTCACCGGTACGGTCGACCCGGCACCCACCGCAACGGCGACCTCTCCTACCAGGCTGCCGTCCGACGGTGCTCCCCTCCACATCTGGATCGCAACCGCCGGCACCGGGGTCATGCCGCGATTGCGGAGCGCTACGGTGACCGTGACGGTCGACGGCAACAGGTTCGGCGACGAGGGCGAGAACGAGATTCCCTCCGGGCGAACCTCGAGATCGGGCCCTGGCGGAGCAGTGGCGACCTCGAGCGTCAGCAGGCTCCGATTGTCCGACTCGTCTGACTCGATGATGGAGCCTTCCGGGTCGAAGATCGCGACCAGCACGTGGGGTCCCGCGGGCGAGTCGGCGAGCCAGTTGGTCTCGAGGTCGACCTCTCCTCCAGCAGGGAGAGGTGGCACGACCCGATCCGGGCTGATGGCCACACCGCCCTGTTCCGGCAGCCCATCGAAGAACCGCACTGTCCCCGCTGGCAGAGGCAAACTGCCGCTGTTCCGCAGACGAACATGGAGTAGAACGGACTCCCCTTCTGCTGGGTTCGCAGGGACCGCTGAAAGCGAAGCGGAGAACACTCCATTCGGGAGCTCACCCTGTCGCAGCGCCTCGACGACTCGTGCCGTCGTGAAGACACTTCCGTCCCAGCTACCCGCCACGCTCTGGCGGCTCGAGAGGTAGGCGGTTGCCGCCTCTTCGTCGATCGCACCGACTCGTCCTGCAGCCCGCAGCACGAGGAGTGCTTCCGCGGTGGCGTGCGCCGTGCTCGGCGAATCACCAAAACCACCATCGGCGTTCTGATGCGCGGCGATCCAGCCCAAACCGGCCTCTGCGCTCGAGGTCCTGCCGCGCGCAAGGAGCAGGCGCGTCGCGGCAGCTGTGACCTCCACTCTCCCGGAACCCCCGGGAGCGCCTCCCCAGCTTCCGTCCGGATTCTGAGCCTGCACCAGTCTCTGGACCGCCGCGTCGTCGCCGGCACCGCCATCTCGCGCCGACAGCGCCACGACCGTGTCGAGCGGATCCAAGCGGTAGCTCAGGGAAGCTCCCCATCCGCCATCGGGCCTCTGGGCTGCCCCGATCAGGGCAAGCTGGTCTGACCGTTCGGATCCGGCGCCCAGGCGATGAAGCAGCGCCGCACGGTGCGCTCCCGCATCGGTGCCCACGGCCGAGCCGGCACGAGCCCAGGCGACAAGGCCAGCCAAGTCGAAGCTTCCCCCGGCGGCGAGGAGGCTCGAGGCCACCGCCGCGCTGTCGCGCCATCGCGTGCCTTCCCGATCCTGCCAGTAGCCCTCCGCACTTTGGCGGCTGGCTAGCCAGCGCAGGGCGTCGGCGAGGACCATCGCTCCCGGACGGATCGCTCCGCCATCGAGGGGGACCGGGAGCCCCGGCGTCGCTTCGTCGGCACCGAGAGGGTGAATCTCGAGTCGTCCACGGCCGGCGGTCTGGATCGCGAAGCGTTTCATGAGCTCGCGCCGCAGCAGCTCGAGGTTCGCCAGATCGGACTCGCTCACCTCGTCGCCGGGACGAACGAGATAGACGAGCGCTGCCGCGAGCTCTCGCGGAGCCGCAGCGGCAGCGGGCACTCGAGGGCCTTCGGCGGCGATCACGTCCTCGATCGACAGGTCGAGGCGAGTGCCGCTGACCGTCTCGCCGATGCGCGCCGGCCGCTTGGGGTCGATCGTCGGGTTGCGAATCAAGAAGAACGGCGGAACCTCGTCGGAGGACAGGAAGCCGGCGAGATAGAGGTCCAACGGGCTGGCGATCTTGAGCGCGTCGATCGACGTGAACGTGCCATCTCCGTTGTCGCGCCAGTTGTTGCCGTAGAGCACTGATCCATTGGAGGCGAGCAGGTAGCTCCAGTGTCCCTCTCCGGTGACCAGGTCTCCAGAGGGGCTTCCACCCGCCGTGCGAAAGCTGACTCGCGCTGCCCAGCGGTGAAGAAGCTCGTGAGTAGCGATGAGGAGCGCTTGATCGAGTTCGGTGGTGGGCGAATCGAGTCGATACGACGCAAGCTCTCCGAGATCGACGTAGCTCTGCAATCTGCCCGCGCTTCCGAAGAGGTCACTCTGATCGAAGATCGGCAGACCGATTCCCTCGATGTCGTTTCGCACACCGAGGTGATGCGCCCGGTCGCCGGGCCCGAGTGCCACAGGGAAACCAGCCGCAACGATCAGGAAGTCGTAGGCGTCGGCGTGATCGGCGAAGAACGCGCTACCCACCGCCTCGCGAGAGGCCCAGTTCGAGGAACCGTCTGGAGCGACGAAGTCATAATCGCCAGAGATGTCGAGGATGGCGACATGCCCTCGGTCTTCGCGAAAGGCGACCGCCACTGGCTCGCCGGCCCGCGCGGCCAAACGCGGGGGACTCTGGTCGCTCCCCAGAAGCGGCATGGCGAGGAGTGTCATGCCGGAAGCAAGGACGCTCCTGACCCATGCCCGCGAGACGCGGCAGCACGAGAGACACGAGCTGACGTGGCGCCCGGCAGACAGAACGACGGACCTCCAACGGCCCTGGAGCATTCGACCCACCCTCCTCAACACCAAGCCAAGACGTCAAAGCAAGCGCCGATCTCACACTTACTGGCTGGAAACGCAATCACCGAAAGGAATGAGCTTGTCTAGTCACGGCCCACAGATAGCGGACTTCCATGATCTTGTTTATGAATACACTCGCACAGACTCGCGGTCAAAGACAACCCCGCGCCCTCCTCCCGACGGCTGGCGTGCGGCCTGGAGCCGCCGTCAAGACCCGGGGAGGGGAAATCCCTCAACTGGAATCGAACATCCAGCCGTAGGACGACAAGTGACGACCAGACAATGCTCCCGCTGATCCGCGACCGAGGTCGGTGTTCGAGCCGCCGTGGCTCGTCGTGAGATTCTCCGAGCGCTCAAGCCTTCGGCCGAACTGGGGCCCCTTCGACGCGCACCGGGACGGACGAGACCTTCGTCAGCCATAGCCATTCCGCGGGTGACGGACGGGAAACCGAGGCGCTGGAAATACGCGATGGCTTGATCGCATCGGCACTGTTCAGAAGAGGGCGAACGCGAATCGACAACTCGTGTGTCGATGCACCGATCGCTCCCATACGTTCTAGAGGTCGACCAGCGCGAGTCCCCATCGCGCGCGCTCACGCGAGCGCACGCCGACGCCGACTCACGCTCTCTTGTTTCGTCGCGGAGGAGCCCTTCATTGACTTCGCCTTCGAAACGGCGCACGCTGCCGGCTCTTCGACGATCACAACTCAGGAGGAAGGCATGCCACCCAGGGCGAAGCTCTATCTATTCACGACGATGTGGGTCTCGTTCGCTGCCGCGCTCGCGTCGAGCCCCGCGCGCGGTGACGTGCCGTGCGATCCGCCGACGGCAGCGGTGCAGATGCCGCATCAGGAGCACCCGGGCGCGCGGCGCGAATCGCAGATGACGTCGCGCCAGGCCGGCGCCGAGCAGCCGACGATCAGCTTCATCGACTCCCCGACCGTCGCCTGCTACCAGCCCGATCCGGCCGTCGATGCCTGCTGGATCAACTGGTACTACCTCTCGGTCGACGCGAATCCGAACTACATGATCTGCATGGAAGTGACGATCAACGAGATCGGCAAGGTCGGCCGCTACCAGGGGTTCTTCCAGACCTCGATGTACGTGCCCTACAACATGCACTTCCGCGGCTTCAGGGTCGCGTGCGGCGCTCTCGGCTCGGGTGGCGACCCGAATCGCGGCAAGACCTACGGCTACACGATCCGCGCCAAGGACTCCGCCAACCTGAGCTCCGCCAACTACGGCTCGATCTCTTGCCCCGCCTTCACGCCATAGGACCCCCGTCGATGCGGCAGCGACCGAAGCTCCCGCGACTCCATCTCCTGGCCGCTCTCCTCCTCCTGCTGCTCTTGCCGAGCGTCGCGGCTCCGGCACGCGCCGCCGAGCCGGGCACGCCGACCGCGAGCCAGCCGAAGCCGCTACGCGAGCGGGAGGTCGCCGCCGATGCCCCGACGATCTCGTTCATCGACAGCCCGAGCCCGACCTGCTACCGCGAGGATCCGTCCTCCAATCTCTGCTACATCGAGTGGACGTACCTCTACGTCACCGCCGGCTCGGGCCAGTACATGCTGGAGATGACCGTCGAGATCGACGGACGACTCCGCGCGATCTTCGGCGGGTTCTTCCAGACCTACATGTACGTTCCGTCCGACATGTACGTGCAGGCGCTCATCGTCTCCTGCGGGCCGCGTGGCGGCGGCGGAGACCCGAACCGGGGCAACGCCTACGCCTACGCCGTGCGGGCCAAGGAGACCGGCGGCCTGACGACGGCCAACTACGGAACGGTGACCTGCCCGTTCGCCATTCCGCTCTTCTCCGACGGGTTCGAGAGCGGCGCCGCGACGGCGTGGTCGGCGCGGCGGCCCTAGCCCCGATTCCGCGCCCCGCTCCTGCGACGGGGAGTGCCTGGCTCGCTAGGGCGTCGAGAGAAGATGCAGCAGCGAGTCGCCGATCGGCGTGATCAGGTCGGCGACCTTCCAGCACTGCCCCGTCTCGCGCGAGAGCACGATCTCGACCGCATGCGGCGTCGACTTCCCCGCCTCGACGGTGAAGCGATAGCTCATCTGGACGACCGCGGCGAAGTCACCCATGCTCGAGACGACGACGAGCTTCCGGCCTGCCGGCGATCTCGCCGTCCTGCGCGCCCAGCCACGGGTCGTAGTCGAGGTTGCAGAGGCCCTCCTTGGCGAGACAGCTCACCTCGGCGCGAACCGCCTTCTCGAAGGCCGGAGCGAGCAGCCCGGCCGGCGCACCCTCGGCGTAGAAGGAGTAGCTCGACTCGTAGAGGCGCCTGGCCACGGCCTCGGGCGAGTCGCATGGCGTGGCGGCCCGGGCAGCGGCCGGTACGAGGAGCGCGAGAAGAACAGGGAGCAGGCGTCGGGTCGATCTCATGTCGTCTCACCGTCGGAACGCGATCCGCCGCGGGCTCTCGCGGCAGCGCTCACGTCCCGCCTTCCACCCTGGATGCGGCGTCCGCGCCCGAACGGGGCCAGCGTCCGGATGGCGACGATCACCTCGAAGTCGCGGTCACCAGAAACAGGTGGTGGCGCCCACCGTCGCGCAGGGATCGCATCACCTTCACGAGTTGCGCGAACTCACAACGTGAATCCGCGGAAACGAAGACGGGAGCGCCCTTGGAGGCGCGGCTCTCGGCGAGCATCGACGCGAGCAGGTCGTCCGGCACCCAATCGCCGTCAACGATCACTCTCCCGTTGCACCGAACCTCGACCGCGAGAGCGCCGTTCGCAATCATCGTGGCGGGGTGACTCACCGTCGGCAGGAATCCGGGCGGAGCGTGACCGCCCGATGGCCTCGCCACGAGGTAGATGAGAAGCAGGACGAGCCCGATCCCGGAAAAGACGACCGGGAGAACTCGCACAAAGAGGTCATCGCCCACCGAGGGCTCGCCGAGCGAACGCCCTATCCCCACTGGCTCCACCATGAGCATCGACCCTCCTTCGCCGGCACCGGCCCGGACCTGTCGCCCCCCGGGGAATCTACTCCTCGCCAGGCCGAGATGGAAACGCGCGTTCACGCGAGCCGCAGGAGGAGCAGGTTCCTGGCCGCGGGAGTGCCGGCCCGCGCTCCGAGAAACGGGTCGGCTCGCTGTTCAGAGGAGCGTGATCATCCTTCGTCGCGTCAGGGGGTGATGAGAATCGGCGTCCCGTCGGCCACGACGCGCCAGAGCTCGTCCATCTCGGCATCGGTGACGGCGATGCAGCCGTAGGTCCAGTCGGCGAGACGATGCAGTCGACCGAGCCAGCCGAAGCCGTTGCGCAGGCCGTGGATCATGATGAGGCTGCCGGGGCTCTCGCCGCGCGCCGCGGCCCGGCGCGTGTCCTCGGGCGACGGGTAGGAGATGTGCAACGACAGGTGGCAACAGCTTCGCGGGTTCCGGTCGTCGATGCGGTAGAGCCCCTCCGGCGTCTTGCGGTCGCCCTCGCGCTCCTTCGCTCCGACCGGCACGCGCCCGAGCGACACGCGATAGCGGCGCACCACCACACCGCCGCTCTCGAGCTCCATCACCCGCTCGGCCTTCCGCACCACGATCCGCTCGACCCGCGTCCCCGCCGGGAGCGGCGCCGCCTCCGGCCAGTTCGCCCAGGCGAGAAGAGCGATGACGGTGAGAAGCGCGAGCAGCAGGGCGATGACCTTCAATCGCATGGCGAGACCCCTCGTCGTTTCGCAGCAGCTATCCCTGCCGCGTGGGACGTCACCTTCGGGGCGGAGTCGGGCGCCCAACGGGGCCATCGGCGCGGGTCGCCTTCCCGAGAGCGCAGCAGCGGGCGATGCCTCTCGTCGAGGATCTGTCCGCGAGCGTCCGGGTCCGTTCCGCCTCGATCCTAACTTGCGACCCCTGCGGCACTCCGCCGCCACCGCCAGCCGCGCCGCCTCGCGACCGCTCGAGCAACGACGTCCCGGCTAGGTGAGCGGTGCGGGGTTGAACAGCGCCAGGGCGTTGTGGATCCGGTGCACCTCCGACCAGGTCTTCTTCCTGCCGCTGGCGACTTCGAGGTAGAGGTGGAACAGCTCCCAGCCGAGCTCCTCGACGCTGCGCTCGCCGCTGGCGATGCGACCGGCGTCGAGGTCGATCAGATCGGGCCAGCGCCTGGCGAGGTCGCTGCGCGTGCTGACCTTGACCACCGGCGCCATCGCCAGTCCGTACGGCGTTCCCCGGCCGGTGGTGAAGACGTGGAGGTTCATGCCGGCAGCGAGCTGGAGGGTGCCGCAGACGAAGTCGCTCGCCGGAGTGGCGCAGAACTGCAGCCCCCGGCCCTGGGCGCGCTCGCCCGGGGCGATCACGCCCTCGATCGCCGCGCCTCCCGACTTGGCGACCGAGCCGAGCGCCTTCTCCACGATGTTCGACAGACCACCGGCCTTGTTGCCGGGGGAGGTGTTCGCACTGCGATCGCTGCGGCCGCGCTCGAGGTAGCGGTCGTACCACTCCATCTCGCGGATCAAGGCCTGCGCCACCCGCTCGTCCCTGGCGCGGGAGGTCATCAGGTGCACGGCATCGCGCACCTCGGTCACTTCGGAGAACAGCACCGTCGCGCCGGCACGCACCAGCAGGTCGGAGGCAAAGCCGAGGGCCGGATTCGCCGTGATCCCGGAGAAGGCATCGCTGCCGCCACACTGCATCCCCACGACCAGGGCGGACGCGGGGAAGGTCTCGCGGCGCCGCTGGTCGAGCTTGTGCAGGCGTCGCTCCGCCAGCGCCAGGATCCGCTCGATCATCTCGTCGAAGCCGCCGTTCGAATCCTGCAGCCGATAGAGCCAAGGCTCGTCGAGGTCCAGGCCTTCGCCTCCCGCGGCGATGACCTGCGCCGCCTGCAACATCTCGCAGCCCAGGCCGACGACCAGCGCCTGGCCGCCGAGATTCGGGTTGCGCGCCAGGTTGTGCACCGTGCGGATGGGGATGTCGGCACCGATGGCGTCGAAGGCGACCCCGCAGCCGAACTCGTGCGTCAGGGCCACGACGTCGTCGACGTGCGGGTAGCGCGGCAGGAGCTCCGCGCGGATCCGCCGGACGGCGTGCTCCAACACGCCGGTGACGCACTGCACGGTCGTCGTGATGCCCAGGAGGTTCCGCGTCCCGACACTCCCGTCCGCGTTCCGGTAGCCCTCGAAGGTGTACCCCTCGAGCGGCGGGGCCGGTGGCGGCACGTCGGTCGAACAGGGAAGCGCATCGAGCGCGGGCGGCTCCGGCATCATCAGGTCCGCTTCCCTCACCCAGCATCCGGCGCCGAGGGCGCGCCGCGCCGTGCCGATGACCTGCCCGTAGCGCCTCACGGCTTCGCCTTCGGCGATCGGCCGGAGCGCCACCTTGTGACTCGGAGGAATCGCCTCGGCCGCGCGCAGGCCGTCGTCGAAGAGCGCGCCGGCCGCGACGCCGCGCTCGTTGACGACGACGGCGACGTTGTCGGCCAGATGCTGGCGGAGATAGCGCGGGCGTTCCGCGGGCGGGTCAAGCGACATCAGCGTCTCCCTCCGGCGAGGCCGGCGGCCTCGTAGATTGCGAGCACCAGCGCGAGGCTGCGGCGACCCGCCGAGCCGTCGACAAGCGGCTCGCGACCCGCGCGAATCGCGGCAACGAAGTCTTGCAGGATCCGGGTGTGGCCGAGCGTGTCGATTCCGGCAGGGCTCCCTCCCGCCCCGGCGCTCTGCGGCGTCGGCTTGGCGGCACGGATCCGCGGCGCGGCGCCCTCCCAACGAACCAGGGTTTCCCCTTCGAGCTGCGCCCCACCAGCGCTGCCGTAGACCTCGAGGCGGTGCGGAAAGCCCGGAGCCGCGGCCGTGGTGGCAACGATCGAGCCGCGAGCGCCATCCGGGAAGCGCAGCGCCGCGACCACGCAGTCCTCGACCTCGATGTCGTGCACCGAGGTGCCACCCGAAGCACCGACGACCTCCGCCTCCCCTCCCATGAGCCACAGCAGGAGGTCCACGAGGTGGATGCCCTGGTTCATCAGCGCCCCACCGCCGTCGAGCGACCAGGTGCCGCGCCAGGCCGCGCTGTCGTAGTAGCTCGGCGGCCGAAAATAGGGGACCGTCGCCGTCGCGAGGACGAGGCGTCCGAGCTCCCCCGCACGGATCGCGTCGTGGAGCTCGACGAGGGCGGGGTCGGTGCGGCGCTGCAGGACGACGCCCAGGCGCACCCCGGCCACGCGACAGGCGGCGATCATCCGATCGGCGTCGGCAAGGTCGAGCGCCATCGGCTTCTCGACGAGCACGTGCTTTCCCGCCCGGGCCGCTGCTTGAGCCTGGTCCGCATGAAGGCCGCTCGGCGTGCACAGACAGATGGCGTCGACACCGGGGTGGTCGAGCAGGGCCTCGAAGCTCGCCGCGCACGGCACGCCGAGCTCCGCGGAGATCTCGGCGGCGCGCGACGCCTCCGCACGGCAGATCGCGACGAGACGGGCGCCGCGCGTCGCCGCGAGCGCTCGTGCGTGATACCGGGCGACCATCCCCGCACCGACGATCCCGAAGCCGATCTCTCCGCTCATCGCTCGCTCCGGAGCGGCGGCACACCGGCGTCGAGCTTCAGGTACCGCCCCAGAGGGAGCCCCGCCCACACCATCTCGCGCGCGGCCACCTCGGCGATCCGGCGCGCGCCGAGCTCGGACAGGTGCGTGTCGTCGTCGAGCCCCTCGGGCAGGAGCGGGAGGACGCCGGGAGCGACGTGGAGATAGAGCGATCGGGAGCGCTCCACCCCGTAGCTGCGGACCAGCGCCCGAGTCGACGCCTCCATCTCGAGCAACGGCACGTCCTCCTCTCTGGCCACCTCGCGAACCACCCGTGGGTACTCGCCATGACTGTCGAGAAAGGCTCCGCTGGGGTCGAACCGGCGCCTCACGATCGGCGTCGCCAGGATCGGCTGCGCTCCGCGGGCGCGTGTTTCGCGCACGAAGCGCTGGAGGTTGGCGCGGAACTCTCCGTCCGGTTCGGTGAACCGCCGCGGGTCGCGGGACTTCTCGTCGTTGTGCCCAAACTGGATCACCACCCAGTCCCCCGGCGAGAGCGTCTTCACGAGATCGTCCCAGCGGCCCTCGTCGCGGAACGACTTGCTGCTTCGTCCGTTGACGGCGCGGTTCTCGAACCGCAGCGGCGGGACGACGAGCTCGCGGAAAAGCTGCCCCCAGCCGCGCTCGGGGTGTGCGAGATCCGGCTTGTCGGCCATCGTCGAGTCGCCGACGAAGTAGAGGACCGGAGGACTTCTCGGCTCGACCTTCGGCGGGTCGAAGCGCACCGGGGCGAGCCGCTCGGGATCCCATCCCCCGAGAACCGCCACCGGCACGATCCGCGCGGCCTCCGCGGCGGACAGCTCGGCGGACCAGGGCACCCGGGCGGTGCGGTCGGCGCCGTCCCCGGTATTGCCGAACTCGGCGTAGCGGCTGGTGCTCTCGCTCGACGGCCGATCCCAGTTGTGCCACCCCGCCGGGTGAATGCCGGCGTCGAGCTGGCTGTGCAGGAAGAGCGTCGCGGCATGGTCGCGCCACGGGCGGCCGAGATAGGCCCGTTCGCCCGCTGCCACGAGGACGCGACACCGGTGGAAGACGAACCCGAAGGGAGCCTCGGGCGGCGTGGAGGCGGCCGTGATGGCGCTCGAGGCGAGAGCGTGGACGTCGCAGCCTTCGAACCACGAGGTCGCTCCGCCGAAGACGAAGTCGATCGTGCCCTCGATCGCGCAGCCGGCGAAGTAGTGCCGCCCCCGGTCGAGAAAGAGCGTGTCCTGGTGACCCAGCAGGCGACAGTTGCGGAAGACCACGCGGTCGCCGTGCACGGCGAGCGCGATCGCCTGACCGACCGGCCCCGCATCGTTGCGGATCGTCAGGTTCTCGGCCGAGAAGTCGTCGGCGTCGACCGTCAGCGTGGGCGTCCGGAAGGTCCCGATGGGGCGGCCGTCGAGCCCGGTCCTTCCCGCGTGGAGCCCGTAGACGAGGAGCGTGGTCGCCGGATCCTCGCCGACGATGCGCAGATGGCGCTTCTCGCGCTGAATGTAGACGATCTCGCGATAGACACCGCGGCGCAGGTAGAGGGTCGCCGGGCGGTCCGGGGTCCCCGTTCCGATCCTGGCGACCGCCTCCTGGAGCGTGGTGAACTGCCCGCTCCCGTCCTGGGCCACCACGGCGGTGAGGAGCCGGTGATCGGTCTGCGCCAGGGCCGTCGCGGCGACGAGACCCAGACTGCCGAGGAGCGGGACGAGCTTCACCAGACCCCCGGCACCCCGGTCGCCTCAGCCCGGCAGGGACGCGTACGGAGCCTCCTCCCCCGAGGCCGTTGCGCTCGTCGCGGCGCCGCGGCGGGACGGCAACTCGAATCCGAAGAACCGCTCCGCGTTGCGGAAACAGACGTCCTCGACCAGCGCACCGACCAGATCGAAGTCGCGCGGCAGGAGGCCGGCGGCCATCTCGGCGCCGAGCCGATTGCAGAGGACACGGCGGAAGTACTCGTGACGGGTGAACGAGAGGAACGACCGGCTGTCGGCGACCATGCCGACGAAGCGGCGCAGCGAGCCGAGCTGGGAGATCGCTTCGAGCTGACGCTCGATCCCGTCTCTCTGGTCGAGGAACCACCAGGCCGGACCGAGCTGCATCTTCCCCGCCACCGAGCCGTCCTCGAAACAGCCGAGCATCGAGGCCAGCATCTCGTTGTCGCGCGGATTGAGGTTGAACAGGATCGTCCGCGGCAGATTCCCCGCCGAGTCGAGGGCGTCGAGGAAACGGACGAGCGGCTCGGCGTAGGTCCGATCGCCGATCGAGTCGAACCCGCTGTCGGCCCCGAGGGCGGCGAACCTCGCTCGATTGTTGTCCCGCAGCGCGCCGATGTGGAGCTGCATCGTCCAGCCCTTTTCGGCATAGAGAGCTCCCAACTCGAGGAGCAGCGCCGTCATCAGGCGGTCGTGGTCGTCGGGCGAGAGCACCTTGCCGCTCCGCAACCGGTCGAAGCCGGCGCGGACCTCGCGCGGCGCGGCCGGCGCGAAGAGGGCGGCGACGAGCGCGTGATCCGAAAGGCGGCAACCCGCCTGGTGGAAGACGTCGCGGCGCACGCGGAGGGCGGCGAGCAGATCGTCGAAGGACGCGATCTCGACGTCGGCGGCGGCGCCGAGCTCGTCGAGGTAGACGTTCCACGACGACGGCTCGGCGAGCGCCAGAAGGCGCCCGGGACGCCAGGCGGGGAGCACCCGCGGGGCGAAGGTGTCGTCGGCAGCGAGCGCCCGATGATGCACCAGCGAATCGGCCGGGTCGTCGGAGGTGCAGAGCGCGAGCACGTTGCTCTTCTCGATCAGCGCGCGCGGCGAGAGCCCGCGGCGGAAGACCTCGGAGGTCCGCTCCCACACCTCGTCGGCGGTCGTCGCGCTGAGCAGGAGGTCGTCGATGCCGAAGTAGCGGGCGAGCTCGAGATGGCACCAGTGGTAGAGCGGGTTGCGCAGCAGATAGGGCAGGATGCCGGCGAAGGCGTCGAACTTCTCGCGATCGCTCGCGTCGCCCGTGCAGAAGCGCTCGGCGACGCCGTTGGTGCGCATCTGGCGCCACTTGTAGTGGTCGCCGTTGAGCCAGACCTGGCTGATGTTCTCCCAGCCGCGATCGGCCGCGATCTCGGCGGGCGGCAGATGCGTGTGGTAGTCGATGATCGGCAGATTCGCCGCGTGCTCCTGGTAGAGCCGGAACGCCTCCTCGCTCTGCAGCAGGAACCTCTCGTGGATCAGGCGGCTCATGGAACGACCTCGCGCGCCCGGGACAGGGCTTCCCGGGTCTGTTGAGTGACGAGCGACCACCGCTTCTCGGCGATCTGCTGCTTCGTCGCCAGCCAGGAGCCACCGACCGCGAAGACCTGGGGCAGGGAGAGGTACTCCTTCATGTTGTCCAGGGAGACGCCGCCCGTCGGGCAGAAGCGGATGCCGAGCGACTCGTACGGCCCGGCCAGGGCGCGCAGCATCTTCACGCCGCCGGCCGCTTCGGCCGGAAAGAACTTCTGCAGAGTGCAGCCGTGGGAGTACGCCGCCTCGATCTCGGAGGGCGAGAGCACGCCGGGAACGAACGGCACGCCGCCGTGAGCGAAGAGCCGGACGGTCTCCGGGTTGAAGCCCGGCGCCACCGCGAAGGAGACGCCGAGGTCGAGGCACTGCTGTGCCTGCTCTCGCGTCACCACCGTGCCGGCGCCCACCAGCATCTCGGGAAAGGCGCGCCGGATGCGCCCGAGCGCCGCCAGCGCGGCCGGCGTGCGCAGCGTCACCTCGATCCGGTCGAGACCGCCGGCGAGCAGCGCTTCGGCGAGGGGCTCGGCGTCGTTCTCGTGGTCCAGCACGATCACCGGGATCACCGGCAGGCGGGCCAGCCGTTCGGTCGTCGCGCTCATCGGTCCACCCTCGCCCCGCCGCCCCGGACGACCTTCTCGACTTCGCTCAGGGAGGCCATGGTGGTGTCGCCCGGCGTGGTCATCGCCAAGGCACCGTGCGCCGCACCGTACTCCACCGCCAGCCGCGCATCCCCGAGCTCCATCAGCCCGTAGATGAAGCCGGAGGCGAAGCTGTCGCCTCCGCCGACGCGATCGAGGATCTCGAGATTCGGCCGCGGGGTCGCGAGGTGGAGCTCGCCGTCGCACCAGCAGATGGCGCCCCAGTCGTTGACGGTGGCGGTCTTCGCGGCGCGAAGGGTCGCGGCCACCGCCTTGAAGTTCGGGTAGGTCGCCACGGCGCGGCGGATCATCTTCTCGAACCCCGCGACCTCGAGGTCGAGCAGACCGGCGTCGACCCCCTCCACCTCGAGCCCGAGGCAGGCCGTGAAGTCCTCCTCGTTGCCGAGGATCACGTCGAGCGACGGGGCGATCGCCCGGTTCACCTCGCGACAGCGTTCGAGGCCGCCGTAGGCTGCCCAGAGCGACGGCCGGTAGTTGAGGTCGTACGAGACCACCGTGCCGTGCTTCTTGGCGATGCGCGCCGCCTCGACGACCAGGTCTCCGGTCGTCGCCGAAAGCGCCGCGAAGATCCCGCCGGTGTGGAACCAGCGAACGCCGAGCTCGCCGAAGATGTGCTCCCAGTCAATGTCGCCGACGCGCAACTGCGAGGCCGCGCTGTGACCGCGGTCCGAACAGCCGACGGCGCCGCGGATGCCGAAGCCCCGCTCGGTGAAATTCAGCCCGTTGCGCACGCTGCGGCCGATGCCGTCGGACGCCACCCACCGGATCAGGCTCGTGCTCACGCCCCCCTGGAGCACCAGGTCCTCGAGGAGGAGGCCCACTTCGTTGCGCACGATGGCGGTCACCACCGCCGCCCGCAGACCGAAGCAGCGCCGCAGGCCGCGGGCCACGTTGTACTCTCCGCCGCCCTCCCAGACGCGGAACTGCCGCGCCGTGCGGATCCGGCCCTCGCCCGGGTCGAGGCGCAACATGATCTCGCCCAGCGACAGGATGTCGAAGCGACAGGACTCCCGGGGTCTCAGCTCGAGACTCGACACGCTCCCCTCCTTCGGTCTTCGCCCGGTTCGTGCATGCGGAGCTCCGCCCTCACTCGAGACGTCTCGTCGAGTCCCGGAGGATCAGGTCGGGATCCAGGAAGACGCCCGTCCGGGCATCGTCGTGGCGACCCTCGATGGCGGCGATCAGCTTGGTGGCCGCCAGTCGCGCCATCGCCCGCACCGGCCGGCGAATGGTGGTGAGCGTCGGCCTGATCCTCGTGGCCAACGCGCTGTCGTCGAAGCCGGCGACCGACAGATCCCGCGGGACGTTGATTCCCTTCTCGATCGCGACCTGGATCACCCCCGCGGCCATGTCGTCGTTGCTGGCGAAGATGGCGGTCGGCGGCTCGCGCTTCGAGAGCAGCACCCGGGCGCACTCGCATCCCGACTCGAACGTGTAGGCCCCCCGCGCGATCATCTCCTCCTGCACCGCGCAGCCGAGTCGCGCCAGCGCCTCGCTGAATCCCTCGAGCCGCTCGCGAGTCGACCGCCGACCTTCCGGCCCGGTGATGTAGCCGATCCGACGGTGGCCGAGATCGACCAGGTATTCGGCCATCGCCGCCACGGCGGACCGCTCGTTGGAGACCACCACCCGATCCGACGTGTCCAGCGCGATCGAGGCCAGCCGCACGTACGGGATCCTCTCCTGCGCCAGGGCGCCGGCGAGCTCTGCGTCTTCCGAGAGCGGGGGCAGCACGATCACCCCGTCGAGGCGCGAACGCCGGACCGAACCGACGACCTCGCGACAGAGCCCGTCGGCCTCGCCGCAGGGATGGATCACCAGCTCGTAGCCGAGCTCACGGCAGACGTTGAGCACTCCCCGCTGCGCCTCGTCGATGAAGAGCGCGTCCGGATTGTCGTAGATGAGCCCCAGCAGGTAGGAGCATCGACCGGCGAGGCCACGGGCCTGCGCATTCGGACGGTAGCCGAGCTCGTCGATGACCCGCTGGACCTTCTCGCGCGTCGTCCCGTCGACCTTCGACGAGCGGTTGATCACGCGCGAGACGGTCCGGTTCGACACCCCCGAAAGGCGGGCGATGTCACTGATCGTCGATGGCCGCCGGAGCGTGCCACTCATGGCATCCCCTTTCCGTTGCCCGGTGCGATCGACCGGGATCTCCGGAAAAAGCTTCTCATGGCCTCGCAACCTCGGGGCGCCCCCGCGGGCTGCCGGGCGGACCGGGCCGCGCGCCCGGTCGCCCGGTCGCCCGGGGAGGTCAGAGGCTCCAGCGGATTCCGGCGAATGCCTGACGTCCCGAGTAGTTGATCTCGCGGATCAGGTTCATCGTCCCGTCGCCCGTGGTGTACAGACGCTCCTTCTCGTCGGTGAGGTTGATCCCCTCCAGGGTCAGCGAGAAGTGCTCGGTGATATGCCAGAAGGCGCTCATGTCCCAGCGGATCGGTCCGGTCGTGCCCTCGGAGACGTTGCCGTTGGTGCCGAGGTTGTTGGTGATGTAGTCGTCACGGTCGTTGACCGACACGCGCGCACCCCACCGCGGCGTCTCGTAGAAGAGGGTGGCGTTCCAGGAGTGCTTGGACAGCCCCTGCAACGGCACCTTGACGGTCCGGCCGCTGCGCACCACGGTCGTCTCGGCGTCCACGTAGGAGTAGTTGCCGTTGAAGCCGAAGTTGGCCCAGAAGCCGGGCAGACCGGTGAAGCTCTGCTGGTAGGCCACCTCGAATCCGTCGAGCTTCGTACCGTCGGAGTTGGCGGCGGTGCTGTACGTCCAGATCAGGCTTGGATCGAGCAGCTGCGGCTGCGTCGGGTAGACGGCCGCCACGGCGAGCCGGTCCTCCGGCCGCAGGGGCTCCTGCGTCGTGGGGAAGGAGATGAAGCTGTCGATGTCCTTGCGGAAGTACGAGGCGGCCAGCACGGCCTTCTTGGTGAAGTACCACTCCACGCCGAGGTCCAGGTTGTCCGCCACCATCGGCTCGAGCTGGGAGTTCCCGCCGGTGACCGTCAGATTGGTGTTGCCGTAGGCCTTGACCGGCGCCAGGTTGGTGAGCGAGGGGCGGGTCATGGTGCGGCTCGCGCCGGCGCGGAGCACGACCTCCGGGGTCAGGTCCCACGCGATGTTCAGCGCCGGCAGCAGGTTGTCGTATTCGTTCTTCTCGGTGGTGCTGATCGAGGCCGACAGCCAGCCCAGACCCGTGGTCTCGGTGGTCACGTAGCGAACGCCCAGGTTGAGGCGGAAGGCGCGGTCCTTCAGCATCGTCGCGAGGTTGTACTCCCCGTACGCACCCGCGGTCTCCTCCGTCACCACCCACGTCGCGCGGCCCGGACCGCGGAAGGGCTGGAAATTCGATCCGAAGGCGAAGGCCTCCTTGGCGCGCGGGAAGTCCAGGACCAGGAAGCGCAGATCGGTCGCGCTGCCGAAGCCGCCGGTGTCTTGGAACTGGAAGACCCGGCTGATGGACGACAGCGGAACGCCCGGCAGCGTCGTCGCGGTCTGCTGGAAGATCTCGCTCGACACCTCGCGCTCGTTGTAGATCGCGCCGAAGCGGAGGCTGTGCCCGGTGCCGATGAACCAGTCGAGATCGAGCTTGGCCGTGTCGTTCGTGCGATCGACGAGGTTCTTCTGCAGCAGTCCGTCGGTCTGGAGGTCGAAGTTGGCGGGGTTGGTGACGTCGAAATTGTAGTGGATCACCGCGACGTCGGGATTCTGCCCGAAGTCGTACGAGAACACCGCGTTGGGAACGTTGCTGTCGATGTTGAGGCGGAAGACCAGATCCTGGTACTCGGACGTGGCGCGGCCGACCATGCCGCTCAGGATGAGGTCGTCGTTGATGTCGAACTTGAAGTTCCCGGTCAGCTGGTTGAATTCCGTCTGGTCCTCGGCCTCGCGGCTCTCGGTGCGCAGCTCGACGTTGCGGAAGGTGCCGGCCACGGCGACGTTGCCGTTCCCCTGCTGCTCCAGGACGAGGCTCACCGGGGTGATGAAGCGGAACCCCGCGTTGCCGAGGAAGCGGAACTGGGCGAAGGAGTTGTAGCTCGTCGTCGTGTTGTCGAACTTGGAGTACACGTAGTTCAAGTCGAAGTGGAGCCGCTCGGTCGGGCGGAACTGGATCGTCGTCGCGACGCCGGTGCGGTCCTGCTCGTGCCGGAAGCTGTCCTGGCGCGGCAGGCGCGGATACCACGCGGTGCGGAGTTGCTGGTCGCTGTAGGCCGTCGGATTGGAAGCGAATCCGCTCCCCGGCGTCGACGCCGGAGTGTCCGGTTGCGCGAACCGGACGGTGCCGAAGCCGTCCTGCCACGAGTTGCGCTGGGTCCGGGCCGCGGAGACCAGGAAGCCCAGGGTCTTCGACTTGTTCGCCGTGGCGTAGGTGGCGGTGACTCGCGGATCCGACTCTTCGGAGAGGTCGTTGTATCCCGACTGGAACAGGATCGACGCCTGCGGGCCGTCCACGTCGAGCGCCCCCGCGGTGTAGAGCTGGATGGCGCCGCCCACACCGCCTTCCTCGATCGACGCCATCAGCGACTTGTTGACGTCGATGCGCGAGAAGAGCTCCGCGGGGAAGACGTTGAAGTCGAAAGCGCGGCCGCGGTTGATCGCGCCCGAGCTGTCGAGGCCGCCGGTCGAGGCCGGAACCTCCATCCCGTTGAGCGTGACCTGGGTGAACTCCGCGCCCAGGCCGCGCAGCGACAGCTGGCGTCCCTCGCCGCCCTCGCGGACGATCGTCACGCCCGGCACACGCTGGATCGCTTCGGCGACGTTGAGGTCGGGCATCTTGCCGATGTCCTCGCTCACGATGCTCTCGATCGTGTTGACCGCGTCGCGCTTCAATTCGACGGACTCCTCGATCGCGGCGCGATAGCCGACCACCTCGATCGTCTCGGAGATCACCTGCCCCTCGACCGGTTGTTCGGCGGTGCTCTCGGCAGCTTCGGCCGGTTTCGGCTTCTCCTCCTTTTGCGGCGGCGCGCCCTCCTTGCCGGCCTCTTGTGCCCAGGCGACCTGCAGGCCGCCAAGAGAGGTGAGGAGTGCGATCAGAAAAACACCTTTCGACCAGAATGAGGGGTGGTGCGAGGGTCTGAACATGGGTTCCTCCTTTCGCTGACAGTTCTTGCCGGGGACATCGCTCCAAGCTGTCGAAAGCGTCGGGCGCCCTTCCGGGCCTCTGGCCCTGGTCGCGGAAGAATGCCTACGGTGGCACAGAGTATGAACCAGCCCACAGGCGAGGGCAAGAGAAAAATGCCATCGCTAGCACACGACAGCTAAATACCTGACTAATAAATGCTTACACCTGGTTGCTGGCGCCAGGGGCGCGCGCCGTGGCGGCGACGGCGACGCTTTCGCCCGGTCGGGCGGCCGGCGACCGTGGTCGCGGCGGCCGCTCCGCCTCGCCCTGTCGCCCGCCGCGAGCGACCCGCCAGGCGGCTTCAAAGTGAGCCCTGCCAGGCATCTTGTCGCAGGGGGCCGGTCCGTGCCCCCTGTCGTCGAGCGCCGCCTCGACAAGATCCAGCGACCGCCGCTCGCCATGCCAGCGCTAGCAAAGTCGCCGGAAGTTGGTTACAGTACGCTCATGCCAAGCGGCCACGCCCTCTTCCGGGTCGCCACCCGGTTGACCCTGCTGCTGTCGGTTGCCGGCCTCTTCCCCGCGGCGGCTCAGGCCCCGTCCCCGGGACGCATCGACTGGACGTTGGTCGAGTCGATCGTCTCGCGCCTCGAGGCGCCGCGGATTCCCGCCAGGACCTACCGCGTCGACGACTTCGGCGCGGTCGCCGACGGCATCGCTGACGCGCGCCCGGCCATCCTCGCGGCGATCGCCCAGGCGAAGCGCGAGGGCGGCGGACGCGTCGTGCTTTCGCCGGGCGTCTGGCTGAGTCGCGGCCCGATCGAGCTGTCCTCTCACCTCGAGCTTCACCTCGAGCCCGGAGCGCATCTGCTGTTCGCCCCGGAGCCGGAGCTCTATCTGCCCGTCGTCGAGACGCGCTGGGAGGGCACGCGCGTCCTCGGCTATTCGCCGCTGATCTACGCCCGGGACGTCGAGGACGTGGCGATCACCGGTCCCGGGACGATCGACGGCAACGTCCGGAGCGGCTTCCACGCCTGGCACGCCCTGGCGGCGCCCGACATGCAGCGGCTGCGGCGCATGGGATTTTCCGGCGTTCCCCTGGCCGAGCGCGTCTTCGGAGCCGGCACGTTCCTGCGGCCGCCGCTCGTGCAGCTCGTCCGCGCCCGGCGCGCTCTGCTCGAGGGCTACACGGCGATCAACTCGCCCTTCTGGGTCAACCATCTCGTCTACAGCGAGCACGTCACGGTGCGCGGCATCCGGGTCGAGAGCCACTTCCCGAACAACGACGGTGTGGACGTGGATTCGAGCCGCTACGTCCTGGTCGAGGGCTCGACCTTCCGGACCGGCGACGACGCGGTGGTGATCAAGTCCGGCCGCGATCTCGACGGCCGCACCGTCGGCAAACCCAGCGAGTACGTGGTGGTGCGCGGCAACGACATGGGCGGCGAGGACGGGATCGCGCTCGGCAGCGAGATGTCGGGAGACATCCGTTACGTCTTCTTCACCGACAACGAGCTGCGCTCCGGGTCGTCGGCCATCCGCTTCAAGGCGAACCTCGACCGCGGCGGCACGGTCGAGCACATCGGAGTCCGACGCTTCAAGGTCGGCTCCTTCGCGCGACTCTTCTGGTTCCAGCTCGACTACCCCGGCGAGCTCGGCGGCAACTTCCCGGCGACCTACCGCGACATCGTCTTCGAGGACTTCGCGGTCGGTGACGTCGGCACGCTGTTCGAGGCACATGCGCCGGCGCAGGCTCCTCTCCGGGACGTCGTGCTGCGCAACATCGCCGTCGCCTCGGCGCAGAAGACGCTGATCCTCGAGAGCGTCCAGAACCTCCAGTTCGACGGCGTGACGGTCGCCGGCCGCCCAGTGCGTGTCGGCGCTGACGATTCACGTGGGGCCTCGGCTGCCGAGCCACCCCACGGCAGGAACTGAACGGGCAATCGCCCCACGGGGGCGGAGGCAACGCGATGACGAGCGACCGCGAGCGAGAGCCATCCGATCCAGCGCCGCCATCCACCACTGGAGCCGCGGCGGTCGCCGCCGGTCCGAGCCGTGCCGTGCCGTCGGCAGAGGAGGGCATCGGCCGCTACCGTTGGCTCATCTGCGCCCTGCTGTTCTTCGCCACCACGATCAACTACGTCGACCGCCAGGTCATCGGCGTCCTCGCCAAGGAGCTCGAGAAGATCATCGGCTGGTCCGAGATCGAGTACGGGAACATCACCGCGGCATTCCAGGCGGCCTACGCGCTGGGCCTCCTCCTCACCGGCAAGCTGATCGACCGTTTCGGCGTCCGGGTGGGATACACGGTGGCGCTGACGATCTGGAGCCTGGCGGGGATGATCACCGCCTTCGCCCGGACGCCCCTGCAGTTCGGGCTCTGCAGATCGCTGCTGGGGCTCGGCGAGGCCGGCAACTTCCCCGCCGCGATCAAGTCGGTCGCCGAGTGGTTCCCGAAGAAGGAGCGCGCGCTGGCCACCGGGATCTTCAACGCCGGAACCAACGTCGGCGCGGTGATCGCACCGCCCACCGTGGCGTGGATCTTCGTGCAGTTCGGCTGGCAATGGGCGTTCGTGCTCACCGGCGCCATCGGATTGGTGTGGCTCGCGTTCTGGCTGCCGATCTACCGCAGGCCGGAGGAGCACCCCAAGGTCTCGGCGGCTGAGTTGCGGCACATCCAGAGCGATCCGCCCGATCCGGCGGGCAAGACGCCCTGGCTCCGGCTGATCCCCTACCGGCAGGCGTCGGCCTTCGCGATCGCCAAGTTCATGACCGATCCGATCTGGTGGTTCTACCTCTTCTGGACGCCGAAGTTCCTCAGCGAGAAGCACCACCTCGATCTTTCGAGCATTCCGCTTCCCTTGATCGTCATCTACCTCATCGCCGACGTCGGCAGCATCGGCGGCGGGTGGCTCTCGTCGAGCCTCATCAAGCGGGGCTGGCAGGTGAGCCGTGCTCGCAAGACCGCCATGCTCCTCTGTGCGCTTGCCGTGACGCCGGTCGTCTCCGTCTCGCGGATCGAAAGCCTCTGGCCCGCGGTCCTGCTCATCGGGCTCGCGGCGGCGGCCCACCAGGGCTGGTCTGCCAACGTCTTCAGCACCGTCTCGGATACCTTCCCGCGCCAGGCGGTGGGCTCGGTCGTCGGGATTGGTGGAATGGCCGGCTCGGTCGGTGGGATCATGCTCTCCGTGCTGACCGGCGCCGTGCTCCAGACGAGCCCTGGCGACTACACGGTCAACTTCGTCATCGCCGGTTCCGCCTACCTGGTCGCGTTGGCGATCCTCCACCTGATGGCACCGAAGCTCGAGGTCGTCGACATGGGTTCACCGATCGAACCGAGGTCGCTCGGACCGATCGTCGGCTTCGGCTTCGTCGGCCTCGTCTTCGGAACCTTCCTCGCCTGGCTCGTCGGCCTCGTTACCCTGGCCGGCCCCGCTGCGGTCGTCGGTCCCGCCCTTCTCGGCTACCTGGGGTGGGGCGCCGGGCTCGGTGCGGTCGTCGGTGCGATCTCGGGAGTCGCGATCTGCAACGCCCTGGCGAGAACCGAAAGCCACGCCGGCTGACGCGATGCCACGACCTCGAGCGGACAGGGGACCTTCCAGGAGATCCGTCGGCCCCGATCTGCGAGCAGAGCTTCCACGGTTCTCGAAAGGGACACCCTCATGAACGTCCGAACCACGCCCGACCCGGTCCGTCTCGAACAGATGAGCACGACGGAGATTCGCCAGAGCTTCCTCGTCGACACGCTCTTCGAGCCGGACCGCCTCTGCATGGTGTACAGCGACGCGGATCGCGCCATCGTCGGCTCGGCCGTCCCGGCGACGAAGGCGCTGACGCTGGAATCCGCCCCGGAGCTGCGAGCCGAGACGTTCTGCGAACGCCGCGAGCTCGGCATTCTCAACATCGGCGGGCCCGGATCCGTCACGGTCGACGGCGTCGAGCACTCCCTGGCCAAGCGGGACGGTCTCTACGTCGGCCGGGGAAGCCGCTCGATCACCTTCGCCAGTGACTCGGTCGCGCAGCCGGCCCGGTACTACCTCCTGAGCTTCCCCGCCCACGCCACCCATCCAACGGCTGCCGTTCCGCAGTCCGCGGCCGAGACCGTGCAATTGGGCAGCCAGGAGGCCTGCAACCGCCGGACCCTCTACAAGCTCATCCACCCGGGCGGCGCCCGGAGCTGCCAGCTCGTCATGGGCTTCACCGTCCTCGAGCCGGGAAGCGTCTGGAATACCATGCCACCGCACACCCACGCCCGCCGCATGGAGGTGTATCTCTATTTCGACCTGGCGCCGGACGCTCGCGTCTTCCACTTCATGGGTCGCCCGGAAGCCATTCGCCCTCTGGTCGTGGCCGACGGCCAGGCGGTGATCTCTCCGAGCTGGTCGATCCACTGCGGCGTCGGCACCGGCGCCTACACCTTCTGCTGGGGCATGGGCGGCGAGAACCAGGCCTTCGACGACATGGACCTCCTGACTCTCGACCAATTGAGGTGAACAAGCCGTGATCCTGGATCGCTTCAAGCTCGACGGCAGGACCGCGATCGTCACCGGGGCTTCGCGGGGCCTCGGCCAGGGGATCGCCGTCGGACTCGCCGAAGCGGGGGCCGACGTGGCTCTCGTCGACCGCTCGGATGGCGCGGAGACGCGCGAGCGGATCGCCGCGCTCGGCCGCCGCTGCGTGACCGTGCAGGCCGACCTCGCCGACCACGACGCGGTCCGCCGGATCGTCGACGAGACGGTCGACAAGCTGGGCGGCATCGACATTCTGGTCAACAACGCGGGGCTGATCCGTCGCGCGCCTCTCGCCGAGTTCACCGAGGCGGACTGGGACGACGTGATCGACGTCAACCTGCGCGCCCTCTTCTTCCTCTCCCAGGCGGTCGCCAAGGTGATGATCGCGCAGCGCCGCGGCGGCAAGATCGTCAACATCGCCTCGCTGCTCAGCTTCCAGGGCGGCATCCTGGTGCCCTCGTACACGGCGTCGAAGAGCGCCGTCCTGGGGCTCACCCGGCTGCTCGCCAACGAGCTCGCTCCGCACGGCATCAACGTCAACGCGATCGCTCCGGGGTACATGGCCACCGACAACACCCGTGCCTTGCGCGAAGACCCGGTTCGCCACCGAGCGATCCTCGAGCGGATTCCCGCCGGGCGCTGGGGCGCTCCGGAAGACCTTCAGGGCGTGGCCGTCTTCCTCGCCTCGGCCGCATCGGAGTACATGCATGGCTACACCATCGCCGTCGACGGCGGTTGGCTGGCACGCTGAGGTGGAGGAAACGGCCGGTCGACGGCGTTTCTCGAGCCCGGCGCACGAGGACCACTGGATGAAAACCCCGACGATTGCCTGCGGCCTGTCTCTCCTGGTCGTCCTGATCGGATGCGCCGGGACGACGGTCGCAAGACGAACCCCTCCACAGCCGCGACCGATCGCCCATCTCGAGGTCTCGAACCCCTCAGCCTTCCCGCGGCCCGACACGCTGGTGCGCCTCTCGCTGAACGAGCTCGGGGTGACCGCCGGGCCGCTGCAGGTCTGGGAGGGAGCGACCGCGAGGCCCACTCAGCTGCTCGATGACGACGGCGACGGCCGGCCCGACCGCCTCGCCTTCCTGGCCGACCTCGGCGCCGCGGCGACGCACACCTTCTCGATCGACGGCCGGACCGCCGCCGCTGCGGGGCCGGCGCGCGCCCACGCCGAGGTGTCGATCAAGGAGGGCGGCCACTGGCAGGGGAAGACCTATGTCGGGGGAACCTTCACCGGCGTCCGTCAGGTCACGCTGCCTGCCCAGGCCACCGATCACAGCGAGTACCTCCGCTACGAAGGACCGGGGATCGAAAGCGATCGGGTGGGCTATCGCGTCTACCTCGACTGGCGCAACGGCTTCGACATCTTCGGCAAGCGCACCGCGGCGATGGTCCTGCCGACGGTGGGTCTCGACGGCTACGACAGCTACCAC
The DNA here is from genome assembly GCA_016699405.1 of Holophagales bacterium. Taxonomy (NCBI): domain Bacteria; kingdom Pseudomonadati; phylum Acidobacteriota; class Holophagae; order Holophagales; species Holophagales bacterium. Next base: position 1,621,490 of record CP064972.1, on the reverse strand, counting down.
AAGATGAGCGCGTGGGGCGCGGACATCCTGAAAGTCGGCCAGAGCCTCGGCATGGGCGGCTTCGGCTATTGGGACGGCACCCGCGCCGTGCTCGCCTCCGACGTCGCGAAGCGCTCGACCTCGATCCGATCCGACGGCCCGATCGAGGCCTCCTTCACCCTCGATCTCGAGGGTTGGAACACCGGTGCCGCCACCGTCGATCTGCACGCCGCGCTGTCGATGCAGGCCGGCAGCCCGCTGGTCGACGTCACGCTCTCGACCTCCGCCCCGCTCGACAACCTCGCCGTCGGTCTCGTCGCCCACCCGGAGACCGAGGTGCTCGTCGGCAATCTCGACATCCCCGGGGAGGCCTGGAGCTACCTTGCAACCTTCGGCCGGCAGAGTCTGTTCGACGACCCGCTCGGCATGGTGCTCCTCTTCCACCGGCTGGATCTCGTCGCGCAGACGCGGGACGAGAACAGTCACGTCCTGGTCCTCCGCCCGCGCGGCAAGGAGCTCTCCTACGCCTTCGGTGCCCTCTGGTCCGGCCAGCAGGGGGGCGTCAAGACCCGCGAGGAACTGGAGGCTTTCCTGACCGCCGAGGTCGAGCGCCGCACCCTCCCCCCACGCCTCCGCCTCGAGACGGAGACGTCGCGTCGAGCCCGGAGCCTGGGCGCCCTCGAGGTCTCGACCCGCCTCGCCACGTCGGAGATCGCCCGTCGCGGCACCAGCCTCTCGTTCGGCGGATGGGACGCCGTGCCTTCGCGGCCGAGCGGCTGGACCTACACGACCGGCCTCCTGATGCAGGCGATGGACGACCTCTCCGCCGCCGTCGGTGATCCGCGCTTCGGCGATTACGCCCGCCGCACGATCGACAGCTATCTCACCGCCGACGGCACGATCCGCACCTTCGACGTCGCCGAGTACAACATCGACAGCATCAACTCCGGCAAGATGCTGCTACGCCTGCGAGAGCGCGATCCCGACCCCCGGTATCGCGCCGCCATCGGCGCGCTGGCGGCCCAGCTCGCCAGCCATCCCCGCACCGCGGAAGGCGCCTTCTGGCACAAGCTGAAGTATCCCCATCAGCTCTGGCTCGACGGCGTCTACATGGGCATGCCGTTCCTCGCCGGGGTCGGGGTCCTGGAGGGGGACGACCGCAAGATCGAAGCGGCGGTCCAGGAATTCGTCCTCGCGCGCTCCCATCTGCGCGACCCGCAGTCGGGTCTCTACTTCCACGCCTGGGACGAGGCGCGAGCGCAGAGCTGGGCAGATCCGGCGACCGGCCGCTCGCACTTCGTCTGGGGGCGAGGGCTGGGATGGTATGCGATGGCTCTCGTCGACATCCTCGACGTGATCCCCGTCGAGAAGACCGCCTTGCGCGCGCCGCTGCTCGCGATCATCCCGGAGTTGGCCGAGAGCCTCGTGCGGACCCAGGACGCGACGGGCACCTGGTTCCAGATCGTCGACATGCCCACCGCACCCGGCAACTACCGCGAGGCGTCGGCCTCCGCCATGTTCACCTACTTCCTGGCCAAGGCGATCAACCGGGGCTATCTCTCGGCGTCCTTCGCGCCCGCCGCACAGAAGGCCTGGGCGGGGCTGGTCGACGAGTTCCTCGCCGTCCACGCGGACGGCTCGTACCACCTGACCCACGTCTGTTCGGGCGCCGGCCTGGGCTTCGGCCGGGACGGCAGCTTCCGCTACTACATGAGCGAGCCCGCGGTCGACAATGACCCGAAGGGCCTGGGCCCGGCGATCATGGCGGGAATCCAGATCTCCGCCCTCGCAGACCGGGCGGGATCGGGCAACACGCAACCGGCGCACCCACAGCCGGGTCGCCAGTAGGAGTCCTCGATGGCCTTCTCCGGATTCGATCTCACGGGCCGCACCGCCGTCGTCCTCGGCGGCACCTCCGGTATCGGGCGAGCCCTCGTCGACGGCCTGGTGGAGGCCGGCGCCGACGTCGTCGCGAGCTCGCGACGCCAGACCGAGGTCGACGCCACGGCCGCGGCGATCGAGCAACAAGGCAGAAGGACGCTGCGGATCGCCGCCGATGTCTCCGACCGCCCCTCCTTGGTCGCCCTCCGCGAGGCCGTCCTCGCGACCTTCGGCAAGATCGACATCCTGGTCAACTGCGCCGGCCGCACGCAGCGCCGTCCGACGCTCGAGGTCGACGATGCCGAGTGGGAGGGGATCCTCGACGTCAACTTGACCGGAACGCTGCGCGCCTGCCAGGTCTTCGCCGTTCCGATGCTCGAGCGCAGCTACGGCAGGATCGTCAACATCGCCTCGCTCGCCTCCTTCGTCGGCCTCTACGAGGTCGCCGCCTACGCCGCCAGCAAGGGTGGCGTCGCCGCGCTGACGCGGGCGCTCGCCGTCGAATGGGGGTCCCGCGGCGTGCTGGTCAACGCCATCGCACCGGGAGTCTTCCGCACCTCGCTCAACCAGGACCTGCTCGACGGCACCGAGCGCGGCCACGAGTTCAAGCTCCGCACGCCCCTCGCCCGCTTCGGCCGCATCGAGGAGCTGGCAGGAGCCGCCGTGTTCCTGGCGTCCGACGCCGCCAGCTTCGTCAACGGCGAAGTGCTCGTCGTCGACGGCGGGTTCCTCGCCAGCGGCGTGAACCGGTAGCGCAATCCGCGACGCCCGCGCGGCGCCGCTCAGCTCGGCCCGCGCGCCACGTCGTTTCCGAGCATCACGAGCAGGGCGAGCAGGGCGAGCACCGACGCTCCGAAGCCCACGAGCTTGGTGATCGTCGCCGCGCTGGCGATGGCGATCCAACGCGGCTCGAGGGCGCTCGCTCCGTTCGTCACGAAGCGCTCCAGCTCGCGGAGGTGAACGAGGTTCTCCGTCCAGTCGGCGCCCAGCGTCAGAGCGACGACGGCGACGAGCCACGCCGCCGAGATCGGCCGTCCGAGGCGGGACCAGACCAGGAGCGAGGCCGCCAAGAGTGCCCCGCCATAGGCGAACGGGAAGATCAGATCGAGCTCGAGGAAGCGTCGCTCGGCACGCAATCCGGCGTCGCCAAGGCTCGACCAGCAGGAGGCCACGTCGTCGACAGAGTAGCCCCAGCGTTGGTTGAGTGGCTTGCCGGCGTCATTCCCGGCAGTGCGCCCCGAGAGCTTCTGCATCGCACCGGCGCCCGCCAGGAAGACGACCAGCGGCAGCACGAGCGCCAGCAGACTGGTGAGCAGCACTCGACCCATTGACCCTCCTTCCGTCACTCAGGTAACGCCGCCACCGCCTTCGCCTTGCGGTTGCACCGAATCTCCCTTGGGAGTGGCACCCAACCTCTCGCTCGCGATCGTGGCTCCAGCCCCGCTTGCTACCGTCCACCCTCGCTGCGGTGGACACCTGCCAGCCGTCGTTCCGATCAGCGAGTCATCGCCTAGTAGACGATCGAATCATCGCGAACGGCCTCGACGAGCTCCCAGCGGCCGGCCTTGCGGCGCAGGACATAGACCCAGTTCTGACCCGTCGGCCACCCTCGTGCGATGTAGGCACAGCCGACCGCGAGATCCCCGTCGACTCGAATGCGTCCTGGTTCGATGGCGAAACGGTAGCCGTACCTCGCATCGACTCGGTCCCAGTCGTTCTCGAGATTGCCGTCGCCATCCGTCGTCAGGCTCCCCAGCTCCTCGGGGGTGACCTCCCGGCATTCGGGACGGTTCGCACAAGCCTCGCGCCAGGGCACCGCCGCAAGATCCTGCGACGTCGCCGCCGAGCCGGAGAAGGCGGCAACCTCTTTGCGGCTCAACACACTCTGCGGGATGACGACGCCCTCGAGTGGACATGAGGTGATCTCTGCGTGGGGCTCCACCACCAGAAGCACCCTGAACTGGCTGCAGGCGGCGCGCACGATCACATCGGCGATCTGTCGAGCCCCGTCAAGGTCCACCACCGTGGGGTCAGTCGGAGGCGAACTCACCGCGCCGAAAGAGCAACAAGCGATGACCACAGGAAAGAGGAGGCCCGCCGCCCCCTTCGCGATCCCGCGAGCGAACCTCCCGGTCACGATCATCGACATGCAACGCCCGAGACGCAGGAGCGTGCCCGGCACCCGCGGCGTGCAGGCGCACCGCCGCGGCATGCGCTCAGCCCTTTCGCCCCGCGCCGCCCCGCCGTTTCCCCACCACCAGCTCGGCAATGCGCACCTTCACGAGCTTGCGGACCAGCGGGAGGGGGAGGGGCTTGTCGGGGGTGAAGCGGATGGTGCCCTTGCTGGTGCTCCAGGGGACGAGTTGGGCGGCGCAGACTTCGATCGGGTGGGCGCCGGGATAGAACGAGCAGTGCTTGGCGGCGGCGCCGTAATAGACGAGGACGCGGCCGGCGAGGCGGATCGCCGGGATGCCGTAGCTGATGCACTCCTCGGCGCCGGGGGCGGCGGCGAGGATGGCGCGGCGCAGCCGTTCAAGGGCGGCGCGCTGCGACTCGGGGAGCGCGGCGAGGTAGGCGTCGACGTCCGGCCCGGTCGGTCGCATCGGCCTCTCCCGGTCTACTCCGGGACCGCCTCCGCCCGCGGATAGGTGCCGAGCACGCGCAGCACGCGCGTGTGCTCGCGCACCGCGTCGAGCGCCGCGGCGACGCGTTCCGACGCCGCGTGACCTTCGAGATCGAGGTAGAAGCGGTACTGCCAGGGCTCGCCCGGAACCGGGCGCGACTCGAGCTTGGTCAGGTTGACGTTGCGGCGCGAGAGCTCGATGAGCGCCTCGCCGAGCGCCCCGGGGCGATGCGCCAGGACGACGAGCAGCGAGGTCTTGCATTCGGCGTCGGGAGGGCAGGGGCGCGCCTCGCGCGCCACCTCGACGAAGCGGGTGAAGTTGCCCTCCTGCGTCTGGATGCCGCGGGCGAGGATCTCGAGACCGAAGAGTCGCGCCGCCGCCGCGCCGGCGATCGCCGCGAGCTTCGGGTCGCCGAGCTCGCGTACCTTGCGCGCCGCGCCGGCGGTGTCGAACTCCTCGCGCGCCGCGATCCACGGATGGCGGTGGATGAACGCCTCGCACTGCCGGAGCGCCTGCGGGTGCGACATCACCGTCGTGACGTCCTCGAGGCGGGTGCCGGGGATCACCAGCAGACAGTGCTCGATCGCCGCCACCACCTCGGCGTTGATCGCCAGCCCGCCTTCGGCGAGCAGGTCGTAGGTCTCGTTGATCGAGCCCGCCGTCGAGTTCTCGATCGGCAGCAGCGCCACGTCCGCCTCGCCGCCGCGCACTGCCTCGGCGGCGCCGCGGAAGGTCTCGTGCCCGAAGAGCAGCGCCCCGCCCGTGCGACCGCCGAAGCGGCGCTGCGCGGCGAGATGGCTGAACGAGCCCTCGACACCCTGGTAGGCGACGCGCAGCGGCACCTCCTCGCGCGTCTCGATGAACGCCTGCTGGTGCGCCGTCGACATCGCCATGATGACGCGGTAGAGCCGCTCGACCTCGTGCGCATCGAGCCCCGATTCGACGGCGAGGTGGCGCACGCGGCGCAGCACCTGCTCCTCGCGCGTGCGGTCGCGGAACGGCGAGGCGGCGGCGAGCTTGGCGTTCGCCACCCGCTCGGCGATGGCCATCCGCTCCTTGAGCAGGGCGAGGAGGCGGCGGTCGAGCCCCTCGATCTCCTCGCGCAGCGCCTGCAGGTCGTTTCGCGGCTCCATGCCGGAAAGGCTATCCTTTTCCCGTTTCTCCGACGAGCCCGCGCGCGACGACGACCCCCGACCATGACCTTCGCGACACCGTCCGACCTTCCCGCGAGCCTCCCCGGACCCGCCCGCCCCGCCGTCTTCGCAGCGCGCGACCTGACCAAGGTCTACCCGATGGGCGAGCTCGAGGTGCAGGCGCTGCGCGGCGTCGACTTCGACCTCTTCGAAGGCGAGATGCTCGTCCTGCTCGGCCCCTCGGGCAGCGGCAAGTCGACGCTGCTCAACATCCTCGGCGGGCTCGACACGCCGACCAGCGGGCAAGTGCTCTACCGTGGCCAGGATCTCACCGCCGCCGGCGAGGCCGAGCTGACCGACTACCGCCGCCACCACGTCGGCTTCGTCTTCCAGTTCTACAACCTGATCCCCAGCCTGACGGCGCGCGAGAACGTGGCCCTGGTCACCGAGATCGTCGAGCATCCGATGCGGCCCGAGGAGGCGCTGGCGCTCGTCGGGCTCGGCCACCGGCTCGACCACTTCCCGGCGCAGCTCTCCGGCGGCGAGCAGCAGCGCGTGGCGATCGCCCGCGCCATCGCCAAGCGGCCCGCGGTGCTGCTCTGCGACGAGCCGACCGGCGCGCTCGACATCGCCACCGGCATCGTCGTGCTCGAGGCCCTGGCGGTGGCCAACCGCGAGCTCGGCACGGCGACGGCGGTCATCACCCACAACGCGGCGATCTCGGCGATGGCCGATCGCGTCGTGCGCCTCTTCGACGGACGGATCGCCGGCGTCGAGCGCAATCCACAGAAGCTCGCGCCCGCCGAGCTCTCCTGGTAGGCGGCGGCACGAGGACTCCGGCGTGACCATCTCCGCGCTCGACCGCAAGCTCCTGCGCGACCTCTGGGCGATGAAGGGGCAGGCGCTCGCCATCGCCCTCGTCGTCGGTGCGGGGGCGGCGATGTTCGTCGCCTATCTCTCGAACTTCGAGTCGCTGCGCCGCACCCGCGACGCCTACTACGAGCGGCAACGCTTCGCCGACGTCTTCGCCACGCTCAAGCGCGCGCCGCGCGCGCTCGAGGAAGAGATCGCGGCGATTCCCGGCGTCCTCGCGGTCGAGACGCGTGTCTCGGTCGACGTGGCGCTCGACGTGCCGGGCCTCGCCGAGCCCGCCTCCGGGCGGCTGCTGTCGATCCCGGCGGTCGGCCGGCCGCGGCTCAACGACGTGTTCCTGCGGCGCGGCCGCTTCCCGGAGCCCGGCAAGCCCGACGAGGTGCTGGCCAGCGAGGCGTTCTGCAAGGCGCACCGCTTCGGCCCGGGCGACTCGCTGCGCGCGGTGGTCAACGGGCGGCGGCGCACGCTGCGGATCGTCGGCGTCGCGCTCTCGCCGGAGTACGTCTACTCGATCCGCCCCGGCGAGCTGATCCCCGACGACCGCCGCTTCGGCATCTTCTGGATGGAGCGGCGCGCCCTCGGCAGCGCCTTCGACATGGAGGGAGGCTTCAACGAGGTCTCGCTGAAGCTGGCCCCGCAGGCCTCGGTCGACGAGGCGATCCTCCGCCTCGACCGCCTGCTCGCCCCCTACGGAGCGTTCGGCGCCATCCCGCGACGCCTGCAGTTCTCCGCCTGGACGCTCGAGAACGAGCTCACCCAGCTCGCCAACTTCGGGCTCATCGTGCCGGCGATTTTCTTCTTCGTCGCCGCCTTCATCCTCAACGTGGCGCTGACCCGCGCCCTGGCCTTGCAGCGGCCGCAGATCGCCTCGCTCAAGGCGCTCGGCTACGGCAACGCCGCGCTCGCCTGGCACTACCTCAAATGGGGGCTCGGCATCTCGATGGTGGGAGCGGCGCTCGGTCTCGTGGCTGGTCACCGCCTCGGCCTGGCGATGGTCGGCCTCTACAACCAGTACTTCCGCTTCCCGTCGCTCGACTATCGCCTGACCCTCGAGGTCGGTCTGGGTGCGGTCGGCGTCTCGCTCGTCGCCGCGGCGCTCGGTGCGGCGATCGCCGTGCGGCGCGCGGTGCGCATCCCCCCCGCCGAGGCGATGCGCCCCGAGCCGCCGGCGCGCTACCGGCCGAGCTTCGCCGAACGCACGCCGCTGCTCGCCCGGCGCGTCACCCACGCGACGCGGATGATCCTGCGCAACCTCGAGCGCACGCCGGCGCGCGCCGCCGCCTCGGTGGTCGGGATCGGCCTCGCCGGGGCGATTCTCGTCGTCGGCTTCGTCTTCACCAGCGCGATGGAGGAGATCGTCGGCTCGACCTTCTCGCTCGCCCAGCGCCAGGACGCCACGCTCGCCTTCGTCGAGCCGCTCTCCGCCGGGGCGCTCCACGAGGTCGAACGCCTGCCGGGGGTCCTCGCCGCCGAGCCGGCGCGCAACGTCGCCGCCCGCCTGCGCTCCGGCCATCGCCACCGCGACGTCGCCCTCACCGGCCGCGCGCTCGAGCCCCGCCTCGAGCGCCTCGTCGACCGCTACGGGCACGTCGTCGCCGTGCCGCCGTCCGGCCTCGCGCTCTCGCGCAAGCTCGCCGAGATCCTCGAGGTCGGCGTCGGCGACGAGGTCGCGGTCGAGGTGCTCGAGGGTCGGAGGCCGACGGCGCGCCTGCGCGTCGCCTCCCTGGTCGACGACGCGCTCGGGCTCGGCGCGACGATCGAGCTCGGGGCGCTGCACCGCCTGCTCGGCGAGGGCGAAAGCCTCTCCGGCGCCCGCCTGCTCGTCGACGCCGACGCGCTGCCCGCCCTCAACGCGCGCCTCAAGGGGCTCCCGGCGGTCTCCGGCGTGGCCTTCAAGCGCACCATGCTCGAGAGCTTTCGCGCCACCTTCGCCGAGAACATGAACATCATGGTGACCTTCAGCGTGATCTTCGCCGGCATCATCGCCTTCGGCGTGGTCTACAACTCGGCGCGGATCTCGCTCTCCGAACGCGAGCGCGAGCTCGCCAGCCTGCGCGTGCTCGGCTTCACCCGCGCCGAGATCTCCCTCATCCTGCTCGGCGAGCTCGCCGTGCTGACGCTGCTCTCGCTGCCGTTCGGCGGCCTGCTCGGCTGGGGGCTCTCGGCCTGGATCGTCGCCACCTTCGAGAACGAGATCTACCGCATCCCGCTGGTGGTGCACGCGAGCGCGCTCGCCTGGTCGGCGCTGATCGTCGCCGCTGCCGCCTTCTTCTCCGGCCTCACCGTCCGCCGCAAGCTCGACCGCCTCGACCTCGTTGCCGTGCTCAAGACCCGGGAGTAGAACCGCGATGCCCGCCATTCCCCGTCTGCTCAAGAACCCGCGACTGCTGGCCGGCGCCGCCGGCGTGGCGCTGCTCGCCGTCGTCGCCCTGCGCCCGCGTCCGGTGCCGGTCGACGTCGCGCCGCTTTCGCGCGGCCCGCTCGTCGTCACCCTCGACGAAGAGGGCGAGACGCGCGTGATCCGCCGCTTCCTCGTCACCGCACCGGTCTCCGGCCGCCTGTTGCGCATCGATCTGCGGCCCGGCGACCCGGTCGTCCAGGGCGGGACGACGCTCGCCACCATCCTCCCCGGCGATCCGACGCCGCTCGACGCCAGGAGCCGCGCCGAGGCCGAGGCGGCGCTCGCCGCCGCCCGCGCCACGCTCGACGGCGCTCGCGCCGAGGCCGGCCGCGCCGCCGCCGCCGAGAGCCTCGCCGCCGCCCAGCTCGCGCGCACGAAGAGCCTCGCCGACGACGGCATCGCCTCCGGCGAGACGCTCGACGCCCGCAGCGCCGACGCCCGCTCCGCCGCCGAAGGCAGGCGCGCCGCCGAGTTCGCCGTCGCCACCGCGACTCATCAGGTCGAAGCGGCGCGGGCACGACTCGCGCAGGCCCGCGGTGCCGCCGAGCGGCCCGGCACGCCGCTCGAGGTGCACGCGCCGATCACCGGCACGGTGCTGCGACGGCTGCGCGAAAGCGAGGGTCCGGTCGTCGCGGGCGAGCCGCTCGTCGAGCTCGGCGACCCGAGCGACCTCGAGATCGTCGCCGACTATCTTTCGACCGACGCGGTCCGCATCCGCCCCGGATCGACGGTGCGCATCGAGCGCTGGGGCGGCGGTGGGCCGCTCGCCGGGGTGGTGCGACGGGTCGAGCCCGCAGGGTTCACCAAGGTCTCGGCGCTCGGCGTCGAGGAGCAACGCGTCAACGTGCTCGTCGACTTCGCCGGCCCGGCGGCCGAGCGGGCGGCGCTCGGCGACGGCTATCGCGTCGAGGTGGCTGCGGTGCTCGCCGAGCGCGCCATGGCGACCAAGCTCCCCGTCTCCGCGCTCTTCCGCCACGAGGGCGAGTGGGCGGTCTTCGCCGTCGAGCACGGCCGCGCGCGCCGCCGCCCGGTCCAGATCGGCGAGCGCAATCCGCTCGAGGCCGAGCTGCTCGGCGGCCTCCCCGACGGCGCCGAGGTCGTCCTCCACCCCCCCGACTCGCTCGACGACGGCAGCCGCATCGAGCGGCGTTGATCGCTCTCCCGCAGGCCGGCTCGGAAGCGCTCGCCAGCACACGGCCCGCGCGATGCGACAGAATCGGCGCGACGAAGGAGGGACGATGCGCATCGCCTGGCTGGGAACGGGGCTCATGGGACGGCCGATGGCCGAGCGGATGCTCGCCGCCGGTCACGAGGTGACGGTCTGGAACCGCACGCGCGCGAAGACCGCGCCGCTCGCCGCGCTCGGCGCGCGGGTGGCCGACGAGGCGAGCGACGCGATCGCTTCGGCCGAGACGGTCTTCACCATGCTCCGCGACGGGGCGACCACCGAGGCGGCGCTGCTCGACGGCGACGCCGATCTGGCCGGTCGCGCGGTCGTCCAGATGGGGACGATCGCCAGCGTGGAGAGCCGCGAGCTGGCCAGCGCCGTCGCCGCACGCGGCGGCGAGTACCTCGAGGCACCGGTGCTCGGCAGCATTCCGCAGGCCACCGCCGGCACGCTGATCGTCTTCTGCGGCGGCGCGGCGGAGCTTCATGCCCGGCTCCAGCCGGTGCTCGCGGCGATCGGACCCCAGCCACGGCGGGTCGGTGAGGTCGGCGACGCCTCGACGCTCAAGCTCGCGCTCAACCAGATCATCGCCACCCAGGCGGCCGCCTTCTGCCTGTCGCTCGGCATCGTCCGCCGCGCCGGGCTCGACCTCGACGCCTTCCTCGAGATCCTGCGCGGCAGCCTCTTCTACTCGAAGTCGTTCGACGCGCGCCTGGCGCGCTACCTCGCACGCGACTACGCCAATCCCTCCTTCCCGCTCGAGCTGCTGGTCAAGGACCTCGACCTGGCGCGCGGCGAAGCGGATCGACTCGGTCTCGCCACCGCGGCGATCGACGGCGTGCGCGAGCTCGCGGCCCGCGCTGCCGGCGCCGGCTTCGGCGAGGTCGACTACGGCGCAATCTACGAAGCGGTCGACCCGCGGACGCCGGAGCGTCCGTGACCGCGGCCCGCTCGCGCCGCGCTCCCGAGCCCGCCCCGCTGCCGCTCGGCCTGCGCCTCGTCTCTGCCCTGGCCGCTCTCGGCGGCGGAGCGGCGCTCGTCACCCTCGGGGCGCTGCTGCGCCACCTCACCGCCGGACACCTCCTGCTCGACCTTCCGGGGGCGGGTTTCGCGGCGCTCGGCTCGACCGTCCTGCCGTTCGTCGCCGGCGCCTGGGCCGGAGCGGCGGCAGCGCGCGTCGCCGCCGTCGACACCGCGGCGCCGCGCCCGTCGGCGGTTGCGCTCGCCGCCACCGCCGGGGCGGCCGGAGCGAGCCTGGCGCTCTCGCTGGTGGCGGCCGGCACCGCGCCGGCCACGCTCTCCCGGGCGATCGAAGGCGGCGCCGCCGCGCTCGCCGCGCTCGGCCTCGGCTATCTCGCCGCGAGCTTCTCGGCCCCGCCGCTTGCCGGCCGGCGGCGCGCCCTCCCGCTCCTCCTGCCCGCCCTCGCCAGCGCCGTCGCGCTCCTCGGGGCCGCGACGACCGCGCACCACCTGCCGACCGCCGCCGCTCCGGCCGCTCGCCACGCCTGGGCGCTCGAGCAGCTCGGCGAGCCCTACCGGCTGGCCGTCGAACGCGTGACGACCGACGCCGACCTGCGCAGCGCCCTCGGCGAACCGCTCGCCGCCGCGCCCGCCGTCGACGGTCCCAAGCGCGTCCTTCGCGGGGCCGGCGGCTGGACCGCCACCTTCACCCTCGAAGTCCGTGGACCGCTCGGCTCGGCGACCTGCGAGCTTTCCGGGCTGCGCCCCCATGTCGGCGACCGCACGGTGCGCTGGGAGACGCCGGACTGCGGCGATCTGCCCGGCAGCGACGAGCTTCCGTCCGGCGAACGCTCGCCCACCCCGCGCCCGACACCCGGCTGACGCCGCTCCGCCGCCTGCGATCGCACGATCGCGCGCCGCCCCCGCACTCCGCGTGAGCGCGGGTGCGCTCGCCGTCGTCCGAGCCGACGGACGGACCCGGGTGTACCATGGCTTCACGGGGAGAGAACGGCGGAGGTCTCGCCATGCAGATCCTCCCGAATCGACGTTCGGTTCACCTCGCCGCGTCGACCCTCCTCGTCGCCCTCGGAACCGCGGGCGCCCCGGCCCAGTTGCTCGGCCCTGAATTCCAGGTCAACAGTTACACCTTCGGCACTCAGGCCCACCCCACCGTGGCGCTGGCGAGCTCGGCCGCCTTCGTCGTCGCCTGGGACAGCTACGGCGCCGACGGGTCGGCCCAGGCGATCTGCGCCCAGCGCTTCGATGCGTCCGGCGCACCGCTCGGCACCGAGATGGTGGCCAACACGTACGTCACGAGTGGGCAGCAACACCCGGCTCTCGGGGCGGATCGCTGGGGGAACTTCGTCATCGTCTGGGACAGTTACCTGCAGGACGGCTCGAGCTTCGGCATCTTTGCCCAGCGCTTCGCGGCGGGCGGAGTCGGCGTGGGAACGGAAATGGCCATCAACACCACCACCAACGATGACCAGGCCTACCCGGCGGTCGGCGTCGACGGCGGGAGCAACTTCGTCGCCGCCTGGGAAAGCACCGGCCAGGACGGCTCGGGGGCCGGCGTCTACGTCCGACTCTTCGAGCCCAGCGGAGTACCCCGCACCGGCGAGCTCCAGGTCAACACCTACACCGCAGGGCACCAGTGGTCGCCGGCTGTCGCGGTGCACAGCGGCGGCTCGTTCGTCGTCGTCTGGCACGACGACTCGCAGGACGGCTCGTCGCAAGGCGTCTACGCGCAGCGCTACGACGCGACCGGCAATCGCCTCGGCGGAGAGTTCCGCGTCAACACCGAGGTCACCAACCAGCAGTGGTGGCCCGCGATCGCCATGGACGCCGACGCCAACTTCGTCGTCGCCTGGGACAGTCAGGCTCAGGACGGCAGCGGCTACGGCATCTACGCCCAGCGCTTCGACGCCACGGGCACGCCGGTCGGCACCGAGTTCCGCGCCAACACGACGACCGCCAACGACCAGCGGATCCCCGCCGTGGCCATGGATCACTGGGGCAATTTCGTCGTCGCCTGGACGAGCACGGGACAGGACGGCTCGTCGAGCGGCGTCTACGCCCAGCGTTTCGACAACACCGGAGCGCGCGTCGGCGGCGAGTTGCAGATCAATGCCACCACCGCCGGCACGCAGCAGAGCCCCGATCTCGCCACCGACGGCTGGGGCAACTACGTCATCGCCTGGGAGAGCGAGAACCAGGACGGCAACGGCTACGGCATCTACGCCCGGCGTCTCCTCGCCACGCCGCTCGCCGACGGCTTCGAGCGCGGCGACCTCTGGCGCTGGAGCGCGGTGCTGGAAGTCGGCGACACCTGAGAACGGGCGGAGCCTCGGCGAAGGCCGCGCACGACCCAGCCGCGCGAGAAGCCCCGCCGCCAAAGGAGCCTGCACCTCGGTGACGTCCGGGTGTGCTTCCGCACCAGAAGTCAGACGTCGGATCGCTCGCGGCCCGAGCGACTGGCGCCCACCTCGTATCGCAGCTCCACCATGCCGTTCTTGTACGCTTCGACCTCGGTCAGGTGCAAAGCGACATCCCGATCGAGGCGGTCGAAGAACGGAATGCCGTCGCCGATCAAGATCGGGAGGATGGAGTAGCGAAGCTCGTCGGCCAGGCCGAGGCGGAGACATTCGGCGGCGACGATGCTGCCGCCGACGATCCAGATCGATCGGAACGCCGGCCGCAGGCGCCCGTTCACGAGCTCGGCCAGATCTCCCGAATAGAGCTCGACACTCTCCCGCGTCACGGGAAGTCTCCGACTCGTGAGGACGACGGTCGGCTTGTCGCCGTACGACCATCCCAGCCCCTGCGCCTCGAACCTCAATGCGGTTTCGTAGGTTCGAGATCCCATGACGTAGCACTCGATCGACCGCAGGAGCTCGCCGACGAACGCCGGATCCATCGTGCGTCCGCCGTCGAATTCGTCCACAGTCTCGAGCCAGTCGACGCGACCGTCTCGTCGCGCGACGTAGCCGTCGAGGCTCGCCGCCATGTGAACCGTCACGCGAGAGCTCGTGCTGGTCATCGCTTCCCTCCCACCGTGACGTGGCCGCGGAGCTTGCCTCCGAAACTGTCCGGCTCGCCGACGGTGCGCCGCACCTGGACTCCTGCGCTGCCCCACCGGGCGCCGCCGCCGATCAGGTCGGCGCCGCCGTCTTCCCTCCGCGGGCTCAGGTCGTTCACTTCCCTTCGTTGTCCGCCGGGCTCGTGCTCACCTCCGACGGACTCGCGAATCCCCGTCGGATCGCCTCTTTCAGCACCTCGACGTTCACCTCTCCGAGCTTCCGGAACTTGATGCAGTACCCCGTGACCTTCGCCTTGCCGATGCTCTCTCCGAAGGTCTGGCTGAGGTACTTCTTGTCGCTGATCCCGAGGATGTAGACGGAGATCCCCGTCGTGTTCGCGCTGATCCCGACCTGGTAGAACTCGCGGCTCTTTCCGTCGGCATTCCTCGAAGTCCGGCTTCCATAGCCGATGTTCGGATTCGACACCACCTTGCCGCTTTCGTCCTTGCCGTCGAGGTACCACAGCTTGCACCCCGGCATCAGCTCGAGAACGATGCGGTGCAGCTCCGCCAAGTCGCGTCGCTTGGGCTCCGGCTGCGCAGCCAGGTACTGTCCAATCTGGTCGTCGGTCTTCATGCAATTCTCCCTTCTCCGACGGGTGACGCGAGCCGTCGGTCGTGGCCACCCGCGCTCGGCGCGAGGCGTTCGATCTCGTCGCCGCCCCTCAGGTCTGCAACACCCCGGTGCGAAACGGCGGCAGCTCCGGGTTGCACGCCGCGCAGGCGAGGGCGCGAGAGATCGCCGTGCGGGTGGCGAGCGGGTCGACGATCGCGTCGACCCAGAGACGCGAGGCTGCGTAGCGCGGGTCCATCGCCGCTTCGTAGCGCGCCTGGATCGAGGAGAGCAGCTCGCGCTTCTCGTCTTCCGACACGTCGGCGCCGCGGTTCTTGAGCTGGATGCCGAGCAGCGTGCGGCTCGCCTGCTCGCCGCCCATCACCGCGATCGAGGCGCTCGGCCAGGCGAAGTGGAAGCGTGCGCCATAGGCCTTGCCGCACATCGCGTAGTTGCCGGCGCCGTAGGAGTTGCCGACGAAGAGGGTGATCTTCGGGACGACCGAGTTGGCCACCGCGTTGACCAGCTTCGCGCCGTCCTTGATGATCCCGCCGCGCTCGGCGCGCGAGCCGACCATGAAGCCGGTGACGTCCTGCAGGAAGAGCAGCGGGATCCCCTTCTGGTTGCAGATCTCGACGAAGCGCGCCGCCTTGTCGGCCGAGTCGCTGTAGATCACCCCGCCGATCTGCAGCTCCTTCTCGCCCGCCTTGGTGCCCGTCTTGCGGTGGACGATCAGCCGCTGATTCGCCACCACGCCGACCGCCCAGCCGTCGATCCAGCCGGTGCCGCAGACCAGCGTCTGCCCGTAGGTCTCCTTGAACTCGTCGAAGTCGCTCCCGTCGAGCAGACGGGCGATCAATTCGTGAGCGTCGTACGGCTTGTTGCGCTCGATCGGCAGGAGCCCGTAGAGCTCCTCGGCCGGATAGAGCGGCTCGCGGCTCTCGCGCCGCGCGAACGGCGCGCGCCCCCCCGCGGCGAGCTGCGCGAACTGGCTGCGCATCTTGGCGAGGCAGGAGGCGTCGTCGGGATGGCGGTGGTCGACGACGCCCGAGATGTCGCACTGCACGATGGCGCCGCCGAGCTCCTCGTTCTCGATCACCTCGCCGATCGCCGCCTTCACCAGATGCGAGCCGGCGAGGAAGATCGAGCCGGTGCCTTCGACGATGTGCGACTCGTCGCTCATGATCGGCAGATAGGCGCCGCCGGCGACGCAGGAGCCGAGGATCGCCGACATCTGGAAGACGCCGGCGGCCGAGAGTCGCGCGTTGTTGTAGAAGATCCGGCCGTAGTGCTCGCGGTCAGGGAAGATCTCGTCCTGCATCGGCAGGAAGACGCCGGCCGAGTCGACGAGGTAGACGATCGGCAGGCGGTTGTCGAGGGCGATCTCCTGGGCGCGCAGCACCTTCTTGATGCCGAGCGGGAACTTCGCCCCGGCCTTCACCGTCGGATCGTCGGCGACGACGACCACCTCGCGGCCGTGGATCCGACCGATGCCGGCGACCACACCCGCCCCGGGTGCGCCGCCCCACTCGCCGTACATTCCCCACGCCGCCCAGAGCCCGAGCTCGAGCCAGGGTGCATCCGGATCGCAGAGCCCGGCGACACGTTCGCGCGCCGAGAGCTTGCCCTGTTCGCGCTGCCGCGCGAGCGCCCTCTCGCCGCCACCGAGGGCGAGCCGTGACGCCTCCTCACCCAGCGCGGCCACCCGCCCGCGCCAGTGCGCCGCCCGCTGATCGAACAGCGCGTCCCGCTTGAGCGTGGTTTCGATGACGGCCACGAGCCCTCCCCTAATTCGACGCCGGCCCGACAGCCGCCGTCGCGGCTCGAATCGCATCGAGCAGGACGTCCCACGAACGCCGCGCGACCCACACGAACACGCAGCTTCCCCCGCTTCTCTCCGCCCACAGCTCACCGACGCGCCGCTTCGCCTGCTCTGCCTCGAGGTTCTCCCAAGGCTCGCCCTTGTACTCGACAACCAGGACTTTGCCGCTCGTCAGACGCGCCACGAAGTCCGGATAGAACTTCCCCCACGGAGTCTGCAGCCAGAAGGAGGTCTCCTCGCGGTCGCGCCCCGGCCCGGCAAGGTTCCGAACCCAGGTCTCCACACCCGCGGCACGGTCGAGGGTGCAGGCACAGTCAAACTCCTCACCCTCCGACTTCAACTCGCCCACTCGTCGAAACAGGTGCTTCCTGAACGAATAGCCCTCGCACATCCAGCTCGGAGCATAGCGATCGGGGTCGAAGACCATCTCGACCTCACTCGTCGTTCGCACTCGGTGCCCACCCGACCCGAAGAGGCACTGCTGCAAGCAGTTGGCGCGTGCATCGTCGCGAAGCTCTCCGAGTTTCCTCTCCATCGCTCGCCGAAGGCGGAATCGGTGTCGAGCGAGGTCGCCGATCGTGAGCCCTCGCACCCGTGTCAGGTTCTCGAGCGTCCGGAGCAGGTACTCCGAAACTTCGTGTATCCCCAAGTCCGGATGGTGAAGCTGTCGGTCGATCCAGTTCGCGAGACCGGGTTCGCTCCACCCCGGCTCCGGCGCAAGCAGGGCGAGCTGGCGCTCGAGGTCCTCGTTATAGAAGACGACCGCGGCCTGCCCCGACTCCTCCTGGATGTCGATCTCACCCGCTTCGGCCGGAGCCCGCCGAGTCGGGAACTCCGTTTCACTCAGGTACGGGTCCGCACCCGCCAACGACCAGCCCTCGTCGAGGAAGTGCTGTTCGTCGAACAACTCGACCTGGCCATCGAGCTCGATCGCCAGGCGGGGCACGCGAAGCGGCGCGAACGGCGCCCTCGCAGGCTCCGTCGTCTCGCCCCGGGACCTCGCCGCCAGGCGCCGGATCGCCGCCTTCGTTGCGGGCTCGTCGGCGCAGGCCAAGAGCTCGCGCTCTTCGGCTTCGGCAAGAGAGCCCTCGATCACCAGCTCGGAACGATCGTCCTCGAACCGAACACGCTCGCGCAGGGCTGGAGCCAGGCTCTCGAGCCGCGGCGGGGCCGGAACAGGTTCTCGCCAGGTCCTGAACAAGGGAAGCTCACCTTGGGGTTGCGCCGTAGCTCCCGCTTGCACCAGGTCTTCGGCCTCGAGCCGCTGAAAGCCGTTCTCGACCAGCGCGTCGCGCAGCGAACGCGCCGCCTCGGCGAAGCTCGGCGAGGCCACGAAGGCGAAGGCTCGATTCAGTTGCGGCTGCCGCTTTCGCTGCGCGCGGGGCAGTCGAAGGATCCGGCCGAGGATCTGCTCGACCGCCGTCGCCGAGGACTGCTCGGCTACCGAGCACAGCACCGAGGCCCATGGGCAGTCCCACCCCTCGCGGAGCTTCTGCACCGTCAGCACGACCCGTATCGGGCATGCAGGGCTCATCAAATCGACGCCGTCGAGCTCGTGCGTCTGGTAGGCCTCCACCGCGATCTGCTCCGGTGGAACGCGGTACTGATCGATCAGTGCTCCCTTGAGCATCTCGACCGTCAACGACTCGTGCTGCGCGCTTCGCGGCTGCGCCTGCAACAGCAGGATCGGACGGATGTGCTCGCCGGTCTCGGCCTGCTCGGCGGCAGCCAGGGTCTCGAGCTCTCGCCGCTTCGCGAGGGCGTCGCCCAAGACCTCCTGCCAATCTGCATGCGTGACCAGCTCGATCGGCAGCTTGACCATCTCTGCAACCTTGAGCTCCAGGGCGGAGACGTGGTGGAGTACGTTGCTCGCGAAGTAACCCTGGTCCGGACGATTGGTGGTCTCGGGTGTGGCGGTCATCTCGACCACGACGGATGGCGCAAACCGCGCCAGCGTTGCGAACGAGAGCGGAGTCCGCGCGTTGTGCGCCTCGTCCATGATGACGATCGGGCGGCGCAGCCGAAGCACGTTGGCGAGCGAGAAGGCGTGGGTTCCGTCCGCCTCGCGTTCCAGCAGCGCCGTCTGCTCGGGTCCAAGCCCAGAAAAATGGTGTTCGAGCGCTCCCGACGATTCGTAGATCTTGCGGCCGTCGACGTCCTGGACGCGGAGAGCGGCAAGCGTGGCGACGATCACCACCGTCTCGCCACCGAGAACCGCGCGTTGAAGGTAGAGCGCTTCGGAGAGGTCAACGACACGCACGGGGCCCGACACTACCTGTTCGAGGGCTTGGCGATAGGGGTGCGCGCGGTCGCGGAGCGCCGCCAGAGTCTGTTCACGGATGGCGTTCGAAGGCACCAGCCAGAGACAGACCGCGTGCTCGACCGCGAGAAACTCCCGCGTAACCAAGCCGACCGCGTAGCTCGCGAGCAGCGTCTTGCCACCACCGGTCGGCAATCGCAGACAGACGTAGGGAAGATCCGGCAGGTCGGGCACCGAGAGGTAGGGCCGATCGGTCCGCAGGATGAATGCGCGGCGAGCACCCTGGTGACGCGCCTCTCGCAGGTAGTTCGTCAGCGCAGCGAGAGCGCGCTCCTGGTAGGGCTTGAGGGCGAACAGAGTGGCCCCCCGAGGCGGAAATCAGCCTTCCGAGCGCGGGAGTCCGAGCTCCTCGCGCACTTCGTCGATGGAGTACGACCGCTTCCCCTGATTCTCTTCGCGGGCGCGGAAGAGAGCGACAAGATCTTCGAGCTCATCGAGCCGCTCCTCGATGGCGCGGAACTCGAAATAGGGAAGCACGACGAACTGCTTCTCACCGTCTTTCTCGAGGTATTGAGGATGAACGTCGACCATGACCAGTTCCCTACCGTTCATAGGCTTCCCGGCGGTTTCGAATCCTCAGAACCAGAATCCTGTCGCCGTCGAGATCGAATAGTACCCGATAGTCCCCGACCCGCAGCCGATACCCGACCGTGAAACCCTGGAGCTTCCGAACATCGCCGGCAAAGCCCTCCCTCAGCTGCTCCAGCCGGGCGAGGACCCGCTCGGCGTCGCGCAGAGGAAGGTCGCGGAGATCGCGCCGGGCTGTTGACAGGATCTCGACCCGATAGCGCATCAGCCCACGCGAATCTCGTAGGGAACCTGTTTGAAGACAATGCCCTCACGCGCCAGGCGATCGCGTGAAAGACGGCTGGACTCGCCATAGATTACCCGCGGACCATCGTGCTCCGGGAGAGCCGCCAGCACATCCCGAGTCAGCACATTGCCACCAACCGGCCTTAGGTCACCGAGAATGCCGTTGAACAGAAGGTAGATCGCCCGCCCCTGGTGCACACCGAGCAGAGGGGTGCAGCCCGAGTCTCGCCTGGAGATCGGTGTCCCCGTCTCACTGAAAAACACGTGTGCGGCCAGGTCGGGAAACGTGACGCGCTCGTTGATTCGCCCAGCTTCGTCGAATAGTGCCTCGCCGAGGCGGCAGTATCGAAATCCACCACCAAGACCCTGAATCCCCTCTCCTGTACCAAGACGTCGACTCGAGTACCCATCGACGACATTCTTCAGCCGCTGCCTCGCCACTCCGCGGCATATTGCTTGGTCAAGTTCGACCAAGATAAACCGTCGTACACCATTGTCGGTCTTGTTGGACTGCATGACGGCCTGGCCTGTTGTGCCAGTCCCCGCGAAGGAATCGAGAATGAGGGCTGTGTCTCCCCCCGCGATATTGATAATGCGGCGGATCAGTCGAGTTGGCTTCGGAGTCACAAATACCGATGCCGAGTCATCGAAGTCGCAAATCGCCAGCAACTCTTGCTTGGCCTCTTGCGTGTGTCCGACCTCCTCGTATCGCCACAATGTCTGAGGCACGACGCCTTGCTTCACTTCGCTGAGAAACCTCTTGATCTGCGGAATCGAATCGCGATTCCTTCCCCACCAGATTCGGTTGTCTCGATCAAGCCGATCAAACTCTTCTCGTGACACTCGCCAGTACATGCCACGCGGTGGCCCGTCGACAACTCGGCCGGATGGGCAGGTGATCGGGTAGGTGCCCCGGCTGTACGGGTTCCGGGCAGAAAGATCGCTCGTCTTCCATGGCCCCCGAGCATCACCATCGAGGTTCCTGTACCGGCGATCTTGCTCCTCGCTTCGCGGCAGGAGATTCGGGGCCCAGCGTTCAGCGTCCTTGGCGTAGACCACCAAATAGTCGTGATCTTCCGAGAAATGCCGGGCTGAGTTCTTCGGCGAGTACACCTTCTGCCAGATCACAGTTGCCACGAAGTTCTTCTTCCCGAAGATCTCGTCGAGAATGCTGCGCAGGTGCTGGACCTCGCAGTCATCAACACTGACGAAGAGAGCTCCGTCTTGAGTCAGAAACTCCCACAGCAGCGCCAGCCGCGGGTACATCATGCACAGCCACTTGTCGTGGCGGGAGAGGTCTTCGGCTTCGCGGCCGACGACTTCGCCGAGCCATTTGCGGATCTCGGGGCTGTTGACGTTGTCGTTGTAGACCCAGCCCTCGTTTCCCGTGTTGTAGGGCGGGTCGATGTAGATGCACTTGACCTTGCCGGCGTAGTAGGGAAGCAAGGCCTTCAGCGCGTGAAGATTGTCACCCTCGATGAGGAGATTCCCGGACTCCGGGTCGCCAACCGACAGCTCGGGGTCGCATTTCAGCAGCCGGAAAGGGATCTCCCGGTGGTGGTTGACAACCGCCCGCTTTCCGATCCATTCGAGTGTGGGCATGCGAGGACGTATTGTTCCACGCCACACGCCGCCGTCCAAGGGTTCGGCACTGCCCTCCAGCCGCCGCGTGGAAATGCCAGCGGAACGGCGCCTCGCGACTCGTCTCGAACCGGTCGGGTCTTGGCGCACCCGAGGTCCGTTAGGATCCGCGCACCGAATCCGTTCGACGAAGCCCGCCCGTCGGCCTTGCAGGCAGGGTGGACCCTGGGAGTCCATGCGATGGAACGCAGCGACGAGATGCTCGAGCTCCTGCACGCCTCGGCCAAAGGCGATCGAGCGGCCTTCGACGCGCTGCTGCCGTTGCTCTACCCGGAGCTGCGCCGGATCGCCCACCGCCAGCTCGCGCGGGTGCGCGCCGGCGAGACGTGGAACACCACGGCGCTCGTCCACGAGGCCTACCTCAAGCTCGCCGGGCACCCGGGCGGCTACGCCGACCTGCCGCACTTCTACGCCGTCAGCGCGCGCGCCATGCGCCATCTGTTGGTCGACTTCGCCCGCCGCCGCACGGCCGCCAAGCGGGGCGGACCGCAGATGCCGGAGACGCTCGACGAGAGCCTCGTCGGCGCCGCGGCCGAAGCCGAGCGCGTCCTGGCGGTCGAGCAGGCGCTTTCGCGTTTGGCTGAATTGGACCCCCGTCTCGTCCAGGTGGTCGAGTGCCGGGTCTTCGCCGGCTACACCGAGGAGGAGACGGCTGCCGCGCTCGAGCTCTCGCTGCGCTCGGTGCAGCGCTACTGGCAGCGAGCGCGCGCCTGGCTCGCCGAGGAGATGCGACCTTGACCGACCGTCGACGGCTCGACGACCTGCTCGACCGCGCACTCGATCTTCCCGCCGAGGAGCGCAGCGCGTTTCTCGACCGCAGCTGCCACGACACGGCCGAGCGCGACGCGGTGGCGCGGCTGCTCGCCGCGAGCGGCCCGAGTGACGCCAGCCTGGCGAGCGGAACCGTCGAGCCGCTCGCCCCCCGGCTCTGGGAGGAGCTCGCCGAGCCGGGGGGCGGAGCGCTTCCGGCGGGGACGCGTCTCGGGGCCTACCGCGTGCTCGGCGAGATCGGCCGCGGCGGCATGGCGGTCGTCCACCTCGCCGAGCGCGCCGATGGCCAGTACGAGCAGCGCGTCGCCCTGAAGATCCTCCAGCGGCCGGCCTCCGATGCGAACGCCGTCGCCCGCTTCGAGCGCGAGCGACGGATCCTCGCCAGCCTCGAGCACCCCGGCATCGCCCGCATCCTCGACGGCGGCATCGCCCCCGACGGTCGCCCCTGGTTCGCCATGGAGCATGTCGACGGGGCGCGCATCGACGCCTGGTGCGACGAACGGCGGCTCGATCTCGCGGGCCGCCTGCGGCTCTTCGCCGACGTGGCGCGCGCCGTCGCCGCGGCGCATCGCCAGCTCGTCGTGCATCGCGACATCAAGCCCTCGAACATCCTCGTCTCGCCGGAGGGCCGCCCCAAGCTCCTCGACTTCGGCATCGCCAAGCTCCTCGAAAGCGACCCCACCGACGCCGCGGCCGCCTCCGACGAGCTGACTCACGCGGCGATCCCGCTGGCGCTGACGGCACCGATGACCCCGAGCTACGCCAGCCCCGAGCAGGTCGCCGGCGCGCCGGTCACCACTGCCTCCGACGTCTACCAGCTCGGCCTGCTGCTCTACGAGCTGCTCACCGGCGAACGCGCCTTCCCCGGCGAGCGCTCGACGCCGGAGTCGCTGCGCCGCCGCGCCGAAGGGCCCGAGCCGACCCGGCCGAGCGCCGCGGTCTCCTCGAACCCGGACGGCGAGCAGGCGCGGCGGCGCGGCTGCACCTCGCCACGCGAGCTGCGGCGCCGACTTGCCGGCGACCTCGACACGATCGTCACCACGGCCCTGCGTCCGCTCGCCGAGCGGCGCTACGAATCGGCAGCGACGATGGCCGCCGACGTCGAGCGCTTCCTCGCCGGCCGGCCGATCCTCGCCCGCCCCGACACGCTCACCTATCGGACGCGCAAGTTCGTCGGCCGCCATCGCTGGGCGGTCGGCGTGGCCACGGTCGCCGCGGTCGCGCTCGTCGCGCTCGCCACCGTCGACGCCGCACGCCTGCGCAGCGAGCGCGACGCTGCCGAGCGCGAGGCGCAGAAGGCGCGGCAGGTGTCGCGCTTCCTCGCCGACCTCTTCGAGGCGAGCGACCCGTTCACCGCCAAGCGGGTCGCCGGACGCACCGCTCTCGAGCTGCTCGACGACGGAGCGAGGCGCGTCGAGGAGGGCGGCGCGCTCGCCGGCGAGCCGGAGGTGCGGGCGGCGCTGCTCGACACCCTCGGCGAGGTCTACGGCGGGCTCGGCCTGTCGGACCAGGCGCTGCGCGCCAACGCGCAGGCGCTCGCGCTGCGCCGGGAGCGACTCGGCGCGGCGCATCCCGAAACGCTCGAGAGCCGCCTCGCCGAGGTCTCGCTGACCCGCGGCGCGGGGAAGCTCGACGAGGCGCGCGACCTCGCCCGCGCCCTGCTTCCCGAGCTGGAGTCCGCCCTCGGCCCGCACGACTGGCGCGTCGCCGAGCTGAAGATGCAGCTCACCCTGGCGATTCTCGAGAAGGGCAGCCTCGACGAAGCGAAGGACCTGATCGCAAGCGCCGTGTCGATCGAAGAGAGCCAGCGGCCCCCCGATCCGGCGCGGCTCTCGCGCCTCCTCGGCGTGCAGTCGTCGGTTTCGAGCCGCAAGGGCGACGCCGAGCTCGCCGTCGCCGAGGGACGCCGGGCGATCGAGCTGCAACGCCGTCTCGACCCGGAGAACCCGCGAATCGCCAGCATCCTCGGCGGACTCGCCGGCGACCTGCAGAACCTCGGCCGCGCGACCGAGGCGCGCGACGCCCTGCTCGAGGCCGAACGGATCCTGCTCGCCCGCACCGGCATCGAGCACCCGCTCGCGCTTCGCCTCTCGATCCGCATCGCCAACCTCGCCATCCTCCTCGGCGACCCGGCAGCGGGCCTCGCCCGCCTCGACGCCCACCTGCCGATCGCCGAACGCGTGCTCGGGGCGAAGAGTCACTGGATCGGCTACGGCAGGATGCGCCGCGCGATGGCGCTCGTCGACCTCGGTCGGCCCGACGAGGCGCTCGCGGAGGCGGCTCGAGGGCGCGACGCCACGGTCGCCGCGCTCGGCGAAGCGGCGCCGCTCGCCATCGACGCCAACCGCCGTCTGGCCGGCATCCAGAAGGACACCGGGCACTTCGCCGAAGCGCGCGTCACGCTCCTGCACACGCTCGAGCTCGCCGAGCAGAAGCTCCCCGCCGGCAACACCGTGACACCCACCACGCTCCACGAGCTCGCCGACGTCGAGTTGGCGCTCGGCGACGCGGCGGCGGCCGAGCAGGCGATCACGCGGGCGCTCGCCCGGCAGTCCGCTCTCTGGCCGGACGGCCACGTCGACCTCGCGCGCGCCTACGCCTCGCAGGCGGAGATCCTTGCTCGTCGCGGTGATGCCGCCGGTGCCCGCGCCGCGCTCAGGCGCGCGCTCGAGATGGCAGGGCGCGTCGAGGGCGTCACGCCAGCGCTGCGGGAACGCCTCGCCGAGATCGAGAGGCGCCTGCCGCGCTAGCGCTCCCCCTCCCACGCTCCGCGGCCAGCCGGGCGACGGACGCGCTGCCGCCCGGAGCGCAACGCAGGCCGGCGGTGGTCGAGGCGGTCGAAGGAGCCGGCAAGTGGCTCCGCCGCCGCCCGGTCGACCCTCCGCCGCTCGAGCAGCGGATGCCCCTTCGACTCACCGGCGACGGAATGGCGATCCCGTTCTCAGGGCAGTTCTGGAATCCACCACGTCCCTGTCCCGCCGCTCTCGAAGCCGTCACGCTGCAGGAGCGACGCCTCGTCGGCGCCGAGGTCGCGGATGCCGAGGCCGTTCGGCAGCGCGTGATCGATGTCGCGCCCCTGCCACTCGAGGTCGTTGGGCGCGCCCTGCCACTGGGAGGTGTCGCAACGGTCGATGGCCGGCGAGGTTTCGGAGAGTCGGTAGTCGCCCGCGCTCGGATTGCGCAGGCGCGGGTCGGCGATGACGATCGCGCGCGTCACCGTGCCGGAAGGCAGACCGGAGAGGAAGTTGACCGTTCGCGAGAGCACGCAGTCGAGCTGCACGAGTTGGGTCGAAAAGCCGGTGAAGATCTGACTGTCCGGCTGATCGAAGAGCGAGGAGAGCACGCGGACGTCGCCGGGGCCCGGGCCGAAAGAGATGAAGCCCGGGCCTGCACCGGAGTTACCGACCGCGGTCACGTTGCCGAGCAGGAGGGTGGTTCCGGTGCCGACGCCCAGCGGCTTGGGACCGGAGTTGCCGGCGAGGATCGACGAGCTCAGCGTGACGCTGCTCTGGTTCTCGAAGGCGCCGATCGCGCCGCCCGCGGTCGCCGTGTTGTTCTCGAAGCGGGTTCCGTGCGCCGTCACCGTCGCACCGTACGACCAGACGGCGCCACCGGCGACCGCCGCCGAGTTCCCTTGCACGAGCGAACACCGCGACGGGTCCACGCAGACGTCGGGGTCGATGCTCGGTCGTCCGAAGACCACGAAGGTGCCGGTGTCCGCCGCGACGCCGCCTCCGTCGTTATCCGAATGATTCCCCGCGATGCGGGCGAAGTAGGCCTGCAGAACCGATCCCGCACCGCGGAGATAGACGCCGCCCCCGAACCAATGGGCCGTGTTGTTCGAGATCTCGGCGAGCCCACCCGGCCAGTAGCCCGTCGCGAGGTCCGCTCCACTGTCGACGAATGCGCCTCCGCCATCGCTACCCGCCTGATTCGACACGATTCCCGCGAAGTTGCCGGTGGCCAGGTGCTCGAAGGTGCAACCCGAGCTCAGGTGTAGGCCGCCACCGTTTTCGGTCGCCACGTTGTTGGCGATGAGCGAGCCGGTCTTGAGGCTCACCTTGCCCGCTCCCGCGCAAGCCAGGCCTCCGCCGTCCTGGGCCTGCCCGCTCGCCACCAGCGACCCGTCCGCAAGGGTGAGCACTGCACCTGCCACCGAAGCGACGTAGATGTTGCCGCCGAACCCCGTCGCGCTGTTGCCGAAGACGGCCACGTTGGAAAGCACGACGGAGTCCGACGGCCCCTGCACGAAGAGTCCGCCGCCATTCCCCGCGACATGTCCGCCGGTCAGGTTCAATCGCTCGAGATAGGCGAGACCCGACGCGTTCAGAAAGAGCGCCCGACTGCTGTTGGTCCCGAGGAGCGTCGAGAAACCCGTCGGCGTCGTGGCCGTGCAGCTCGCGAAGCCGCCACGCAGGATGAGCCCGTCGGTGTTGATGAAGAACGGCCCCTGGTGGTTCGAGTTGATCAGCAGGCGGATCTCGTCGGACCCGGCGTGATTGACCGCATCGATCAACGCCGAGAGCAGATCCGCGTGCGTGCAGCCCGCTCCCGCTCCGACGGTATAGATCGAAGCCGCGGCGGGAGCGGCGGCCAACGCTCCCGCCGCGAAGGCCGCGAGCGCCCCGCGTCGCCCCGCGAGCCGCCAGATCCCGAGGCACAGCCAGATGATCGTTCGATGCGAAAGGCAGCGAGTCTGCATGGAGCTACTCCTTCCAGAGTGGGGTTCGAGCAGTTCCACGCAATCGCCGGACGGAACCCGCCACTCGCGATCGGGGGGCGCGCCGACCACCGCCAGAGGGAATCCGCATCCCGAGAGCGTCGGCGCACGGAGACTCCGGCTTCGGAGGCGCCGAGGGCCCACGCCTAGCCCGTGATGAGCACCCCGTTCCACAACACCAACGTCCCGAGCTCGAAGTCGTCGGAGTGGATGTCGTGGGTGTGCTCGTCGGCGCCGAGGTCGCGCAGGCCGAGACCGCCGGAGTGGGCCGGGTCGTCGAGGTCGTGGCGGTCCCAGTTGACGTCGGTCAGCGGGCCGGTCCAGGCGGCAAGGTCGCAGAAGTCGATGGCCGGCGAGTCGGCGAGGAGGAGGTAGCCGGCGGTCGACGAGGCGAGGCGCGGATCCGCGACGGTGGTGGCGCGCGTGACGCTCTGCCCGGGCAGGCCGCTGAAGAGCGGCGAGAAGCGCGACATCACACAGTCGATCTGGATCCCGACCGCGGTCGGCGCGCCGGGGGCAAAGAGAGCTCCCGCCTGGTCGAAGACGCTCGACAGCACGCGCACGCGGTTGCTGCCGCTCGCGCCACCGCCGAGACGGATGACTCCAGCACCGACGTTGAGATTGCCCACCACGGTCACGTTGCCGAGGACCAGACTGCTGTTGGCGTCGTCGACCAGCAACGGCTCCGCGCCGTCGTTGGCCGCGACCACGGCGTTGGTGAGCCTTCCACTGCCGCCACCGCGCACGGAGCCGACCGGCTGCGAAATCGTCGCCGAGTTGCGCTCGAGGTAGGCGCCATCGACGTTGAGCGAGGCGCTGTCGACGAAGAAGGCGCCCCCGACCGCGGCGCTGTTGTCGCTCACCACCTGGCACCGCACGGCGTCCGCGCAGACGCCGAAGGCGTCGGCGCGAGCAATCCCCACCATCGCCAGGTTGTCCGCGAGGAGTCCCCCGCCGACGTTGCCGGCGTGATTCGTCGCGAGGCGCACGTACTGCAAGACCGCTCGCGAGCCCGAGCCGACGACCGCGAGGCCGCCGCCGTTGTTGCCGGCCGTATTGCCCGAGATCTCCGCCAGGCCGGTGCCTGCGAAGACGTGGGTCGCGAACAGCGAGGCGCTGGCGACCATCACTCCGCCCCCGTTTCCGTTGGCGTGGTTCGAGACGATGCCGCCGCCCGTCGAGCTCGTGGCGCGCGAATCGAGCGAGCAGCCGGACGAGAGGTGGACGCCGCCGCCGTCAGCGGAGGCGCTGTTGTTCGCGACGGCGACGGCCGAATCGAAATACAACAGCGCGGTCCCCGAGCACGCCAGCCCACCACCGTTCTGGGCCGTGCCGGAGGCGAGCAAGGAGGCGCCCGAAAGCTGCACGAAGACGTTCGCCGAGCCGTTGACGTAGAGATTTCCGCCGGCGCCGGTGACGTGGTTGCCGAAGACCAGTACGTCCTGCAGGACCAGAGAGCCGCTCCCCTGCACCAGGATGCCGCCGCCATTGCCGGCGACCGTTCCGCCGGTGATCGACAGTCGGCTCAGGGACATCGCCCCGGAGGTCGACACGAAGAGGGCGCGATTCGCGTTGTCGCCGAGCAGCGTCGAGCTGCCGGTGGGCGTCGCGGCGCTGCAGCTCGCATAGCCGCCTGTGATCGTCAGTCCGTCGGTGTTGACGAAGAACGGTCCCTGATGGCTCGAGCCGGAGAGCAGCCGGATCTGATCAGTGCCAGGATTGGTCGCGGCGGCGACGAGCGCCGAGAGCAGGTCGGGGTGGGTGCAGCCGGCGCCACCCACGGTGTAGACCGCCGCGGAAAGAGGCGCCGCGAGGCCGAGAAGCCACGCTCCGCAGCCGGCGGCGAACCTTCCGGCAAGCCGGCGGGGGGAATCGGTCGAGCGGGCTGGACGAATCGACACGGGCGCCTCCTCGAAGAGAGATCGGGGTCCTGCCGATCTTCACGAAAACGGCCAGCGATTCCCGCCACACTCCCAAAAGAAACGCCGCGGCGCCTCCCTGAGAGGCTACCGCGGCGCGAACCGGCTCCTCGTGGACGAGCTACTTGCGCCAGTCGGCGAGGTAGCGCTCGGCCGGGCTGACGTCGGCCTTCGGGTCGGCCTTGCGGGCGACGGCGATCGCCTTCTCGGCGAGCGCGATCGCCTCGGCCTTCTTGCCGTCGAGGGCGGCGAAGCGCGCCTTGGCGAGCAAGCCGTTCATCGTCTCTTGCACGGCGAGTGACTTGGCCACCCAGGTACGCGCCTCCTCAAGGTTCACGTTCGCGTCGAGGCAGTAGTTCGCCGCGCGCAGCGGGGTGCGCCAGTCGTCGGCCTTGGCGGCGGCGATCGCCGTGCGGGCGGCGGCGAGGGTGCGACCCTGCGTGTCGACGCTGACCGGGAAGGTGATCCTGAGCTTCTCCCAGGAGAACGTGACGACCGTCGAGTCGAACGTCGTATCGGCGAAGGAGAAGGTCATCCGCTCGGCGAACGGCGCCGCCTGCGGCGTCACCGGGAAGCGGAAGAGATCCTCTTCGGCCTTGTACTCGTAAGCGCCCCACTGCTTGGCCCCCTTGTTGAGGATGACCATCCACTCCTTCTCGCCGGGGAGGGTGAAGAGGCCGTAGGTGCCGGCCGGCACGGCCTTGCCGGCCACCATGGCGTCGGTCGAGAAGGTGATGGTCGTCGCCTCGTTGGCGCCGGTGCGCCAGACCTCGCCGTAGGGGACGAGGGAGCCCCAGATCGGACGGCCCTTCACGCCCGGGCTGCTGTAGGCGATGGAGATCTCGGTGAGACCGACCTGCTGCATCACCGTGGCCTTCGGGCTGGGACGGGGCAGCTCGAGCTGCGCCTCGGCCGCGGGCACCGCGGCGAGGGCGAACGAACAGGCGAGAACGACAGCGAGAGGCTTCTGCATGGTGTCTCTCCTCGAGTCGACGGTTGGATGGAACCGCTGCGGCGAAGGGGCCGCCGCGTCCCGGAGGACGCTCCACCGGGGGTGGCGGAGTCTACCCGCCTTTCGCGGCACGGCGGCGTCGATCGCCCTCCGTTCGCACTTGGCGACGCCACGTGGCGCTCGACGAAATCGGAGGCGATCCATCCCGGATCCAGAACACGGGACTTCGGCCTAGACTGGGATGGCACCAACCCGACAGAAGCGGCTCGATCGAGCTGGCGAGGAGCTCCTTCTCGATTTGAGAAGCTGCACCACCCGTCGAAACCATGACCCCGCCCACGCCCCGCTTCGCCCACCCGCGCACGAGCGGACGCCACCCAGCCCTTCGGACCTCCGCCGTGCTCGCGGCCCTCGGAGCCGTCGGCGCGCTTGCCACCTCGGGGTACCACCGCCTGGACCGAAGCCCTCCGGCGGCCCTGGCACTCGACATCGAGGACCTGCTGTTCGGTCCCAAGGAGCCGATCGCGGGGGCTTCTCCACCCGCCATCGCCTGGTGCGGCGAGGAGTCGCACTACGCCGTCGCGTTGGCCGAGGGAGAGCGTCTCACCCTGCAACGCGAGATCGAGGGACCGACCACCCTCGAGGTCGGCGCCTGTGCCGCCGGGGGCCGGCTTCGCCTCTCGATCGAAGTGGGGCAGGCCTGGGGCAGCCAACGAGAGCTCGGGCTCGGACCGACTTGGTCCTCACACCTGCTGCCGCTCGCCGGGGATCCTCCGGGACGAGTGACGCTCACTCTGTCGGCAGCCGGAACCGGGGGACGACCGATCTACTTGCGGGACCTGGCGCTTCGCGCCGAGCGCGCGGCGCCGTCTCCCGCACCGGTTCCGCGAGCGATCTTGATCTCGCTCGATGCGCTCCGTGAGGATGCCATCGGAGCCCTCTCCCGACCGGGCTCCGGGCTCCACACCCCGCACCTCGACCGCTTCGCGACCGAAGCCGAGCGCTTCTTCCCGCACTGGGCCGCCGAGATCTCCACCAAGCCATCCCACGCCACGATGCTCACCGGGCTCCCCTCCCGGGTTCACGGCTGCGACCGCGGCGAGCGACCTCTCCCCGATGAAGTGCTGACGCTCGCCGAGCGGCTTCGCTCGTCGCGCGTGGCGACTGCGGCAATGATGAGCCTCGCTCCCTTCTTCCACCCACGCTACGGACTCGACCAGGGCTTCGACCACTACCAGCTCGCCGCCTGGTCGACGTCGCAGGAGTTGCGCGCCTCGCGGGTGTGGTTGAGCGCGCACCGCGAGAGACCGTCGTTCCTCTTCCTCCACCTCTACGCTGCTCATTCCGACCAGATACACCTACCCTACGAGGCCCCCGGGAGCTCGTCCGACCTCGTGGCGCGGCACTTCGGAATCGCCGACTACGGGTGTCGCGGCGGATCTTGCGCCTCGAAGCTCCTTCACCGGCTCAACTACGACACCGCCTTCGAGCCGCTCCCCCGCGAGGCCGAGGCCCTTCGCTTCCTCTACGATCGCGGCGTCGAGGCGCTCGACGCCGAGCTCGGTCAGTTCTTCGACGACCTACGGCGCTCCGGTCTCTGGGAAGACACCCTCGTCATCGTCACGGCCGATCATGGCGAACAGTTCGGCGAGCACGGCTTCTTCCTCCACGTGACCGCCCACGAAGAGACGCTGCGCGTCCCGCTACTCGTCAAGTGGCCGGGCGGGGCGCGCGCCGGCACGGTGACCGAACGACCGTCGACGGCAGTCGACCTCGCTCCGACGCTGCTCGACCATTTCGGGCTTCCGGCGAGCGACCTGACCGGCAGCAGCCTCGCTCGTCCGCCCCGGCGACAGGCGCCGATCATGGTTTCACACGACGCAGTCCGCATCGGTACGCTGAAGCTCCTGTTGCCCACGACCGAACAGCCCGAGGCCCTGTTCGACCTCGCGACGGACCCCGAGGAGCGCCGCGATCTGCTGGCGCAACGCCCCACCGAGGCCGCGAAGCTCCGCCTCGCCTGGAGCCGCGTCCTCCGCCGTGCTGCGCTCCTCGCGGAGCACCCCCGGCCCGCGGCGCAGCAACCGTTCACCGACGTCGAGCGCGAAGGCCTTCGCGCGCTCGGCTACCTGCGGTGACCTGGAAGAGGGTGCTGAAGCTCATCGACGCCCGCCGGCTCGGTTCGGGCGTGCTACATTGCTCGTCACCGAACGATGAGTCGACCTCGGCCGTTCCGGGAAGGCAGCGCGTCGACGGGGCCCGTGATCCGGACCCTGGCACTCCTGCTCTTCTGGCTCGCCTCTGCGCTCCCGGCCGCCGAGGACGCCGCCCAGCTCGAGCAGCGACTCGCTCCCGCGGTCGGCCCGGCGCGCATCGAGATCCTGCTGTCGCTCGCCGAGGCACATCTCTACCGCGCGCCGGATCGCGTGGTTTCCTACGCGCAGCAGGCGCTCGACGCCGCCAACGCCGCCGGGCGAGCGCACGACGCCGCCCGCGCCCTGCTGACGCGCAGCACCGGCCTCTTCCAGCTCGGCGACCTCGATCGCGCCCTGGCGAGCTACCGCGAAGGGCTGACGCTCGCCGAGCGTCTCGACGATCCGACCCTGCGCGGCGGCTGCCTCAACGGCATCGGGGCGATCGCCATGAAGCGCGGCGATCTCGACGCCGCCCTCGAGTCGCTCGAAGCGGCGAGCGCCGAGCTCACGCGCGCCGGCAACCGCCAGAAGCTCGCTGGCGTCAACAACAACCTCTCGCTCATCTACTACAACCAGGGGCGCTACGACCGCGCGCTCGACTTCATGTTCAAGGCGCTGCGCGACTACGAGGCGATCGCCGACGAGCGCGGCCAGGGCGTGGTGCTCAACGCCATCGGCAACGTCTACAACAAGCTCGGCGACCCGGAACGCGCTCGCGAGCACTTCGCGCGCTCGCTCGCCATCGCCGAGCACACCGGGCACACCCAGCTCGCCGTCAGCGCGCGGGTCAATCTCGGCGAGATCCTCATCCGCCAGAAGCGCTGGGGCGAGGCGCTCGCCGAGCTCGAACGCGCCCTCGCGCTCGCCCGCGAGCTCGGCAACCGCGAGTACATCTCGATCTGTTACAACAACATGGGCGACGCGCTGCGCGAAATGGGGCGCCCCGAGGAGGCGCTGCGCCAATACCGCGAGTCGCAAGCGCTGTTCGAGGCGATGAACGCCCGCCCCCGACTCGCCGTTTCGGCGATCAACATCGGACGGATCGACCTCGAAGCCGGGCGCCTCGCCGCAGCCGAGGCCCAGCTCCGCCGCGCACTCGACGAGGCCCGCGCGGTCCAGGAGCTGGGCTTGCAGCGCGACGCCGCCGCCGAGCTCGTCCGGCTCTACGAGCGGAGGGGCGACTTCCGCCAGGCGCTCGACTACCAGCGGCTCGCCGCCGAGTTGCGCGAGAAGGCTTTCTCCAAGGAGAACCTCGAGAAGCTCGCTACCCTCGAGAGCCGTCACGAGGCCGAGAAGAAGCAGGACGAGATCGAGCTGCTCAAGCGCCAGCGCGAGATCCAGGAGCTCGAAGTGCGACGCCAGCGGCTCCTGCTCTCGCTCGTCGTCACCAGCCTCGCCCTGCTCAGCGCGCTCGCGCTCGTCCTCTACCGTCGCTACCGGCTCAAGGTGCGCACCGGCGCCGAGCTCGCGCTCGCCTACTCGCGCATGTCCGAGCTCGCCGCCCACGACGAGCTCACCGGCCTCTACAACCGTCGCTCGGCGAGCGAGCGGCTGGAGATCGAAGTGGCGCGCTCGGGCCGCACCCACCGCCCGTTCAGCATCGCGCTCGTCGACGTCGACGACTTCAAGCGGATCAACGACGAACGCGGCCACCCCTGCGGCGACGAGGTGCTGCGCCAATTGGCCCAGCTGCTCACCGTATCGGTTCGCTCGCAGGATCTCGTGTCGCGCTGGGGCGGCGAGGAGTTCCTGCTGATCCTTCCCGAGACCAGCCGAGACGGCGCGCTGGCTCTCGCCGAGAAGCTCCGCCAGGCGGTCGCCGCCGTGCGGATCGCCGACCCGGCGGGCGAGCTCACGGTGACCGTGACGCTCGGCGTGGCGACCTACGACCGCCTCGGTTCGCTCGCCGACTGCCTGCGCAGCGCCGACGAGGCGCTCTACGCCGGCAAGCGCGCCGGCAAGAACCGGGTCGTCGCAGCGGCCGCCTGAGCGACCCGCAGGGTTGGCCGGCGCGACCGCCCGGTCAGCGGTCCAGCCAATCGGCCAGACCCGCGTCGAGCGGGCGCGGCGCGAAGGCGAGGTCGCGACGCGCCGAAGCGAGGTCACCGCTCTTCGGTGCGAGCAGCCGCGGCATCTGATCGGCAACGAGCAGCCGCGAGCCGACGAGACGGCAGCCGGCCGCCAGCATGCGGGCGAGCGACAGGGGGACGGGTAGCGCCCGGCCCGGCACACCGAGCACGCGGGCGATCCGACCGACGAGCTGACGCAGCGTGAGCTCCTCGTCGCCGGCGAGCGTGTGCACTCGGCCGGAGGGTGCTGCCGGGTCGAGGGCGCGGCAGGTCGCCGCAGCGACGTCGTCGAGATGGGCGGGCGCGACCTTCCCCTGATCCGGCGCGACCACCGGAGCGAGTCCCCATCTCCGAAGCCAATGGACGAGTGTCGCGACCGCGTCGGTCGATCCGGGACCGTAGACCTCGGCCGGCCGCAGCACGACCCATTCGAGCGGCGCACCCCGCACCGCCTCCTCGGCGGCGAGCTTGCTCGCCGCGTAGGCCCCGCCCCCCGGCACCGCCGCGCGCGAGCTCATCAGGACGACCCGTCGGACCCCGGCTGCGGCGGCGGCCGCCACCAGGTTCCGCGTCCCCTCGGCGTTGACCTCGCGATAGTCGCGCGCCGCGTGGCTGTGGGTCACCGCGGCGAGATGGAGCACCGTCTCGACGCCGACGAGCGCCGCGGCGAGCGACTCGCGATGTCGCAGGTCGCCGCGCACCGTCTCCACGCCGGCATCGACCGCCCGCCGATGCGCGAGGGCGCGCACCGACCGTCCCGGCTGGGCGGCGAGCAGCGGCACGAGCCGCCGGCCGAAGCCGCCGGAGGCACCGGTCACCAGCAAGGTTCGCTCAGCCAAGGCGACCGCCGTGGCCGCGCCGCTCGCGCCAACGCCGGCGGATCAGGGCCGAGGCAAGCTCGAGCACGGCGCGCGGACCGACGAACGAGGCTCGACCTTCGAGGGCGCCGAACACCGTCGGCAGCTCGCCGACGCGCAGGGCGAGCCGGCGCGCCTCGAGCATGATCTCGGCGTCGATGAACCAGCCGTCCGACGCGAGCGTCATCTGCTCGTAGGCGGCGCGGGTCAGCACCTTGGGCTTCGAGTTGACGTCGCGCCAGTCCGGACCGGGGAAGAGGGCGGAGAAGAGCGCGTTGAACCCCCACGAATGCAACTTGCGCTGCAGCCCGTCGGCCCGCTCGCGGCGATAGGTCTTGACCAGGTCGTAGCCTTCGTCGCGCAGGGCGAGGTAGACCCGGGCGAGGTCGCCCGGCGGCATCTGGCCGTCGCCGTCGATGAAGGCGAGGTGCTGGCCGCGCGCGGCGGCGAGACCCCGCCGGAGGTCCCAGCCCATCCCGCCCGCCTTCGGCTCGGCGAGGGCTCGAAGGCGCGACGAGCCGGCCGCAAGCGCGCGCGCCACCGCCGGTGTCGCATCGTCCTGGCCCGGCCAGTAGTTGGCGACGAGCACACCCTCCCAATCGACGGCAGCCGCGTCGAGCGCCGCGGCAGCGCGGTCCACCAGGTCGACCAGCGTGGCGCCAGCGCGGTAGCCCAGGATGACGACCGAGAGCTCGGGGGGCGGAGCGGCGACGTTCATCGTCTCGGCATGTCGGCGGAGCGTCCGGGCCGCCGTGGGGTGCGACGACCGCGACTTCCCCCTAGACTAGCGCCGATCCGCGTCGCGCTCCCGCACCTCGCCACGCCTCCGTGCGCCGATGAAACCCGATCCGACGCCCTCGAACCGACCTCTCGTCGCCTCACACCGTGGCGTGGAGATCGCAGCCTATCTGGCGCTGCTCACCCTCGTCTGGGGACTATCGGCCGGCGAGCGCGGCTTCTACCACGACGACGGACTGCACCTCGCGCTCGTCCACCACGAGGCGGACCGGCTCGCCGGGGCGCTGCGGCCGATCGCCTCGCCCACCCGCTTCCTGGTCGCCTGGCCCTACGCGCTGGCACTCGCCACGGCGTGGCCGGCGCTCGCCCTGCAGATGGTCGATGGCGCGGCGATGCTCGCCCTCGCCCTCGCCGTCCGCGCCCTCGCCCGGCGCCTGCTGCCCGGGGAGCGGCGGTCCGCCTTCGTCGCCGGCGCGCTGGTGCTGGTCGCCACCGGCGACCTGCTTTCGGTGAGCACCGTCGCCCTGCACTATCGAGTCGCCGTGTTGGCCTGTCTCGGCGCGCTGCTCGCCGCCATCGCCGCTCTGGAAGCGACGGCTCGCATGGCGCTCGCCATCCGGCTCCTCGGGGTCGTGCTGCTGCTTCAGGCGAGCCTCTGGACGATCGAAGTGGCGCTTCCGGTGATCCTCCTCGCTCCGCCGCTCCTCGCCCTCTCGGCGCCCGGGGCGACGCGACGACGACGCGCTCTCGTCGGCGCCCTCTGGTACGGCTCGCTCCTGCCGTTCGGCGCGGCATTCCTTTCGGCCCTGCTCGACCGCTCGGGCTATCTCGCCCGCACCGTTCCTGCGCTGGGCCTCGTCGATCGGGCCCGGGAGACCGCCCGCCTGCTGCTCTGGGACTGGACCCCATGGCGCTGGCTCCGGCCGCTGTCGACCTGGTATCCGCCGCCAACGCCGCTGCTCCCTCCCGGCTTCGGGGCTGCCTGCGGACTCCTCGCTGCGGCGCTCGTCGTTGCCGCAGCCTGTCGGCTCCCCGGCACTACCGCCGGAGAGATGGGCGCAGCATCCCCTCGCCATCGGGCTCTGACGGCCGGCGCGCTCGTCCTGCTGGGAATCGCCGCGGCGCTGCCCTACGCCGGGATCGCCCCGCTCGGCGCCTACTTCCGCACGCAGCAGGTGACGCGGATCGTCGCGGCACTGCTGCTCGCACTCGGCATGGCGGCGCTCGCTCGCCGCCTCCGCCGACCGGCGCTCGCCCTGGCTGTTCCGGCGGTCTTCGTCTTGCTCGGCACCTGGAGCGCAGTGCGCCGCCAGGACGAGCTCGTCGGCTCCTGGCGACGAGCCCAGCGCGAGCTCGGCTCGATCCTCGACGAGGTGCCGCGCTTGCGGCGCGGCGCCACCCTGGTGCTCTTCCACGACGGCGCTCCGTGGCTTCTCGCCACCGAGGCCGAGTACCTCGCGCAAAGCTGGTTCGAGCTGCTCTACGACCGCCGCGACGGCGATCAGGCGCTGGTGAGCTGGTCGCCCCGACGCGGATCGGGCTGTCGGTCGACCGGCGCCGGGCTCGATTGCTGGGGGGAGGGACAGGTCCCCTGCGACGGCCGCCGACCCTGCTCTCCCCGCCATCTGGCCGACGAGCAGATCGTCGTGCTCGTCTTTCGACCCGCGGAGGGGCGCTATCGGCTCGCCGAAACGCTCTCCGAGGTGCTCGCCCACGACGAGACCGCCGTCGGCGCGGGCTATCGACCCCGAGCCTGGATCGAGTCGGCGCCCGAGAGCGACCTGGCCCGTCGGCTGCTCTCCACGCCGGCCGCTCTCGGACTCTGGCCCCCGACCGCTCCGCGGTGAGCCTCACTCTCCGGCGGCGCTCGGCGCGCGCAGGCTTCGCTTGCGCTCCTCGAGCTCGTCGAGGGTGCGCGGCCAGTCGCCACGCATCAGGCGTGAGAGCGCGCGGTCGGCGAGGAGCCGCCCGCCGGTCTGGCAGACCGCGCAGTAGTTCGCCTCGTTCGCGGCGTAGGCGAGCCGCTGCACCGGTGCGCCGCAGACCGGACAGGGCAGCCCGAACCGACCGTGCACCGCCATCTCCGGCCGGAAGGCGGTGACCTTCTCGGGAAAGTCGTCGCCCGACTCGGCGCGCAATCGCACCGTCCATTCGCGCAGCACCGTGCCGACGGCTGCGTGAAGGCGGTCGATCTCCTCCGGCTCGAGGTGGGTCGTCAGTTGCAGTGGCGAAAGCCGCGCACGGTGCAGGATCTCGTCGGAGTAGGCGTTGCCGATCCCCGCGACGAGGTGCGGGTCGGTGAGCGTCCGTTTGAGCGTGTGGCGTTCGCGCGCCAGCACGGCGGCGAACGACGCCCGGTCGGCTTCCAGCGGCTCGATCCCACCCGGGTCGAGAGCGGCGAGCGCCGCCTCGCCCTCGACCACCCACAGCCCCGCGCGCCGGCGGCTCCCGGCCTCGGTGAGCAGCAGGCTCCCGCGACCGAACTCGAACGCCGCAAGCTCGGCGCGCCCGGCAAGCCGCGGCGGTTTCACTTTCCAGTGCAGCCGCCCGGCGATCATCAAGTGGATGACCAGGAAGAGATCGTCCTCGAACGCCAGCACGACTCGCTTGCCGACACGCCGCACGCCCACGACGCGCCGTCCGGCCGCCGCCGCGGGGGGCGGGGCCACCGTCCGCAGCAGAAAGGGGTTTCCGATGCGCACCCCGAGGCAGGTCGCTCCGGCCAGGCGGTGGGCGATCGCCTCGACGTAGACGGTGAGATCGGGCAGCTCGGGCATCGATCCTCCCAGCCGACAGCGCGACGCGTGAAGCACCCGGAACATCAGGCCGCCGAGCCCGGCAGTGGTGTCGTCAGGCGCCGCTGGTCCAGAATAGACCAACACCCCTCGCGCCGCTCGCCACGCGACGGTTACTCGAATCCGGAGGAAACCATGGGTCTCTTCGATTTCATCCTCGGCAAGGGCAAGAAGCTCGACGTCCCCGAGCCGACCCCGCAACCGCAGGTCACTCCCGAGGCGTTCCAGCGGGTCAAGGACGCCCGTCGCGCCGAAGGGCTCGCCCAGCTCGTCCGCGGTCTCGGGCTCGAGGTCGACGGACTGGCGATCGAGGTCGCCGGGGCGAAGGTCACCGTGCGCGGCAAGGCGGCCTCGCAGGCGGTGCGCGAGAAGGTCGTCCTCGCGGTCGGCAACGTCGAAGGGGTCGCCCAGGTCGACGACCAGATGGAGGTCGCAGCGAGCGCGCCGCCCGCCGTCTTCTACACCGTCGAACGCGGCGACACCCTGTCGGCGATCGCCAAGAAGTTCTACGGCAAGGCGAGTGCCTATCCGAAGATCTTCGAGGCCAACAAGCCGATGCTCGACAACCCGGACAAGATCTACCCGGGGCAGGTGCTGCGGATCCCCGACGCCGAAGCGCCGAAGAG
Organism: Holophagales bacterium; assembly: GCA_016699405.1. Classification (NCBI taxonomy): domain Bacteria; kingdom Pseudomonadati; phylum Acidobacteriota; class Holophagae; order Holophagales; species Holophagales bacterium. The sequence goes on along the minus strand of CP064972.1, from coordinate 1,582,601 downwards.
CTGAACGTCGCGCCGCCGCGGCGGGCCGCTCACGGTCGATAGCGGTAGATCGCCAGGACCGATCCGCCCTGGAGGGTCCACTCGACCTCCGGGCGGAGGCGCTCGCGGCACTCCCGGGTGAGCGCGTTGTCCCAGTCGTCGCGCCGCACCGTCATCACGTAGACCGTTCGTCCCGCCGCGAGCTCGCGCAGCTGCTCCATCCGGCGCGGCGGGATCTCCGGTCGCGCCGGGCTGGTCATCGGCAGGAGCTGCAGATCGGGTCGCAGCCGCCACGGGGCGACCAGGCGCACCGCGTGCTCGGCGATCGGCACCGCCACCGCCGCGCCGGGCTCGGCGTGGTCGGCGAGCCAGGCCATCCCCTGCCGGTAGCTCAGCCCCCAGTAGTCCCCCGCCTGCGGCAGGCCGCGTGCCTGCGCTCCGCCGAGACCGCCGGCAAGCTCGTTCCAGTAGGCGATACCGAACGGGTGGACGGCGACGAGCACCGCGCCCTGCGCGAGGAGAGGCACGGCGAGCAGCGCCACCGGGGCGACACGCGCGGTGCGCGGTGCTGCCGCCGCCAACCGCTGTCCGGCCCACACGAGACCGAGGCCGCCGACCGCCGCGAGCGCCGGGAAGATCTCGAGGAAGTGGCGAACGCCGTCGAAATTGACGGCACCGGGCAGTTGCAGTCGCACCAGCACGACGGCGATCCAGACCACCAGGAGGCGGGCCCCGGGCGTTCCGCGACGCGCGGCTTGCCAGGTCGGAACGACGCCCAACGCCACGGCCAGTAGCCAGGGCAGCGGCGTGGTGAGCGCGATCGCCGCCAGCGGCGAGATGGCGCTCTCGGGTCGCATCGCCGCACCGCGGAAGGCGAGATAGCGCGCGTGCTCGAGCAGCCGGGCAAGCGGTGCCGGCCACAGATACGGCCAGAGAGCGACGAAGAGCGCCACGGCGAGCAGCGCGGCACCCGCCAGGGCGAGCGCAAGCGGCCCCTTCCGGCCGCGCCACGCTGTGCCGCCGCGCTCCCAGGCGACCACGCCGAGGACGACGAACGGCAAGAAGACCGCATTCGCCTTGGTCGCCAGCGCCAGCGCAGCAAGCGCTCCCGCACCGAGGAGCCCGGCGGTCGACCCTCGTTCGCGCGCCGACTCGAAGGCGACGAGCGCGACGCTGAACAGCACCATCGACGGATAGTCCTTCGTGTTGGCGAGCAGGTCGGCGGCGAGGCGCGGCGCAGTGAGGAGCAGCAGCGTCGCGGCGAGCGCCACGGCGAGGCCGAAGCGTCGGGCGAGGAAAGGAACGAAGGCCGCGACGAGCAACGAGGCGAAGAGCAGATTGACGGCATGGAAGCCGTCGAACGGGTCGAGCTGTCCGAGCGCACCCGACCAGAAGACCGAGCTTGCCGCGCCGAGCGCGTCGGCGAACGGGTAGTACTCCCACGGCCGCGAGCGGAACGGCGACGAACCGAGATCGGGGAATCCGGCAACCGGCGCGATGTCGTGCGCGAAGTCGAGGTAGCGCGCGTCGAAGGTGGTGAAGTAGGAGAAGGTGCGACCGCCGAAGAAGAGATCGCCGAGCGCTTCGTCCCAGGTCACGTTGACGCTCGACAGCGCCGGGAACGCCGTCGCCCAGAGCGCGGCGATCAGCACGAGCGCGGCGAGGTCGTGGCGGCGTGCGGGAGCGAGCGGCACGAGGTCAGCGTAGCCCAAGGAGGGTGAAGCGACCGTCCGGCGAGATCCAGAGCGGATCGGCGCGCGTGCGGTCGGCGACGAGCGCGACGACGCCGGGCGACCACTCGATGCCGCGCGGACGGGCGTCGACGAGCAGGTGCGTCACGCCGAGCGCGGCGAAGCGCTCGCGGGCACCGGCCGCGTCGGTTGCCGAACCGAGCGCCGCGGCGAGCTGCGACGCCTCGAAGAAGCTGTCGGCGACACAGGTGCGCGGACAGAAGTAGGTCTGGTTGGTGTTGAGGAGCGCCACTCGCGCGTCGGGCGGCGTGAGCTCCTCGATCGCCCGGAACGGCGGCGGCACCGCCATCGCCAGGACCCGCTCGCCATCGGCGAGGAAGCGCCGGGCGAGCGTCGGCGTCGACGCGAGCTCGCGCGCCGCCGGCGGCACCAGGGCGGCGAGCGCGACGAGCCCCAGGAGCGTGGCGACGGCGTGGCGAGTGGCGCGCCGGTCGATCCCGCCGAGCAGGAGCGCCACCGCGCGGCCGCAAGCGAGCGCCGCCAGCGCGAGAGCGGGCAACAGGAAGCGGAGCTGCTGGGCGCTCGCCGCCCAGAACGCGAAGGCGAGAGCCGCCACGGCGAGCGGCCGGCGGACGCGGCGGCGGTGCGCCTGCCCAACGGCGAGGGGCAGCAGGGCGAGCCAGAGTGGACCGAGCCGCCCGTCGAAGTGGTCGTAGCCGGCGTCGCCCTGGGTCACCACACGCCACGGAAGGAGGAAGTAGTCGAGCGGCTCGCGCCCCATGCCGATCGACCGCTGCCACTGCGCGAGACGAGTCGCCAGATCGGAGCTCCACTCCGGCCCGCCGAAGCGCTCCCAGAAGAGCGGGTAGAACGGGTTGCCGGTCTGCACGGCCGAGCGGACGAGCCAGGGGAGGAGGAGAGCACACGCCGGCAGCGCCAGCCACGCGAGCGCTCGCATCGCCCGCCCACCGCCCGCGCGCCGCAGCTCGACGATCGCCACCACGCCGCCGAGCGCCACGGCACCGAGCGCTCCGGTGGTCTTGAGGCCGGCAAGATAGCCGAGCGCTGCACCGGCGGCGAGCAGGTGGGCGCGCTCTCCGTCCCGTTCGAGCCCCTCCTCGGCGAGGAGATAGGCGACGAGCAGTGCGAGCGCCGCGGCGAGATCGACATAGGCCGCTCGTGCCTCGAAGAGCACCAGGTCGTTGGCGAGCAGGAGAATGGCAGCGATCGCGCCGGCAAACCCGGCAAGGACGCGCCTCTCCCCGTTCGGAAGCTCGCCGCGCGGGCTCTCCGCATGGTGCCAGAGCAGCACCACCAGGAGCAGCGCCGCACCCCAGTGAAGCAGGGTGGCGACGAGCGCGTCCCCCGCGGCGATCGCCGCGGCGAAGAGGAGCTGGAAGTTCGAGGGCCAGTTGGAGTAGACGTTGAACGGCACGCGGACGAAGCCGCCGGCCGCCAGCCAGAGCTTCGGCAGCGTGAGGTGGTAGACCTGTGCGTCCCACGCCGGGTAGGGGTTGAGCGCCTCGAGGAAGAGGCCGGCAAACAGCGCGGCGACGAGGACCGCCGCGGCGCGCGCCGGCAGGCTCCAGCGATCCGCTCCAGCCGACGCCGGGCTCCCGGTCGAAATCGGCGCCCGGACGAAGAGACGACACGCGGCCCAGGACGCGACGGCTACCGCGGCCAGGAGCAGGACCGCGACCCGCGAAAGGGTTCCACCGGCCGCGAGGCCGAAGAGGAGTGCCGTGGCGACCAACGTGCCGAGGAGGAGCTGGCCGGCGGCGCGCGGCGCGGGGAGAGGAATCCGCCGGCCGCTCAGCCGGTCGATCGCCGACCCGAGCATCCCGAGGACGAGAGCCAGGGCGGCGAAGACGAGGGCGCGAGCGAGGACGAATCCCATGGACGCAAGAACGGGAAGGGCGGCTGGCCGCCTGACGCGACCCTAGCCGCCCTTGCCCAATCCGACAACTGCAATCTCCTCCCCCCGCACCTCGCGGAGGCCCGGCTCCCCTGGTCACCCTGCCTCGGGAGCCGCGGCCGCCGTTCCGCCTTCCCTCCTACCAGGCGGGCTTCCAGCTCGACAGAACCTTCATGTAGTTCGTGCGCTCGAACTGCCGTGGATCGGGGCAGCGCTCGAGGCTCATGTTGCCGCGAATCTCGTCGAGCGAATCGACCTCGTGCTCCTCGAGCCAACGGGTCAGGTCGTCGAGGATGAACTTCAGGTAGTACGGCCCATGGCGCAGCAGGGCCGAGACCACCTGCACCGTGTCGGCGCCGCACATGATCGCCTTGATCACGTCGACGGCACTGTGCACGCCACCGGTGACGGCAAGCGACGCCTTGAGCTTGCCCGACAGGATGGCCAGCCAGCGCAGCCGCAACAGCAGCTCGGAGGAGTCCGAGAGACGCAGGCCGGTCTTGACCTCCAGCTCCTCGATGTCGACGTCCGGCTGGTAGAAGCGGTTGAACAGCACGAGGCCGTCGGCCCCGGCCTCTTCGATCTGCGTGGCGAAGTTGGCGATCGAGGTGTAGAACGGCGAGAGCTTCACCGCCACCGGGATCATCACCGCGCCGGCCACCGCCCGCACCATCGCCAGGGTGCGGCGCTCGATCGACTGGCTCGTCTCTTCTGGATCGGTGGCGAGCTGGTAGACGTTGAGCTCGAGTGCGTCGGCTCCCGCCTCCTCCATCATCCGGGCGTAAGCGAGCCAGCCGCCGAGCGTCGTCCCGTTGAGCGAGGCGATCACCGGCACCTTGACCGCCTGCTTCACCTTGCGGATCTGCTCGAGATACTCCTCCGGGCCGAGCCGGAAGTCGCTCGGGCTGGGCAGGAAGGAGAGGGCCTCGGCAAACGAGTCGCTCTGCCCGTCGATGGCGGCGTGGGTGGCGAGCATCTCGCCGGTGAGCTGCTCTTCGAACAGGGAGTGCATGACGATCGCCGACGCCCCGGCGTCCTCGAGACGGCGGACGGTGTCGAGATCGTCGACCAGCGGCGAGGCGCCCGGCATCAGCGGGTGCGCCAGTTCGAGTCCGAGATATGAGGTCCTCAGGTCCATGGCGCTCTCCTTCAGTTCTCCGCCTTCGTCTCGGGCTCGGTCTTGGCGTCGGCCGGTGCGGCGCCGCTCGGAACGGTCAGGTGCGAGAGTTGCTCGTAGACCGCAACCCGCTGGCTGACCTGGCGCTGGGCCTCCGCGGCGAGCTTGCGGAAGCGAGCCGGATCCTGCTTCTCGACCATGCGGAAGCGCGCTTCGTTCTCCATGTACTTGGCCACCGGCACCTTGGCGGCACCGGAATCGAGGTGAAGGGGTGGCTCCCCATTGGCGACCCGGCGCGGATCGAAGCGGTACATCGGCCAGATGCCGCTGTCGACCGCCAGCTTCTGCTGCTCGACGCCGAAGACCAGATCGTAGCCGTGGGCGATGCAGTGGCTGTAGGCGATGATCAGCGACGGGCCGGGGTACGACTCGGCCTCGCGCAGGGCCTGGATGGTCTGCAGCATCTTCGAGCCGAAGGCGACGCGCGCCACGTAGACGTGGCCGTAGCTCATCGCCAGCAGCCCGAGGTCCTTCTTGCCCGAATCCTTGCCGGCCATGGCGAACTTGGCCGCCGCGCCGAGCGGCGTGGCCTTCGAGGCCTGGCCGCCGGTGTTGGAGTAGACCTCGGTGTCGAGCACCAGGATGTTGACGTCGCGGTGCTGGGCGAGCACGTGGTCGAGGCCGCCGAAGCCGATGTCGTAGGCCCAACCGTCGCCGCCCACCAGCCAGACGCTCTTCTTGACCAGGTAGTCGGCGACCAGTTCGAGCCGGCGAGCATCGGCGAGATCGAGCCGGGCGAGCCGTGCCTTGAGCTCGACGACACGAGCCCGCTGCGAGGCGATGCCGGCCTCGTCCGACTGGTCGGCGGCGAGCAGCGCCGTGACCAGCTCGTCGCCGATCGCCGAGCCGTGCCGGGTGAGCAGCTCGGCCGCCAGGCGATGGTGACCGTCGATCGCCAGACGGAAGCCGAAGCCGAACTCGGCGTTGTCTTCGAAGAGCGAGTTCGACCAGGCCGGACCGCGCCCGTCAAGGTTCTTCGAGTAGGGCGTAGTCGGCAGGTTGCCGCCGTAGATCGACGAGCAGCCGGTGGCGTTGGCGATCATCAGGCGATCGCCGAAGAGCTGCGTCAGCGCCTTGATGTACGGCGTCTCGCCGCAGCCGGCGCAGGCGCCCGAGTACTCGAAGAGCGGCTGCAGCAGTTGCGAGCTCTTGACGTCGAGACGGCCGACCTTGGTGCGGTCGAGCTCGGGAAGGGCGAGGAAGAAGTCGTAGTTCGCCCGCTCGCGCTCCAGATGCTCGAGGCGCGGCTGCATGTCGATCGCCTTGTGGCGCGGGTTGGTGCGGTCCTTGGCCGGGCAGATCTGCACGCACAGGTTGCAGCCGGTGCAATCTTCCGGCGCCACCTGGATCGTGTACTTCATCCCCGGCAGCTCGCTCGACTTGTAGTCCATGGCGAGGAACGTCTCGGGGGCACCGCCGAGCGCGGCCGGCTCGTAGACCTTGGCGCGGATCGCCGCGTGCGGGCAGACGAAGGCGCAGTGATTGCACTGGATGCAGATCTTCTGGTCCCAGATCGGGATGTCGATCGCGATGTTGCGCTTCTCCCACTGCGTCGTCGCGGTCGGCCAGGTGCCGTCGACCGGGAACGCCGAGACCGGCAGCAGATCGCCCTTGTTGGCCAGCATCACGCCGGAGACGCGCTTGACGAACTCCGGAGCGTTCTCCGAGACGATCGGCGGGCGGCGCCGCTTGGTGGTGACCGCCGCCGGCACCGTCACCTCGTGCAGATGGGCCAGCGTGTTGTCGACCGCCTGGAAGTTCTGCTCCACCACCATCTTGCCGCGCTTGCCGTAGGTCTTCTCGATCGCCTGCTTGATGCGGGCGATCGCCTCGTCGCGCTCGAGCACGCCGGAGATGGCGAAGAAGCAGGTCTGCATGATGGTGTTGATGCGCACGCCCATGCCGGAGTCGCGCGCCACGCTGTAGGCGTCGATGACGTAGAACTTGAGGCGCTTCTCGAGGATCGTCTGCTGCACTTCGATCGGCAGCGAGTCCCACACCGTCTCCGGACCGTGGGCGGTGTTGAGCAGGAAGATGCCGCCGGGCGCCGCCAGCTCGACCATCTCGTACTTGTCGAGGAACTCCGTCTGGTGGCAGGCGACGAAGTTGGCCTGGCGCACCAGATAGCTCGAGCGGATCGGCTGCGGCCCGAAGCGCAGGTGCGAAATGGTGATCGCGCCCGCCTTCTTCGAGTCGTAGACGAAGTAGCCCTGGGCGAAGTTGTCGGTCTCTTCGCCGATGATCTTGATCGAGTTCTTGTTCGCGCCCACCGTGCCGTCGGAGCCGAGACCGAAGAAGATGCAGCGCCGCACGTCGTCCGGCTCGATGTCGAGCTCGGTGTCGTAGGGCAGCGACAGGTGGGTGACGTCGTCGACGATGCCGATGGTGAAATGGTTGCGCGGCTTGGCGGCGGCCAGGTTGTCGAACACCGCCTTGACCATCGCCGGGGTGAACTCCTTCGAGGAGAGCCCGAAGCGGCCGGCCACGACTCGCGGCTCGACGGCGAACGGCGTCCGCCCCTCGACACGCGCCTCGTTGAGCGCGGTGACGATGTCGAGGTAGAGCGGATCGCCCGGGGCGCCCGGCTCCTTGGTGCGGTCGAGGACGGCGATGGCGCGCGTCGTCGCCGGGAGAGCGCCGAGGAAGGCCGAGGCGTCGAACGGACGGTAGAGGCGCACCTTGAGCACGCCGACCTTCTCGCCCCGCCCGCGCAGCCAGGCGACGGTCTCGTGCGCCACCTCGGCGCCCGAGCCCATCATCACGATCACCCGCTCGGCGTCGGGGTCGCCGACGTAGTCGAAGAGGTGGTAGCTCCGCCCGACGATGCCGGCAAAGAGATCCATCGCCTTCTGCACCTTGCCCGGGCAGGCGAGGTAGTAGCCGTTGCACGCCTCGCGCGCCTGGAAGAAGGTGTCGGGGTTCTGCGCCGAGCCGCGCAGCACCGGGCCGTCGGGCGTCAGCGCCCGCTGACGGTGCTCACGGATCGCGTCCTCGGAGAGGAGGTGGCGCAGGTCGTCGTCGGCGAGCTCTTCGACCTTGGCCACCTCGTGGGAGGTGCGGAAGCCGTCGAAGAAGTGGACGAAGGGGACCCGCGACTCGAGGGTGGCCGCCTGGGCGATCGCCGCGAAGTCGTGCGCCTCCTGCACCGACCCGGAGCAGAGCATCGCGAAGCCGGTCTGCCGCGCCGCCATGACGTCGGAGTGGTCGCCGAAGATCGACAGCGCGTGCGTCGCCACCGTGCGCGCCGCCACGTGCAGCACGAACGGCGTCAGCTCGCCGGCGATCTTGTACATGTTGGGGATCATCAACAGCAGGCCCTGGGCGGCGGTGAACGTCGTCGACAGCGAACCTGCCTGGAGGGCGCCGTGGACCGCTCCCGCGGCGCCTCCTTCGGACTGCATCTCGATCACCTCGGGGACGACGCCCCAGAGGTTCTTGCGTCCTTCGGCCGACCACGCGTCGGCGAACTCGCCCATGTTCGAGGCGGGAGTGATCGGGTAGATCGCGATGACTTCGTTGGTGCGGTGCGCCACCGAGGTCACGGCCTCGTTGGCGTCGATCGTGACCATCTTGCGATTGCTCATGCGTTGCTCCTCCGGGATGCGTCCCGGGTGGAGAACCGTTCTAACACGCGCCACCCCCCTCGACCCCACCCCGGCGGGCGGGAGGCAAAGGGCGCTCGGGGGGGATCAGTTGGGAGAGGGCAGAGGATCGAGCGCGGCGGCGTCGGAAGCGCCGTCGAGACGCAGCTCCCGCACCTTGCGGTAGAGCGTCGAGCGGCCGATCCCGAGCCGTTGCGCCGCCAGGGTGAGGTTGCCGGCGCTCTGCCGCATCGCCGACTCGATGGCGCGTCGCTCGAGCTCGGCGAGCGTGACCGGCTCGTCCGGCAGAGAAGTCGGCGGAGCCGGCAGCGGAGCGACCGGACGTTCCGCAGCGCGGACCGGGTCAGCGACGGCGACCGGCCGCGGTGCCGCCGTCTGCCGCACGCGGTCGGGCAGGTCGGACGGGCGGATCACCTCGCCGTCGCAGACCACCACCGCCCGCTGGATGGCGTTCTCCAGCTCCCGCACGTTGCCCGGCCAGGAGTAGCCGCGCAGCAGGTCGGCGGCCTCGGCCGCGAGCCGCATCGCCGGGCGTCCGGCCGCCGTGCCGAAATCGGCGGCGAACTTGGCGGCGAGCAAGAGGACATCCTCGCCGCGCTCGCGCAAGGGCGGCAGGACGATCTCGAAGACTGCGACCCGGAAGTACAGATCCTCGCGGAAGCGTCGCGTCGCCACGAGGCTCTCGAGGTTCTGGTGGGTGGCGGCCAACAGGCGGAAATCGGAACGGAGGTCCGCAGCGCCGCCGAGCCGGGTGAAGCTTTTCTCCTCGAGCACGCGCAGGAGCTTGGCCTGGGCGCTCGCCGAGAGCTCGGCGACTTCGTCGAGAAAGAGCGTTCCCCCGTCGGCCAGCTCGAAGCGCCCCTTGCGCCGTTCCATCGCGCCGGTGAAGGCGCCGCGCTCGTGGCCGAAGAGCTCCGACTCCTGCAGGCTCTCGGGGATCGCCGCGCAGTTGAGCGCCACCAACTGGCCGCCGGCGCGCGGGCTGGCCGCGTGGATGGCGCGGGCCACCAGCTCCTTGCCGGTGCCGCTTTCCCCGACCAGGAGGACGGTCACGTCGGTCCCGGCGACCCGGTCGATCTGGCGGAAGAGGTCCCGCATGACGATCGAACGGCCGGCGATGGTCGGGTGGCCGTGGAAGGCCATCTCGCGCTCGAGCTCGGCGAGGCGCCGGCTCATCCGATAGCGCTCGGCAGCGTTGCGCACGGTGGTGACGAGCTTGGTGACCTCGACCGGCTTGACCAGGAAGTCGAACGCCCCGAGCTGCATCGCCTGCACCACCACGTCGACTTCGGCCAGGCCGGTGAGGATCACCACCGGGACGTCGCGATTGCGCTCGCGGGCCTTCACCAGGACCTCGAGGCCGCTCATCCCCGGCATCTTCAGGTCGAGGCAGACCGCCACCGGCAGCGAACGCTCGAGCGCCGCCAGGCATTCGCTCCCGTTCGCGCAGGTCTCGACCTGATAGCCGGCGTCCTCCAGCACGTCGCGCAGGAGGGCACGTTGCAGGCGGTCGTCGTCCGTGACGAGGATCAGGTCGCGCATCTCGAGCTCGGAAAGGCTTCGGTTGGCCCGATCCTACTCCTGCCGGACGGCGATCCGCCCCACGCCGTGGGGTGGCGCGCGCGGCCGGCTCGGCGTCAGCGAGCGGAAACGCCGGGGCGGGAGGCGAGCGAGGCCGCCCGGTCGACCCCGTCCAGGCCGGACGGGACCGGCACGCCGAGCAGGGTGGCCAGGGTGGGCGCCACGTCGACCGTCCAGACGGCTTCGTCGTGCCGTCCGGCAGCCACTCCGGGGCCGGCGAAGATCAGCGGCACCCGGCGCTCGAACGGCCACGCCCCGTGGTGAGTCGTGCCGGTGCCGAGGCTCGCCACGACGTGCTCCTGCCAGTGGACGAAGAGGTCCGGGCTGCGTTCCGCACGGAAGCTGCGGGCGTAGGCCGCACGCACCGGGTCGGCCGCGGCGCCGGCAGGGGTGAGTGCCGCCGGGTCGGCGACCTCGCTCGCGGTGAGCACCCGCTCCACTCCCGGGCAGGCGGCCAGCAGCGCGGCGGCCTCGGCGGCCACCGCCGGGCGCTGCAGTCCCGCCTTGGCGACGGTGCCCGAGTCGAGATACAGCCCCCATTCGAACCAGCCCTGTCCGCCGTGGCGTTTCGTCAGCTCGCCCTCGACCCGCTGGAAGCAGAGCGCCTCGGCCACTCCGACGCGGCGATCGACGCCGCCCGAAGCTTCCGGCAACGGCGCCACGCCGTGATCCGCGGTGAGGGCCACGAGATAGCGACCGCGCCCGAGACGAGCGTCGAGCCGTTCGAAGAGCTTCCCGAGCAGGCGATCGACGCGCACCAGGACATCGAGCGCCTCGGCACTCTGCGGTCCGTAGTCATGGCCGACGAAGTCGAGCGCCGAGAACGACAGTCCCAGCAGGTCCGGGACCTCATCCGCACCGAGCTCGTGGTGCTCCACCAGCTCGTCGGCCAGCCCGGCGAGCATCTCGTCGATCCAGGGCGACTCGCCGACCTCGGTGAAGAACCCCTTGCTGGGCGAAGGCTGGAGGCCGCCGAGAAGGTGGGGGAATCCGCTGGCGAAGGCGCCGGTGTCGACCCGGACGACGCCGAGTGACGCCCGATCGACCCCGGCCGGGAGCGGCAGCGGCTCCCAGGCGCGGGCGAAGTAGGTGCGGGCGCCGGCCCTCGTCTCGAACGCCGCGAACCAGCTCGGCATCCGCCGGGCGTAGTAGGGGCTCGTCCGGAATCGTCCCTTCGCGCCGTCGAACCAGTAGGCCGCATCCGGACGCCGGCCGCCGAGCAGCACCGCGGTGCGGTCCTTGGCTGACGCGGTGACGACGCGCGAGCGCTCGTCGGCCCGTTTCATCCAGTCGCCGAGCGCGTCGCCGATCAACCGTGCCGGGGAGGCGACGTCCTCGTCGTCGGTGGCCGAATACGCCTCCCGATGCCCCGTCCGGTCGTACCAGGTGTTGGCGACGATGCCGGTGTGCGCCGGGAATCGACCGGTGACGATCGAGGCGTGCCCGGCCGCCGTGTGGGTGACGCCGTGGGCGTGCGCCGCTTCGGTGAAGACCGCACCCTCGGCGAGCAGACGGGCGAAGCCGCCACGAAAGGCCGGACCGAACCGATCGAGGTAGTCGGCCCGCATCTGGTCGACGACGACGAGCACGACGAGCGGGGGGCGCTCGTCCTTCCCTGCTCGCGGCCGCTCCTTCGGCGCCGGCGGCGCGGTGCACGCGGCGAGCGCGAGCAGCCCGAGCCCGGCGGCGAGCGCCCGCGCTCGCCGGCCGATCCGTCCTGCCGGCCCGACGCTCACGGCAGCGGCTCGAGCGTCAGCGGGTCACGCAAGGGCAGTTGCGTCGCCGCGGCGCGCCCGGGTCCGCTCAGGATCTCCGTCATCTTCGCCCGTCCGTCCGCGTCTCCGGCCGCGATGTCGCTCCACCGTCCGACGACCAGCATGACCATCGCGTCCGGATGCAGGTATTTGGCGGCCGCCGCCCGAACCGCCGCGGCATCGACCGCCCGCATCCGTTCGCGGTAGGTGCGCCAATAGTCGTGCGGGCGCCCCAGGACCTCGTCGGTCGCATAGGTGCGGGCGATCTGGAACGGCGTCTCGAAGCGACGCGGGAAGGAGTCGACGAACGAGCTTCGCGCCTGCCGCAGCTCCTGCTCCGAGACCGGCTCGCGTTGCATCCGGCCGATCTCCTCGAGCGAGATCTTGGCGGCGAGCGCCACCGTGGCGCTCTTCGACTCGAACGCCACCGAGAACGACCCCGGCCAGAGGATGCCGATGTCGTAGTCGGAGCCGGCGCTGTAGGCGAGCCCCTCGTCGGAGCGCACCCGCTGCGTGATGCGCGACGTGAAGTCGCCGCCGAGGATCTCGTTCATCACCATCAGGGCGAACATCTCCGGATCGTCCCAGCGCTGCCAGCGGACGCCGCGGTGACCGATCTCGACCTTGCCCTGCGGGATGTCCTTCTCCACGTAGTAGACGCCCGGCGGCGGCGCATGCTGGGGGAAGGTCGGCGGCCAGGCCGGCTCGGCCGCGGTCGACTTCCAGGCGGCGAGCCGACGCTTCAGCTGGGCGAGGATGCTCGCGGCGTCGACGTCGCCGGCCACCGCGACGACCAGGTGGCTGGGTCCGTAGGTGCGCGCGTGGAACGAGGCGAGGTCCTCGCGGCGGATCGAATCGAGCTCGGCGGCCGTCGTCTCGCGCGCGACGACGTGCTGCGGGCCGTAGAGCAGCCAGTTCCATTCCCGCTCGAGGATGTCACCCGCATCGTCGTTGCGCTGGGCGAGCCCTTCGCGGCGGCTCGACTTCTCCACCGCCAGCCGGCTCTCGTCGAACCGGGGAGCGGTCAGCATGGCGAAGAGCAGGTCGAGCGACTCGTCGAGTTGTTGCGAGAGGCAGTCGAGCGTCAACGTGGTACTCGTGGGGCCGGCGCTCGCCGAGAGGCTCGCCGCCAGGAAGTCGGCGCGCTCGTCGAACGCGTCGGCGGCGAGCGCTCCCGCGCCGCCTCGGCGCAGCATCGCCGCGGTCAACGCCGCGAGCCCGGTCTTGCCGACCGGATCCTGATAGGCCCCGCCGCGCAGCATGAGGCTCACCTTGACGAGCGGCAGGGCGTGGTCCTCGGCGACGAAGGCGACGACGCCGCCGGGCAGCTCGTGGCGATAGCGCGCCGGGTCGGGGAGCTCGAAACGGAGCTCGCCGTAGCGCAGGGCGCGGGGGTGATCGGGAATCGCCGCCGGCGACGCGCCGTGCGCAGCGCCCGCGGCGAGCGAAGCCAGCAGCAGAAGGATGGGAGCGCGGTTCATCGCGGGCCTCCAGCGGGGGGAACGGGGGTCGCGGCGGGCTTCTCGAGCTCGGCGAGGCGAGTCTGGATCGCTTCGATCAGCACTTCGAGGGCGGGGCGGACTTCGGGCGGCGCCCCGCTGACCTGGCCAACCATCGCCTCGAGCGTCTGGCGGAGGACGGCCGGATCGGTGACGGCCTGGAGCTGCCGCACCTTGGCCTCCACCTGCTGCCGCATCGCGGCCGGGACGACGGCGATCTTGGCCGGCAGCGGCCGCGCCGCCTCCCCAGGCTTGCGCCGGTAGAGCGCCACCGCTCGCGACTCCGGCGAGAAGTAGGTCCGCGTCACCCGCTGCACCTCCTCGGCGGTGACGGCGAGCGTGCGGTCCGCCCAGGTGTTCAGGTAGCTCCAGTCGCCCTGGCCCTCGTAGATCAGCAACTGCAGCATCAGATAGAAGGAGCTGTCGAGCCGCCGGAAGGCGGAGGCGGCGATCTGGTTCTTCACCTTCTGGAGCTCGGCCTCGGGAATCGGCTCGTCGCGCACGCGGCGCAGCTCCTCGTACCAGGCCTGCTCGAGCTGCTCGGGAGTCGTCTCACCCTTGGCCTCGGCCGAGAAGCTGAAGGCCCCGGCCCACTTGCGCGAGTCCTGGCCGGCCTGAGCCGAGACCGCGAGCGGCTTGGCGAGAACCATCGCCTTCATCAGACGGCCGGTGCGGCCGTTGAGCAGTCCGGCGAGCACGTCGAGGGCGTAGCTGTCGGCGTGACCGAACGGCACGGTGTGATAGCGCACCTCGACCTGCGGCTGGCAGTCGCACTCGGCCACCATTCGCTTCTCGGCGAGCTGCGGCATCTCGAGGGTCGCCACGTCCGGCGGCTCGACGGCACCGCGCCGCAGGCGACCGAAGTAGCGCTCGGCGAGGCGGCGCACCTCGGAAGGCTCGAAGTTGCCGACCAGGGCGACGACCAGGTTGTTCGGGGCGTAGTAGGTCGAGAAGTAGGCGTCCGCGTCGGCTTTGCTGATGACCTTGAGGTCCGAGGGCCAGCCGACGACTGGCCAGTGGTAGGGATGCGACTGCCAGAAGAGCGAGTCGAACTCCTCCTCGAACTTGCCGGTGGGCGTCGACTCGGTGCGCAGCCGGCGCTCCTCGTGGACGACGTCGCGCTCGGCGTAGAAATCGCGGAAGACCGGCTCGCCCAGCCGGTCCGACTCGAGCCAGAACCAGAGCTCGAGCTTGTTGGCCGGCACGGTGACGAAGTAGAAGGTCAGGTCGTAGTCGGTGCCGGCATTGAGCCCCGTCGCTCCTGCCTCGGTGTAGAGCTTGGAGAACTCCTCCTTGACCATCAGGGCGCGCTGCTCCTCGACCAGCTTGGCGAAGCGCTCCTCGAGCTCCTTGAGCTCGGGGGTCCGGTAGGCCGGGTCGAAGGGGTCGGGGATCTCGCCGCGGCGATAGCGCTCGCGCTGCGCGCGGTAGATCGCCCGCATCTTCTCCTGCAGCGCCTCCTGCTCGGCCTGGATCGCCAGGTCACGGGCGATGTCGGTCGTGCCGATCGCCTTCGAACCCTTGAACATCATGTGTTCGAAGAAGTGCGAGAGCCCGGTGATCCCGGGCCGCTCGTTGGCCGAGCCGACCTTGGCCACCCAGCCCGAGTGGACCGTGGCCATCTCGGGGCGGCGAACGAGCAGGAACCGCATCCCGTTCTCGAGCGTGAAGCTCTCGACGGGCACCTCGGCCTTGCGGGCCGGAGCCGGCGACGCCTGGGCGGCGAAGAGCGGAGCGAGAGGGACGGCGAAGGTTGACCCGACGAGGAGCGCGGCGAGCGCCCACCGTCGTGCGAGCGAGTGCCGATGTCGCATGGGGAATCCTCCTGGGCGCTTGTGACGCACCGCGGCCGAGCAGCGTAGCACAGGGGATGAGCAGGTTCAGGAGCCGGAAACGCGGGTTAGGATGCCCTGTTTTCGGCCGAGCCTTCATGCCCTGGATCCAGCGCGCCGCTCCCGGCGCATCCGTCCTGCTCACCCTTGCCTGGCTCGCCGGCCTTGCCGGCGCACCAGCTGCGGCCGCCGCTGCCGAGGCAACGCCGGATCCCGGACCGGTCGTCGACCCGACCTGCAGGACCTGGCTCGTCGGCGAGGCAATCCCCTCGCCCACCGAGCTCGAGGCGCAAGGGGCCCGCGTCCGGCGGATCCTCGTCCGGGCCAAGAACATCTTCGACCCGGAGGTGCCGGGCGAGAGCTTCTGGGCCTTCCGACTGGCCAACCAACTCCACCTGACGACGCGCGAGCGCGTCATCCTCCACCGCCTCGTCTTCGCTCCCGGCGAGCCCTACCGGGAGCGGCGCCTGGCGGAGTCGGAGCGCCTGCTCCGTCGCGATCGCTTCCTTTACGACGCCGTCGTCCGGCCGGTGGCGTACTGCGACGGCGACGTCGACATCGAAGTGATCACCCGCGACGTCTGGTCGCTCAAGCCGGGGGCGAGCTTCAACCGGAAGGGGGGCGAGAATGCCTGGAAGCTCGAGCTCCAGGATTCCAACTTCCTCGGCCTCGGCACCGATCTGACGCTCTCGCGCGACGAGAACGTCGACCGGACGACGACCCTCGCCCGCTATCGCGACGACGACTTCCTCGGCCGCCGTCTCCGCTTCGAGCTCTGGTACAGCGACAACAGCGACGGCGAGCTGATGCGCCTCGCCTTCGAGCGCCCGTTCCGCTCGCTCGACTCGCGCTCCGCCGCCGGCCTGCGCGCCTTTCGCGATCAGCGGATCGACTCGATCTACCGCCTCGGCGAGATCGACGACCGCTTCGCCGTCGACCAGGAGTACGCCGAGGTCTCGTTCGGCCGTTCGCGCGGTGCGGTGGCGGGTCGCACCGCCCGCCTGCGCTTCGGCGCCACCTGGGATCGCCGCCGCTACTCGGTTCCACCCGGCGAGCTGCGTCACCGCGCGCTGCCGCCGGACCGGAGGTTCGCCTATCCGTGGGTCGCCGGCGAGTGGATCGAGGACGGCTACATCGAGGCGCAGAACCTCGACCGGATCGACCGCACCGAGGACCTGAACCTCGGCCGGCGCGGCAACGCCTGGCTCGGCCTGGTCAGTCGGGCGCTCGGGTCGGACCGCAATGCGGCCCTCTTCGGGGCGAGCCTCGCTGACGGCTTCGCACCGCGCCGCGGGCAGCTCCTGCTCGCCGCGGCCTCGCTCGGCGGTCGAGTCGAGGGCAATCGCGGCCAGGGGATCGGCGGCCTGCGCGACGGCCAGGTCGCCCTCAGCCTGCGCTACTACTGGCGGGATCTCGGCCGTCACCTCTTCTTCGCCAGCCTCACGTTCGACGCCGCCTACCGGCTCGATCCGGAGCGCCAGCTCCTGCTCGGCGGCGACAACGGCCTGCGGGGCTATCCGCTGCGCTACCAGGAAGGAAACCGACGCATCCTCCTGACCCTCGAGCAGCGCTTCTACCATCCGGCGGAGCTTTTCCACCTGGTGCGGATCGGCGGTGCCGTCTTCGCCGACGTGGGAAGGGCCTGGAGCGCCGGGGAACCCGGCCCGCCGAGCCTCGGCGTGCTGCGCGACGTGGGGCTCGGACTGCGCATCGGCTCGAGTCGTTCGGCCAACGCGTCGATGATCCACCTCGACGTCGCCTTCCCGCTCGACGCGCGTCGTGGCGAGCGGCAGGTGCAGTGGCTGGTGACCACGAGCGATACCTTCTGACCCGGGCAGGGGTGCCACGGCGCTTGCCGCGGCCGAAGCCGTCGTTCGACTCACCCCCTTTCCACCCTTCCCGACGCCGCGCTCGCAGCACCGAGCGCTGTGCTACCCTCGCCTCGATCGGAGGAACCGCCGTCCATGAGGGTCTCGCACTGGCGTTATTCCCCGGGCGGCGACTGGCGGCAAGGCGCTTCGGCGGCGACCGCCGAAGGCCACCTCCCCGGCGCACAACTCCTGCTCGTTTTCGGCTCCGGCGCTGCGCTCGACGATTCCGCAGCGC
Source organism: Holophagales bacterium (assembly GCA_016699405.1). Classification (NCBI taxonomy): domain Bacteria; kingdom Pseudomonadati; phylum Acidobacteriota; class Holophagae; order Holophagales; species Holophagales bacterium. Next base: position 1,565,465 of record CP064972.1, on the reverse strand, counting down.
TCGGCGAGATCGCCGCCCGGCATCCCGCCGCGCTCGTCGTCGGCTGTTCGACGGCCGGAGAGATCTCGGGCACACAGGTCGCCGACGGAACGCTCGTCGCCACCGCGGTCGAGCTGGCCAGCTCGACGGTTCACGCCGCCTATCGCGACCTGCCGTCGGCAGAGGCGAGCGGCGCGGTCGGCGAGGCGCTCGGCCGCGATCTGGCCGCCATCCCCGACCTCGCCTACGTCCTGGTGCTCAGCGAGGGGATCCAGGTGAACGGCTCGGCCCTCGTCGCCGGGCTCGGTCGCTCCCTCCCGCCGAACGTGGTCGTCACCGGCGGCCTCGCCGGAGACGGCCCGCGCTTCGCCCGCACCCGGGTGATCGACCGCGGAGCGTTCCGCGAGCATGGCGTGGTGGCGGTCGGCATCGCCGGCAGACGCCTGCGGGTGGGCTGCGGGTCGCTCGGCGGCTGGGACCCGTTCGGACCGGAGCGCCTCATCACCCGCGCCAGTGCCAACGAGCTCTACGAGCTCGACGGCCATTCCGCTCTCGAGCTCTACAAGCGCTATCTCGGAGCCGACGCCGCCGGACTCCCGGCCACCGGGCTCTACTTCCCGCTGGCGGTGCGCGCCCACCGCGACGAGACCGCCGTCGTCCGCACCATTCTGCAGGTCGACGAGGCCGAGCAGAGCATCCTCTTCGCCGGCGAGATGCCGGAGGGCGGGCTCGCCCGTTTCATGAAGGCCAACTTCGAGCGCCTCATCGACGGGGCCACCGATGCCGCACACATCTGCCACACCGCGCTCGGCGAGGCTCCGGCCAGCCTGGCGCTGCTCGTCAGTTGCGTCGGCCGACGGATGGTGCTCGATCAACGGGTCGAAGAGGAGCTCGAAGCGGTGCGTGCCGTGCTCGGCCCGACGCCGGTGCTCACCGGCTTCTATTCCTACGGCGAGATCTCGCCCTTCACGCCCACCGCACGCTGCGAGCTGCACAACCAGACGATGACCATCACCTCGCTCGCGGAGAGCTGACCCGGTGCCGGTCCAACACCGTCTGCTGCGTCGCCAGCTGCTGCGCCAGCTCGGCACCGAGGAGCCGCCGGCCGGCCACGAGGCGCTCTTCGCCGCCATCGACGAGGCCTACCAACAGGCCGATCGCGACCGCGGGATGCTCGAGCGCTCGCTCGACCTCTCCTCCGAAGAGCTCATGCAGGCCAACGCCGACCTGCGCGCCGTCTTCCGTGCGGTCCCCGACCTCTTCCTCTGGCTCGACGAGCATGGTCGCGTCCTCGACGAAAGCGGCGGCAGCAAGCCGATTCGTGCCGCCTGGCCCGGCCCGCTCGTCGGCCAGTCGGTCGCCGGCACCCGCGAGCCGCGCATCGGCCGGCTGCTGACCGAGGCGCTCGCCGAGGTCGCGACGACCCGCAAGCTGGTCAGCGTCGAGTACTCGGTGGTGGACGACGACATCGAGCGCATCTTCGAGGCGCGACTCTTCCCGTTGCTCGAGCGCCAGAAGCTCGCCGTGGTCCGCGAGGTCACCGGGCTGCGGATGATGGAGCGTGCCTTGCGGCGCAGCCAGGAAGAGCTCGAGCAGCGCGTCGCCCAGCGCACCGTCGAGCTTTCGGCCGCCAACGCCGAGCTCGAGCGCGAGATCGCCGAACGGCGCCGGGCCGAGCGGGTCGCCGAGGACGCCCAGCTCCGTCTGCAGCGCTTCATCGAGGCCCTGCCGGCGGTCACCTATCTCGCCGAAGCCGGACCGCGCGGCCAGTGGCACTACGCCAGCCCGCAGATCGAACGGCTGACCGGGGCGCCATCGGCCGAGTTCCTCGCCGATTCCGGCCTCTGGCGGCGGATGGTCCATCCCGAGGACCGAGATCGGTTCACCACCGAAGAGGCGCGCCTTCTCACCGGCGGCGCGTTTCTCATGGAGTACCGCCTGCTGACGCGCGACGGACGGATCGTCTGGGTGCGCGACCAGGCGATCGCCGCCCGCGAGGGCCCCGACGACGACGCCAGGGTTCTCTTCCAAGGGGTCGTGCTCGACGTCACCGACCGCAAGGTGCTGGAGCAGCAGCTCGTCCAGGCCCAGAAGATGGAGGCGGTCGGACGGCTCGCCGGCGGCGTGGCTCACGACTTCAACAACATGCTCACCGCGATCGGGGGGTACGCCGAGCTGCTCGCCCGTCAGCTCCCCCCGGACTCGACCTGGGCCAAGCAGGTCGCCGAGATCCGCCGCGCCTCCGGCCGCGCCGCCGAGCTCACCGCCAAGCTCCTGGCCTTCGGTCGACGCCAGATCCTGCGCCCGCGCACCATCGACCTGCGACGGCTGGTCGCCGACCTCGAGCCGATGCTCGACCGCCTGCTCGGCGAGGAGGTCGAGCTTCAGGTGCTTGCTCCGACCCAACCGGCGATCGTCCGCGCCGACCCCGGCCAGATCGAGCAGGTCCTGGTCAACCTCGCGGTGAACGCGCGCGACGCGATGCCGGGAGGGGGGACCCTCACCGTGCGGATCGGCCAGAGCACGCTGCCCGCTCGCGCGCTCGAGCCCGAGGTGGCGGAACGCTCCCTGCCGGCAGGCGACTACGTCACGATCGAGGTCGCCGACACCGGCATCGGTCTGAGCGACGAGGTCCGCGCCCACCTCTTCGAACCGTTCTTCACCACCAAGCCGGTGGGCCACGGGACCGGCCTCGGGCTCGCCACGGTCCACGGCATCGTCCGCCAGAGCGGCGGCGACGTGCTCGCCGACAGCTCGCCGGGACAGGGAGCGGTGTTCACCGTGATGCTGCCGCGCGCGGCGAGTGACGGACACGAGGCGCCGGTCGTCGCGGCTCCACCGCCACCTCCTCCGCCGCGCGGTGCCGAAACCGTGCTGCTCGCCGAGGACGAGTCGACGGTGCGCGACCTGCTGAGCGCCCTGCTCGTCGGACTGGGCTATCGCGTTCTCGCCGCAGCCAACGGCGCCGAAGCGCTCGCCGTCGCCGAGCGCCACGGGCTCGGCTCGATCGACGCCCTGGTCACCGACGTGGTGATGCCGGGCCTCGGCGGCCGCGAGCTCGCCGAACGACTGCGCGCCGTTCGTCCCTCGCTTCCGGTGCTGTTTTGCTCCGGCTACGCCGAGCGGCCACCCGAAACGGCCGGGGACGTCCGGACCATCTTCCTTTCGAAGCCGTTCTCGCCGACCGACCTCGCCATCCGCCTGCGCACTCTGCTCGACGATCCGTCGGCCTGACGACGCCGGCGCGCCGTCCGACGAGACTCAGTGCACCTCGACCGCGCGGTCGGCGGTCCGCGGCGCATCGCCGCGGTTGCAGAGAAAGACCCCGGCAAGCACCAGGAGGCCGCCGAGGAAGAGCCCCGCCGCCGGCACGCGACCGAACCAGAGCCACTCGAAGAAGAGCGCCAGCGGGGGATTGAGAAAGACGAAGGCCGCGGCCCGCGAGGAGGGCAGCCGGCGCAGCGCTTCGTACCAGAGCCAGAAGGCGAAGAGCGTGCAGGCGAGCGAGAGGAAGAGCGCCGCGCCGAAGCGCTCCGTCCCCCAGAGGGCGAGCTTGGCCCGCAGCGGCGTGTCGACAAGAGCGATCGGCACGGTCGGCAGGCTGGCCAGTCCGAGCACCAGGAAGGTCAGATGGAGCGGCGAGTACCGCGACACGAGCGGCTTCGAGAGCACCGTGTAGACCGCCCAGCTCGCCGGGGCACCGAGCAGGAGAAGCGCGTCGCGCAGGTAGGCGGCCTCGACCGTCCGGCCCGCCCCGTGAACCACCACCACGTAGATGCCGGCGAAGGCCACCGCCAGGCCGGCGGCGCGCCGGAAGGTCGGCCTCTCCTGCCCGGAGAGCACGGCGAGCAGGAAGGTCAACACCGGATTCAGCGTGATGATCAACGACCCGGTGCCGGCTCCGATACGCCGGTGCCCGGCGGCGAAGGCGAGGTTGTAGCCCCAGACGTTGAGGAACCCCAGCCAGGGAACGAGCAACGGATGGGCGCGCAGGATCCCCCACGCTTCACGTCGTGCCGCGGGCAGCAAGGCGAACCAGGCGACGCACCAGAGCGCGACGGGAGCGAAACGCACGACGACCAGCTCGCGTGGGTCGAGCCGCTCGGCCATCGGCACCAGGTCGCCGACCAGCGCCCGCACGGCGATGAACGAGTTGGACCAGATGAGGAAGATGAAGAAGAGCAGCAGGTAGACGCGCCAGAGCCGCGGCGGATCGAGGCGCGCCGCCGCGAGGGGACGGTCCGACGGTCGAGTGCTCAAGCGCGGAGTCTACCGGAGGGGAATGCGCCCGGCCGCGTCGCGCCGCCCTTCGCGCGAAGCGCGGTACGCTTGGCGTCGGCAGTTCCAGAGGAGAGTCCCATGTCGATGATCGATGACGAGTTCGCTGCCGCGGAACGGCGGGTCAAGACCCTCACCAAGCGTCCCTCGAACGAGGTGCTGCTCAAGCTCTACTCTCTCTACAAGCAGAGCACCCAGGGGGATGTGCAGGGCGAGCGTCCCGGGATGATGGAGTTCGTCGAACGGGCCAAGTTCGACGCCTGGGACGACCTGCAGGGTGTCGCCCGCGACGAGGCGAAGCGGCGCTACATCGACCTCGTCGACAGCCTCTTCGACGACTGAGTCCGCGCGGCGCCGACGGCTATTTCCCGGGCAGGAGGGCAATCGCCCGCAGCGGCCCGCCAGAGCCGCCGCCGATCTTCATCGGCAGCGCCACCACCCAGCTGCCGGTCGCCGGCAGCTCGTCGAGCGACTTGAGATTCTCGAACCCGGGCACGTCGTGCGCCCCGGCAATGCGGTGAACGAGAAAATCGCGCGACGGGCCGTGGTCGATGCTCGGCGTGTCGACCCCGATCGCCCCGACCCCCCGCTCCTCGACCAGGAGCCGTGCCGCCTCCGGCCCGAAGGAAGGGAAATGCAGGTGGGTGGCGTCGCCCGGCGTGTCGTCGCCGAAGTAGGCCTTGCGATCTCCCCAGCGCGAGCTCCACCCGGTGCGCAGCAACACCATCGTGCCGGAGGCGATCCGCCCGTGGCTCGCTTCGAAGGCCAGGACGTCCTCGCGTGTCAACCGGTAGTCGACATCCGCCGCGACCTGCCGGGTGACGTCGATCACCACCGCCGGTGCGACGAGCTGGCGCAGCGGAATCTGGTCGGCGGTGCGCTTGCCCTCGGCGAAGTGGATCGGCGCATCGAGATGCGTCCCGCCGTGCTCCGGCGTGCAGAAGCGATTCGCCGCGTAGAAGTAGCCGCCGGGCGTCGGGCCATAGGCCACACGCTCGAGCGAGAAGGTCAGATTCGTTCCGCCGCTCGGCCAGTAGAGCGTGCGCTCGTCGAACGGATGGGTGAGATCGACGACGGTGGCCGTGGCCAGGTCGATCCCCGCAGCCGGACGGGTCGTCTCGGCGAGCGAGCTGCCGGCCGTCATCACCCCGAGCAGCGCCCAGGCCACCCGGCGCAGAGCGCTCTCGCGACGTCCTCCCACGGGCGAGTCGTTCCTTCTCCCTGCGAAGCGCATCGTCTCTCCTCCTGGGGCCGGTTGAGGCCCGCATTCTGTCCCAATCCCCCTCGACGGAGGACACCTGCGGCGAGAAGACGTCGGCTCGCCGGCAGCCGGACTTCCGAGCCCGATCTGCGTCTCCGGCGGCTTCCGGGGTTCGTGTCGAGGCCGACCGCGGCGGGAGGCGGCGAGCCGCGACGCATCGCTGCAACCGACCCGGCCGGAGCGCTACGATGCGAGCTTCAGGGCGATCGGCCGACGGAGGCAAGAGCGATGCTCGGGCATGCGAGACGGCAATGGCTGTGGGTCCTGGCCGCCGGTCTGATGACCCTCGCGGCCGGCGAGGGGAGGACAGCGAGCGATGCGGGCGCCGGCCGCGAGGCGATCCCGCCGGCGCTTGCCCCCTGGCGCGACTGGGCGCTCGCCGGCCAGGAGTTCCGGCAGTGTCCCTTCTGGCTCGGGGGCGAATTCGGCGCCGCCGAACAGCATGCCTGTGGCTGGCCCGGTGAGCTGTCGCTCGCCGCCGACACCCGCGGCGGGCGTTTCGCCATCCGGTGGCGGATCTGGACCGAGACGTGGATCCCCTTGCCAGGAGACGGCGAACATCGACCGTCCGCCGTCCGCGTCGACGGCGTCGCCGCTCCGGTCGTCGACCGGGAGGGGGTTCCGTCGCTGCTCCTCTCCGGCGGCGAGCATCTCGTCGACGGACGCTTCGTCTGGAGCCGGCGCCCCGAAGCGCTCGCCGTGCCCGCGGCGATCGGCCGGGTCGACCTCGTGCTCGACGGCCAGTCGATCTTCCCGCTGCAGCGCGACGGCGCCTCGCTCTGGCTGGGTCGCGCCGAGGCCGCGGAAGGGCAGGCCGACAGCCTGACGGTGCAGGTCTACCGCAAGCTCACCGACGAGCTACCGCCGCAGCTCGAAACGCGCCTCGGCCTCGACGTGTCGGGCCGCGGGCGCGAAGAGGTCCTCGGCCTCCCGCTGCCCCCCGGCTGGCAACCGACCGGGATCGACAGCCCGCTGCCGACGATGCTCGGCGCCGACGGACGCCTGCGCGTCCAGCTGCGCCCGGGCAACTGGCAGATCGTCCTCCACGCGCGCGGCCTCGAGCCGCTGCGACAGGTGAGTCGCCCCGCGCTGCAGTCGCCCTGGCCCGCCGAGGAGATCTGGAGCTTCGAGGCGCGTCCCGGCCTGCGCGTCGCCGCCGCCTCCGGCGGTCGACCGGTCGACCCGAGCCAGGTCGACGTGCCTGCCGAGTGGCGACCGTTTCCCGCCTTCGTGGTCGCCGCCGGCGACGGAATCTCGATCGAGGAGACCAGTCGCGGCATGGCTGGGGACGACGCCAACCGACTGCGACTGCAACGCGAGCTCTGGCTCGACTTCTCCGGCCCGGGACTCTCGGCGCGCGACCATCTCGCCGGTCGCATGGTGCAGGGGTTCCGCCTCGACCTGGCACCGCCGTTCGCGCTGCGACGCGCCACGGCGGGGGGCGAGCCGCTGCTGGTCACCACCGGTGCCGGCCCTGGCCTGACCGGCGTCGAGCTGCGGGCACCGGCCGTCGATCTGGAGGCTTCGAGCCGGGTCGAGGAGCTGCGCTCCAATCTGCCGGTCACGGGATGGCAGGCGCCGTTCGAGAACGTCTCCGTGACCCTCCATCTGCCGCCCGGCCGGCAGCTCGTCGCCGCGCTGGGAGCCGATGCGAGCCCCGATGCCTGGGTCGACCGCTGGACGCTCTTCGATCTCTTCCTGCTCCTCGTCGTCGCCCTGCTCGCCTGGCGGCTCCTCGGCGCGACCGGCGGCACGCTGGCGCTCGTCGCGCTCGGCCTCGCCTATCACGAGGACGGCGGGCCGCTCTGGGCCTCGCTGGCGGTGTTGATCCTCGCCCTGCTCGGACGAGCGCTCCCCGCCGGTCGCTTCGCCACCGTCGTCGCCTGGATCCGGGTGGCGGCATGCGTCGTGCTGTTGCTGGTCGCCCTCCCCTTCGCCGCGAGACAGATGCGACTGGCGCTCTATCCTCAGCTCGAGACCAGCCTGGTCTATGGCAGCGAAAGGGGCTCTCTGCCGGAGGGCGCCAGGTTCGGGTTCGGCCTTGCGCCGACCGCCGCGGCGCCCGCTCCGGCTCCGAACGCCGGCGAGGAGCAGCCCGTCTCGGCCGACATCGAGCTGCACCAGGAGCCGAAGGTCCTCGCGGCGACACGCGACGAGTCGAAGTCGGTGCGTCGTCTGCAGCGCTACGCCGCGAGCAACGTCTTCCAGGCCGGCGGCGGCGAGCCGGCCTGGTCGTGGCGCAGCGCCCGGCTGTCGTGGAGCGGACCGGTGCTGCCGGAGCAGACGGTGCGGCTCTGGATCACCCCGGCCTGGCTGACTCGTGCGCTGCGCGTCCTGGTGGTGGCACTGCTCGCGCTGCTGCTCTCACGTCTCTTCGGCGCCCTCAAGGCGGGCCCGTGGCCGGTCATACGGCTTCTCCACGCTTCATTCACGGCGGCTCTGGTTCTCCTGCTCGGAGCAACCGGCACCGGCGCCCAGAGCACTCCCGACCCGGTGCTCCTCGATCAGTTGCGGCTCCGCCTGCTCAAGGCGCCGGAGTGCCTCCCCGCCTGCGGCAGCGTCGAGGAGGCGAGCGTCGCGGTGCGCGACGGGCGGCTGTCCGTGACCCTCACCGCCCACGCCGCCACGCTGGTCGCGATGCCGGTTCCGGCCGCTCCGGCGAGCTGGCGCATCGACACGATCACCGTCGACGGCGCGGTGCGAGGCGAGCTCGCGCAGCACGACGGAGCCTTCTTCCTGCCGCTCGGGCGCGGCGTCCACCGCGTCGAGCTGGCGGGACGACTTGCCGCCAGCGAGTCGTTCGACCTTCGCTTTCCGCTGCCCCCGGGACGACTCGTCGTCGACAGCCCCGGATGGGACGCCAACGGACGCCGGGACGATCGCCTGCTCACCGACACCCTCTCGCTCGTCCGTGTGCGGGAGGAGGGCGAACGCGGCGAAGCGGCCGGCGGAACGGCCCGCATTCCGCCCTTCGTGCTGGTGACGCGCGAGCTCGATCTCGACCTCGACTGGTCGGTCACGACCCGCGTGGCACGGGTGGCGCCGCGCGAGGGCAGCCTGGCGGTCGAGATCCCGCTGCTGCCGGGCGAGAGCGTGCTCACGCCGGGATTCGAAGCCCGCGGCGGCAAGGTCACCGCGGCCTTCGGCGCGGGCGTCGACGAGGTGACGTGGGAGTCGCGGCTCGAACGCGTCGATCGCCTGGAGCTCTCCGCCTCCGACCTCGCGGAGCGCGCCGAGACCTGGCGCGTCGCCGTCAGCCCGCAGTGGCACGTCGAGCTCTCCGGGTTACCGCCGGTGCGCCCGTCCCAGGCCGAGAGCTTCTGGGTGCACGAGCTCCACCCCCTGCCCGGCGAGACGCTCGCGCTCGCGGTGAGCCGGCCCGAAGCGGTGGCCGGCGCGACGCTCGCCATCGACGACGCCACCCTCGTGTCCGACATCGGCCAACGCGCCAGCGAGCACACCCTATCTCTCGCCCTGCGCTCGACCCGCGGCGGCCAGCACACCGTGAACCTGCCCGCCACGGCGGAGGTGCTGGAGGTGAAGATCGACGACACCGTGCTCAACCTGCGGCCGCAGCAGGGCCGACTGAGCCTGCCGCTCCATCCCGGTACGCAACGGATCGTGCTCCGCTTCCGCGACGTCGCCGGCGCTTCGCTGCTCGGCTCCTCGCCGGCCGTCGACCTCGGTGCTCCGGCCTCGAACCTCCAGCTCGTCCGGCGTCTGCCGGCCAACCGCTGGCTGCTCGCCACCTGGGGCCCACCGGTCGGCCCGGCGGTGCTCGTCTGGGGCGAGCTCGCCGTGCTCCTGCTCGCCGCCTGGGCGCTCGCCCGCTTCGGCCGCGCTCCGCTCTCCCTGCTCCAGTGGCTGCTGCTCGGCCTCGGGTTCGCCACCGCGTCGTGGTGGGCCCTCGCCGTCGTCGTCGCCTGGTTGCTCGCGCTCGAGGCACGACGGCGCATGTCGCTCGACCTCGCCTGGTGGCGGCACGATCTCCTGCAACTGCTGCTCGTCGGCCTGACCGTCGTCGCGATGGGATGCCTGATCTACGCCGTGCCGCAGGGTCTGCTCGGCAGCCCGGACATGCGCGTCGCCGGCAATGGCTCCTCGGCGCACGAGCTGCGCTGGTTTGCCGATCGCACGGCCGGACCGCTGCCGGTGGCGAGCACGTTCACGCTCCCGCTCTTCGTCTTCCGCCTGGCGATGCTCGCCTGGGCGCTCTGGCTGGCGACGTCGGTAGTCGCCTGGCTGCGCTGGGGGTACTCCTGCCTGACGACCGGGGGCGGCTGGCGCCCTCGCCCGCCGAGACCCGCCGCGAGCCTGCCGACCACCCCACCGCCGTCGACGGACGGCAGCGCGCCGACGAGCTGAGCGATCCCTTCCTAGACTGCGAGCCGCCCGCTGAAGGGGAAGCGGCGGCGCAGGGCGCGGATCGGCGGCAGCGCGAGGTAGCGCGGATAGAAGCGCCAGTAGGGAGGAGCGACGCCGAAGAGGCTCAAGGTGCGCTCCATGGTGATCTGCCAGGGGGAGGCCGATCCCTCGGCCGCGTGCACGACGTTCGGTCGGCGACCGATCGTCTCGTCGATGCGGCGCAGGATCCAGTCCTCGCGGATCTCCGGGGAGAGGTAGAAGAGCGGCGCCGTGTAGTCCTGCGCGGCGGAGAGCCGACCCGACGCCACCTCGGCCGCCGCCAGTGCGGTGCCCGGCTGGACGCGAATACCGGTGAAGACGATCGAGAGGCAGCGCTCCCAGTCGAGCTTCTGCTCGATGAAGGCGAGCGTTTCCTCGACCGTCTCTTCCGTCTCGCCGGGGCCGCCCAGCAGGAAGAACCAGGCCGAGGCGAGCCGCGAACGGCGAATGCGCGCCGCCGTCGTCTCCACCGCCGCGCGATCGAAGCCTTTGGCGAGATTGCCCAGCATCCGCTCCGACGCGGTCTCGGGCGTGATCATCACCGAGTTGAAGCCGGCCGCCTCCATTTCCGGGAAGAGCTCCTCGGTGACGCCGAGCGGGTTGACTCCCATGGCGGTCAGCGAGACGCGCAGCTTGCGCCGTCGCAGCTCGCGGCAGAGCTCGAGCGCCGGCTCGACCGGCACGTTGAAGGTCGAGTCGACGATCTCGAACGCGCGCGGCTTGGCCAGACGCGCCACGCGCTCGATCTCGTCGACGATCTCCCCTGCCGGACGCTGGCGGTGCCGCCGCCCTTCGAGACCGGGGTAGGAGCAGTAGACGCACGAGAGGGCACAGCCGCGCTTGCCCTGGATCGGCCAGGTGGAGCCCGAGCGCCGATAGGGCGCCCAGTCGATCCAGCGTTCGAGCCCCGAGGCGCCGAAGCGCTCGAGACGGCGCGACGCCGTGGCGGAGACTCCCCTCTCGCCGTCGCGCCAGGCGACCCCGGGGATCTGCGCCGGCGACCGTCCCTCGGCGAGCGCGGCGAGAAGCGCCGGGAACGCCTCCTCTCCTTCTCCGAGCACCGCGAAGTCGGCTGGCAGCGTGTCGAGGCTCGCGGCACCGAGCAGCGTCACTGCCGGCCCGCCGACGACGACGGTCGCCCCGCACTGGCGTGCCGTCGCGATGAGCACCTGGTGGAGGTGGAGGTCGCTCTCCAGCCGCTGCCGGATCGTGTTGTCGAGATTGCGGATCGAGAAGGCCGCCACCTCGACCCGATGACGGGCGAGCTCGCCGGCGAGTGCCGCCACCGGGTCGCGCCGCCGCGACAGGTCGAGGAACCTCACCTCGTGCCCGGCGTCCGCTGCAGCCGAGGCCACGTAGGCAAGACCGATCGGCGGCGCCGAGAGCATCTCGCGTGACGGGTTGTGGTAGACGAGCAGCGTGCGCATGGTCGTGAAGCTCCGCTCTCAGGCCCACAACGCCGGTGGGTAGTCGAGGAAGAGATGCCGATAGCTCTTCAGATAGGCGCGTTCGGCGCGAACGACGCGCAGCGCGTCGGTCGGACGGATCGGCCGCCGCTCGAGGCGCATCGGCGTGCGCGCCGTCCCCTCGGCGGCGAGCTCGGCGTAGCGCCGGCTGAACTCCGGCAACGGGAGGGCCGTGCGCGTCAGCGGATGCATGCAGTCGTGCAGGTCGCGCGGCTCGTCGATCCAGAAGCGTTCGGCGAGCGCCGCATAGTCCGTGGTGCCCGGCGACGGCGTGCAGACGGTGAAGCTCGACTGCACCGGCGGCAGATTGCGCACGTAGGCGAGCAGTCGGTCGAGCTCGCGCTCGGTCGTCTCGGGCCGGATCATGAACGCCGCGTGCACGGCGACGCCCATGGCGCGCAGCGTGTCGAGCGCCCGTTCGTTGGCGGCCACCGTCGCGCCCTTGCGGGCGTCGCGCAATTCCTCGTCGCGCGTGAACTCGAAACCGAGGAAGGCGGCGTCGAGCCCGATCTCGCGCCAGCGCCGCAGCAGCTCGGGAGAGCGGAGCACCGTCGTCGCCCGCGTCCAGGCGAAATAGCGCTTGCGCACCCCGCGTTCCGCGAGCGCCTCGGCGAGGGCGAAGCCGTGCGCTTCGTCGAGGAAGTTCTCGTCGTCGACGAAGTAGACGTGGTCGGCGGCCAGGGCGGCGATCTCGTCGGCCACCGCGTCGACCGGCCGCGGCGTGTGCACGCCGCCCGAGAGCTGCGGCACGATGCAGAAGCTGCACTGCATCCGGCAGCCGTACGACGTCCGCACCGTCGCCACGCGTGGAAAGAGCGGCTGCCAGGCCTGAACCCCCTCGGCCAACCAGACCGACCGGTAGTCGCTCGGCGACCAGAGATCACGGCGTGGCGCCGGCAGCGTGGCGGGGTCGGGATAGCGCGGCCAGCCCTCGCCGGGCGGCACCGGCGTGCCCGGGACGCGAACCTGGGCGATCCCTTCGAACCCCTCGCCGCGTACCGCGCGGTCGACCAGGGCGCGAAACGGCGCGCACCCTTCGCCGCGCACCACCGCATCGAACGCCGGGTCGTCGAAGTCCTCCGGCGCCACCGTCGCGTGATGCCCACCGACGACGATGCGCGCCGCGGGCAGGGCGGAGCGGGCCTGGCGTGCGAGCTGCAGCACCGCCGTCGCCTCGTGCGTGTACCCGGTGAAGCCGACGAGCTCGGGCCGGAATCGCGCCAGGCTCCGGGCGAAGGCGCGCGCGGGAAACCAGGCGAGGCGCAGGTCGAGCACCCGGATCTCGTGGCCGGGCCCCGCGGCCGCCGCGAGGTAGCCGAGCTCGAGCGGCTCGAGGCGCTGGAACGCCTGCAGCCCGCGAATCGTCGCGAGTCGTGGGCTCGGCTTGACCAAGAGGATTCGCAATCGCCCCTCCCCGCGGGTGGCACCTTCGCGGCCTGAGTCGTCCGACTCTAGGCGGGTCGTCGTCCGGCGCCCCCGCCCCAACGGGCGGGCCTCGCGCGAGGTCGCCGGGGTGCGCTGCTAGAGTCCGGTCGATGTCCGAATTCGAGCCGCGGCAGCAGACCGGAGAGCGGATGGCAGCCCAGACGGCGCGGGTCGTCGTGGTGATTCCCTGCCACGACGAGGTCTCCCACATCGCCAAAGTGGTCCGGGACTTTCGCGCCGCGCTACCCCTCGCCGAGGTGCTGGTGGTCGACAACGGCTCGCGCGACGGCACCGCCGAGGCGGCGCGGCAAGCCGGTGCCCGGGTGATTCGCGAGCCGAACCCCGGCAAGGGAAATGCCGTCCTGGCGGGATTTCGTGCCGCCACCGAGGCGGACTTCGTCTTGATGGTGGACGGCGACGACACCTACCCGGCCGACGCAGCTCCGGCGCTCGTCGCCGCAGGCCTCGACGGCGCCGATCAGGTCGTCGGCACGCGCCTCCAGCAGGCCGCCGACGGGGCCTTCCCCGCCGGGCATTCGGTCGGCAACCGGCTCTTCATCGCGCTCGTCCGCCTGCTCTTCGGGGTGCGAACGGGCGACCTCTTCTCCGGCTATCGCCTCCTTTCGCGCCGCTTCCTGCGCACCGCGCCGCTGCTCGCCACCGGCTTCGAGATCGAGGCCGAGCTCACCCTGCAGGCGGCCAGGCGGGGGCTCACGATCGCCGAGATCCCCGTCGACTACCGGCCGCGCGGCGCGGGCAGCACGAGCAAGCTCGAGACTTGGCGCGACGGCTCGCGCATCCTGCTCGCCCTGCTCACCTACTTCCGCGACTACCGGCCGCTGACCTGCTTCGGCGCGCTCGCCACGCTCTTCTCGGCGAGCGCTCTGTTGTGCGGCTGGCCGGTCCTGGTGGACTTCGCCGAAACCGGGCTGGTCCACCGACTGCCCCTCGCCGTTCTCGCCGCCGCGCTCTTCGTGCTCGCCGCGCTGTCGTTCTCCTGCGGAGTCATCCTCTCCTCGGTCAACCGTCGCGCCGACGAGCTTGCCGCGCTGATCGCCGGACGGTGACCGCTTTCTCGCCACCGGCCGTCGATCGCCCACTGCGGCTGCTGCTGCTCTACGAGACGCTCGCCCCCGACTACGCGGGCGGCATCGAGAGCCGCAACGCCGAGCTCGCCGCCGCCCTGGCGCGACGTGGGGTCGAGGTCGTGCTGGCCGGCTTCGGCGCGAGCGACGGCCCGGCCCCGACCGGCGTCACCCGGCTCTCGCTCGGCGAGCCTCGCGGGCTCTACAACCTCGGGGGCCGGCGCAGCAACCGCCGCGCCCTCGACTACGCGTTGCGCGCAGCGCGCCTCTCGGTGCGCGACTTCGACGTCGTCGAGACGGCGAACATGCCCTTCGCCCACCTGCCAGGAGTCTCTCTGCGCTGCCGCGCCTCCGGCGTGCCGCTGCTCGTCGTCTGGTACGAAGTCTGGGGGGCCTACTGGCGAGACTACGTCGGTCCGCTCCTCGCACCGCTCTATCGCACCTTCGAGTCCGCTGCCGCGCGCCTCGGCACACGCGTCGCGGCCACCAGCGAGCTCGGCCGCGGGCGGCTCGCCCTCTTGCGACGGCGCGACGACGTCGCCCTGACGCCGTGCGGCCTCGACCTCGAGCGGTTCGCCGTCGCCACCGCGGGTGCGCCACCCGGTCCGCCGCTCGTTTTCGCCGGACGCCTGCTCGCCCACAAGCGGGTCGACCTCCTGCTGGCGGCGCTGCCGCGGCTCGCACCGTTCGTCCCGCACGGCCCGTTGCTCGCGATTTACGGCGACGGACCGGAGCGGGCACGGCTCGTCGCGCTCGCCGACGAGCTCGGCGTCGCCCCCCGGGTGCAGTTCCACGGGCAGGTGCCGCACCTCGAGGACGTCTGGCGCGGTCTCGCCGGAGCGCGGCTGGTGGTGCAGCCGTCGCTGCGCGAAGGGTTCGGGATCGTCCCGCTCGAGGCGATGGCGGCGGGAGCTCCCGTCGTCTTCGCGCGCTCGACGGAGAGCGCCGTCGGCGAGCTGGTGCGCGACGGGATCGAAGGCCTCGCCTGCGAGCCGACCGCCGAGGCGTTCGCCACGGCGATCGCCTCCCTGCTCGGGGACGAGGTGCGACGCCGGACGCTCGCCCGCGCCGCCCGCCGTCGGGCGGGGGACTTCGACTGGCCGGCGCTGGCCACCGCCTACGAGCGGCTCTTGCGCCACCTCGCCGCCCGCCGCGCTGCCCCTCGGCAGGCCGGAGGCGCCGCCCGAGAGCGACCGCGATGAGCGGCTACGAGCCCGGCTACTTCGCGCGCGACTACTTCCGGCTCCATGCCGGCAAGGTCGGCTACCTGCGCGCCGTGGCCGATCGCCTCCTGGCCGAAGCGCCGGCGGCACCGCGTGCGCTCGACCTCGGCGCCGGCGTCGGCTTGCTCGTCGACGAGCTCGCCGGTCGCGGCATCGCCACCTGGGGGATCGAGCACGCTCTCGTCGCCTGTGCGCGTCAACGCACGCCGCGGCGCCTCCTCTGTGCCGACGCGCAACGACTTCCGCTCGCCGACGGCTCCTTCGAAGCCATCGCCTTCTGTGACGTGATCGAGCACGTCTCGGATCCAGGAGCCGCACTGGCCGAATGCCATCGCGTCCTCTGCCCGGGTGGCGTCCTGCTCACCATCACGCTCAACGCCCACAGCCTCGCGCGCCCCCTGCTCGGTCGCCGGTGGTCCTGGTACCAGGACCCGACGCACCGCCATCTCTTCTCGCGCCCCGCACTCGCTGGCGCCTTGCGCAGCGCGGGGTTCTCCGACATCCGCGTCGAGACGTTCTTCAACTTCCACTCCGTCGGCGAATCGACGCCCATCCTGCGCCCGCTCGCCCGGCTCCGCCGCTTCGTCACCGTCCCCTGGGTCGGCGACGCCCTGCTCGGACTCGCCTGGAAGGGCTGACGGCATCCCCAGGCGACGAGTCCTTCGACGTAGCGCCGGAGGCCCGACGGGGCGCCGGCTCGGCCTCGGCCCCACCAGCCTCTCCAGACGAGGCGCCGGGGAAGGATCAAAGACCCCCTCGCGGCGTGTGTGCGGTCGCGGTGCCACCGGAGGAGAGACCGCCCGGCTCGTCGGCGGCCGGGGCTGCCGACAAGCCGGACGTCCTCTCCTCACGAGCGGACCCGCCCTCCTCAGCGACCGGACTGGTTCAGCGGCACTCTCACCGTCGCGGAACCGACGCTGCGGTTGCCGCTCGCGTCGGCACAGGCCACGGTCACGGTGTAGACCCGGCCCGGTCCGCCACCCGAACGCTCGGCACGCAGGAGAACCTGCGACGCACTGACGACCTGCCAGTCGGGAGCGGTGTCGCCATCACCACCCCCGTTGACGCTCTCGCTGCTGGTCACCGCGGTGATCGCGCAAGCTGGCGTCGGCGTGCAGCGGTCGGTGCTCGACGCGACGACGCTCACTGCCACCATCCGGTGATTCGGCGGCCAGAGCAGGGTGGGGTTGGCGCTTACCGCCGGCGTCGTGGGCGCCACCGAATCGACGACCGCAACGGTGCGCACCGCGGTCGCCGAGAGGTTCGCGCTGGCGTCGCTCGCCACATAGCGGATCTCGTAGTTTCCCGGGACGCTGCTCGACACGGTGCCGGTCGCGGCGAGCGTCGGACTGGCATCGCAGTTGTCGCGAGCCGCGGCTCCCGCCTCGACGTACGTCTGACCGCACTCGACCTGCTGGAGCATCGGTCCGATCAACTCGACCGTCGGGCCGGTTCCGTCGACGACGCGAACGGTCACCTCGTCGGTGTCCGACCCTCCCTTGCCGTCGGTGACCTGAAGTTGCATCCCATGGTCGCCGAGAGCGAGGACGACGTCGACCGCTGCCGACTCGAACGAGCCGGCCGGCGTCGTCCAGCGGAAGGCGAGCGCGTCGCCGTCCGGGTCGAAGGACGCCGAGCCGTCGAGGTGAGCCGTCGTGCGGCAGGCGGCGTCAGCCGTCAATTGCTGGTCCACCCCGGCGTCGGCCACCGGATCTTCGTTCGACGTCATCGGCGTCAACTGCCAGACCTCGCCGACAATCGTCCCGGAGGCGCCCCAGACATAGCCGGGGCGAGCGAAGCCGAAGTAGAGAGTCCGCCCGCCCTCGAGGTCCGCAAAGGCAGACATCGGGATTGCCGTCGGCATCGGCGAGTCACCCAGGTTCTCGAACGTCTCGGTGGCGGGGTCGAAGCGGATGATGCGATCCGAGCTCGCCCCCATGAAGCTGCCGATCGGATTCCACAGGTAGATGAACCCGTCGGCGCCGACCCAGCCGAGCGTGCCGTGGATGAACTGGAATCCACCGGGGTTGGCAATGGTGCGAATCGTTTCGGTGTTCGTGTCGAGGACCTCCACGATCGACATGGTGCCGAAGGTGTTGCCGCCGAAGAGGTAGACGCGGCCGTTCGCGTGACTGACGCGAACGCCCACCGTCCGTGGAACGGCGAGGTGGCCGACCCACCGCGTCTGATCGGTTGCCGGGTCGTAGTGACGCACATCCGAGATCCCACCGCCGTTCCAACCGCCGATCAGGTAGACCCCGCCGCGCGACGCCGGCGCTGCGGCGAGCGCCACGCCCCAGATGCGGGCTCCCGCCGAGACGATCGGCGCCCGCTCGCGCGCGGTTCCGGCGGTGACGTCCAGCTCGATGATGCGGTCGTGCTGTCCCCATCCTCCGGGTCCATCGCCAGGACCGACATAGACCAGCCCGTTGGAAGCCAGCGCCGCACCGTGCCGCTCGTTGTTGTACCAAGGGTAAGGAAGCACATTCTCGAGGACTTGCCAGCTTCCGTCGACCAGCGAGTAGCGACGAACCGAGCGAAGCCAGGTCCCGCCGAGCGTCGAGCCGCCGACGACGAGCGAGCTGCCGTCCACCGGAGCTTCGGCGATCGCGAAGGCCAGCGGGGCCTCCGCCTGGGCCATGGTGCCCACCAGCTCGAAGGTCGCGTCGGGGAACGCGGCGGTCGCCTCGACGCTTGCTGTGCTGCCGAGAACGGCGGCGACTCCGAGACAGAGAACCGGAAGCCATCCGGTCCACCGGCGCTGCGAGAGCGCGCTCTTGCTGACAAACGACGACGTCGCCTTCCTACTCTGCACGATCATGATTCCCTCCTCGAGTCGCCCGCATCTCTGCGCACGAGCGCGAGCTCGCGCGGCAGTGACGAAAGAGCAACTCACATGCCGGCGTACGGACCCCCGTTTTCGCCACCGGAGGGCGGCAAACGCTCACTCGCTGTTCGTCGCATCGCAGTTCCTTCTCGTCGCCCGCCCATCAACTTGGCGGCCCCGTGCCGGCAGGGGTTCCGACGGTGGCGTTCGGAGCGTCGCGGTCGGGACCACTCCGCTTCCCGCCTTGTGAAAGCACCGTTTGCGGATTGCATGCGCGCCCCCCGCCGTCATCCCTCGCGCCACCGGGTTCGCACCGTTCACCCCCTGGCCCTGGCCGGGCTCCTGCTCACGTCGCTCAATGTGGCGCATGCACGACGCGTCGCCTTCGATCAGCCTCTCCTCGGTCGCGCGACCTTCGAGCGCAACCTCGACTCGATCGCCCGCCTGCCATGCGCGACGAAAGCCGACATCGTGGCCTTGCGGGAGGCCGACGGGCCGTCGCGTTGGAGCGGCGGCTTCGATCACGTTGCGCGGCTGGCCGAGGATGCCGGCTACCCGTGGCACGCGCGCGCCTCGCACGCGACGAGCTGGCGGTTCGACGGCGGCACGGCGCTGCTCGCCCGGCTCTCCGCCTCGGGCAAGTCGCTGTCATAAGGTAGGCCAGAGAGACCGCTCGCATGCGATTCGTCGTCGATTCCCAGATTCCGTTCGCCGTGGAGGCCCTGTCCGCGCACGGCGAGGTCGTGGCGCTTCCCGGATCCGCCATCGCCCCGGAAGCGCTGGTCGGCGCCGACGCCCTCTGGGTGCGGAGCACCGTGCGCGTCGACGCGGAGCTGCTCGCGGCGTGCGACCTCCGTTTCGTCGGCACCGTCACCAGCGGCGTCGACCACCTCGACATCGCGTCAATCGAACGGCGCGGCATCGCCTGGGCCGCAGCACCGGGAAGCAACGCCGGTGCGGTCCAACGCTGGTGGGCAGCGGCGCTGACGGCGCAGGCGCTGCGCGACGGCGTGCCGCTCTCTCGCCGACGCGTCGGCGTGGTCGGCGTCGGCCACGTCGGGCGGCGCGTCGCCGCATTCGCACGGGCCTTCGGCGGCGAGGTGCTGCTCTGCGACCCGCCGCGAGCGCGAGCCGAGGGAGCCGCCGGCTTCCTGCCCCTTCGCGAGCTCCTGTCGCGTGTCGACCTGCTCACGCTCCACGTGCCGCTGACCCGCGGTGGCAGCGATCCGACCTGGCACCTGATCGGGGGCCGCGAGCTCGCCACCCTGGGCAACGGTGCGCTGCTCGTCAACTGCGCCCGCGGCTCGGTCGTCGACTCGGCCGCCCTGCTCGCCGAGAGGGGCCGGATCGTCGCGCTGCTCGACGTGTTCGAAGGCGAGCCCGAGGTCGCCACCGAGAGCGTCACGGCGGCGGCGCTCGCCACCCCGCACCTCGCCGGGAGCTCCCTCGACGGCAAGATCGCCGCCAGCCGGACCGTGTACGAGGCGACCTGCGCGGCGCTCCATCTCACGCCGGCGTGGCCATCCGCCGCCGTGCTCGCTCCGCCGGAGCCGCACCGCCTGGAGATCCAGACCAATGGCCTCTCCGACGAGGCGATCGTGGTCGCCGCCCTCGCACCCTTCCATTCCCTCGCCGCCGACGACGCAGCGCTGCGGCGGATCGCCGGCCTGCCGCCCGGCGAGCGGGGAGCCGCGTTCGAGCGCCACCGCACCGCCAGCACGCCTCCTCGCGAGCCGATCGGCGTGGAGGTTGCCCTCGCGCCGGCACGTCCCGTTGCCGCTGCGGCGCTCGCCGCGCTGGGGATGATCCCCGAGAGCGACGCCAACGCGGCGCGGTCGGTGGAGCAGTCCTCGCCTCCCGACCGCCCCTCCGACGTCGCGTCGCGCGGTCGGCGATCCTGAAGTCGATCGGTTCGTCCGTCGACCGTCGGCAGCGCCTCGGTGAGGGCGGCCGTCAGCTCTCACGTCGACGTGCCCGAGCGGTACGGACAAGGCGCCGACGAGCGCTTCCCGGTGCTCTACTGGCTGCACGGCAGCGGAGGCGGTCTCGAGGGGATCGCTCCTCTGGCCGCGTACTTCGACGACGCCATCCGGACGGGGAAGATCCCGCCGATGCTGGTCGTCTTCCCGAACGGATTCGCCTCCAGCATGTGGTGCGACGCCGCGGACGGATCCGCGCCGATGGAGACCCTCCTCGTCCGCGAGATCGTCCCCGACGTCGACGCGAGCTTCCGCACGCTCTCCACGCGCGCCGGGCGCGCCATCGAAGGCTTCAGCATGGGCGGCTACGGGGCGGCGCGCCTCGGCCTGAAGCACCCCGAGATGTTCGGCGCCATCTCCATCCTGGCCGGCGGACCGCTCGATCTCGACTTCCAAGGCCCGCGCGCCCGGGCGAACCCCGAAGAGCGCCGACAGATTCTCGCCACCGTCTACGGCGGCGACCTGTCGGTCTTCCGCGCCGAAAGCCCGTGGGTCGCCGCCGAGCTCAACGCCGCGCGCGTCCGAGGACGAACGACGGTGCGAATCGTCGTCGGGCAACGCGACGACACCTTCGCCCTCAATCGCGACTTCGGACGACACCTCACCCGGCTCGGCATCGCCCACACCTTCACCGCCCTGCCCTCGGTCGGCCACGACACCCGTGCCGTCCTCGCGGCACTCGGCGAGAACGCCTGGGCGTTCCATCGCTCGGCTTTCGCGGCGCGGGACTGACCAGAGCTCGGCGACGCACTCACCGAACGTTCGGGTACAGCGCGTGAAGGCTGGAAAAGCGGTTCGATTTGGGTTCGATCGGTGTGCGGAATCGTGCGTTCTTATACACCTTGAGCCGGTTTCGGAGCTTCCGAAGCCGGCCCATATTTCCTGCTAAGTGCTGTCTTTATTGGGGTTTAAATTGGTGGAGCTGATCGGGATCGAACCGACGACCTCTTGAATGCCATGCAGGTCCAAATTCAACACGCAAAGAGACTTGGCGGCCGTCGGTTCAATTCGAGTCCAGTTTCCACCGTTGCTGCCGACGAGTTCGCTGTCGAGCGCGCCCACGCGCCTACTCCCGGCGAGGGGATCAGTTGGCACCGAGGCCAGATTCCTTTTCGCGCTACCCCGTCAAGAGAATCCGCCCCTCGCGCCCTACGGCGGCGTCTCACATACAGGCGTCAGTCGCGAACCGAAGCCCTGCAGACCGTTACGCACAGGATCGACCTTGGGAATGCCGCCGATGTAGACCCGGTCGAGAGACGAGTTGGGCGCCACTATCAGATCGAAACACATCGCACGGCTCCTGCTGACCACAGGACATCGAGCACGGAGTCACACCTGTCCATCGCGCGTCGATCGCGCCGCGGGGGTGCCGGCTTTCCAGGCCACCGCCGGGTGCCCTCAAATGAGCCAGGGCGAACTCCCATTCCGAGATCCGCGTTGGATCAAGACACGGGGAAGAGAGCCGATGGGCACTCTTCGAGTCTCCTGCTCCCCCTCCCAAATGCCGTCATGACGCCGAAAGTCCTAAACTGTCCACCGGATCGGGGCAACTCCACCCTCGATCCGCCCGGCGCCACCGCGCGCGCTGTCCCCACGGTCTGAAGGCTCTTGGGTTCGCCAAGATGCGCGCACCGGCGGTAGCCGTCAGCGCAGGAGCGGAACGGCCTCGTCGGAATGCCTCCCCGCCCAGTCTGCCGAGCTCCCGGTCTCGAACCCGTCCGACCAAAGCGGCGCCTCGCCGGCGGTCCACCAGAAGATCTGTTCCTTGCCGTTGAAGTCCCCCGGAACGAGGTTCGCCGAGGCGGATCCGAGGGTGACTCGCCCCCCGTCCGCACTCAGCGCATAGGCCCGCGAGATGGCGGTCCCTGAGGCAAGCGGACGGCTCCAGGAGCGCGAGATCAGCGCCATCGAGTCCGTCTCACCGTCCCAGAGAAAGACATCCTCCGTCGCGTTGCTGTCGCTGACGCCTTCGACCAGGTCTGTCGCGCTCGACGCGAGCAGAACATACCTCCCGTCCGGGCTCACGGCCGACGGGTACGACAGGCCGTTAGCCGCCAGCGTCGGTATCCCGGGCACATGGGAGACCAGCTCGACGAGCCCCGTCTCGCGACTCCAAGTGAACACGTTTCCGGCAGGCTCGCCCGGAATGGTACCGCCGGCGACGAGGTCGGTCGCCCTGGAAAAGAAGGCCACGACGCGCCCATCACCGCTCGCGACCGCTCCCGGTGCTCCGGCGTCGCAGGCCCGGTTCGGCATTCCCGGGACATGGGAGATCAGCCGGATCTCTCCGGTCGACCGGTCCCACGAGAAGACGTCCCGCTCTCCGTTGCGGTCGTCTCCGCCCGCCACCAAGTCGCTCGCGTACGATGGGAACGTTACAACTCCTCCATCCGCGCTCAGCACACCGGGGTGGGACGTCGCGTTGGCCGGCGACGTGGCGGATCCCGCGGCATGGGACACCAGCGTCACCGCTCCGGTCTCGCGTTCCCAGAGGTAGACCTGCGGCGCGCGGACCGCTGGGTCGCTGCCCGGGACCACCAGATCGGTCGCGTAGGAGGTGAAGAGGACGAATTTCCCGTCCGGGCTCATCGCCACCGGTTCCGAGTGGTGGTTGGCGACCCGGGTCGTCGAGCCCGGAACATGGGAGATGAGGCTCACCCTGTCGGTCCGGGCATCCCAGAGGAAGGCATCGGCCTGCCGATTGGAGTCCGTCCCGCCTACGATCAGGTCCGAAGCGAACGAGTAGAAGGCCACGAAGCGGCCGTCTGCGCTCAGGGCCCTGGGCACGGACGCGCTGTTTCCTGTCGTCGCGCTCGCCCTGGGGACGTGCGAGACGAGTGCCACGGTCCCGGTGCCGCGGTCCCAGAGATAGGCGTCGTCCCTGTACCCGTTGCGATCGACCTCCCCCGCGACCAAGTTGGTCGCTCCCGATGTGAAGGCGACGAATCGTCCGCCGTCGCTCATGGCGACCGGTTCGGAGTCTCGGTTCCCCGCAACCGTCGCGGAGCCGGGGACGTGGGAGACCAGTGCGACCGATCCGGTTTCCATGTCCCGGAGGAAGACGGCGGCCTTCGGGTATTCCGCAACGATTCCTGGGATGAGGTTCCCGGCGGCCGACTTGAAGGCAACGAACCTACCGTCGCTGCTCATCAGCCCTGCGTAGCAAGGGTTCGCGCTGGCTCCGATCGCCCCGGGCAATCTCCGCGACACGGAGGTCACCGACCCCGTCTCTCGTGTCCAGAGGAAGGTGTCCTCCGACCAGTTCGTGTCGCGAGCTCCTGCGACGAGATCGGTCGCCGCGGACGAGAAGGCCATGACGCGACCGTCCGCGCTCAGGGCAGCTGACCCCGAGTGGTTGTTCCCCGCCGCGGTGGGCGACGCTGACAGATGAGAAACCAGCGAGACCTCACCTGACTCGCGATCCCAGCAGAAGACGTCGGACTTGCTAGCAGGGCCAGTCCCTCCCGCCACGAGGTCGCTCGCCCACGAGGAGAACGCGACGAATCGTCCGTCTGCGCTCAGCGAGGTCGCGAAGGAGTAGCTGTCGGCGGGAGTCGTCACCGAGGTGTGGGCGTGAGAGACCAAGGTGATTGCTCCCGTACTCCGATCCCAGAGAAAGACGTCTTGCTCATTATGCGGATCGACCTCCCCGGGGATCAGATCGGTCGCCCGCGACTCGAAGGTCACGAAGCGCCCGTCCGCGCTCACCGCCTTGGGGGTGGACTCCCGATTCCCCGCCGAGGTCGCCGAGCTCGCGGCGTGAGAGACCAGCGTCACCTCGCCCGTGCCACGGTCCCAGACGAAGGCGTCGGTGTACCCGTTGGTGTCGACACCTCCGGCGACCAGGTCCGAACCGGTCGACGAAAAGAGCAGCGTCTGCCCGTCCTGACTGAACCTTACCGGATGGGACTGGCCTCCCGCGGGCGTGGTGCCCGAGCCCGGGACGTGCGACACCAGGCTGACGAGACCGGTCTCCCGGTCGATCGAGTAGGCCTGCCAGCTCTCCGGGCCGCCGCTCGCCCCTGGCAACAGGTCGGTGGCGGAGGAGTAGACGGCCACGCTTCCGCCGTCGGCCGACAAGTCCATCGCCCACGAGCTGCCGTTCGCCGTGGTCGCCGCCGAACCGAAGGCATGCGAAACGAGGCTCACATTCCCCGAGAGCCGGTCCCAGAGAAACGCATCGTCGCGCTGGTTGCCGTCGCTCGCCCCGGCGACGAGGTCGGTCGCGGCCGAGGTAAACGCGACGAATCGACCGTCCCCGCTCAGGGCCGCTGCGCGCGATTCCCGGTTCGCGGGCGAGGTCACGTCTCCGGCGCGATGGGACACCAGCGAGACGAATCCGGACTCCCGGTCCCAGAGGAAGACGCCTTCAGCCGCCAGGACGCCACTGCCCCAGACGACCAGGTCGCTTGCCTGCGACTCGAACAGGACGAATCGACCGTCCGCGCTGATTGCCTTCGGAAGCGAGCGACCGTTGCCTGCCACTTCGGAATGCCCGGCCGCGTGCGATACGAGTTCGCGCGTGTCGCTCGACTGATCCCAGAGGTAAATGTCCTCGCCGCCGTTGAGATCGACGACGCCGGGGATCGGGCTGGAAGTGATGGTGACGAGCACGACGTACCGGCCATCGGCGCTGATGACGGACTCGTGCGTCCAGCCCGCAGGAGTGTCCGCTCCGATCGCCCTGGACACGAGGGTCAGCCCCTCGGCACCGACGGGGCACGCCGCGGCGAGGAGCAAGAGCACCGGCAGGACCGCCCCCGCCATGCGAGCGCAGCAGACTGATCGCCCGCTCTCCATGCCGATCAGTCTACAACCCGGTGCGCACCGCTCCCCAGGCGGCGAGATCCCCGGACTCGAAGACGTCGGTGAGCAGGTCGACGTCGAGGGCGAAGAGCGGCTGGTCGATCTCCACCGTGTAGGCAGGGATGATCCCGAATCCCCGCACCTCCGCCCGCATCCGCACCGAGTGCGCGACGAGTGCGCGACGAGCGCACTGCCCGGACGGAAGCCCCGCAGCTCCGCGGTGACCCATCCCAATGTCGGGCCGAGCGCCAGCGTCGTCTCTCGCGTCTCCGTCGAGCTGCCGTCGCACGACGCCCCGGTAAACCCCTCGAGGCCCAGCCACACCTCCGGCTCCGTGCAAGGCCGGGTGGGGGTCGGGACCTCACGCGCTCCTCGCCAACCTCGACCAGCGGGGCATACTGGCCCCGCCACTGAGTGGGCGTCCCGAGAGCTTCGGCGCTTCCGGTCGCTGCGAGAAGTTCCCCGTCTTCTACTGGGCGAAAAAGCGGCGATCTGGCTCGCTTCCCTGTCTTTCGACCATTGAAGACTGCTCGGGAGACTGGGCCACTGGGTGCCATTCCAACGGAAGAGACTCCATACGAGAGGCTTGCACCTGCCCGGGTCCGCCCCGGGTTCGACGTAGACGTCAACGTGCTGCGAGGAAGCAGCGCAGTGGATCAGAGTGGGGCTCTGGCCAATGTGGCCACCCGTGGCTACAATAGCTCCATGAGAGCGATCGGCATCAAGGCGTTCAAGGACAAGGTGAGCGAGTACGTGCGGCTCGCCAGCGGCGGAGAGGTCGTCCTGGTGACCGATCGCGATCGCGTCGTCGCCGAGCTCGGCCCGCCGCTTCCGGGTCGGGCGAAGTCGGCCGACGACGCGCGACTCGCCGATCTCGTCCGCCGCGGCATCCTGACCCCGCCGCTGATGAGGTCTCCGAATCCTCCAGGTTCGATCCCCGCGCTTCCGCTCCGCGAGATCCTCCGCGGTCTCGACGAAGACCGCGCCGAGCGATGATCTACCTCGACACCTCGGTGGCGCTTGCCCAACTCCTCGGCGAGGATCGCCGGCCTCCAGCGTCGCTCTGGGCCGAGACACTGGTCTCGTCGAGACTGCTCGAGTACGAGATCTGGACGCGGCTGCACCGGCTCGGCGCGGCGAACTCCCACGGCGAGGCTGCCCGGGACCTTCTCGCCCGCGTCGCCTTCCTCGAGCTCGCCCCTGAAGTCCTCTCGCGAGCGCTCGAACCGTTCCCAAAGCCGGTACGCACTCTCGACGCGCTCCACCTCGCTAGCGCCGACTTCCTCCGCGCTTCCGGCGCGAAGCTCGAGATCGCCTCCTACGACGACCGCGTGCGCGACGTTGCCGCGGTGATGGGGTTTTCTCTCAGAGACTGAACCCCGACCGTTCTCGACCACACTCGACGGTCGCCTTCTATCGAGTCGGGAACGAGACGAAACCTGCTTCCGTGTCGAGACCCGTCCTGGAGCAGGAGACGGGGAAGAGAGCCCCTACGGGAACGTGCACGGTAGAGCGGAGGTGTGCTGGACGGGAGGCGCCGGATGCATGTCCGGATTCCTGTACTCGTTTCGAATGCCAAGCAACGTGTCCTCGACCGTCAGAACGTAGCCAACGTTCGTACCCGCGGAGAAGAACACCCACTGCATGCCGTTCACGGCGCACCCATCGAGCACTTTCACCAGGATCTCGGGGTTTGTTCCGCCAAAGAACCAGAACAGGCCACCGTCCTCGACTCCTTCAGAACTTAGCGGTATGGCAACACCAGCACCCGAGAACCCCCCGCCCTGGGAGGTTTCGTAGCGAACTGCGACCCTGAAGCGGTTCCTCAGGCAGAGCGTACCTGCGTCTGGAAGACAAATGGAGGCTCCCGTCGCGCCCTGGGTGAAATCTCGACCGTAGTCGAACGAAGTCTCGACCGGCACATATGGAGGACCAACGCTGCCGTCCGGCGAGAATACCGAGGTGTGCTGCACTGGGAGCGCGGCCTTGCCGTCCGGGTTGGAATAGATGACTTTGCTGCCGCTCGTGGTGTCAGTGACGGTGGTCGTCAATCCCACGTTCGTTCCGGCAGACGAGAAGAACCAGAAGTAGCTTCCGCCGTCGAGAATCTTGACGAGCATCTCCGGATTGTTTTGACCGAAGAACCAGAAGAGGCCGCCCCGGCCAACGCCGAGTGCCTCGAGCGGGATCGCGTGGCCGTAGCCCGCCAGCCCACCACCCGAAGAGGTGCGGTAAGCGACTTCGACCTTGAACCGGTTGTCCCCCGGATGATCACTCACGCAGAGCGTAGTGTCATTCGGTCGGCACGGCACACGATCGGCGAAAGGGCCGTCCTTGATCTTCGCCCAGTGCTCGTCGACGAAGGCACTGCCGAGCTCGCCGGCCCCCGAGACATTGGATACCAGCACCACGCCTGCAAGTCCTTCGGCCGCCAGCCGGCTGCCAAGCCCGCGATAGAACTCCGAAGGGAACTGCCATTCCTTGCTGAGGTACACGGTTTGATGGACTGGAATCGTGGTGGCGTCGAGTGCCTGCTGGACGATCACCTGGCGCGCTTCCCGAGCGCTCGTGAGCCACGCGAGACCAGGCACGTCAAGAATCACTCCATCAACCACGGCCGGATCCAATGCAGACAGGTCGGGATCGTCGATGGTCTGAAGGAATATTCCCCGGCCCTCCTCGTCCATGAGCGGAGCTGTCAGGTGCAGTACCTTGGCCCGCGAGTCGACTTGCTTGGCGTACGTGGCCAGTTCGTTCACGAAAGCTGCGAGATAGGTTCGCTTACTCTGGGTAGAGGCGACAGCTCCCGGGGGGCACTCCGCGTTGGCCCACCCATCAGAGTGAACACTGGACTCGAGAAGAACAACTCCATCGAGTCCGTTGAGCGCAAGAATCCTGGCTATCGCTTCATGGAGATGGGCGACGACGGCAGGCACACATGGCGAAAGGTAGAACTCGCTCCTTGGATACGTCCCATAGAGTGGTGTCTGGAACTTCTGGGCTCGGTCGAAGCCACCCTCGTCCAAGAACCGCCGATCGGCGAGGGTGTTCATGGCGGCGAAGACCTGCAGACCGTTCTGTTTCGCTGCCAGGATGGTGTCCTCCACTTCGGCGGGCAGTCCTGGACCCTGACTTGGGATATCCGGGTCGCTGTAGTAGCTACCCAGGAAGGTCTTCAGCGTGATGATCAGGGTGCTGAAGCCACCTTCCCGCACAAGGTCGGCGATAGTCTGCGCTCCATACTTACGAATGTCCTCCCCATTGATCCAGGCCGCGCGCAGGTCGGGGGCGCGGCCGGTAGAGGCAGCCAGCGTGGCGACCTCTGCAAGAAGGCCGTCCCCAGGCAGCAACGGAATCCGGTAGGCGTTCCCCGGCGTGGGATGGACGGGATCGTAGTAGTAGAAGGGATTGGCACTCAGCGCGCTTCCGTAGGCGGCGTGGAGTTCCGCATTGAACCAACCATGGCCCGCCACGTAGAGGGCGCCGCCGAAGCCATAGGGAAGGCCGGCCGCAGGGTAGAGCCCTTCCTTCGGTCGATGAGGAGTCCCGCTTGTCCCCATCATGTATCGCATTTCCTCGTAGGAGTTTGATGCGCTGCCGAATGTCGGAGGAAAGCTGAGGGTCGCGCCGTATGGATTCCGGAACCAGAGGGAATGGACCCAGTCGTAGATTCGTTCGCCAGCCCTGTAAGCATCAGTCTCCTGGGCGACGATCTGCTTGGCGACCTCATACATCGAGAAGTCCATCGAACTCGATTGCAGATGCTCATTGATTTCGACTGCGGCCTCGTTGTTTCGGACCGCCCCAACATACTCCTGGAGTTGCGCAGGGACCGCCCAAGGAAAGAGCCCATTGGGACTCGCGACCGTCAGCATCACGTGCCCAGGGAGATGGCCGAAGATCCCCTGATATCGAAGAATCTGCGCGACCGCGTAGAGCAGGTCCACGAGCCGAACCTCCCCGCCCCTCAGTGAGATCGTGCTTGCCAGGCGTGTGCTGTCGGCGGTGGTCTGGAGGAGGCTTCGAAGATACGGTACGTACTCGTCCCGAGCCAGGGCCGGTCCGTAGACCTGCCGAGTGAGTGCCACGTGGGGATACGGGTCGACCGGCGCGCTCCAATTCCCAGTGAATGTCCCTGCCGGCCTACCGTCGGCAATCGCGATCGTCGCCTGGGCTGCGACCTGGAGGAATGCAGCCGGGTCGAGTGTCAGGGTACCGACGTGGACCTCTGTGGGCAGCGCTCGGTAGGTCTCCATGAACACCGCAACCTCAGTGCTCGCAGCGAGAACATCCGCGAGCGAAACGGATGCCGGAGCGGCCGCCGATGAAGTCCCAAGAAGAAGCCCGCACGCCAGGAGGCAACTGGCCGGTCGGAGAAAGGACGGCTGGGGCATGGTCACTCCTCAGGGTGCCGTGTCAGGCGGCTAGGCCGCGATCCGGGTGAGCGTCGAACACTCGTGGCCGCTGTACCAGCGACACTCGATCGCTGCGATGGTGTGGGAGCACTTGAACTCCACCGCGGGGTCATGCTCAGCACGGTCGCATCCTGCCAGAATCCTCGAACACCCGCGAACCGAGACCATCGACCATGCGCCGGTCCTCGCGATGCAGCCCTTTGATCCCGGCCGGCCACGCCCGTTCTTGCGGTGGACGAGCTCGAGGCTCAGGCACCGGCAGGTCACAGGCTGTAGGTGTCTGCATCTGACTGGTAGTTTCGAACCTAGCCAAGCGCGGTACTCAAGGTACCACTCGAACCACTCGGGAGACTGCTATCGGACAGCGTCCGAAGGGCTCGCCGCTTTGGCTCACGGCCACGCGGGATCCTGCCTCCAGCCTACGACTGATCTGCCTAGACAAGGCTGCCATTTGGTTGCTGAGCTTCCCCCGGATGCAGACCGGCCGGATCCCAGTACCCACTGAACGTCCGCACTCGGCGGGCCAACGTTCGCTGGGCCTTCCCCCAGGCTCGCCGCCGTCACCTCGGCGCCGCGCCTTTGACCTTGAAGCGCTCGGCCAAGGATGGTGCAGGAAACGCCGAGCGCCTAGTTTCGTCGATGGCTGCGACGTTATCTCCCGTCACTCGAAGGAAAATCCCCTCAGACGGAGAAGGTCACTCACGGCATGCTCCCATCTCGGGCTCGCCTTGAACTCCGAAGAGATCGCCGACCGGGAGTTCGGGACTGGCTGGAAGTACCTCGGGTTCGTCATTCGCTGGGCGCTTGAGCTCCCCGCCTTGGCCGATCGCGATCGAGGCATCCGTCTGCGACCGCCGACTCCGCGAGAGTTCCCCGCCATTGCCGGTGGGCCAAGAGGACCGACGAAGGGTCAGAGGCGCCCACAACGCACCGGAAGCCGACGCTAAGCCCGAGCGATCGCCGGCACGATCAGCCGTGACCCGAGGCGCTCAGATCGGCTGCGGCGAGGTGATCAAGACGACGGTGTCGTCAAAATCCCAGTCGTTCCCTTCCTCTCGCGGATCGTTCGCCAGCCACGGGTTCACCCACTCGATGTTGGCCCGGCGGTCATCGAAGCCGATCTTGTGGATGTAGCCCAGGGGCACCTCGAGATCACCCTTCACACGTGACTGATGCCACTTCTGGTTCGCAGGCCCTTCGAGTTGTGGCGTCAGCATCTTCGACCAGCCGACCACGAAGTAGACGCCCGACTGCGTGATCCTGCGGTTGTTGAGGTCCCGATACGGAGGCGTCCCGGACTCAAGGTGCAGCTCCAGGTACTTGATCTCCCCCTGGAGGGCGCCATTGTCGTAGTGCACCAGACAGGCCTGTTCGGCGGCCGCGTTGGTGGAATAGCGGAGGATGACCTGATACCCCGGCGAGAGCTGAATCTCGAATCGATAGAACGCGTCGTACTGGATCGGACTCCACTCACCATCCGGGGACTTGGCCAACATTCGAACCGACATTGCGCCCTCGCTTCCGCAAAAGAGTGGACTTGTCCGACATCTGTACTGCCACAGGGGAACGCCGCGACAGTATTACGGGGTGTCGTCCAAGGACGGCCCCGGGTCGGTCCTCCGCACCCCAGGCTCGAATTCGCTCCGCCCCATGCGGCGGGAGCGATCTGGTGCGCCTCTTCGTGCCCCTTGTGATGCGCCCGCTCCTCGCCTTCCCGGTCGATTGACGCGCTACTTGAGCCTCTCCTGCGCGGAGCCGGCGCTCTCCATCACCCGCAGTGCCCAGCGGTAGAGCATGCGGGCCACCGGTCCCATGGCGCTTTCGGCGCTCGAGGGCTTGCCGTCGGCTCCGGGCCAGCCTTCGGCGGGCTTGGCGAGGACTGCGGCCAGGGCTTGAGCATCAGACTGTAGGCGGGCAATGGTCCGCTCGGCGGCTCTTCCGCCGGCTTCCCGGGTAGAAGCGATCACGGCGGCGACGCGGGCTTCGGAGTCGACGCCTTCCATCGATTCGGCGATCGCTTCGGCGAGTCGGGACTCGTCGATCGCGGACTTGCCTTCGATCGCCATCACTAGGGGGCGGCTCAAGGGGATCTTTGCCTTGGCTTCTAGGCCCAGCACCCAGTCGGCGGAGACACCGAGCAGGGAGCAGAGCTTGGCGAAGGTCGCGAGGTCCGGCTCGGAGCGGCCGGCCTTCCATTCGGAGAGGACCGAGGGGGACCGGTTGAGGGCGGTCGCGAGGTCTTTCTGCAGGCGGTCGGAGTTTTCGATGGCCTGGGACAGGCGGTCCGGGATGGTCTCCATGGTGAGTTGATTGTTCCAGACTTCTGAATCGCGGAAGCGGCATTGACGACAAATCAGAATCTCCCTACACTCGATCTCAGAGATTCTGAACATGTTTTGTCGGCGACATCTCCCTTCTCTGAACTCCCCTCCAGCCTCTCGGCTGTCGGAGGCGACTTGGGGGACCGCTTCGAAGACGGGGGGAGCTGGGTCTTGGCCTCGGGTTGTTGTCTTGGGTGTCCCTGGGGAGCTGTCTTCCTTGGTCCCTGCTCTCGCGGGTGTCTCCTTGGGGGCTTCGTGCCGGTGAGCGGGTCTCCCTGGCGGCTCAAGGAGCGGCAGCGGGCACGGCGGGAGGCCGAGCTGGCCGGCCAGCCCGCGCCGGACCTCGAGCTCGAGGCGGCGGTGGCGATGGCCCGGACGACGCGACGCATCGGGGCGGCCATCGGTCGGGAGCTCGGGCTCAGCGCCAAGACGATCGAGGATTGGGGCAACGCCGAGTCGGGCAACCGCGGGCCGCATCTGACGCTTCTCTATCTGACCTGTCTGGCGCTCGAGTTTCGGCCGGATCGGGAGCGGGTCGAGGCCTTGGCGGCGGTCGACTTCGTCGAGCATCGCCTGGGGCGAATCGTCATCGACCCGGCGCGCTTCGCTTCGCTCGATCCACAGGCTTCGCAGGCGCAGCGGGCTGCCCGGTCGCTCGTCCGGGTGGCCGAGCTGCTCGACTCGGTGTCCGACTTCGAAAGCGCCCCGGAGCAGCGGGTTCGCGCGCACCAGCAGCTGCGCGAGGTGATCACCGCCTGCCAGTCGTTGCTCGCGGAGCTCGGGAGCGAGGCGTCGCCGGCGCCGCGGAGGGTCTCCTGATGGCCGGGCGGTCCAGCGCTCGCCGGTCGGTCGGTCTGTCGGAGGGGGAGGGGGTGGCCACTTCCGGGTCGGGTCCCTTTCCGACCTCTTCGGCTCGGCCGGGGCCGAAGCCCCGCCGGCGGCGGGACGATTCGCTCCAGGCCCTGCTCGAGCTCCTCGCGGCGGGGGGCAGCTT
Source organism: Holophagales bacterium (assembly GCA_016699405.1). Taxonomy (NCBI): domain Bacteria; kingdom Pseudomonadati; phylum Acidobacteriota; class Holophagae; order Holophagales; species Holophagales bacterium. Next base: position 1,533,002 of record CP064972.1, on the reverse strand, counting down.
CAACCTCCCCGGCGATCTGGTGCGTCTCGATCTCTTCGCACTCACCGTCGGCAAGAACTCCCGCAGCATCGGCAATGACCTGACCTCGCGCAACCTGCTCCGGCGGCAGCGCTGGCCGGAGTTTCGCAAGGCCGGTGGGGTCTGGGTGACGACGAGCGACCGGATCCGCACCTGGCTCGACGAGCAGCGCTCGAGTCGCTACGACCCGGTGGTCGAGGTCCGGCTGGGGCGGAAGATCCGGAGGATCGGGTGAGCGCCCCGCTCGAGCAGCAGCTCGTCGTCGACGGCTCCTTCGCCTCGCTGGCGACCGGGATCCCAGGACCTTCGTCGGACGCACCTGGCACGCGGGTGCTGACGTTGCCTGCCGGTTCGGGTCGTCGTCGCGTCGCCGTGGAGGGTCCCTCGGAGGTGCTCGCGGGGCTTCTCGAGGCGCTCCGCGCGCTGGGGTTTCGGCGGGTCGGCCACACGCCGCGGCGGGTCGGCCAGTACTTCACCTCGGCTCTCGCGGGAGCTCTCCGCCGACATCGGCTCGAGTGGATCGAGCCTCGTCCGGGCGCGCAGCGTCGGGGCTTGCGCACGGAATCCCCAGGGTCGGCCGAGGGGGTCGCCCGGCGGGGTGAGGGCTCACGAGGGCTCTCCTGAGGCGCGAGGCGCGCCCGGCCCGAGGCTCCTTCTCTTCCCGGACGGTGTGCCCCGCGTGACCGAGGCCCGGATGCGCCCTCCGCTCGCGGCTCTCGGGGCTACTCTGCGGCTGGACGAGGTCTCTCGCCCCCCTGCGCCCGAGGTCGGGCCGCGCTTCCCGATCTTCAACACGGAGAACCGGGGCCGGGCGATCTCGCTCTTCTCGGATCTCTTCCTTCACGCCACGCTCCCCCACTCGCGGCCGCCGAGCGCCTCGTACCTGCGTCAGGCCGCGAACCTGACGCTCGAGCTCACGGCGAGCGCGACGACGGGGCTGCCCTTCGGGAGGTATCCGCGGCTCCTGATCGCCTGGCTGACGACGATTGCCGCGCAGTCGAGCTCGCGCACGGTCTCGTTCCACGGGAGCTTCGGGTCGTTTCTCGGGATGCTCGGGGTCGCCGAGGGGACGCGGACGCGAGAGGCCCTGCGCCACCAGATCCAGGCGCTCTTCACGACGACCTACCGGGTGCTCTTGCGCTCGACGGCGGCGACGCGCCGCGACGGCTATGACTGGACGGTGGGAACGACGTTTACGCTGGCCGACGAGCATGCGCTCTGGTGGCATCCGGGGAACGCCTCGGGAGGGTTTCAGGCGCTCCTCTCCGAGCCCTTTCATCGCCATCTGCTCGAGCGGCGGATTCCGCTCGACTGGAACGTCTTGCGGCGGCTGCAGTCGCCGCTCGCGATCGACATCTACACCGCCCTCTGCAACTGGAGCGGGCCGGATCGTCGCAGTGACCTGGCGATCCCGTGGGCCGGGGACCCGGACGGGGCCGACCTGGTGACGCGCTTCGGGGCGGACTACGCCTCGCACGACGAGTTTCGCCGGAACTTCCGACTCGCTCTGCGCAAGGTCCTGACCTTCTACCCCACCGCTCGGGTGGTCGCGAACGATCCGAAGGTCTTCATCGTCCGGCCGTACCCGCCGCACGTCGCCTACCTCAACCGTCGGCTCGTCGTCGTGCCGCAAGAGCTCGGGCCGTCTCCCGGCTCTGAGCCGTAGACGGCTGCCCGGCGCTCGCTCTCGGCTAGCGTTTCCTACAGGTCGGGGCGCGAGCCCTGTCTCGGAGGGCTGTGGAAAACGCGGTCTCGAGGCTGGGCTTTCCTACAGGTTTCGGGGTCGATTCGGGGGCGTCGTCTGGACTTTGCTACAGGTCGGACTGGTCTTTGCTACAGGGTGGGCTGGACTTTCCTACAGATTTCGGCGGGCAAGGCCTTTGTGCTCAGAAGATGACTCTCCGCTAGCAGGTATAGCAGGGATAGCTCCTACTACCAGTAGCAGGGCGTCCACAGGTGGAAATCTCGCGGGCGAGGTCAGGGACGGAGGAGAGGCGAGAGACGTCTGGGTGGGGAGTGGGGGAAGGGGACGGGAGGTGGGGAGGCTGAGGGAGACGGCGCGAGGGTGGGGGCGGGAGAGACGGCTGGGTGGAGAGGGTGTGGCTCTCAGGTGCATGTGGCGGCCGAGGTGCGGGACGGGCGGGTTGCCAACGAGGTCAGGTGTCGGCCCGGCATCGGTGCCGGACGACGGAGGGGACGCGGCGTCCGCCGAAGCTCAGGCATCGATCAGGGAGCCGTCACGACTCGCCCGGGCTTCCGGTGATCCGACGCCGTCGGGAGGAGCTCGTGCAGGGGCCGGCGTCCCCACCGCAGGAGCGAAGTGCCCCGCCTCGTCGCGTCTGCTTCCGACGCTCGGGTCGCCATGCGCCGAGAGGCGCCGTCCGACGGGTCAGATCATTCCACGAGATTCTCTTGTCCAGCTTCCTCCTCCTTGCGGCAGCTAGAGGTAGGGAGCGGCACGGCGGGACCTAGCCGCCCCTGGACGACACGGAGGAGACTGATTGGTACTGCCACGGCAGCGTTTGGATCAACCCGATCAAAGGAACCTGCTCCGTCCAGCCTCCGCCGGAGGACTCCAGCCGACAGGAGAGGGCGCCGCCTCAAGGGACTGGGGGTTCTCGGGCGTGCGGAGCAGGTCCATCGTCGTCATTGGCCAGGGTGAGGAGACGATGACCCGGTCCGGGATCCACCTCTTGCTGACGCTCGCTCTGTGCATGGTCGTGTTGGGGACGACAGCTCGCGTCGCTGGCGCGATCGACCTGCAATTCAAGTTCCAGGGGACGGCCGCACCGTCGACACTGGAGCTCCTCGCCACTCCCGTGGATGCACCGCCGACGATCGCAGCTCGACGAATCGCTCTTCGCGGCGAAACGAAAGGACCAGTCGTCCTCGACCCGGCATTCGAATGGCACGTCGAGAACGTCACGTCGGGATACTGGAGCGCTGGCGCCGTGGTTCCGAAGGGCGCCGCGTCGGACCTTGCGCTGAAGGTGTCGGTCTTCGAAGCGGCCCGCCTCCGAGCTCTCCTCGCGGTCGAGCGCGGGGAAGCCCTCCCGAGAGAGGTCGATCTCCGCTTTGTCTCACCGCCTGGGGCGAAGCCCGCCGAGGCCATTCCGGAGGGAACCGTCACCTGCCCCGTCAAGGAGGGACTCGTCGAGTGCGTCTTGCCGTCGGGACGGCTCGACGTCCGACTCCGGGCGAAGGGCTTCGTCTCCCAGCTCTTCTGGAACCAATCGCTCGACCCCGGCAAGCCTCTCGACCTCGGCCGTCTTGCCCTCCGCGCCGGTGCCTCGGTCTTCGGACAGGTGGCTTCGACGCAGCGGGACTTCGACCCGAAGAAGGCCAAGGTGCTGCTCTTTCCTTACGGGTCGGGCCCCCGAAACGCCGCGGACGAGGAGCGGATCCAGCGCTCCGGAGTCACCGAGAAGCTCGACTCACGCGGTTCGTTTCACTTCGAGGGGATCGGCCCAGGGACGTACCGGCTGGAAGCGCAGCATCCGGGCCTCGCGCCAGCCGAGCTCGCGCCCGTGGTTGTCGAGGCGCGGTCCGAGACAGATATCCGGCGGCCGCTGGTGCTCGGGCCGTACCGCCAGCTCAGCGTCGACGTTAACCCGCCGCGCGATCTCGCCGGCGGCGCGTGGCACGTCGAAGCCAACCGCGTCTCGCAGCCCGGTGGCAGCCTGGAGGAGAAGGTCACCCTCGAGATGCGAGACGGCGGTGAGTTCATCGCACCGAAGTTGCTCCCCGGCGAGTACTTCGTGCGCGTCATCTCGTCAGAGGGCGAGAGCCTCGCGATGAAGGAGATCGAGATCGGGTCGGGCGACGAGACGGTCCGCTTCGACCTGGATTTCGTCCCCTTGAAAGGCTCGATCACGTTCGGAGGCGATCCCATCGCAGCGGACGTGACCTTTGGAGGAAAGCGCGGCGTACCCAGGGTCGCCTTCCGCTCCGATTCCAAGGGGTCCTTCTCTGGCTATCTCCCTCGACCAGGAATGTGGCGCGTCGACGTCTTCTCTGCGGAGCCGGCGATTCAGCGCAGCCTCCCCAAGATCGAAGTCCGCGTTCGCCCCGGAGCCTCCTCGGCTCTCGTGGATCTTCGTCTTCGAGGGACCCGCGTCGAGGGCGTCGTCGTCGATGAGGCGGATACTCCTGTCCCGTCCGCACGCGTCGTCTCCCTCGGAGAGGGCGAAATCCTCGACACCCGAACCGACGAGAAAGGCAAGTTCCTGCTGCTCGGTCTCGACGAAGGCATGGTACCGCTCCAGGCGACGACCCGTGACAAACAGTCCTTGCTGGAGTTCGTGAACGTCTCGGAGGACTCGCCGGCGAATGTCCGGATCGTCCTCCGCAAGCAAACCGAGGTCGTGGGAAGGGTCGTGCGGTCCGGCGTCGGCGTTCCCGGCGCCCAGGTCTTCGCGCTGCCGGTCGGCGCGCAGGGGTTCGGAAACGCCGGTCAGTCCACGACGGATCTCGACGGAAACTTCCGGTTGAAGGTCAGCGGAGCAAGCAACGGACTCACGTTCGTTGCAATGCCCCCCGGATCGCGACTCGTCGTTCGGCAGACCGCGGGAGACAAGGGCCCGGTGATCCTCGAGAGTCGATGGGGAGGCGGCGAGCTTTCCTTGAGATTCCGCGATCGAAAGCCAGAGGATGGACCGCTCCAACCGATCGACCTGGGCCATGTCGTCGTCTACGTCGATGGCTCTCCGATCAGCGCCACGATGCTCGAGTACTGGGGACGGCTCAGCGGGCGGAAGGCGACCGAGGGCCTGGCGGAGTTCCCGGCTCTCCCCCCAGGGAATCTCGTCGCATGCCGGTTCGGCTCACTCCCTGACTTGGTGTCAGGAGTCTCGAGCACGTCGGTCTCCTCGACGAACTGCGTCTCCGGCTTCCTGATGGAAGGGAGCCAGCTGACCCTGGAGCCTTGACCAGAAGGTGCAAGGTCGTGCATGCCGTGAAGGGCTCAGACGGTGGCCGTCCGTCGGGTGCCGCCCCTCTGGACCCTTGTCCCTCGTGTGTCTCGCCTGCAGCTGCGGCGCCGTCGCAGCGCTTGTAGACTTCCCTGGTTGCCATTTCCAAGTCTGAGAGGAGATCGCGTGTCCACTCTTGACTCGCCTTCGACCAGCCGCACGGTGATCCAGCTGCCACTCGGCCTTTTCCGCGCCCTCTGCTTCGTGTCGGCGATCGGCGCCGCGGTGCCTCTCCTTGTCCTGACTCCTGGAGCCCGGCGCCTGGTGGAGCTGACCGACCTCGGCCGTGGCGTTCTTGGCGTCGTTGCGCTGCTAGCGTTCTACGTCCTGCTCTTTCCGATGGCAGCGGCCCTCGCCTACTCCCGCCAAGGGAGGATCCCACCCCTCTGGCGGTACGTCGTTCTCTCGCTCCTCGGCACGCTCTGTGTCTTCGCTTTCTGGAGACTCTCCGGCTCGAACTGAGCTTCGCGGCTTCGGGCGCCGGGCTCGGGATCTTCGAGACCAGCAGTGTCCGGGGTCCCAACCCACTCGACCTTCTCCAGCACGCTGTGCCAGCGTGTCTCGCTTGCACTTGAATTGTCTTCCGGCAAGCAAGGAGAACTGGGGAGCACCCCGGTCGCGGCACGCTCGAAGGGGCGGGACCACTTGTCGCCAAGGACGTCCTACGGCGGGAGCGGAACGGCACCCATCTCGGTTGGCGACTCCGGGTCGGGTGCACGCCTCGCTCGTTGTTCGTGACGCCAGATCTGCTCGTGCGTAGCCGGCGCCAGCACCGGCGGGTTCGCAGGGCCGAGATCGACGACTCGGCGGCCCCGAGACCAACAGAGACGCGGGGAGATGTGCCATTGTCCCTAGCTAGCCCAGGGCAGGCTCCAGCTCCTGAAACTCGGGAGAGCTCCAAAGCACGCTCCGGGACTCCTTGCTCGTCGCGGCACCTGCTCCACCTCGATGGCCGCCCGATTCCAAGGTCCACGCTCAGGTCTCGATTTCGGCGAGCCTCCATCGACGCCGGCATCGACCCTGAGATCGAGCACCCCGGGCTGACACGCAACGCCGTCATCGCCTACCTGCTGTCGAAAGGGGAATCGGCCTACCTGGTGGCGAAGCTCGTCGGTCACAAGGACATCAGAACGACCTTGCGGTACGCCTAGCGCGACCAACAAGTCGCCGAGCTTCGCCGGCTCGCCGACCGCCTCGTTGCGTCTCGCGAGGCCTGAATCTTGGGTTCGATCGGTGTGCGGAATCGTGCGTTTTTATGCACTTTGGGCCGGTTTCGGAGCTTCCGAGACCGGCCCGTATTTGCTGCTAAGTGCTGACTTTGTTGGGAGTTAAGTTGGTGGAGCTGATCGGGATCGAACCGACGACCTCTTGAATGCCATTCAAGCGCTCTCCCAGCTGAGCTACAGCCCCACCGATGGGAGAGGCATCTTAGCGGAGGCGGGGAGCGGGTGGCAAGACAGGGGAGCCGACCGGGGACGCGGACGCCGGACCGGTCACTCGCGGCCGGCGAGGTCGTACTTCTTCATCTTCGCCTTGAGGGTGTTGCGGGCGATGCCGAGCAAGCGGGCTGCCTCGCGGATGCGACCGCCGCAGGCGGCGAGGCCCCGGGCGATCAGCTCGCGGTCGAGCGCGTCCATCGCCCGCTCGTAGCCGCCGTCTCCGAGCTCTTCGGCCGCGGGCGACACCGTTGTCTGGCGCGGCGTCGCCACGGCACGCGGGGGGTCGCCGCCGGCGATCCAGGCGAAATCGACGGCCGACAACGGATCGCGTGCCGAGAGGACCAGGGCGCGATGGATCGTCGCCTCGAGCTCGCGGATATTCCCCGGCCAGCGATGGCTCGCGAAGAGCTCGAGCGCCGAAGCGTCGAGACCGCGCCGGGGCTGACCGAGGTCGCGGGCGATCTTCGACAGGAAGTGATCGACGAGGAACGGCACGTCTTCGCGCCGCTCACGCAGCGGCGGCAGGACGATCGGGATGATGTTGAGCCGATAGTAGAGGTCCTCGCGGAACTCGCCCCGGACGATGGCGTCCTCGAGATCGAGATTGGTCGCGGTGACGATCCGCACGTCGGCGCGCAGGGTCTTCGTGCCGCCGACGCGCTCGAATTCCTTGTCCTCGACGACCCGCAGCAGCTTCGCCTGCACCGACCGCGAGACCTTGCCGATCTCGTCGAGGAAGATCGTCCCCCCGTGGGCGAGCTCGAAGCGCCCGGGCTTCTGCCCCACCGCGCCGGTGAACGCCCCGCGCTCGTGGCCGAAGAGCTCGCTCTCCACCAGCGTCTCGGGAAGCGCCGCGCAGTTGAACTGGATGAACGGCCCGCTGCGCCGCGGCGAGATGGCGTGGAGCGTGCGCGCGACCAACCCCTTGCCGGTGCCGCTCTCGCCGCGCACGAGGATCGTCGACGAGGAAAGGGCGATGCGCTCCAGCGTCTCCTTGAGCTCGCGGATCGCCCGGCTCTTGCCGATCAGGGCGCCGAGGTGGCGACTCGAGAGCACCTCGCTGCGCAGCGCCTCGTTCTCGGCCTTCAGACGCTCGCGTGCTGCGGAGAGCTCGCCGAAGAGCCGCGCATTCTCCAGGGCGATCGCCGCCTGGTCGGCGAAAGCCAGCAGGAACTCGAGGTCCTTCTGCCCGAACAGGTCGCGCGATCGCCGGTGGTCGATGTAGATCGCGCCGATCAGCCGGTCGCGGATCGCCAGCGGCACGCAGAGGATGGAGACGATGTGCGAAGCGACGATGGAGCCCGCGCCGGCGAAGCGCGGGTCGGCGAGGGCGTCGACGGCGAGCACCGGCTCGCGACTTTCGAGCACCCGACGCACGACCGTCTCGGAGAGCTGTCGCCCCTCGCCCCCCTCTTCGCCGCCGAGGTTGCGCGCCGCGGCGATCTCGAGCTCGTGGGTGAGCGAGCTCCACAGCACCACCATGCCGCGCTCGGCACGCAGCCGGGCGAGCACGATGTCCATCGTGCGGGCCAGCACCTCGCCCTGGTCGAGGCTCGAGTTGATGAGCTTGGCGACCTCGTAGAGGCCGGGAGAGCCGCGGCGGCCGGCCTCGAATCGCTGGCGCTCACGGACCAGCTCCATGGCGCCACGTACGCGCTCGGCCTCGGCGATCGCCCCCAGTCGGTCGAAGGCGACGAGCGCGCGATCGAGCCGTTCGAGCGCGTGGGTCGCCGTGGCCGAGCGAACGCCCCAGTCGACCAGCCCTTGCGCGTATTCGAACGGCAGCTCGAGCTCCTCGAAGAGCCGCACCCCGGCCGCGAAGAGCCGGTCGGCCTCGTCGCCGGCATCGCGTTCGAAGGCGAGCCGCGCTTCGAGGAGCATGAGCTCGGCGAGCGCTCCGCGGTCGCCGAGCTGCTCGACGACCCGCCGGGCGGAGGCGGTTCGCAGACCCGCCTCGTCGCGCCCGCCCTGACGCAGCGCGAGATCGGCTCGGGCAAGCTCGATCCGCGCGATGCTCTCCCGCGTTCCCGCAGCTTGTGCCATGGAGAGCGCGGCATCGAGCTCTCCGGCGGCGCCGGCGAAACGCTCGCGGTCCTTGTCGATGAGCCCGAGTTGCAGTCGCGCCAGCGTCGCCAGATCGCCGTCGGCGATGCGCTCGGCGCCGGCGAGCGTTTCGGCGGCGAGCGAGCGGGCCTCCTCGTGATCTCCGCGCTTGCGTGCCAGCGAGCCGAGCTGCAGTACCGCCGTGAGGCGGTTGCCGTGATCGGGGTTCTCGGCGAGCAGGCGCAGCACCTTCTCGTTCAGCCGCCGGGCCCGTGGCCAGTCGCCGAGCATCTCCTCGACCTCGGCGAGGTTGAGGCGAGCGAGCGTTTCGGCCTCGCGGGCATGGAGCCGTCGCGCCAGCTCGAAGCTGCGCGACAACGGTTCGCGCGCCCCGCGCCAGTTGCCACGCGAGCACTCGAGGATGCCGAGGTTGTTGAGCGCCGAGAGCTGACCCCAGGGATCGCGCACTCGCTCGCAGAATCCGAGGTTCTCCTCGTAGTGACGGAAGGCCCCGGCATAGTCCCCGGTCTTCCACAGGACGTTGCCGAGGTTGTTGCGGAGCTTGACCTGCAGCCGGTCGTCGGCCGCGAGAGCCGCCGCGGTCAGCCCCCGGCGCATCAACCGCCCGGCACGCCGCCAGTCGCCGCGCGAGTAGTAGCTCATCCCCAGCGTGTTGAGCAGCGCGGCGCGCTGGCGGTGGAGACCGAGGGTCGAAGCCCGCCTCAGCGCTTCGCGCGCTGCCGCGAAGCCGGCAGCCGGGTCGCCGAGGTCGCGCAGCGCGCCGGCCTTGCCGTGCAGCAGGTCGATCTCGAGCTCTGGCAGATCGAGCCCGCGCAGTTGCGCCAGGCCCGCTTCGCAGGCGCCGAGCGCCGCCTCGTGGTCGCCGAGCCGTGCCTGCAGGCGTGCCACCTTGACTTCGAGGCCGGCTCGAAGCTCGCGATCCTCGGCCCGGCGTCCGGGGACTCCGCCCTCGCCGAGAAGCTCCTCGAGGATGCGCAGCGCCTTGCCGTACTGACCCGCCGCGGCGAGCGCGTCGGACTGCTCGACGCGGGCCCGCGCCGCCAGTTCGAGGTCGCCCTCTTCGGTGGCGGCGGCGACGGCCCGTCCGAAGCTGCTCGCCGCGGCCGCATGTCCGTGCACGGCCGTTGCCGCCCGGCCCGCGGCGAGGAGGAACGGCAGGCTGCGGCGCCGCTCGCCAGCTTGCCAGTAATGCTCGGCCACTTCGCCCGAGAGCTCCTCGCGCCCATCGCGCGCCCGCCGCTCGAGCCGCTCGGCGATGGCAAAGTGCAGGCGGCGACGGGGCCCGTCGCCGAGCGCCTCGTAGAGCGACTCGCGCAGCCGCGCCTGGGCGATCGCGTAGAGCGTACTTCCCGACTCTTCGTGGCGCTCGACGAGACGCGCCTCCTGCAATCGCGCCAGCAGCTCGTACACCTCCTCCGGCGCTCGCGCCAGGAGGTCGGCGAGCAGCTCGAGGCGGAACGGCTCACCGAGCACCGCGGCCACGTCGAGCGCCTCGCGATCGGCGAGCGGGAGGGCGGCGAGCTGTTGGCGGTCGAGCTCGTCGGTGCCGCCGGGCGCGGTGGCGAGCCGCGAGAGCGCCGGCAGCGACGGCTTCCACTCGCCACCGCGGAATCGCAGTACCCGTTCGTCGATCAGGTGGCGCAGCAACAGCGCGACCCTCCCGGGCACCCCAGCCGACTGGAGCTGTACCCAATCGGTCAACGCGGTGGGCAACTCCTCGCTGCCGAGGCAGGCGCCCACCAGCCGCGCCGTCTCGTCGCGGGCGAGCGGGGCCAGGTGCAAGCGGGCGAGCTCCTCGACCTGGGCGAGAAGATCCAGCTCGAGGGCGGCACGCGGCACCGGCCGGCGGGCAGCGATCACCAGCGTGCGGCTGGCCGCCAGCTCACGCGCCAGGAAGCCGACCAGCTCGAGGCTGTCGGCACTCGCCTGGTGGAGATCGTCGAGGATCAGGACGATCGGCCCCTCGCGCGCCGCCCGTTTCTCGAGCGACGCCGCGATCTCGCGAAAGAGCGCGAACCTCTCGGCTTCGACCCCGACGCTCGTCACCACGTCCGGGGCCCCCTCGTCGCTCGCCACCGGTTCGAGTCGCAACTGGCGCAGTGCCTCGAGCACGGGCTGCAGCGGCTGGGGGCGATGAAGCGACGCCCGCGCCGCCGCCACGGTCGCTCCTTCGAGTGCGGCGAAGAGGCGGAACTCGCGCAGCAGCCGGGACTTCCCGATCCCCTCCCCGCCTTCGAGCAACAACACGCCCCCGGCTCCCGCGCCGGCCCGGGCGAGCGCCGCGCGCAGCTCGGCGAGGGGCGCCTCGCGGCCGACGAGGTTGGACGACAGCACCATCCCCTCGCCGAAAGCGAGCTGTGCGGCGTCGAGCTCGCGGCCGGCGAGCGACGCTAAGTCGACCAGCAGGTGACCGGCCGACGGGTAGCGCTCGCGCGGATCCCGCCGCAGCAGGCGCAGCAGGACCTCGCCGAGACGAGGTGGGAGGTCCGGCCGCAGGGTGAACGGATCGGGCAGCTCGCCTTCGAGATGGAAGCGGATCGCCGCCAGGTCGTCTCCCGCCGAGGGGAGGACGCCGGTGGCGAGCTCGAAGAGCGTCATGCCGAGCGAGTAGAGGTCGGCGCGCTGGTCGTAGCTGTCCTGCAGCAGCATCTCCGGAGCGACGTACGGGAGGGTTCCGCGGATCTTGCGATCGAGCGGTCCGCGGGCGCTCTGCGACAGGCCGAAGTCGAGGATCTTGACCCGCAGCTCCCCCGCCGGAGAAACCGCGAGCCCGAGGTTCTCCGGCTTGAGATCGAGGTGCAGGATGCCGTGGCGATGGATGTGCGCCAGACCGGCACTCGCCTGGATGGCGAAGTCGAGCAGACGGTCCCAGGTCGCGCCCGCGAGCGCTCCACGCAGGTCGCCGCCGGCCACCATCTCCATCGTGAGGAATGGGAAGTCGCCGGGGAGAACGCCGTAGTCGAACACCTGCACGACGCTCGGGTGCCGGACCTCCGAGAGCAGGCGAACCTCGTGGCGGAAACGGATCAGGTCCTCGGCGTCGAGCGGCTGCAGACCGACCTTCAGAGCGCTCGGACGCTCGCCCGCCCCGCCGGAGCGTATCCGGTAGATGACGGCCTGCGGCGTCCGAGCGATCTCCCCTTCGACCAGCAGGTCGCCGAGCAGCCTCTCCAGGTGAGAGAGGTCCGGTCCGCCCCCGCGCGTCCGCAACGCCGGTCGCTGCCGGGTCACGAGCCGACCTCGAGCGGAGCCTCGGCCTCGCTGTCTGGCGCAGTTCCGGGCGTGCGCTCCCGACCGAGCCGGCGACGCACCTCCGCCTTCAGCTCGTCGACCCCGGCGCCGCTCGTCGCCGAGATCCACAGCTCGCCCGGCGCGGCGAGCGGCGGCGTCGCCAGCCGATCGACCTTGTTGTAGACCATGACGAGGCGATCGTCGGCGACGCCCAGCTCGCGCAGGACCGCGGCAGCCACGTCGCGCTGCTCGTGCCAGGCCGGATGGCTCGCGTCGACGACGTGCAGGACGAGGTCGGCCTCGGAGACCTCCTCGAGCGTGCTGCGGAAGGAGGCGACGAGATGGTGCGGCAGCTTGCGGATGAAGCCGACGGTGTCGGCAAAGAGGACCACGGGCGCCTGCGGTCCGAGCGAGCCCCGCCGCAGTCGCGAATCGAGAGTCGCGAAGAGGCGGTCCTCGGCGAGAACCTGCGCATGGGTGAGACGATTGAAGAGCGTCGACTTGCCGGCATTGGTGTAGCCGGCGAGGGCAACGGTCGCCGTCCCGCGGCGCCCACGCCGATGCAACGCTCGTGTCCGCTCGATCTGCTTGAGATCGCGCGACAGGCGGGAGATCGCCCGACGCAGGACCCGGCGATCGGCCTCGAGCTGGGTCTCACCTTCACCGCCGCGCACGCCGATGCCGCCCGTCTGGCGCGAAAGGTGGCGCCAGCGACGCGTGAGGCGCGGAAGGAGGTAGTTGAGCCGAGCCAGCTCGACCTGGGTCCGCGCCTCACCGCTGCGCGCCCGCTGATGAAAGAGCTCGAGGATCAGGCCGCTGCGGTCCATCACCTGGCGCCCGACGATCTCCTCGAGATTCTTGACCTGGCCACCGGAGAGGTCCTCGTCGAACAGGATCAGGTCGGCCCCGGCCTCGTCAGCCAGGGCCACCAACTCCGCCGCCTTGCCGCGCCCGATCAACGTGCCCGGCTCGAGGACGCGACGGACCTGCAGCGTCCTCCCGCCGACGCGCACGCCCGTGCTCTCGGCAAGCGCCGCCAACTCGTCGAGGTGTTCCTCGACTTCGAGGATTTGCTGCGGCTCGCGCGCCACGCCGACGAGCAGGGCGCGGCGAGCGGAAGGGTCGGGGGACGGGGCGGTTGGGTACAATCGCGGCTCCCGCGTAGTCTAGGTCAAAGAAGCGGGGAAACCGCACCAGGAACTGGACGCATGGAACCCGAGACCGAAAACCCGACCGGATCGCCCCCGCCCGCCGACCCTCCGCCTGCCGATCCGGCCCCCGCAGCGCCGCCGTCGGGCGTCCCGCGCTGGGTCTTCGCCGTGCTCGTCGCCGCCGTGCTCGCCGCCCTGTTCTGGCCGCGCGGCGAGCGGATCTCGCTCGCTCGCCGCCCGCAGCCGGTCGACGCCAGCGGATCGAGTGTCTCCCTCGAAGACCGCTTCGGCCGCGTCACCCTGCTCCATTTCTGGGCGACCTGGTGCCCGCCCTGCGTCACCGAGGTCCCCACGCTCAAGCGGCTCGTCCGGGATTTCCCCGACGGAGCCGGCCTGCGCTACGTTCTCGTGTCGGTCGAAGACAACCCCGCCAAGGCGCAGGAGTTCCTCGGCGAGATCGCCGGCCTGAACCTCTTCGACAGTGACTGGAAAGTCGCCCATGGCTATGGCACCGACAAACTGCCCGAGACCTACCTCCTGGTGGACGGCAAGGTGGTCGAGAAGTTCGTCGGCGCCACGAACTGGGACGATCCGGCGCTGCGCGCGCGGCTTCAGAGCCTGATCGGCAACTCGGCCGCCCGCTGACGATCCGCGGGCGGGCCCGAGAGCGGCACCCGAACAGCCCTAGAAGCGCAGGCCGAGACCGATCGAGGCCCCGCCGAACAGGTGCGCCTCGTCGAGGAAGGCGTAGTGCACGTTCGTTTCCGCCGCGAGGTAGAGACGGCGATAGAGCCGGAACTCGCCCGTCAGGCCGAAAGCGAATCCCACGGCCGTCTCGTTGCGCGCCTCGCCGTCCGGCAACTCGCCCTTGACGCGGTAGGCACCGAGCCCGAGGTAGACCCCCAGGTCGTAATAACCCTTGGGATAGCGGTATTCACCGACCAGCGCGGCATACTCGAGATCGGCCTTGGCCAGGTCGCTCCCGAACCCCTTGCTCTCGTCGAACTCGATTCTCCCGGCGCGCACCCCGACCAGCGTGTAGCGCTCGGTGACCATGAGCGCGAAGGCCGAAAAGGCCGGGTTGGTGAGCCCGGGATCGGGCTTGAGGTCCGCCGAACCGCCGACTCCGCCGAGCAGACCCAGGTCGAAGCTGTAGGGCTCGGTTCCCTGGGCGGCCATCGGGGTGGCGGCCAGGGCCAGAAGGAAAAGGAAGGAAAGGGCGCGGCGCAACGGGGCCTCCTTGGACGGTGTGACGACGCATCCCGGCCGAGCCGCGACGCGGGGCGGCAGTATACCGCCACCGATTCCGTCTTTTCCCTTCATACGAGCCTCCCCAGCGCTCCACCCAAGATGTCTATGCTCAGCCACCCCTGGATCGCCTTCGGCCTCGAGTTGCTCGCTCCCGACCGCTGCATCGGCTGCGCCCGTTCTCGGCGCAGCCGGCGGGCTCCCTGCGGCCTCTGCCTGCCTTGCTTCTCCCGGCTCCGGCGTCCGCCCCAGCCGGCCTGCCGACACTGCGCTCGCCCAATCGCCGGTCTCGCCGGCCTCGCTGCGCCGCAGTGCGGCCGCTGCCGGCTCGATCCGCCCCCGTTCGACCGCCTCGTCGCCCTCTGGGAGTACCGTCCGCCGCTCGATCGGGTGATGCACGGCCTGAAGTTTCATCAGCTCGACTACCTCGGCCCGGAGCTCGCCGCGGTGGCTGTCGACCGGCTCGCGGCCGATTTCGCCGACGTCGACCTCGTCGTCCCGGTGCCGCTCCACTGGCGCCGTCGCTGGTGGCGCGGCTTCAACCAGGCCGAGCGGATCGCCGCGCCGCTCGCCCGGCAGCTGGCCATCCCGCTGGCACAGCCGCTCGTCCGCCGGGTGGCGACCCAAGCCCAGGCTCGCCTGCCGCGCTCTGCCCGCCTGCGCGGCCCACGGCGGGCCTTCCATCTTGCCGATCCTGGGCCGGTCGCCGGTCGCCGGATCCTGCTCGTCGACGACGTCACGACCACCGGAGCCACCCTGCGCGCCGCTGCCACCGCGCTGCAGGCCGGCGGCGCGACCTCGGTCTCGGTCTTCGCCATCGGCCTGACGCCCCCTCCGGGCAGCCGATCGGCCTGTCCCAGAGAGAGGTGAGCCGCGCCTCCACCCCTCCCCTGGGAATTCGTTGCACCCCCTTGACGGTTGAGCTATCTTGTAGCGGTCTGGGGTCCTGTTCATGAGCACGAACCGTTCGGTCGTCGCCCTTTGCCTCGCGTGGATGGCTCTGGCTGGTGGTGCGCGTGCAGACCAGGCGCCCGACCCCGGTCGACTCGCCGGTCGCGTCCTCGACAGCGCCGCGCCGCTTCCTGCCGTTCAGGTCTACGCCTACCAGCTCGTCGATCGCACGCTCCGCCTGGCAACGACGCAGGGCGATGGCGAGTTCTTCTTCGACGCCCTGCCAGCCGGCCTCTACAAGGTCATCGCCTTCAAGCGCGGATTCGCACCCGCCGTGCTGATGCTGACGCGCGCCTCGCGACAGGCTGCGCAATGGGTGGAGCTGCAGCTCGTCGCGAGCCCCGAAGAGGGCGGCGACGGCGACGCTGATTTCTGGGCGCTCCGCGAGCAGGTTCCTCCGGACGTTCTGCGCGAGATCGAGCTCGCGGACGGAACCGACGCGGCGAAGGCGGCGTCCTCGCAGACCGCGACGCAGCAGCAGTTCCTCGCCCAGATGACCGCCGAAACCGGCGTCACGCAGTTGCTCGGTGGAACCGATGCCGCGTTCGCCGGCGGCGAGATGCGGCTCCAGGGCACCATGCTCGGCATGCGGCTCTCGGTCGACGGCGACTATCGGCAACTCGGCAGCGAGCGCTTCGACGCCGGGAGCGCCGGAGCGAGCGGCAAGACGACCTCGCTCGCCTTGCGCCTGCTCGGCAGCCAGACGAGCGAGCTCGACCTGCGTTCGCGGGTCGATCGCTTGACGACCCGCGTCGGTGGCCACGAGGTGCCCGTCGATTTCGCCCAACACGGCGTGCGGTGGTCGCGCGCCTTCGGCCCGGCGACCGAGTCGGCGATCCTCGCGCAGTACACCGAGGAGAGCGGGCTGCACGCCAAGGGGCTGATCGAGCCGGCGGCCATCCCGCTCGCCTCGCGGTCGTTCCGACTCGAGGGGACCTACTCGCGCGAGCTCGGTGACCTCGGCGAGTTGCACGCCGCGGTGCGCTATCGGGAGCGCAACAGCGAGTATGGGGACGAAACCTCGCCGCTGCTCGCCGCGAGCCAGCGTCAGTTCGAGGCGTTCGGCGGCGGCGATCTCAAGCTCGACCCGCGGGTGGGCTTGAGCTACGGCCTGCTCGGCGGCCTGCGCGCCGGCGATGTCGCCCTGACGCCGCGCGCCGGCGCCGATCTCGGCCTGGGTCCGAACTGGAAAGGGCGCGTGTTGGTCTCGAAGCGCTTCGATCTCGGCGGCGACGGCAACGCCTGGCTCGAGGAGTTCATTCCGTTGCTGCTCGGACAGGACGATCCCTGCGACGCCGCCGGGTTGACCTGTTACGAGCTCGAGCTTCGGCGCGGCGACTCCGCCACCGATCCGGGAAGCCTGAAGCTCGCCCTGAGCGGCGCCCAGCGGGAGTTCGATCGCACCGTCCGCCTCTACTTCAGCGACGACTTCTTCGATCAGGTCGATAGCCTCTTCCTCGTCCCCGGCGACCGTCTGCCGGAGATCAAGGTGGTGCTCTCCCGCAAGCTCGGCGACCGGGTCTTCGCCAAGCTCGAGTCGACGGCGGCGAGCGGCGGCGGCGGCAGCTATGTCGCGGCCGACCGCCAGCCCTATCGCAACAGCGTCGCCTATCTCGTCACGTCGCTCGACACCCGCTTCGCTGCCAGCTCGACCGCGGTGATCGTCGCCTTCCAGCGGCTGCAACAGGACCTCGAGCCGATGCTCGGCCCGATCGTCGCGACCGTGGCGCAGCTGGACCTCGAGCGCCTCGAGCTGACCGTGACGCAGGACCTCAATGTCTTCTTCGACCTGCCCGCCTCCTGGGCGATGCGGGTCAACATGGAGCTCAGCCGCGGAACCACCTCGTACCTGGAGGACCTCCCGTCCGACTCCGTGCGCCGCCGGCTGACCACCGGTGTGTCGGTCCGCTTCTAGCCCCACCCGCCCGTTCTCGACGATCCCGCCCCTCGCTCGATCGGCCCGAATTGCCGTTTTCGGGAGTCTGGCGCTCCCTATCCTTGGATCCAATCCACTGGATCCTCTCCAAACGATTCCATCGGCATCGCGGAAATCCCCTGGAATGAACGCTCTCGAGGCGATTCAGCCAGCTGCGACGGTGGCACGGAGCGTGCTACATGTCGAATTCGTGAGGCTCGAAGCCCCAGCGACACCATGAACGCCGGAAAGCCCGCTCGACGGGCTCTCGCCCTGGCCTTCCTGCTCCTCGGGGCGATCTGCCTCGCGCTCGCCGGGGTCAGCTTTCACCGCAAGCTGGTCTCCTTCCAACCGTTGGGGTTCCGCGCCGCGGCCGGCGCCGATCATCTGCGCGTGGTGTCGGTCGAAGACTCGACGACCGGGCTCGCGGCGGGCGACCGCATCCTGCTCGTCGACGGCCAGGCGGCCACTTCTGGAGCCCAAGCGATCGAGCGTCACCTGCGCGACCAGGAGAGCGCCCACCTGGTCATCCTGCGCGGCGAGCAACTGATCGAGGCCGACTACCGGCGCCCACCGATCGCGCTCGATCTCCCCTACCTCGTCCTCGCGTTTCTCGGCCTCGTCTACTTCGGCATCGGACTCTTCGCTCTCTGGCGGACACCGCAAGGCCAGCTCTTCTTCCTCTGGGCGCTCGCCTCGGCCGTCGTCTACGTCTTCTCGCCCGTCTATCCGCTCGACGCGCTGGGCAAGCTCCTCTACCTCGTCGAGGCCGCCGCGCGCGGCCTGCTGCCGCCGCTCGCCCTGCACCTCTTCCTGGCGATCCCCGGCGTCCCCGCTCGTCATTCGCGAATTCGCCGGCTGCTCCCCTGGGCCTATCTGCCCGGCGCCCTGCTGTTCGCCGCCAATCTCGATCTCGCCGCCGCCCACGGCAGGCTCTGGATCGGCCCACCCACCGCGGCGACGATCCGTGCGCTCGATCGACTCGACCTCGCCCACATCGCCCTCTTCACGGTCCTGGCCGCCGCCGGTCTGGTCGTCGGCCTCCGCCAGGTGGCCGAGTGGGAGTCGCGACGGCAGATGCAGTGGCTCGCCGTCGGGGCCGTCGCCGGCTATCTGCCGTTCGCCGCGCTCTACCTGTTGCCGACGGTCGTCGGCGTCCACTGGCCTCCGGTGGTCGTCGTGCTCTCGGTCCTGCCGCTCGCTTTCGTCCCGGTGGCTTTCTCCTGGGCGCTGCTCCGCTACCGGCTCTTCGATCTCGGCGTGATGGTGCGCGACGGGCTCTCCTACGGCCTGACTCTCTTCGTCGGCCTCGGGAGCTTCGCGCTGCTCGACCTGTTCATCCGCCGCGTCCTGCCGGAAAGCTGGGGACTCTCGCGCGACGCCGCCTCCTTCGCCGCGGGGCTCGGCATCGCGGCTCTCGTCGTTCCGGCGCAGCGGCGTGTCAGCTCGGTGTTCGAGCGGCTGCAGTACGGTGCCGCGTTCCGGCGGCGCCGCGCGCTCGCTCAGCTCGGTCGCGAGCTGCTCCACGAACGCGATCTCGATCGGCTCGCGCGAGTCCTCGTCGCCGAGCTCGCCGACGCGTTGGAGCTCGATCGCGTCGAGCTCCTGCTCTCGCGCGGCGGCCGACTCGAGGCCGCCTTCGCCGGCTCCCGCTCGACTCCGGCGATCGATCTCGCCGATCTCCCGTCAGGAATCTGGAGCACTCCGCATCGGGCGATCTTCCCGGCCGACGGCTTTCCCGGCGATCGCACCGCCTTCCGGCGGCTGGCGGAGAACGGCGTGCGCTATCTCTTCCCGCTCGTCGTCCGCCAGAAGCCGATCGGTCTGCTGCTGGTCGGACCCAAGGGCTCGGGCGTTCCGCTCAACAGCGAGGATCTCGATCTGGTGCGCTCGCTGCTCGACCAGGCCGCACTCGCGGTGGAGAACGCGCAGCTGCTCGATCAGGTTCAGCATCAGCTCGAACAGGTCACCGACCTGCAGCGCCACAACGAGCGAATCATCGAATCGTCTCCGGCCGGCATCGCCGTCATCGACGAGAGCGCGCACATCCGCCAGGTCAACGAGGCGTTTGCAGCGCTCGTCGAGCGCTCGGCGGCTGGCCTCGTCGGATTGCCGATCGGCGACATCCTCCCGGTGACGGGGATCCCGGCGCCCGGCTCCCCGTCCTGGCAGGTCGAGTGGAGCGCGCCGGACGGCGAGGTGCGGCATCTGCAGGTCGGTGTCGCGGCGATGCGCTCGAGCGACGGCCCCGGGGGACGGATCCTCGTCGTGCAGGACGTCAGCGACCGGGTCAAGATGGAGGCGGCGCTCAAGGAGCAGGACCGCCTTGCCGCCATCGGCCTGCTCGCCGCCGGCGTCGCGCACGAGGTCAACACGCCGCTGACCGGCATCTCGAGCTACGCACAGCTCCTGCTCGCCGACACACCGGAAGGCGACCCGCGGCGCGAGCTGCTGCAGAAGGTCGAGCGCCAGACCTTCCGCGCCGCCCGCATCGTCAACGGCCTTCTCGATTTCGCCCGGCAGCGCGGCGGCGAGAAGGGTTTGCTCGAGGTCGGCGCGGTGATTGGCGACTGTGCCGATCTGCTTCGCGAGCGCTTCTCCCGGAGGGGGATCCGATTCCGGTACGATGCCCCGGCCGAGCCGATTCACGTGCTCGGCAACGAAGGGGAGCTGCAACAAGTCGTGACCAATCTTCTTCTCAATGCCGTCGACGCGATGCCGGGCGGCGGCTCGCTCGTCGTCGAGCTCTCGGCTGACGCCACGATGGCCCAGCTTGTCGTCACTGACAGCGGCCACGGGGTTCCCCCCGAGCTCCTCGACAAGATCTTCCAGCCTTTCTTCACCACCAAGGCGGGCCAGGGCGGGACCGGACTCGGCCTCGCGATCAGCCAGCAGATCGTTGCCCAGCACAGCGGGCGCATCGGGGTGGACAGCCGACCCGGAGAAGGGACTCGCTTCACCGTCGTGCTGCCCCGGCAGGAGTCCCCCGGCACGCTGCCCGCCTCATGAACATCCTCATCGTCGACGACGAAGAAGTACTGCAGGACGTCCTTTCCGTCCTGCTCCGCCGCGAAGGGTACAACCCGGTCGTCGCGCGGACAGGGGAGGACGCGCTGCTGGTGCTCGAGCGCGAAGAGATCGATCTCGTGCTCCTCGACCTGATGCTTCCAGGGATGTCCGGCATCGAGGTTCTGCGCCAGCTCAAGGGGCGTGACCCGGACCAGGTGGTGATCGTGGTGACCGCCTACTCCTCGATCGAAGGTGCGATCGAGGCGATGCGCGAGGGCGCCTTCCACTACATTCCGAAGCCGTTCAAGAACGAAGAGGTCCTGCTCACCGTGCGGCGCGGGCTCGAGCAGCGCCGGCTCTGGGTCGAGAACCGGGCCTTGCGCGAGAAGCTCGGGCAACGATTCGGGCTCGACAACCTGATCGGCAAGAGCCGCGAAATGCAGCAGGTCTTCGACCTCGTGCGGCTCGCCGCACCGGCCAAGAGCAATATCCTGATCCTCGGCGAAAGCGGTACTGGCAAGGAGCTCGTCGCCAAGGCGATCCACCAGCACAGCCGCCGGTCGCAAGGGCCGTTCATCACCGTCAACTCCGGCTCGATGCCGCCGGACCTGCTCGAGAGCAACCTCTTCGGACACGTGCGTGGCGCCTTCACCGGAGCGATCGCCAACAAGAAGGGGCTCTTCGAGCTGGCCAACAACGGCTCGATCTTCTTCGACGAGATCGGCAACATCCCCCTCGAGACGCAGGCCAAGCTGCTGCGCGTCATCCAGGAGAAGGAGTTCATGCGGCTCGGCGGGATCGAGACCCTGCGAGTCGACGTGCGGATCATCGCGGCGACCAACGCGGAGCTCGAGGCCTCGGTGCGCCAGGGGGCATTTCGCGAGGATCTCTACTACCGGTTGAACGTCATCACCATCCAGCTCCCGCCGATGCGCGATCGGCGCGAGGACATCCCGCTGCTCGCCCGCCACTTCCTCGCCCGCTTCGCGGCGGAGAACGACAAGCCGTTGCGGGACATCGCCCCACGCGCCATGGAGCTGCTGCTCGACTATCGCTGGCCGGGCAACGTCCGCGAGCTCGAGAACGTGGTCGAGCGCGCCGTGGTGCTCTCGGAGGGCGAGGTGCTCGACGTCGACCTGCTCCCGGCCACCCTGCGGCGTTCGGCGAGCGAACCGACGGCCATCCCCCTGCCCCCCGAAGGGGTATCGCTCAAGGAAGCGATGGCCTCCTACGAGCGGCAGATGATCGTCCGGGCCCTGCAAAGCGCTGGAGGGGTACAGAAGCGCGCTGCCGAGCTCTTGCGGGTCAAGCCGACGACCCTCCACGAGATGATGAAGCGGCTGAATATCTCGGCCGAGGGCACCTCCGCCTGACCCGATCTGGGGGCAGAACCGGTCACCCGGACCCCTCGGCCCACGGTCCGGCATGGACAGACCCGCCCCCTCCGGCTAGAATGCCGGGTTCCGGGCCCGCGCGGCGGGACCGGCGGCCCGAAGGACTCCGACCATGAAAGAGAACATCCATCCGAAGATGTACCGGGTCACGGCGGTTTGCGCCTGTGGCAACACCTTCGAGACGCACTCCACGAAGAAGGAGCTGCGGCTCGAGATCTGCAACGCCTGCCACCCGTTCTTCACCGGCAAGCAGAAGCTGATCGACACGGCGGGTCGCGTCGAGCGCTTCAACCGCCGCTACCAGCGCACCGCCTGAGCACCCGGCTCCGCCGCCGGGCGCTTTCGCACCTGCCCCGGCGGCGATTCGCCCTCTCCCCCTGACCCATGCTCGAGAAGCTGGAGCAGCTCGCCAAGACCCATGACGAGCTGACGGCCCGCCTCGCCTCACCCGAGGTGCTGGCCGAGCCGCGCCTGTACCGGGAGGCGAGCAAGGCCCTGGCCGAGATCGACCGGGCCGTGGCGCTCTATCGCGAACGTTGTCGCGTCGATCGGGAGCTCGCCGAGGCGCGCGAGATGCTGGCCCATGCCGGCGACGAGCGCGACCTCGCGACCCTGGCCGAGCAGGAAGTCGCCACGCTGGTTGCGCGGCGGGACGGAATCGACGCCGAGCTGCAGCTCGAGCTCGTCCCCAAGGACCCCAACGACGGACGCAACGTGGTGCTCGAGATCCGCGCTGGGACCGGCGGGGACGAAGCCAGCCTCTTCGCGGCCGAGCTCTTCCGCATGTACAGCCGCTACGCCGAGCGACGGGGCTGGCGGGTCGAGGTGATCGACCTCTCCGAATCCGAAGCGGGAGGGGTCAAGGAGGTCTCGGCGATCATCGAAGGCGACGCCGCGTTCAGCCGCCTGAAGTACGAGGGGGGGATCCACCGCGTCCAGCGGGTACCCTCGACCGAGAGCGCCGGGCGGATCCACACCTCCGCGGCAACCGTCGCCGTGTTGCCAGAAGCCGAGGATGTCGAGGTCGACATCGCCGAGAAGGACCTGCGGGTCGATCGCTACTGCGCCTCCGGGCCGGGCGGCCAGGGCGTGAACACGACCTACTCGGCGGTGCGCATCACCCACCTGCCGACCGGGATCGTCGTCACCTGCCAGGACGAACGCAGCCAGATCAAGAACCGCGCCAAGGCGCTGCGCGTCCTGCGCGCGCGCCTGCTCGAGGCCGAACGCGAGAAAGCCGACTCGGCGCTGGCCGCCGAGCGCCGACGCATGGTCGGCTCGGGCGATCGTTCCGAGAAGATCCGCACCTACAACTTCCCGCAGAATCGCGTCACCGACCACCGGATCGGGGTGACGCTGCACCAGCTCCCCGACGTGCTGGAGGGCGGTCTCGACCCGCTGCTGGAGGCGCTGGGACGACACTTCCAGGCCGAGTTGATCGCCGAGACCGCGCGCTCGGCCGCTGTCTGATCGGCCTGCGCAGCTCCCGACTTCGACTTCAGACTTCGCCGCCAGGGCCGAGTGCCGGCGCTCCCGCCTCCGCCGTGGCGCCAGGCCGCGACGGCACGAGCACGATGAGCACGACCGCCACCAGGATCAGTGCCGCGGCCACCAGGATGCGAACGGAGAGCGTCTCTCCGGCGACGAGCCAGCCGAGCAGCACGGCGATCACCGGGTTGACGAAGGCGTAGGTCGAAGCGAGCGTCGGATGGGCATTCCGCAGGAGCCACCCGTAGGCCGAGAAGCCGATCAGGGTGCCGAAGATCATCAGGTAGAAGAATGCGACGACCGAGCGGGTCGAGAAGGTCGCCGGGTCGATCGTGCCCCACTCGCCGCGGACCATCCCGGCGATCGCCAGCAACGCTCCGCCGCTTGCCAGCTGCATGCCGTTGGTCAGCCAGATCGAACGCGGCATCGCCGCGCGCGAGGCCGCCAGCGAGCCCACCGCCCAGGAGAGTGCGGCGAACACGAGCGCCGCGGCTCCGAGCGGGTCGACGGCCCGGACTCCGGTGCCGAACGGATTGCCGATCAACAGCGCCACACCGCCGAAGCCAACGAGCAGCCCGGCGGCGGTCGACCAGCGCGGCCGGAAGCCGAACGGGCCGAGCGACCCGAGAACGGCGATCCAGAGCGGCTCCGTGGCGACCAACAGCGCCGTGAGCCCCGACGGAACGTACTGCTGCGCCCACACGACGCCGCCGTGTCCGCCGAGCATCAGGAGCGCACCGATACCGATCGCTGCCGGCCATTGCCCTCGCTCCGGACGAACGCCCTCGTGCCATCGGCCCCAGGCATAGAGCAGCAGGCCGGAGATCCCGTAACGCATTCCAGCCATGGTGAACGCCGGCAGCGTCTCCAGGGCATAGCGAATCGCGAGGTAGGTCGATCCCCAGATGATGTAGACCGCGAGCAGGGCGAGAATGAGCCGCGATCGCACCATGGACCCAGTCTACCCAATGCACGGACGCCCCCTTGTCGCCACCTCCAGGCAGCGATAGAACCACCGGCGTGACGACGGTCCGCGCCCTGCTCGCCGCGGCACGCCGCCGCCTCGCCGCCGCGCCGTTCGACGCGCCGCCGCGCGAGGCGCGCCTGTTGCTCGCCCACGTGCTCGGAAAGCGCGAGGTCGACCTGCTCGGCGGCGACGGCGATGCGATCTCCGCATCCGCCGCCGCGCGGTTCGCCGAGCTCCTCGAACGGCGTCTGTGCGGCGAGCCGGTCGCCTACCTGCTCGGCGAACGCGAGTTCTGGGGCCGGAGCTTCCGCGTCGATGCGCGCGTCCTGGTGCCCCGTCCGGAGACCGAACACCTCATCGAGGCGGCGCTCGCGCTCCCGCTCCCGCCGCAGCCGCACTTCCTCGACCTCGGTACCGGTTCGGGCTGTATCGCGACCACGCTCGCCTGCGAGCTGACGGCGGCGCGGGGTGTCGCCCTGGATCTCTCTCCGGCTACGCTGGCGGTAGCGGCTGGCAACCTCCACCGTCACGGCGCGAGCTCCCGCGTTCGACTCCTCGCCAGCGACCTCGGACGCGGTCTCGCGCTCTCCCGCTTCGATCTCGTGGTCTCGAATCCTCCGTACCTGGCGCTCGCCGACGCGTCGGCGATCTCGACCGAGGTCCGCGACCAGGAGCCCCACCTGGCACTCTTCTCGGGAGAGCGCGGCCTCGACACGATCGAGCGCCTGCTCTTCGAGGTCGGCCCAGCGCTCGCCCCGGCCGCCTGGCTCGCCTTCGAGATCGGCGCCGGCCAGCTCGATCCGGTCCTGGAAATGGCCGAACGCTCGCGGCTCGAGCCGGCACACTGGATCGCCGACTTGGCCGGGATTCCACGAGTTGTGGTACTAAGGCGCCGGGCAACGTAGCCTCGATCTCCGGAGCACTCATGGACCGATTCCGTATCGCAGGTCCGGCCGTCCTGGCCGGACGGGTGGCCGCCAGCGGTGCGAAGAACGCCGCCTTGCCGGCCATGGCCGCGACCCTTCTCACCGACCGCCCCGTGCGGCTCCAGCGCCTGCCGCAGGTACGCGACCTCGCCACCCTGCGACGACTGCTCGCGCATCTCGGCCAGGGATCGCAGGAGGAAGGCGACGTCACCACTTTCGCCCCCGCCGGTGAGCCCTGCCTCGACGACGCCCCGTACGAGCTGGTCAAGACGATGCGGGCCAGCGTTCTCGTCCTCGGTCCACTCGTGGCGCGGCGTGGCCACGCCCGCGTCTCGCTGCCCGGCGGCTGCGCCATCGGCGTGCGCCCGATCGACCAGCACCTCGCCGGGCTCGTCGCGCTGGGGGCCGAGGTCCGACTCGAGCACGGAAATGTCGACGTCGTCGCGCCCCGCCTGGTCGGCGCCCGCTTCCGCTTCTCGACCGTCACCGTCACCGGCACCGAGAACCTGCTGATGGCGGCCGTGCTCGCCCGCGGCACGACGGTGCTGCAGAACTGCGCGCGCGAACCCGAGGTCAACGACCTGGCCCGGTTGCTCGTCACCTTGGGCGCCAAGATCGAGGGGATCGGCGAGGAGACGCTGGTCGTCGAGGGCGTCGAGGCCCTCGATGGCGGTGCTCACACAGTGATCGCCGACCGCATCGAGGCCGGGACCTACCTGATCGGCGCCGCCCTGACGGGCGGCGATGTGACGGTCGACGGCGTGCATCCGGAAGCCTTGGCGTCGCTGCTCGAGAAGCTCGGCGAGGTCGGCGCCGAGGTGGAGACCGAGGGGACGGCGATTCGTGTGCGCCGCTCCGGGGAGCTGCGCTCGCGCGACGCTCTCACCGCTCCCTTCCCCGGATTCCCCACCGACCTGCAGGCCCAGTACATGGCGCTGATGACCCAGGCGCGGGGCGTTTCGACCATCTGCGAAAGTGTCTTCGAGAATCGCTTCCAGCATGCGGCCGAGCTCGGCCGCATGGGCGCCGACATCCGGCTCGATGGCCGTTTCGCCCGCGTGCACGGTCCGACGCCGCTCTCCGGTGCCGCGGTGATGGCCACCGACCTGCGCGCCTCGGCTTCGCTCGTCCTCGCCGCCCTCGCGGCGCGCGGCACGACGATCGTCGACCGCATCTACCACCTCGATCGCGGCTACGAGGCGATGGAGACGAAGCTCGGCGTGCTCGGCGCGACGGTCGAGCGACTCAGCGGCTCGTCCCTGGCCGCGCCGCCTTCGACGAAGGAGGAGCCTCATGTCGGATAGCTGCATCTTCTGCAAGATCGCGAGCGGCGAGATTCCTGCCCGTCGACTCTACGAGGACGATCTCGTCCTCGCCTTCGAGGATCTGAGCCCGCAGGCCCCGACCCACCTGCTGGTGATCCCGCGCCGCCACCTCGCGAGCCTGCTCGACGCGAAAGCCGACGACGAGGCGCTGCTCGGCAGGCTGCACCTGGTCGCTGCGCGGCTGGCGCGCGAGCGCGGCCACGACCATGGCGGCTTCCGCGTGGTCACCAACACACTCGGCGACGCCGGGCAATCCGTCTTCCACCTCCACGTCCACGTGCTGGGCGGTCGACGCTTCGCCTGGCCACCGGGATGATGCTGTTCGCCGCGCTCGCGCTGACCGCGGCGCTCGGCACACCGGACCCGCGGCCGGTGATCGCCGAGCAGGTGCGGCGTGGCGAGATCGACGCGGCGCTTGGCGAGGTGCAGGCCGGCATCGCCGCCGATCGCAATCCGGCGTCGAGCGAGGGCCTGCGCCTCCTCGAAGGCCGATTGCTCCTGGCGAAAGGCCACATCGACGAGGCCCGCCGCGCCCTCGAGCGTTCGATCGGTGACGAGCCGACACTCGCTCCTTGGGCACACCAGGAGCTCGGCGAGATCGAGCTCGCCGCCGGAGCCCCGGAGCGTGCGGCCGGTCGTTTCCTGCTCGTCCTCGGAAGCTCGACCGACCGTCGCCTACGCGAGCGCGCTCATGCGGGGCTGCGGCGATCCGCCGAAGCGGGAGGGGGGTGCCGCGCCGTGCTCGGCGCTCTGCCGTCGCGGCTCGAGCGCGACGATTTCCGACGACTCAAGCTACTCGCCTCGGAATGCGCCCTCGCCGCCGGCGACCTCGCGACCGTCGCCGAACGTTGGAAGGCCCTCCTCGTCGAGCGCGACGATGACCGTGTCGCCCAGGAGATCGTCGACCGGCTGGCCCGGCGCGAGCTCGCCGGCCTGCCGCTCCCCACCCTTCCTCCAGACCGACTCGGCCTGGCCTATGCACGCCAGCGGGATTTCGAACGAGCGATTCGCGCACTCGAACCGGCGCTCGCCTCGGCCCAAGGTCCGCGAGCGTGGGAGCTGGCCCTCACGCTCGCGCGCAGCCGGTTCTGGGCCGGCGACCACCTGACGGCCGCGCGCGAGCTGGAGCGTCTCGCCACCCAACCCCTGACGGCGACCTCCCGCGCCGAAGCGCTCTTCTACGCCGCGCGGGCACGCGAGCTCGCCGGTGACGCCGCCGGTGCGCTCGCCGACCATCGCGCTGCCGAGCTCGCGGCTCCGCGGGGCGGATGGTCCGATGCCTCGCGCTTCGCCCAGGTCCGGTTGGCTTCCCAGGCGGGCGACGAACGGGAGGCCATCTCCGCGATCGCCCGGTTCGGCCCCGGACGCGACGCCGCAAGTGCTCGCGCCCGCAGCCTGCTGACGTTGGCGGTGAACGATCTCGTCGCCGGACGCGGCGACCGGGCCGAAGCCTGGCTCGCGCAGGCCCTGCGCGCCGAGCCGGGAACAGACCGCGAGGTCGCCTACTGGCAGGGGCGACTCGCCGAGCTCCGCGGTCGCCAGGACGAGGCGCTCCTTCGCTATCGCCGCGCGTTCGACGGCCGGCCACACCATCCGTTCGCCGAGGCCGCCGTCGTGCGGTTGCAGGGCCAGACACTCCGCCCGTCGGCCGACGCGTCGGCGGCGCAACTGCTCCAGGGCGACCTGCCGGACCGGATCCGGGGTGCTGACCTGGCCCGGGCCCTCGGGTCTCTCGCGACAGGTGCCGGCGATCGCCTTGCGCAGGCGATCCGAAGCGACCCGCGCTACGCCCGCTTCGCCGCGCTGTCGCCCCTCTGGCCACCTCCCGGAGGCACGAAGGAGACGACGCCGGAGGAGCCGACGAAGCGACTCCTCCGGCTCGGTCTCTGGCGCGAAGGAGCGGCAGCTGCCGGGCTCCTCTCCCGCGGTGACCTCGCCGCGGCGCTGGCCGCGTCGATGTTCCTGCTCGAGGCGGGCGAGCCGTCCGCCGCCATGGCGCTGGCTGAGCGAGTCGGCGGAGCTGCCCCTCGTGGGCTCGGCGAATCGCAGTGGCCGCTCGTACTCCGGCGCCTCGTGCTGCCGCTCCCCTACCGCGAGCGGCTTCTCGCCGCGGCGACGCGACACCGCGTCGACCCCGCACTGCTCGCCGCGATCCTGCGAGAGGAGAGCCGGTTCGATCCACGCGCATTCTCGCCAGCGGCCGCTCGCGGCCTTGGGCAGTTCGTCCTGCCCACCGCTCGCCGCCTGGCGGCGCAACTCGGCCTGACAGACTTCGCCGCGAGCGCCCTCGACCAACCCGACGTCGCCATCGAGCTCGCCGCGGCCCACCTCGCCGAGCTCCTCGAACGTTTCGAGGGCCGGCCTGAACTGGCGGTGGCTGCCTACAACGCCGGAGAACCCCAGGCCGAGGCCTGGGCTCGCTCCTGCCGGACGGCGGAGACCGCCGAGCTCTTGAGCCGGGTCAGCTTCCGCGAGACACGAGGCTACCTGGCACGAGTCTTGGAAGCCCGGGGGCGGTACCGGGAGATTGCCGATTGGCCATCGATTCCCACCCCGTGATAGGTTTCCTCGCAGTGTCCTCGGACCTGGAGCTCCCTCTCGCGCCTGCGCCGGCCGTCGAGCCGGTGCAGCTGCTCCTCCCTTCGCCGATCGGCACACTGGGCCTCGAGCTCCAGGGCGCGGTGGTGACACGCCTCGTGCTCTCGCCTCCTCCCAAGGAGCGCAAGCAGTACCTCCCGCTCGGCAAGGTCACGCTCACCGACGAGATCGACGAAGTGGTCGGGCGGCTGTCGGAGTACTTCGCCGGCGCCCGGCGCAACCTCGAGCTCGAGTACGACCTCGGTCCGTCGGGAGCCGACGCCTTCGCGCGGCGCGTGCTCAAGGAGACGACACGCGTCGGCTTCGGTCGAACTCGCACCTACAAGGAGATCGCCGCGGCGCTCGGTCGGCCGAACGCCTACCGCCAGGTGGTCTCGATTCTGCTCGACAACCCGATTCCGATCATCCTGCCCTGTCATCGGGTGGTGCCCAGCAAGGCGGGGATCGGCGGCTACGTCGCCGGTGAGGCGAAGAAGCGCTGGCTGCTTCGCCTCGAGCGGATGACGCCGGCGGCCGGCTAGGAGCGATGGCGTCGGGATCGACGCCTCACCCCCGCCGGCCGCGACGAAGAAACGACCTCAGTTGATCGCCTCGAGCTCGATCTCGAGCTCGACCTCGGCCCCCGCCGAAGCCTCGAAGCTCCGCTCGACGCTGCGATAACCCGGCCTCACGACTTCCAGCCGATGCTGCCCGGGGTCGACCAGGAGGCCGGAGTGGAGTCTCGCGAGCTCCTCGCCGGTACCGAGGAATCGTCCGTCGAGATAGACCGAGGCATCCGCGGGGACGATTCCGAGTTGGAGCCGCCCCGGCTCGCCGCGCAGATCAAGCGCTCCGCGATCCTCGGGCGAGGGCTCGGCAGAGCGCGGCCGGAGGACGAGCTCTTCCTGACGCTCCCGGTCGCGGCGCAACCGCTCCTCGCGGCGCACCGTCGACTTCGAGGCGAGGTCTTCGGGCTTGACGGCATCGCCCGGCTCCATCCGGTCGTCGATCTGAACGAGCTCGCCCGCCTCGAGGGAAATCTGCCGTGCGATGGTGACGAATCCCGGCTCGTAGATCGCCAGGTCGTGCGTCCCCGGCTCGATCCAGAGGTAGTCCGGGAAGCCGTCGAAGTCGTCGCAGACCCCGACGAAGCGGCCGTCGAGGTACACCGAGGCCCGCTCCGGACTCACATCGAGATCGAGCGCTCCCGCTCGTGCGCCGTGGACCGGGCTGCCACCCGGAACGACGACGATTTCCGGTCCGTAGTAGGGGTAACCGTACCAGCCGTACCAGCCCGGGTAGTAGCCGCCCCAGCCCCACCCCAGGCTCCCGCTCCAACCCGGACGGACCCCCGGATGATGGCCTGGCCGCGAGGAGGGCCGATAGCGTCCATCGTGGGAGCTGCCCGGACGATGTCCGCCGGGTCTGCCCTCGGGTCGAGCCGACGGCGGCGCCCCACGATGGCTCTGCGCCGACACCTGCGGAGCACTGTGGTCGCTTCCCCCCTGAACGGCCGACGAGGTCTGGCCCTGCTGCCCGTGCCTGCCCCCGCCATGCTGCTCCTCGGCCACGGCAGGTGAGACGAGGGCCGGAAGCAGGCCCAGCGTCAGCGAGAGGAAGATGATCCGCCGGTCAAGCGGACGATTTGGGTTCCTGCGATCCTGCGGCTTGGCGCTCCCCATGGGAGATCTCCTTTCGTCCCGCCCCGACGACCCGATCCTGCCAACCCCGGTGGAGCCCGCGAATGTAGTGGTACCGAAGTGCGGCCTCCCAGAGGCGGGGGCAATTCACCGGAAACCTTTGCAAGGCCCGCGCCACCCCCTCTCTCAGCCACTGCAACGCACCTGACGGCAGCGGCGGCGGCCCCGCGGGAGAGAGCCCGAGGAAGGGCCCCAGCTCCGGATGCAGGCGGTAGAAGACGACCGCACAGTAGCCTGCACGCTCCTGCCGAATGGTGAACCGGTGAAACGACGTCGGGTGATCGTGCGCCACGCGCGCTTCCGGGGCATAGACCATCCGTTGCCCTCGTCGATCGAGCCGGTAAGACACCTCGATGTCCTCCCACGCAGCATAGGGAAAGGCGGTGTCGAACGGCTCGGCGAGCAGGCGATCACGGCCCAGAGAGATATTCGAGGTGTAGAAGAAATTGAACGGCACCCGCTCGGGATCCGAGATCAGCGCGAAACCGAACTGCAACCCGTTTTCGTTGATGTGCTCGAGAAAGGGGGTCCGCCGCATTCGTCGATGCCAGTCGGTGCGACCGAGCACCGTCACGGCCGGGTCGGCCCCCCGGCGCTGCCACGCCGCAGCATGAGCGGCAAGCCACCCCGGGGAGGGGACGGTATCGTCCCCCAAAAAGGCCACCCGCAGCCCCCGGGCGATGGCCACTCCGGCGTTGCGGGCAGCAGCCGGGCCGCGATTCTCCTGGCGGAGCGACCGGAAAGGGAACGCAGGCCGGAACGAGTCGATCCAGGCCGGCGTTCCATCGCTCGATCCGTCATCCACGACCACGACTTCGAATGTCGGCGCCTCCCGCTGGTCACCGAGCGCGGCGAGCACCTCGGGCAGGACGTCGAGCCGGTTGAAGGTCGGGACGACGACGGTGAAGAACGGATCACCGCCCGCTGGTCGTTCGCGAAGGGCGCTCATCCGCCGAGCTCCATCATTTCGGCGAGCGTCCGCTCGACGAGCGGCAGGTCCGCCGGCAACCAGGCGCGGAACCCTGGACTGGCGAAGAGCGCCGCGTCGCCCGGATAGGTCGGCACCAGATAGAGCGGAAACTTCTCGAACAGCTCGCGATCGCTCCTCCGCCGTCGTTCCTGCACCTGGCGCCGCTTCTCGGCGGAGCGGTCGAGATGCCCGAGGAGGTGGCTCATCGCTCGCAGCTGGGCGATCGACCGCGGATCGTCCAGCGCCACGCCGGGGCCTTCCATCCCGGCCACGAGACGCTTTTCGAGCGCACCGGTCGGATCGGCCAGGCGCGCCAGTCGCCTGGCCAGGCGCGCGGCAAGCGCTCGTGCCCGCCGCGTCAGCGCCCCGCCCCGTGCCGGCGCCCCACCGGCGCTCGGGACGGAATTCGCGCGATAGGGGTCTTCGTCGAGCAAGGCTCCTCCGGCGTTGCCCTCGACCAGCATCGCGCGAGTCCGCGAGAGGAAGGTCAGCAGAATCGCCGGCATCAGCCGCTCCCAGGTTCCCGCTTCGAGGTTCTTGCAGGCGGTAGCGAAGGCGTTGCGCTCGAAGAGCAGACCGCGATTGAACATGCCGAGCCTGTCGCTCGTCCCACTGGAGCGGTGGTGAACCACCGCCGCCGGCGACGAGACGACGCGCTCGCCGCCCGACCAGAGGCGCCAACCGAGATCGACGTCCTCGAAATAGGCGAAGTAGTCGGGATCGAACCCTCCAGCGGCGAAGAACGACTCTCGGCGGACCAGCATGTTGCCGCCACACGGGAACGGCAGCTCTTCCCCAGGGGCCGGCAGCGCCGCTGCCGCGAGGCGACGACGGTGGTCGAGCTGGAAGGCGTGGCCGTCGAAGGTCATCACCCCGCGCCCGAAGTCGAGCCGCTCCCCCTCCCAGTCGACGATCAGCCCCGCCACCGCCGCGACGTCCGCGGGCTGGGCGGCAGCCGTTGCCACCAGCTCACCCAGCCACTCCGGCCGCGGCCGGGTGTCGTTGTTGAGCAGCACCAGCGCGTCGCCGGTGGCCGCCTCGGCCAGCCGCATGTTGCCGGCGCAGAAGCCGAGGTTCCGCTCGCTCGCCAGCAACCGCACGTTCGGATAGGCGGAGCGCACCCAGTCGACGGTCCCGTCTCGCGAGCCGTTGTCGAGCAGCAGGATCTCCCACGGCACGCCCGGATCGTGTTGAGCGACGAGCGCCGGCAGACAGCTTTCGAGATGCGCTCGCCCATTCCAGGTGAGCACCAGAACCGAGACTTTGTGCGGCGCGCTCATCGCCCCTCGCTCGCTTTCAGAAACGTCGGCCGATGCCGCTTCAGCCAGCGCCGCAACCGCAACGAGAAATCGTCCGGTGGAGAGGCCGTGCCCGGACGAAAGGCAAAGGCCTCTTTCGTCGCATCGCGACGCGGTCGCTCGAGGAAGGACACCAGGGGAGCGATCGCCCGCTCCCAGACAAACGCCTGGGCGAGCTCACGTCCGCGCTCGATCCGCCGTTCGACCGCCTCGCCGCCGGCGAGGACCTCGCGCAGCGCCGCAGCGAGATCCTCCGGCCGCTCGGGCGGGACGACCCACCCCGCCGATTCGGCTTGCAGCATCCGGCTGAGCGCTCCCCCTTCGGAGGTCACCACCGGGCAGCCACAGGCCAGCGCCTCGAGGAAACGCGTGCGCAACGCCAATCGCGTCTCGAGCGTCAGGCGATGCGGGGCCACCAGGAGGTCGGCATCCCGCAGCAGATCGAAGCGACGATCGGCCGGAAGCCAGTCGAGTGCGTGCACCCGCTCGCCCCACCAACCGAGCGCGCGGCAGCGGCGCTCGACCTCGGCGAAGAGCCGTTGCGGCGTCGCCTGCGGGTTCGGATTGCGCAGCAGCCAGAGCGACCAACGTCGGTCCTCGAGGCGCTGCAGCGCGTCGAGAAGGGTGAACGGGTCGTACCAGTCGTAGAGACCGCCGAAGAGGATCCGTCGTTCGCCCGAGCTGCGGGCAGGAAGAACCGGCCGATGGCCGGGAAGGTGATCCGGCACGCCGAACGGGACGACGTCGATCAGCCCGCGCAGATCGGGGTCCTCGCGCAGACGGTGCGGGTTCACCCGGCCGAGCGCGCTCAGGAATCCGAGGTAGAACTGCCGCTGCTCCTCCGACGAGCAGAGGAAGAAGTCGCCGCGCGACATCTGCAGCACCCAGGTGGCGTGGTCGTTGCGATATGGATCGAGTCCGAGGCTCTCGACATACTGGAGGTTCTCGACCAACCACGGGTCGTAGAGGTCGATGACCACCGGGCGATCCGGGGCGGCGAGCACGGCGTCGTTGGCCAACTGCCCCTGGGCGACGACGACCTCGCGGTCGGCCAGCTGGTCGGCGAGCCGTTGCGCGTCGAATTGACGAAGCGAGCCCGCCGGCAGGCCGAGGGCAGCCATCTCCTCCACCGAGGCGGGCGAGATCGTCACGACGTCCAGGCCGCATCCGGCCAGACGTCGCGCCAACTCGAGGTAGCGGATACCGATGCCCGCCAGGCGGGGACGCAGCGGCTCGCTCGAGAGGAGGGCGACGCGCGTCACGGCTCCGACCGCGCCGGCGACCGATGAAGCCATCGATGAAGCCTCATCGCCCGCGTCGACTCCATCTCGCGGATCAAGGCACCGAGCCGCTCGATCTCGCCGTAGGTCGCTCGCAGACTCTCGTCGCGCGCGGCGAGCTCCCGACGCAGCGCGGCCTCTTCGCGTCGCAAGGCCGTCTCGACGTCGAACAGCCGCCCCACCTCCGCGTGAAGTCGCTTCTCCTCGCCGAAGAGGCGATCGAGCTCGGCTTGGCGCTCCTCGAGCACCCGCTCCAGC
Source organism: Holophagales bacterium (assembly GCA_016699405.1). NCBI lineage: Bacteria > Pseudomonadati > Acidobacteriota > Holophagae > Holophagales > Holophagales bacterium. The sequence continues at coordinate 1,498,823 of CP064972.1, read as the reverse complement.
CGTTCACGCTCTTCGCGCAGGCCAACGGTTTCGCCGTGAAGGCGGTGGTAGTCGCTTTCGAAGCGTGCGGCACGACGAGCCAGATCCCGGCGTTCGCGCGACTCGCTCGCCGCTCTCTCGGACGATGCAACCTCTTCGTCACGCAACCGGGTCACGACGCGCGCCAGCCGCTCCGGGGAAAGCCGCTCGAAGTGGCGCTCGATGACCCGCGCCTTGACCGCGAGGAAGTCGCCTCGCTCCCGGGGGCTCTCGCCGAAGACCTGGGCTCCGCCGCGGAAATGGCGGTATTCGCAGGTCACCTGGGCGCGATGCTGGAAGGCCGCCACCTGGGCGAGGCGAACGAGCAGCTCCCAGTCCTCGAAGAAGGGCAGCGACTCGTCGACCGGGCCGACCGCGAGCAGGAGGTGCCGCTCGACGAGCAGCGTGTTGAAGGGAATGTAGTTGTCGACCAGCAGCAGATCCGGATCGAAGTCGCGACTGTAGGGCAGGCGGCGCTCGACCTCGAGCCAGCCATGCACCGGGTCCAGCTCGTAGATGCCGACCGCCGCGTCGCTGTAGGCAACCCGCGCGCCGGTGCCGTCGACGAGGCCGGCGAGCACCTCGAAGTGTGCCGGCTCGACGCGATCGTCGTCGTCGAGGAAGGCCACGAAGTCGCCGGTGGCCGCGGCGATCCCGGCGTTGGCCGCCGCCGCGCGGCCACGTGGCTCCCGGTGGTCGACCTGTCGCAGCGGAAACGGGAGGTCGACCGGGAGCTCCGGGGGCTTCCCGCCGTCGTTGACCAGGACCAGCTCGAGGTGGCGGTAGCTGCTGGCGGCGAGGCTGGCGATCGCCTCGGAGAGGAGCGCCGGCCGATCGCGGGTCCGGACGACGACCGAGATCCGCGGCCCCGCGTGCACCTCACGGCGTTCCAGGCTCCCGCCGAGCCGACCCACCAAGCCCTCGAGCCCGTGCGTCCGGAAATCGGCGCTCGTCAGGCGACGGTAGCCCTCGGCTGCCGTCACCGCCGGCGAGAGGGTCAGCGTGCGGTATCGGCGCAGGCCGAGCGCGGCGTTGAGGTAGGGGTGACGCTCTTCCTGGCTCGCGTAGTGCCGCATCGCCGTGGAAAGCGATTCGATCCGGCTGCCGACGTCGACGAGCAGGTCGGGAAACGCCGGCCGATTCACTTCGTAGACGAGGACTTGCAGCTCCTCGGTGGCCACCGACAGCGGATCGCCGCGCCGCAGCGGCGAGAGCACCCGATGCAAGGCGGCGAAGGCGGCGCGATGGTCCTCGGTCAGCTCCAGCGGAGAGGGAACCAACAGAAGCTGCGGGCGCTGCATGGTGATCGCGCGGGTGATCGCGGAGCTCGCGGCGTCGAGATGCGCGGCCAGCTCGCCGTCGGGCAGGTCGAGGAATTCGATCCCCACGATGCCGAGCACCGCGCCGGCGCGCGCCGCCTCCTCGCGACGGCGGCGGGCGTAGCCCGCGGGCGTGTCGACGGCCTCCGCACCGCGCCCACCCGCCCCGTCGGTCAGGAAGAGAATTCGGATCGCCGCACCCGCCTCCGCCAGCGTCGCGAGCAGTCCGCCGCAGCCGACCACCTCGTCGTCCGGGTGCGGCGCGAGCACCAGAACGCTCGCGGCGCGGACCTCGTCGGTGACCCCGGGAAGCTCCGGCTGCCGGATCACGCGCCCCCCCTTTCGGTCGACGGCTCGGGGCGCCCACGGGCGGCGAGCCGCCAGCGCAGGCGGACCACGTCACGCAGCATGCCGAGCGACGACCAGACGGGATGGACGCGCGACCCGTCGGCGTTCGCCCACTCGACGCCCACCTCGGCGATGGCATGGCCCCGCTGGCGCGCCCGCAGGACCAGCTCCACGTCGAAGGCGAATCCGTCCACGGTCATCTCGGCGAACAACTCGCGCGCGACCTTGCCGTCGAAGAGCTTGAAGCCGCACTGGGTATCGCTCAGCCCCCCGACGCCCAGCGCCCGGATGATCAGGTTGAACCCCCGCCCCATCGCCTGCCGGTACCACGGCTGATGGCGCACCACGCGAGAATCGTCCAGGCCGCGACTGCCGAAGACGAGCGGCGCCGCGGAGAGATGCGGTTCGAGGCGTGCGAGCTCGGCGATCGGCGTCGAGAGGTCGGCGTCGGAGAGCAAGACGGTGTCGCCACGGCTCGCGGTCACCCCGGCACGCACCGCCGCCCCCTTGCCACGATTGCCGGGCAGTCGGAGGAGGATGACCCCGCGTTCCCGGAACGGGTCGACCGTCGCCGCCGTCCGGTCGCCTGATCCGTCGTCAACGACGATCACCTCGGCCCCACCCTCGCGAGTCGCCACGAATTCGAGGACCTTCTCGAGGGTCGGGCCGATGCGGGACTCCTCGTTGAAGGCCGGAATGACGATCGACAGGCGCATGGCTGTGTCATTCTACGTCTGTCGTCCGGGCAGCATCGCGTCACACCCGGCCCAAGCGACCGCACCCTCCGCGATGACCGATCTCGAAGACACCCGGCCGGACTCGCCCGTTGCCCGACTGAGCTCCGCAGAGGTCCGCCTCCGGGCCTACCGTCCTGGGGACGAATCCGAGATCCTGAGACTCTTCGAGCGATGTTTCCACGTCCAACGCTCGCTCGAACAGTGGAATTGGCTTTACCGCGTCAATCCCTTCGGTGGGCCCTGGATCGAGCTCGCGGTCGATCCGAACGACCGGATCGTCGGCCACTACTCCGGCTATCCAGTGCGTTTTCACCGGCAGTTCGGCGGAGGATGGCGCGACCTCGTCGCCTCGCAAGTCGGCGACACGATGACCGCACCCGAGGTCCGCCACCTCGGTCGCGGACCGACGAGCCTTCTCGCTCGCCTGGCCGCGACCTTCTACGCCCGCCGTCGTGCGGACCGTGTGGCCTTCAGCTACGGATTCAATACCGGCAACATTCACCGCTTCTCGTTGCGCTACGTCGGAGCTCGCGAGCTCGAAGAGGCTCGTCAGTGCGTGCTGCGCCCCGCTCGGCTGGCCGAGTCGACTCGCGCGAGCGGGCGATCCTTGAGGCTCTGGGGCGCTCGCGTCGAGGTGCTGGACCCTCGCGATCGCCGTCTCGACGCGCTCTTCGAGCGGGTCCGTCACGGCTACCGCTACCTCGTGCGTCGGGATGCGGCTTACCTTGCTTGGCGCTACGGGGCGGCTTCGGGCCGGGACTATCGGGCATTCGCCGTCACTCTGCGCGGCGAGATTCTCGGTTGGTCGGTCTTTCGCCGCGAAGGCCCGCGGCTGCTCTGGGGCGATGCGCTGTTCGACCCGACAGCGACCGGAGCCGCAGCCCGCCTGCTCGATCACGTCCTGGAAGGAGAGCTCGGCAACGACCTCGAGCAAGTGGACGGCTGGTTCTCGCGAAATCCACCCTGGTGGTCCACTCAGCTCGCCGAGCTCGGATTCCACGTCGAGGCCGAGCCTCAGGCCCTCGGATTCGTCTTCGTTCCAGGACTGGACACCGATCCGTTGCCGGCCTTCCGCGACAGCCTCTACTACACTCGAGGCGACAGCGACCTCTTCTGATCCGTGTCGGCCGGCTTCGCCCAGTCGATGAACGGAATCAACCGCCGCTCGGCCCGGGCCGTTGCTCTTCCTTGACGAACCGACAAGCCGCGATCTCGCGCTGCTGATCGTCACAGATCGCCAGGCGCCAGACACCTGGATCGAGCCGCCCCAGCGCTTCGGCTGTCAGGCCAAGCTCCAACGGATCGCCGGCCAAGACCTTTCGCCCGGCCGCCGGGAATCCGGCGGCAAGCGGCGAGAGCTCGATCCACCGAGCATCGCCCGCTCGCGCAGCCGGAACCAGGCGGGAGAGGTCGGTCGGCGGAGCCGGCAGGACCGTTCCCGCACCGGATGGGACAGGAATCCGATCGAGAATCGCGAGGAGGATCCGGGCACCCCGGCGGAAGTGGAGACGGCGAAAGCGTTGTTCCGATTCGGCGAACCAAGCAGCGACCTCTGGCTCGAGTCGGGCACTGCGACCGAAGAAGTGAATCGCCGTCGCCGCGGGGACGAGGACGGTCGGCAGCCCCGCCCGCCGCGCTCGCGTCAGCCAATCGCACTCTTCGAAATACAGTCGGTACTCGGCGTCCATCGGACCGACCCGGTCCCAAGCCGAGCGCGAGACCGCCAACAGGGCCCCGCTCAGCGTTGGCGTTGCCAACGGCTCGCTCGCCGTCCAATGCCGACATGCGTGCTTCCTCCAGCGGCCCACGGCTCGCCGACGGAAGGGCTCGCCAAGTCGCCCGAGGCGCGACCAGCACTCGTCGACGAGCTCGCGACGTTCAGTCGGAGGGAGCAGGTAGCCGTCCGGTCGATCCCAGAAGAACCGCGGGCCAGCCGCTGCTGCGCCATGGCGGAGTGCCTGGAGCAGCGCCGCGAGACAGCCGGGCTGCACCAGCACATCCGGATTGGCGAAGAGCAGGAAAGCAGCTCGGGTCTCGGCCACGCCGCGGCCGATCCCGCCGGCGTACCCGAGGTTGGCGCCCGGCTCGATCAGACGAGCCGGCAGCGTCGCGAGCTTCGCGCGTTCCGCTTCGGTGCTGCCGTTGTCGACGATCACCCACTCGGCCGAGATGCCGCTCTCCCTGGCATCGTCTTGCAGGGCGCCGAGCGCTCTCGCCAAGAGATCCGGGGTCCGATAGTGCACGAGAACGACTGCCAGCTCGGGAGCAACCGGATGCGTCGACGGCGGATTGACGCGACCACCGGACCCCGCGATCTCCGCTCCGCCGTCGACGAGCGGGCTCGGCACCGGGTTGGCGAGGCCCGACGGGGCGGAGGCGTCGGGCACCGTGTCGCCGACGGGTTCGCCGCGTCTCATGCTCTTCCACCGGCCGACGAGGCGTCGATTGCCGTCATCGCCGCATCGTCCAGGGTGAAACGAAGCGCTTCGAGGTTCTCCCGGAGATGGCGTTCGTCACCGCTCGACGGCAACGGCGTCAGGCCCTTCTGGAGACACCAGCGCAGGAGGACCTGCGCCGGCGAACGACCGATGCGCCGGGCCACCGAGGTGACCTCCGGCAGCTCCAGCACTCCGGCGGTCGAGAGGGGTGAGTGCCCGAGCAAGGCAATCCCCTCCCTCCGGCACCACGCCACCGTGTCGGCATGCATCGCCAGCGGATGATGCTCGATCTCGTTGCAGCTGGGCCGAGGGTGCCCCAGTTGTTCGATCTCCGTCGGCGAGAAATTGCTGACGCCGATGGCCGTGGCGAGCCCACGCTCGGCGAGCTCGACCATCGCCCCCCAGGTCTCGGACGGCGCCACGTCGTCGCTGGCGATTCGTCCGTCGGCCTCGCGCGGCAGGGCGCGCCGCTCGAGCTCGGCCCGGCCGAGCTCCTCGACATCGCCCAGCGGCGCGACATGTCTCCATGCCTCCGGTGCATGCAGGAGGTAGAGGTCGAACTCGGCAAGACCCAGGCGGAGCAGCGAGGCCTCGCAGGCGGCGCGGAGACGGTCGGGGCGGAAGCTCGTCCTCCAGGCCTTGCCGACGACGACCACGTCACGGCGTGGCGGTGAGGTGGGCGCATCGAGCGCGCGCCCGACCTGCCGCTCGTTGCCGTAGAGCTCGGCCGTGTCCAGCAGTCGGTAGCCGACGGCGAGCGCCGTCGTCACGGCGGCTTCGAGGTCGACCCACCTGCCGCCCGGACGGAACGGCGAACAGCCGAAGCCGATCGGCGGAAGGTTCATGCCCCGGACCGCAGGAGGGTGCCGAAGAATCCAGCCAGCGCCGCAGCCGTCGCTTCAGGCCGGAACGACCCCGCTGTCGCTGCGCCACCCTGCCGCAACCGTTCGAGCTTCGCCGACCATGCCGGAAAGTCGTCGACGATCTCGATCACGCGCTCCACCAGCGCGTACACGTCGTGGTTCGAATGGACCAGCGCGTTCTCGCCGTCGCGTAGGAAGTCCCGGCCGCCGACCGCCTCGTAGCACACCGGGACGCACCCGGCAGCCATCGCCTCCGGGACGGTGGAGTTGAACGCCTCGTGCGAGTTGACGTTCACCAGGAGCTCCGACGTGCGCATGAGCCGGGCGACCTCGGGATGCGACATCCCTTTGAGCACCTGGAAACTCCAGGTCGGGCGCCGGGCGATCGCTCGCTCGAGCAGCGAAGCGGCGATCGGCTCGTCCGGCAGACCGGCTGCGGCGTAGCCCGGCTTGCTGACAAGAAGGACGCGTTGCTCTCTTCGTTCCGTCTCGTGGCGCTCGAAGAAGAGGGGTGCGACGAACGGAGGGATCAGAGTGGCGCCCAGCCCGAAGTGCCGCTCGACGACGTGGGCCACGTGCGGCAGCACCGCCATCGCCGCCCGATAGCCGAGATCCGGGTAGCCGTCGCGCCCCCCGAGGCCGCGAAGCACGAGGAAGCTGCCCTGCACGAAGACGATCCGCCGACCGGGGAAGGTCACTGCCGCATCGGTGGCGGCGAGGATCTCCGGCACGACGAGGAGGTCGTCCGCTGTCGGCGAGTAGTCGCGGTCGTCGAGATAGACCAATGGCTCGTCGAGCGTCCTCCAGAAGGGCCGGAATGGTCGTCGATGGTGGAGAACACAGGCCGCGAATCCGTCCCGCCGCAGCAGCGCGACGTGCTCGTAGAGCATCCCCACGCCCCAACTCGGCTCGGGATGGTCCGGACAGAGGTAGAAGATCATCCTCGCGTCGCCCTCGGATCCCGCGCCCGCGCGCTCAGCGCGTCAGCGCATAGATGCAGCCGCGGCAGATGAAGTCGGCGGGCGCCTCCTCCATCCCGTAGACCCAACGCCGGTAGAGCGCCATCCGTTCGCCACCGAGGATCTCGTCGAGCGTCTCGACGTTGAGGTCGCCCACGACGTACCGGTCGTGATAATCCTGGCAGCAGAGAACGCACTGGCCCATCGGGTTCACGTGGACCCATTCGACCGGTCGCGAGCCGGTCTGCTCGCACCCGCAGAGGCGGACCTGCCGGCTGATGGGGCGAAGCCCGATCGGCACAGCCCCGGCACGGTCCATCACCTCGTAGAACACCACGTTGAACCGACTGCCGCGGAAGCGCTCCTCGATCTCGGCGAAGTCCCTTCGATGTCTCTCGTCACCCGTCCCGAGCACCGCCATGTCCATTTGCGGCGCGAGTGGCTTGTCCTTGAGGTAGTCGAGGTGCCGCAAGACGATCGGCAGATGGTCGCCGCCTCTCTCGACGCGATAGCGCTCGCGGTCAAGCGTCGAGAGGTTGATCGAGAGGTAACGCAACCCTCCCATCTCGAGGAGCTTGTCCACGCGCTGCGGCGTGAGCCCGGTGGCGTTGGTCAGCACGGCGGGAGGCAGTCCATACCGCTTCAGCATCGCCACCTGCTCGAGGAATCGCTTGTCGGCCGTCGGCTCGTTGTAGTGGATCATCGAGACGCCGTCGATCGTCGATTTGTACGCCGCGAGCTGGGCGACGATGCGCTCGTAGAACTCCATCGTCATCGCGTGGTCCGCGCGGCGGTCGACCGACACCGGACAGAAGTAGCACGCCTGGTTGCAAACGGTGCTGGCCTCGAGCGAGACGTACTTGAGACGGAAGCGCTCGGCCAGTCGCGGCGCATCTTCGATGAGCCAGCCCTCGTCGACGAGGCGCCGACGCAGCTGCTCGTGCAGCTCGAGGATTCCCGCTTCCCCGGACAGAATCCGGCTCATCGCGACGAACGCCGGGTCGTCGGAGCGGAGCTCTCGGTCGGTGAGCGGATTTCGGATCTTGTCGGGAAACGCAGCCAGGAATGGCTCGCTGACGAGTCGGGTGGACTCGTTCGCTGCCAGTATCCGGCCGTGTGGGGTGTCGTTCATCGGTGCTCCGTGCGTTTCGCGTTCACGCCTGCCGGAATCTCGGGGATCGCACTCGCGTGGCGACGAGCGTGGATGGTACCACTCGGCTCCCGGCGCTCTCGTCGTGGGTTCGCTCGCTGGGTACTCGAATCAAGCGACCGGACTGGCCCATGGGCGGACCAGGAGGAATGACCGCCGAGGGCGAAGCCAACGCGGCGATGATCGGAAACCAGCGCCTCACTTCACGATCCAGCGGTGCGCCGTCTCCAGCAGGGCGAGCTGATACCGCCCGCCCTGGATACTGAACGCGGGACGGATGACGTGGCGGTCGAACACGTGCAGACCGACACGATCGAGGAGAAAGGCGTAGAGGACGAACTCGCCCTTGGTCAGCGGCAGGTCCGGGATCTCGAGCTCGGCGTGGTAGCGGGTCGAACCGGAGAAGGGCGGCACTCCGGAAAGATGCGTGGCGAACGACATGACCTCGACTTCGTCGCTGCGATTGACACCGATCCCGAGGTGAAATTCCAGGTCCGGCGAGTCGGCCTCCCAGTCGACACCGATGCGGAGCGTCTCGCCTCGCCGGAGAAACGGGTGCTCGCCTCGGCTGGGCTCCAGCCGCACGGCACGGATTCTCCCCGGCCGGGGCGCTGCGACGTCGTGGTGGACGGCAAGCTCGTCGGGCCTCACCCTCGGAGCGGACTTTCTCGTCAGGTGTTCTTCGTACTCCCGGATCACGTCGCTGGCCGGTCCGAAGGAGACGACCTCCCCTTTCGAGAGCCAGATCGCCCGCTCACAGAAGGTGGAGACGTAGTACATCGCGTGCGAGCAGAAGAGCAGGGTCCCTCCACGCTCGACGAAGTCGAGCATCCGGTCCATGCACCTCTTCTGGAAGTAGCCGTCGCCGACCGAAAGCGCCTCGTCGACGATGAGAACGTCTGGCTCGACCGAGGTGGCGATCGCGAAGCCGAGTCGCATGGCCATGCCGGTCGAGTAGGTGCGCACCGGTCGGTCGATGAACTCCCCGAGCTCGGCGAAGTCGAGGATTGCCGGGGTGCGTTCTGCGGTTTCGGTGGCGGAGAGGCCGATCAATGCGGCGTTGAGCTGGATGTTCTGCCGGCCGGTGAACTCCGGGTGAAAGCCGCTCCCGAGCTCGAGCAGCGAGGTGATCCGGCCGGTCACCCCGACCTGACCGCTCGTCGGAGCCGTGACGCCGGCAACGATCTTGAGCAGGGTGCTCTTCCCGGCACCGTTTTCGCCGATGAGTCCGAGACTCTCGCCCTTCTGCAGAACGAAGCTGACATCGGCGAGCGCCACATGGCGGCGACCGGGGGCGCCCAGTCCGGCAAGCGCGCCGAGGCGCTGCCAACTCGACCCATAGGTCGCGTAGGACTTGCTGAGCGCTCGGGCCGAGATGACCGGGGCCGGGGCGGGTTGGGGTGCGGACATCAGTGGAAGATACGGCTCAGGTCGCCGGGACGTCGCGAGACCTTGGCTCCGGTGGGACGAGGGGGAACCGGGCCGAGGCGCAAACGACATTCCTGGCGAGTGGACGGTCTCGCGTGTCGATTCAGGACGGACCCTCGTCTCGATCCGAGACGAGAGTCCGTCTGACCAAGCGACTCAGGAGGGCGGCCCGGGATAGACCTCGCTCCACCCTCCGGGCAATCCGAACGAGCCCGTCGCCTCGAGGCCCGAGAGGAAGAGCTCGGTGTTCGCCGGCGTGGACGCCGGCGCTTCGCCGCTATAGGCCGAGAATCCGCCGGCGTTGCTGGCCCGGACTCGGAAGGTGTACCCCGTCAGCGGGGCGAGGCCCGTGATCTCGGCGCGCGTCGCATCCGGCTCGAGGGTCAGCACTTCGGAGTACGGGCCGGTGCCCACCTTCATCTCGACTCGGTAGTCCGTTTCGTTCGTAGCGACGTCGGCCCAGTCGAGCCGAATCCACCCGTGCGAGATCGGGGTTGCCGCGAGGTCGATCGGCGCTGCTGGCGGAAGCGGCAGCGTGGTCGCAGAGACTGTTGAGGTATAGCCGGAGAATCCCTGGCCGTTGGCCGAACGCATCCGGAAGTCATAGGTCGTATTCGGGCTGAGGCCCGTGACGTCGCCCGTCGTCGTGTTGGCCCCGAAGCTCGCGACTTCGGCGAAGGCCGCAGCGCCGGTCCTCGCCTCGACACGGAAGCTGGTCTCGTTGTTGGAGTTGTCGACCCAGGTCAGTCGCACCGAGCTCGAGCTCAGCGTCGCGGCGGCCACGCTCGTCGGTGCCGCGGGGACCGACGCCTGCGTCGTACCCGAGGCGACCGCCGAATAGCTCGAGTAGCCGGCGTCGTTGCTTGCCCGGATCTTGAAGCTGTACGGCGTCGATGGGGTGAGCCCGGCCAAGGTCAGCACGGTGACGTTCGGTCGCAGGACCTGGATCTCGGAGTAGGCGCCGCCATTGACGGACATCATCACGTGGAACAGGTTCTCGAAGGTCGAGGTGTCCGTCCAGTTGAGGCGGATCGACGACTCCGAGAGCACCGTGGCGCTGAGGCCGGTCGGTGCCGTGGGAGGAAGTGTCGTCGACGGGTTGGCCCCCTCGAAGACGCGCATGATGAGGGTGCCGGTGGGGAAACCGTGAATCGCCGTCGCCGACTGGGCGTCCTTGCGAATGCGCATGGTCGCTTGGTAGTTGCCCGGCACGAAGAAGGAGCGGGTGAGGATTGAGCCCGTGTTTCCCCAGTCCTCGTAGATCCCGTCGCCGTTCCAGTCGTAGTCGTAGTACGTCGGCCCGCAGGCAACCTGTTCGTCGAAGGTGATCGGTCCGGCATCGACCACGCAGCCGAAGCCTGCGGTGCAGGTCATGTTGCTGCCGACCGTGGCGAGGAACTTCGTGATGCCAAAGCCGCTGCAGCTCGAGGTGACCTGGACCTGGATCGTGCTGCTCGTGATCGGTCCGGCGCCGCAGTTACGAATGTAGGCCGTGACGTTGTAGGTCCCGATCCCTGGATAGGTGTGCGCCGGATTCGGACCGGATGTGGGATCGCTCGTCCAGTTGAGCGGCGTGTTGTCGCCGAAGTCCCAGGCCCACTCGGTCGCTCCCTGGCTTTGGACGTGGAACTGCACGACGACGCCGACCGGCGTGTCGGCCGTCGGTGCCGCGAGGAAGGCCAGTGTCGGTGGGCTGTTGATGGTGATCGAGGCGGCCTTGGCGTCACTTCCAGCACTGTTCTGTGCCGTCGCGGTTCCTGTGTAGACACCGGGAGACGTTGTCGGACCGGTCTGCCAGGAGAAGGGATTGACTCCGCTTCCCGAGGAGACGAGCTGATTCGAAGGACTCCGAACTTCCCAGGTGAGCGAGGGCGTCGGCGAGCCGGTGACGCCGTTGGCGGTCAGTGTGACGAGACCGCACTGCAGGGCAGGGTTCGGCGAGGCGGTGACGCTGGCGATCGTCGGCGCCACCGGCCCAGCGCTCCCCCACGAATGGAAGTCGAACAGCGCGAAGGCGGCACGGTAGAAGATGTTGTTGTAGAACTTGCCACGCCGTGGCCCGACGTAGTTGAAGCCTGTCGGGTTGGCACGGAGGTACCAGCCCCAGTAGCCGACGCTGTAGGTCTGGGTCACGCCGTTGTAGATTCCGGACGCCTGGAGCGTCGGCGTCGGGGTGACATCGACCGGATTCGACGGCGTACTGACGTTGAACAGCCACTCGCGGTTGACTTCGGGGACACCGCAGCGGTTGTCGCTGCCGAGGAAGAGAAATGGCGTGGTGCCGGAGCGCGAGAACGTCAGGAAGTAGAACGACGTGTTGGCACTGATCAGGGACTTGGTGACCAGCGGCGCCGGTAGGCTGCCGCACGAGCTCGTGATGCAACTAACGTCGTAGATGCGGAGCTCGTTGAAGAGGCGCGCCCCGAGGTAGTAGACCGAGCCCTGCTTCCAAAGGGCGACACCGTAGACTCCCTGCGTGGACAGTCCCGAGAGCTTCTGCTGCACGGCCGTGCAAGTACCGCCGCTGCAGGAGGCGATGTTCGAGACGTCGTAGATCTCGAATCCAGTGGACGGTGCGTGGCTGACGACGATGTAGTTGTCGACACCCGCAACGTAGACGGCACCGAAGGAGCCGATCCGTCCCTTGTAGACCCCGCCACCGCAGTGGAGAGTCGTCTCGTCTTCGTTGCAGTAGGTCCCCAGGGAGAGCGCCGAGGTCATGTCGAGGGCGTATAGCCCAGGCAGACCGCTGGATGCCGCGTAGGCTGCCGCGAAGGCGTAGTGTCTCCCGCCGATCGTCGCGGCATAGACCTCCTCGACCGTCTTCTCTTTGAACTGGTATTTCACCGTCGGTGAGCTCTTGCTCGACAGGTCGAGGATCGCGGCTCCGAATCCAGCGGCGCCGCCGACAACCGCCACCGTGTCGACCCCCGACGGGGCGTCGACGGCGCGGATCGGCCACTTCTCCTCGCCCACCGTCCACCATGGGAAGGCACTCTGATGTGCCTTGCCCAGGAGTGCGGGGCTGTCCGGCGTACTGCGGAGGTCCCAGACCTGCAGGCCGTGGCTGTACGAGACGATGCCATAGCCGTTCTCGATGTCCACCCCGGTGAACATCGGGTAGCTGGCATAGGTCTGCTGGAACTCGTTGAAGCCCGAGGAGTCACGACAGTCTGCCGGCGACGGCTGCCCGGTGCTCCCGATGCAGTGGGTAATCGTCAGCGGCGAACCGTTCAGGTCGGTCACCGGCGTCAGGGTTCCCCAGAGGCTCGAGGGCGCTGGCGTGGCTGGCGTGGCGTTGCAGGTAATCGGCGGGACAGCGAAGATGGCGCCACATCCCTGCCGGTCGCACGTGAACTGGGCATTCGCCGGCGCTCCGAGGACAGCAAGCACCGCCGCTGCCTGAACGAGAGTTCGGACAGACGTCATGGAGTTCGATCGGGACATAGGCGATCCTCTCGTGTTCCGGGTGCAACTCTCCCTACTAGGGTGCCGGACCCGTCGTTCTGAGTGTAACCCAAACGGCCGATGCGCTCCTCGTCCCGAGGGGCAGGTGCACCAACTGGCCGAGCCAAATCAAGCAATGCAAGCCTCGGGCCAGGCCCGGCACCGACCGCGTCCGGACGAGCCAGGCCCCGACCTGATCGCCGACCGGAAAAGAAACGGGCCCCGGCGAACCGGGGCCCGTCGATGAGGCAGTGAGGCGGTCGAGCTTAGTTGCCGATGCGGGCGTGGCTGGCAGCCGTGGCGCTGTCGAGCTTGATGGCGTCGAAGCCCACGCTGTACCGGCCCTCGGCCGACATGATCGTCTCGACCCAAGCCTGTGCCGCGAGCGGATCCTCCGGCGGGTTGTTCCCGGCGGCGGCCACGGTGGCGTTCAGGTCGAGGAAGAGCCAGCCGAAGCTGAACGAGACCGGGAAGTCCTCGCCGTCAACAGCCGTGCGCTGGGCCTCGGCCGGGAACGGGATGATTCCCTCGTTCGGCAGCGGCGGCGAAACCGGCGTCGTCTGCGGAACCTCCGGGTGCTCCTGCTCGTCGAAGATCACGATCTGTTCCTGACCGAGCGGGTACCACGACGGACGCAGGTTGAGCGTCGCCGGGCAGGTGAACGCACCCTGGTTGACCTTCGAGTCGCGCCAGGCGATCAGGTCGGTGCCGCCCGAGAAGGCGCCGCCGAGGATGTAGCGGGTCGCGAAGTTGGTGGCGAGCGGCTCGCGGTTGTCCGCCGCCGTCCACGTCACGTAACGACCATAGAAGGTGTACTGACCCGGGACCGACGTCTCCGGATTCGTCGCCGAGGCCTCGATGTGGACCATCGTCTCGCCCGACGCGTAGTTCTCTTCCGGGGTGACGAAGAAGTAGTCGCCCCACAGCACGTTCTGGTTCGTCGCGTCGCCCGTGCCACCGGCCACGAAGTAGCCGGCATCGCCAGGGAAACGCAGCGTGCAGTTGTTGACCGTGTCGATCGTCACGTAACCACGAGCGACGTTGTCACCGAACACCTGGCCGGCGCAGCGGCCACCGAGCAGCGACGAAGCCTGGCCGGTGAGCGACTTCTTCAGGTGGTCGATGTAGGTCGCCGACAGCGGGCCGAGCGGCAGCTGGCCGGTGCAGCTCGCGAAGTTGATGTCCTGCGAGAAGGTGCCCTTCGGGCTGATCGTGTCGCCCGGGTCCTGACCCGCCGAAGCGGTGCGCGGCAGCGTGCCGTTGATGATGTCGCGCATGTTGACGGTCTGGACGTCGTAGCCGGTCAGGTAGATGTTGAAGTCGAGCACCGGCACCGACAGGTCGGACCACACCACGACGTGGGCGAGAACCGCCGTCGCCGAAGCGTTGTTGACCGAGAACAGGGTCGTCAGGCCGTTCGTGTTGGCCAGGTCGACCTCGAAGTACGGCAGCAGCAGGGTCGCGGCCGGCACGTCGTCGACGGTGCCGATCACGGCGGAAGCCTGTCCACCCAGAGCCACGAGGCTCACCAGGGCGAGGCAGAGAACGAGCTTCTTCATTTGAGAGATTCTCCTCGATTCGATTGAACATGCCGGCCGCGGGAACGCCCCGGGACCAGCCACTTCGGTTCCTTCGTCAAGCGCGCGGTCCCAGAGAATAGGACATCACCTCCCGCTCAAGACTTGAACTCGGTCCAGCATAGCCGATCGAGAGCCGGCCACCAAGGGCAGGTCTGACAGGCGCAGCCCGGAACCTTGCCAAAAAAGAAACGGGCCCCGGCGAACCGGGGCCCGTCGATGAGGCAGTGAGGCGGTCGAGCTTAGTTGCCGATGTGGGTGTGGCTGGCAGCCGTGGCGCTGTCGAGCTTGATGGCGTCGAAGCCCACGCTGTACCGGCCCTCGGCCGACATGATCGTCTCGACCCAAGCCTGCGCCGCGAGCGGATCCTCCGGCGGGTTGTTCCCGGCGGCGGCCACGGTGGCGTTCAGGTTGAGGAAGAGCCAGCCGAAGCTGAACGAAACCGGGAAGTCTTCGCTGTCAACAGCCGTGCGCTGAGCCTCGGCCGGGAACGGGATGATGCCCTCGTTCGGCAGCGGCGGCGAAACCGGCGTCGTCTGCGGAACTTCCGGATGCTCCTGCTCGTCGAAGATCACGATCTGTTCCTGACCGAGCGGGTACCACGACGGACGCACGCCCATCGACGCCGGGCAGGTGAACGCACCCTGGTTGACCTTCGAGTCGCGCCAGGCGATCAGGTCGGTGCCGCCCGAGAAGGCGCCGCCGAGGATGTAGCGGGTCGCGAAGTTGGTGGCGAGCGGCTCGCGGTTGTCCGCCGCCGTCCACGTCACGTAACGACCATAGAAGGTGTACTGACCCGGGACCGACGTCTCCGGATTCGTCGCCGAGGCCTCGATGTGGACCATCGTCTCGCCCGACGCGTAGTTCTCTTCCGGGGTGACGAAGAAGTAGTCGCCCCACAGCACGTTCTGGTTCGTCGCGTCGCCCGTGCCACCGGCCACGAAGTAGCCGGCATCGCCAGGGAAGCGCAGCGTGCAGTTGTTGACCGTGTCGATCGTCACGTAACCACGAGCGACGTTGTCACCGAACACCTGGCCGGCGCAGCGGCCACCGAGCAGCGACGAAGCCTGGCCGGTGAGCGACTTCTTCAGGTGGTCGATGTAGGTCGCCGACAGCGGGCCGAGCGGCAGCTGGCCGGTGCAGCTCGCGAAGTTGATGTCCTGCGAGAACACGCCCTTCGGGCTGATCGTGTCGCCCGGGTCCTGGCCCGCCGAAGCGGTGCGCGGCAGCGTGCCGTTGATGATGTCGCGCATGTTGACGGTCTGGACGTCGTAGCCGGTCAGGTAGATGTTGAAGTCGAGCACCGGCACCGACAGGTCGGACCACACCACGACGTGGGCGAGAACCGCCGTCGCCGAAGCGTTGTTGACCGAGAACAGGGTCGTCAGGCCGTTCGTGTTGGCCAGGTCGACCTCGAAGTACGGCAGCAGCAGGGTCGCGGCCGGCACGTCGTCGACGGTGCCGATCACGGCGGAAGCCTGTCCACCCAGAGCCACGAGGCTCACCAGGGCGAGGCAGAGAACGAGCTTCTTCATTTGAGAGATTCTCCTCGATTCGATTGAACATGCCGGCCGCGGGAACGCCCCGGGACCAGCCACTTCGATTCGTTCTTGCTCGTGCCACTCCGGGATGGAGAATCACCCCCCCTTCAAGGATTCTGATCACAAAGTCTGCCGCGTCCAGCTTCTCTCGTCTTCGAGAAAAGGCAGGGTCGCAGGCGAATTCTTGCCGATAGTACCCAAGACTCAGAAGCTCCGTCAATGCCCCCCATCGACGGCGGGCGCCTTGGCCGTTGCCTTCCAGGCTTGGATCCCTCCACCGTTGAGGCACTTGGTCGGATCGGCGAATCCGGAGACTTCGCCCGCGAAAGCGGTCACGAGCTCCTGTCGCCCATCGCCGTCGAGATCGCCGAGCTCCACGTGCGATCCGCCGCACCCTTTCCAGACCGTGATCTCAGGAGACGCCTCCCGTACCGCCCCCCCCTTGCCGTCCCCGAGCAGAACCAGCGTCGCGCCTTCGCCGCGCAGGGCGACGACATCGGCTCGACCATCCCCGTCCAGGTCGCCCACCGCCAGTGCCGAGAACCCTTCTCGAGAGGCCTCTCCGATGAGTTGATGACGCTCCCAATGATCGCCCCGGTTGAGATAGGCGTCGATTCCGGAGGTCCACTTCTTTCCGAGGAAGGTCAGGTAACCGGCGACGATGTCGAGCCGGCCGTCGGCATCGAGATCGCCGAGGGCGACGGCACGAACGTAGCTCTCGTCCGGCAGCGGATCGAGGGTCTGGGTGATCCAGGATCCATCGGGCTGACCGAGATTGATCAGGTCCTCTCGGCCCTGGATCCCCGACGCGGTCACGACATCGGCGAGCCCGTCGCCGTTCACGTCGCCGACCGCCAGCGAGTTGCCGAAGATGTTCCCGTCGACCATGCCGTGGTCGATGCGCTTCCAGGTCCCGTCGCCCTGATTGAGGCTGACGACCACTCCATAGGACTCCGACTGGCCCACGCGGGGTCCGTCGGAAGAGGCCGCCATTCTCGGCCCCTCGCCCAGGGTCACCAGGTCCGGCCTCCCGTCACGGTTCCAGTCGACCGCCGCGATGGCTCGCGAAGCGAAGCCCGCTGCCGCACCGCCACGACCCGGGACTTCGTACGGCAATCCACCGCTCCAGCTCTCGTAAGCACCTGACTTCTTGTCACTGGCGAGCACCATCAGGCCTTTGATGTGCATCGCCAGGGCGATGTCCGGAAGGCCATCCCCGTTGAAGTCCGCGACGGCAACGTCTCCGTAGTCATACGACAAGCGAGGAAAGACCGAGGGAAGGCGCTTCCAATTCCCCTTGCCGTCTCCGGCGAAAACCACCGGCGGTCCGGCGATCTTTCGCGCCGGGCCGTGGACGATGTCCAGCTTTCCGTCCTGGTTGAAGTCGAAGAGGCGGAAACCCTCCCGCCACTGCCCTTCTTCGGGAAGTCCCGCCCCGACGTTGCGGAACTCGAGCCGGTCCACTTCCGGAACCTCCGGACGGAGCGAGGCGAGCAGCCGGGCCTGCTCGGCCGGGTCGATTCGCCGCCGGCCGGGGCCGGTCGCCTCGGTCGTCGGCCGATACCACTTGATCAGGTAGTTCTCGCGGTCCTGACCCACCAGGTCCGCCTCCATGTTCCATCGCAGCTTGAGCAGCTTGCCTTCGACACCGATGACGAACGGGTCGGACTTCGGAATCTTGTGCACGAAGTACTCCCGTCCGCTCTCGTCTTTCAGCCACTTGCCGTCGGGCGGCTCGATCGGCTGCGCCGGCTGCTCGCCACCTGGCATCAGTGCGGCCTGGGACATTCCGAAGTGGGGCTGCGGGGTGGCCGCCGACGGCGCTGGCACCGCGGTCGCAGCTTTCGGCGGTTCATCCCCGGCAGCCGGAAGCGTCACGACTCCGAACGACAGGATGTTCGCCACGACGGCCAGGGACAAGCGGTAGGAGAGACGGTGCGACATCGAGAGCTCCCTCGTATGAGATGGCTGGCTGGAGAGGCCGGCGGTACCGGCGGCTTCCAGGAGATGCAAAGGGCAAGCCAGCACCCCATCAAATCTCGTCGGAGAAAGAGGGGCGCAGCCGTCGGAAGAGGGCCGCGCCGGCCGAGAACGCCAGCGCGGCCGAGAACGCCAAGACCGTCAGGGCCCGCCACGTCGGCATCGGTCCGCCCAGCAGCGCCGACCGATAGAGTCCGACCAGGGCGACGAGCGGATTGAGCTCGAGCCATCGGCGCCACGACTCGGGAACCATCGTCAGCGGGTAGACGATCGGGGTCAGGTAGAACCACCCCGAGAGCACGATCGAGACGAGCTGCGACGTGTCGCGAAAGAAAACGTGCACGGCCGCCAGGATCAGCCCGAGCCCCAACGTCAAGCCGCACTGCAGGATGACTGCCGGCACCAGCCAGTAGGCCTGTCGCAAGTCCCCCTCTCCCAGGACGAAGAGCGCTAGGCCGAAGACGCTGGCAGCAATGCCTTCGTGAACCAACGCGGCCGTCACCGGCGCCCCGACGAGGACCTCGCTCGGGAAGCTCAACCGCTTGACGAGCGTCGCGTTGTCGGTGACGGCGGTGGTCGCCCGAACGATCGCCTCCTGGACAGCGATCCAAGGGAGAAGCCCGGCGAAGAGGAAGATGGCGAATCGTTCCGTCCCTTGACCGGCCAGGGGCACCCGCATGACCCAGGAGAAGACGAAGGTGAACAAAGCGAGCTGCCAGACCGGATGCACGAAGGACCACAGGACGCCGAGGGCGGAGCCCGCATATCGTGATTGCAGGTCGCGGCGGACGAGCTCGCGGAAGACGAATCCGTGGCGGTGAATGGCGTCGAGAAAAGACATGAGCGCTCTGCTCAGCCTACCCCAGGCAATTCCTTGACACGACGTAGCGGCGCCGCTACTGTGCCAGAACGGCGCAGACGACGTGCAAGTTGGCCGGTTCGCCGAGGAGTCAAGGTGTCCCACGACCCGGACGATCGCGATGCGTTGCTCGGCACGACCTTGCGACGACTTCGCAGAGAACGGAAGCTCGAGGTGGCCGACGTCGCTGCCCGGGCAGGCCTGTCGGTCGTCGAACTGACCCGGCTCGAGCGCGGGACCTATCGCGTCGGGCTCGACACCCTGGTGCGGATCCTCTCGGCTCTGGGAGCCGAGCGCGAATTGGCCGCCGCGACGAACCCCGGCCCGACCGATCCACCGCCCGGCCGATCGACCGGCGCTGGCGGAGATCCCGATGCCGACGAGAGCGCCCCGCCCCGTCGCCGATCCCGCCCGGCAGGGCTTGGCGAACCCTTGACCTTGTTGTAATCTGACGGGCATGAATCTCATCGAGAGCCTCAACGACCTCGAGACGGCCCGCCCCCTCTGGATGGCGGCCGCGGAGGCCGGCGATCTCGACGAGGCCCGGCGCCTGGTCGATCTGGCTTGGGACTGGGCGAGCACGCACGGCAGCCCGGACGTCCGCGACCGACTGCTCTGCAACCGTGCCGCCCTCGCGCTCGAGCTTGGCGACGGCCAGGCCTTCGTCCCGGACCTGCGCGAGCTTCTCTTGCGCAGCAGCGACCGGGTGAACTGCCGGCTGGCTTCCTACACGCTCTCGCGCGCCTACGAGATCCGTCACGACTCGCGCAAGGCGGCCTTCTACGCCCGGATCGCCCGCGATGCTTCCGAGCTCCTCGGCGAGCCGGAGTGGATTGCCTCGAGTTGCAACCAGCTCGGCAACCTCCTGGTCGCGGAGAATCAGATCACCGAGGCCGCCACGCAGTACGAGCGTGCCCTGGCCGTGATCGGTGAGCGCTCACCCTTGCGGCGAGCCGTCTCGCTCTACAACCTTGGATACTGCCGCGTTGCCCTCGGCAGCGCCCGCGACGGGCTCCGCCTGCTGCTCGCCAGCCAGCGAGCCCTGCGGTCGCTCGGCGCCGAGCGCCATCAGGTGCTCTGCGGGCTCGATCTGGCGTTCGCCTGGCTCGAGGCCGGACGGCCTGACCGCGCCACTCGCCACGCGTCCCGCTCTCGTCAGCTCGCCACCCGTCTCGGCGAGACGGAAGCTTCGAAGAACGCGACCTATCTGCTCGGGCGAGCGGCCCAGGCTCGTGGCGACGAAGCTTCGGCTCGGCTCTTCTTCCGGCAGCTTCAGAGCGAGTTCTTCCCGGACGCCGAATACCTCTCCGAGCTGTTGATCCGCCACGACGTCCTCAATCTGGTGAATCTCCGAGGTTGATCGTGACGCGCCGCGGCCTTGCTCCCGTTCTTCTCCTGACCGCGCTTGCGGCGCCGGCGTTCGCCGAAGGCGCGCCTTCGCGGCTCGTCACGTCCGCGGGAGTCGTTCTCGAGGTCGGCAATGCGCAGGTGGTCGTGCCGGGCGGTTCGGGAGAGCCCGCGCACCCCGCCCTCTCGATGACCCTCTCGGTCCCCGGAGCTGCTCCGGCGACGCAGATCGTCCCCGGTACCGAGTCGGCCGCGACGGATCGACTGATCTCGGTCTCGCTCGCTGCTGATGGCGTGCGTGCCGACCTTCTCTGGATGAGCCAGGAGAGCGGCAACCAGCGCCGGTTCGTGTCCCGCATGGTTGACATCGAGTTCGGCACTTGGCTCGAGCCTCGCGACTTGCTGACCGCCGAGCTGGCCGCCGGAGCGCCCGAGCCGACCTGGATCCTGACGCGCGACCAGTATTCGGTCACCGCCGAGGACGGCAGCGACGTCCGCCGCCATTCGCGCGAAGTGGCCCACCTCTTCTGGTGGGCGCCGGGAGCGATTCGACCGAGCCTGCATTACGCGCCCGTCGTCCTCGTCGACGGCAAGCCGATCGGCTCTCCCCGCGTCTTCGCGCTCGACGAGCTCGATCAGGCGAGCGCTTTCGGCGCCCCGCCGGCGAGCGCCCTGTTCAGCTCCCTGGCGGTACAGCGCAACGGCGACGAACCCCGACTCGGCCTGATCTTCCTGAGCCCGCAGAGTGGGCGGTTGCTCGGCGTCGAATTGCAGGTTCTTCCCGGCGAGTTGTCGATCCTTGCCGATCGAGCCCGCGGCCATATCATCGACCTCGGCGCGACTCTCTACCCGGGTCAGATGAACACGTTGGCCGACCGGGCTCGCGGCCACATCATCGACCTCTCGACGCTGCTCCATCCCGCGGCGGCGCAGTTCGCCGCCGACGGGGTCCGCGGTCTCGTCGCCGGCTACGACACACTCGGCGGGCTCAACACCCTTGCCGAGCGCGCCCGGGGGCACATCATCGACCTCGTGTCGACGCCCGTTCGCGGCGGTGTCGCTACGGAAGTCCCGGCCACTTCGGTCGCGACGTTCGAGCTTCCCGAGATGGCGACCGACGGCTCGGTCGCGCTATCGCACCTGGTGCGTGCTCGCGCGCTTCACTCCTGGGCCATCCCGAGCGAGATCACCGTCGACGCCGAAACACGATCGCTGATTTCCGCCCGGGGAGACGCGGCGATCCTGGCGTGGCAGAGCGGAGACGGTTCACTCGCTTTCGTCGAGAGCAATGGCGAGAGCTTCGGCACGGTCCGCCATCTCTCACTCGCGACGATGAGCTTCGAGTCGGCCGTGGCCACGCTGCAGGACCGGCTCGGCGGCCGCTGAGCTCTCGCTACCGGCTCCCCGGTTTCCCGTTTCGCTCCAATTCGTCCAGGCGCGTCGCGCCCGGCTTTCGCGACAACAGCCAGCACTGACGCTCTCGTCGTCACCTCATCCCGGGCTCGCCACGACGCGACGACGCGTCTCATCTGCCCCAGCCCGCTAGTCGAGAAGCTCCAGGCCAGTCGCAGAGGGTTCCGCGGCGAGGACCTCGCCCCCCGCCGCCGTGCAGGCCTCGCGAACCGCGGCCTTCCGTTCGGGAGGCGCCAGGACGGCGATGCAGCCACCGCCACCAGCGCCACAGGCCTTCCCGCCCCAGGCGCCGGCCTGTCGCGCGACGGCCAGCAGGGTCTCGAGCTCGGGGGTGGAGACCCCGGGTGCCAGACCACGGCGGGCGTCCCACTCTTGCGTCAGTAACTCTCCACACCGGGACAGGTCGCCCGACCGCAGGCACTCGCCCATCGCGACGGCAACCTCGGCGATCCGGTCGAGGCGGGCCGTCACGTCCTGCTCTCCGTCCAGTCGGCGTCGAACGATCCCCCAGTTTGCACCGGCCGAGAAATGGCTATGCCCGCAGTAGGCGACGACAAGGCACGCCGAGAGGTCCGCGAGGTCCACGGGGATCGGCACGATCTCGGCTCCGCCCGGTCGCTGACGGATCTCCAAGGCTCCTCCCAGCAAGGCA
Organism: Holophagales bacterium; assembly: GCA_016699405.1. Classification (NCBI taxonomy): domain Bacteria; kingdom Pseudomonadati; phylum Acidobacteriota; class Holophagae; order Holophagales; species Holophagales bacterium. The sequence goes on along the minus strand of CP064972.1, from coordinate 1,476,747 downwards.
GGGAGATGGTCCTGCATGCCGGTCGGCAACGACATGAGGCGGGCCTCGAGGTCGCGCGCGACCGCTGCGATCGCGGTGGGTGAGGGCAGCTCGCGCCCCATCGCGTGCCAACCCGCTGCCAGGAGCCCGACCGTGACCGCCGAGCTCCCCCCCAGGCCCGCCCCACGTGGCGAGCGCGTTCGGATCGTCACCTCGACCGGCGGAGCCTCCAACCAGGAGAGGACCTCTCCCACCAGGCGAGTCTGCGGCTCTTGGAGCAGCACTTCCACGTCGCCGGCTTCGATGATCGGAGCGCCCTCTGCACCGTCGACGCGGAAGCCTCGGGCAAGTGGCCGAAGTCGGATCTCCACCGACAGGTCGATGGCGACGTTGACCGTCCGTGCCCCCCGGTGCAGGAGTCCGAGCGGCCAGATATCCAGGGTCCCGCCTGCCAGATCGACCCGGCAGCGCGTTCTTGCTCGCGATGGTTGCATGTTCGGCTCGATGGTCAGAGGTGAGGCTTCAGCGGCTGCCCGCACGACCCGTCGGTTCGCGCCCCCCGGTGGCCTGCGCCGGCGAAGGCACGGTCCCGGCGCTGGCAAGCGTCGCCGTGCCGACCGTTGTCGCTGCGCGCTCGGCGAAGCTCACCCGCATCGCATCGCGCGCAGCGAGGAACTCGGGCAGCTTGGCGAGCGGCACGGGGTCTGCCGGAACCCGGTTGAGAGAGAGCGGATCGATCCAGCGCCCGTTCTGCTGCACGCGGTAGTCGAGGTGCGGCCCCGTCGCCAACCCCGTCGACCCGACGTACCCGATCACTTCGCCCTGGGCGACACGGCTTCCGACGGTGACACCCGCGGCGAATCGCGAGAGGTGAAGGTACCCGGTGAGGAACCCGTTCGGGTGGCGAATCTTCACCGTCTTGCCCCCGCCGCCGTCCCAACCGACGAAGGCAACGACGCCCGCAGCGGTCGCTCGCGCCGGGGTGCCTTCCGGAGCGCCGTAGTCCACCCCGTAGTGCGGCATGGCGACCTTCAACACGGGATGGAAGCGTCGCGAGGAGAATCGCGACGTGACCCGGGAGTAGGGGATCGGCGACCGCAGGAACATCTTCTGCAGCGGGCGACCCTCCGCGTCGAAATACTCCCCGGAGCCGAAGCGATAGGCCTCGAGGGTTCGACCGCGGTTCGTGTAGCGAACCGCCAGGACGTTGCCAAGTGAATAGGGCTTGCCTTCCAGCAGAATCTGTTCGAAGAGGATCTCGAAGCGATCCCCGCGTCGCAGGTCGCGGTTGAAGTCGAGATCCCATTGCAGGACCTCGGCTACCGCGTAGGCGAGATCGCCTGGAGCCCCCGCCTGCTCGACCGCCCCCTCGAAGGCTCCGTTCACCTCGCCCTGGATCGCCCGACGCTCGACCGTCCGCGAGAAGGCGCGCCAACTGCCCTTCCAACCCTCGCTCGCTCGTTCCGCGGAGAAGACGCCGCGGCCATCGATTTCGAGCTCGAAAGAGGTCGGGTGGCGATCCGCGTCGAGGCCGGCGGCCCATCGCGTACCGTCAGGAAGCTGGCGCAGGTCGACGAAGCTCGCGGAGACGGCGACGAGCGCTTGCGCCTCGCTCCCGCTCAGCCCGAGACCCCGCAGCACTTCGGCGACGGTCTGACCACGTCCGAGACGGGCTTCCTGGCGATGAACCGAAAGGGGGCGCTTGCTCAGCCGCTCGACCATCGCGGGGACTCGGCTTGCTGAGCGCATTGCCGCGACATCCCCGGCAATTCCGGGCGCCGGAGAAGAGCCCACGTCGGCAAGGCCACCAAGGACGACCGCGGACGCCGGCAGGAAGAGACCGAGGAGCCTCCCGGCCAGCGTTTTCCCCCAAGGCTGCGGCATCGGCGTCAGATCCTCCAAGGGGCCGTCGGTCGACCCGCGGCGAACCGGGAGAGCTTAGCACCGCCGCGGACCCGGCGGGATCGAGAATGCCAATGGCGACGGGCTAGGGGACGTGCTCGGAGAGAACTTTGTCAACGTCCGGGGGGAACTTCCCACTGTAAGCCACCTGCCCGTCGCGGAGCACGAGAAGTCCCGGGAGGTTCGTGACACCGAACGCCTTGGCGAACTCGCCGTCCGGATCGAGATAGACGGGAGCCCGCAGGTCCTGCTCCTCCGCGAAGATACGCGCCGCGTCCTTCTCCTCCTGGAAATTGACGGTCACCACCCGCGCCCTGCCCGACCACCGCTCGACGAGACCGTTGGCTTGGACGCCCACGTCGCGACAGCGAGGGGACCACGATGCCCACACCACGGCGATCGTCACGCCCTGGGAGACCTGGGCGCCGCCGAGCTCGGTCCCATCCAGTCCGACGAGATGGAACGCAGCCGCGGCACCGGCTACCGGCCTGCCGAGAAGGGTCACCAAGAGGGCCAGCGAGAGCCCAATCCGTTTCACGCGGGCAGTCAGTCGTTCAGCGCTCATCGTCCTCCCCTGCCTCGCTCGCCAGCCGGCCCGCGAGGAGCCCGAGCAGTCGCGAGCGCAGATGCGCCGGAGCGCAGTCGCGACGACACCGTTGTCGCAACAGCGCACGCAGCCGGATAGCTGCCTCGAGCTCACGCGCGCACTGCGGGCAGATCTCGACATGGCTGCGAAAAGCGACCTCGACCGCGCCGGCCACCTGCCCATCGGCGAACAGGAAGATGAAGCGCTGGACTCGCCTACAGTGCATGGAGTGTCGGTTGCTTCGAGTTCCGGTTCTTGCGGTCGGGTCCGTCCGTTCTAGTGAACCCTCGACGGCCGCCGGCTATTCCTTGCCGGTACCGGCGGGGTCGCCTGCCCGACCTGCGGCGGGGTCCGCACGCGTCTTGAGCTTGCTCGGCTCGACGTCTCGCAGGTAGCCGTGCTCGCGGGCATACCGCAGCATGTCGCTTTCGAGCTTCTTGCGGCCACGGTAGAGGCGGCTCATCACTGTGCCCACCGGAATGTCGAGAATCTCGGCGATCTCCCGGTAGGCAAACCCTTCGACATCGGCGAGCAGCACCACCATCCGGTAGTCGGCGGGAAGCCCGTCGAGCGCGCGCTGGACATCCTCGTCGAGGACGTTCTCGAGCGCCTCTTCCTCGGGGTTCTTGATCTGGCGGAGCGCCTCGTCGCTGACCTCGCTCTCGAAGGTCTCCTCGATCTCGGCGAAGTCGCTCGCGGGGGGCGCCAACTGGCGCTTCCGGTATTCGTTGATGAACGTGTTCTTCATGATCTTGAAGAGCCACGCCTTGAGGTTCGTCCCGGGCTGAAACTTGTCGTAGTGGCGGTACGCCTTGAGGTAGGTCTCCTGGATCAGGTCTTCGGCATCCTGCGGATTGCGCGTCATGCGCAAAGCGGTGTTGTACAGGGCATCGAGAAACGGCATCGCAGCCGCCTCGAAGGCATCCTGGTCACGGCGCAGCGCCGATTCGTTCGCGTTCACCCGGCTCGCATCCTTGGGACCGATCCTACCCCCTCTCCGTACCTACGCACGAAGGGTGCCATCGTCTCACTGGGCGCACTTCGGCGACCGCAACGGAGGGAGCCGTTGCAGCGTCGGGGATCGGTTCCGGGATCCCTCAGACCCCAGCGGTCAGGGAACCGGCAGGGCGGCGGAGCGGGCCAGGTCGATTAGCGGTCCGGGATACAGGCCCAGCACCAGCGTCACGAGGACGCATACGGCGATCGCCGCAGCCAGCGACGAGGACTTGAGTGGGCGGGGCGTGGCGTCCGTCGCATCCTGCTGATACATCGCGACGACCAGGCGGAAGTAGTAGTAGAGGGACATTGCCGACGTCAGCACGCCGATGACGGCGAGCCAACCCCAGCCTCCCTGGATCGCCGCCGCGAAGAGGTAGAGCTTGCCGACGAAGCCGCCGGTCGGTGGGATGCCGGTGAGCGCGAGCAGGAAGACCACCAGCGTGGCGGAAAGGAAGGGCGCGCGGCTGGCGAGGCCGGCGAAGTCCTCTGTGGTCTCTCCGGCGTACTCTCCCCGCTCGAGAAGGATCACCACGGCGAAGACACCGAAGGTCACGAAGACATAGGAGGCCAGGTAAAAGAGCACCGCCCACGATCCGATCGCATTGGTCGCCACGATCCCCATGAGGATGTAGCCGGCATGGGCGATCGAACTGTAGGCGAGCATCCGCTTGACGTTGCGCTGGGTCAGTGCGGCGACGTTGCCCCAGACCATCGTCGCGGCCGCGACCACCGCCAGGACCGACTTCCAGTCCGCGGCGAGGCCGGGCAACCCCTGGAAGAGGATGCGAACGATGACGGCGAAGGAGATCGCCTTCGAGCCGGCCGCGAGGAACGCCGTCACCGGCGTCGGAGCGCCCGTGTAGACGTCGGGAGTCCAGACGTGGAAGGGGACCGCCGCAACCTTGAAGAGCAGGCCGGCAAGCATCAGGAGCCAGCCGAAAGCGAGGACGCGATCGCCGCCGCCGGCCGACGTCGCCGCCGCCAGACGGTCGAGCTGGAGCGTGCCGGTCGCCCCGTAGACGAGCGAGATGCCGTACAGCATCACCCCGCTCGACAAGGCGCCGAGGACGAAGTATTTGAGGGCGGCCTCGTGCGAGCGCGTCTGGCTGCGGAAGTAGCCGGTGAGCACGTAGCTCGCCAGTGCCATGAGCTCGAGCGAAATCCAGATGGCGAGGAGGCTGTAGCCACTCGCCATCCCCGCCATGCCGGTCGACGCAAGAAGCAGCAGGGCGTAGTACTCCCCCGGACGCTGTCCCCCCTCCTCGACGAAGCGAAGGGACACGATCGCGGCGAGCGCTCCGCCGAGGATCACCAGTCCCTTCCAGAAGAGGGCGAACGGGTCGATGGCGAATCCGCCGTTCAGGATCAGTCGGCCGGTCGCATACTCCGGCCTCACGATCGCCAGGGCCACCGCCGCCGCAGCGAAGCTGGCGAGTGTCGCTCCCGCAGCGATGCGGTGCGAGAGACCACGCCCGATCACGCCGGCGAGGAGCAGGACGCAACCGCAGACTGCGAGCAGGATCTCCGGCGCCAGGGCCGCGAACTCCGCTGCGGGGGGAAAGGGGCTCACTTGGCCTCCTTCTCCGTCGCCGGGGCAGTGACCGACCCGGCATGCGCAGCGAGCGCCGGATCGAGCTTGGCGACGACATAGGTCACCGGCTTGTCGAGCACGTCGAAGAGCGGTCGCGGATAGAGACCGATCCAGAAGCAGAGGAGGACGAGCGGAACGAGGTAGAGCCACTCGCGGCGGTTGAGGTCGGCGACGCCGCGGTTCTCCGGATTCGTCAGCGGCCCGAAGAAGACCCGCTGGTACATCCACAGCATGTAGGCCGCCCCGAGGACGATGCCGATCGCGGCGCACACGCCCCACCACCAGACGCGGTTGAAGGCGCCGACGAGGATCGTGAACTCACCGATGAAGCCGTTGAGCGCCGGCAGCCCGATCGACGACATCGTGATGATGAGGAAGATCGTGGCGTAAGCCGGCATCTCCTTCGAGAGGCCACCGTAGTCGGCGATCATGCGGGTGTGCCGCCGCTCGTAGACGATGCCAACGAGAAGGAAGAGGGCGCCGGTCGAGATGCCGTGATTGATCATCTGCAGCACGCCACCCTTGATCCCGGGCCCGTTCAGGGCGAACAGCCCGAGCATGACGAAACCGAGGTGGCTGACCGACGAATACGCCACCAGCTTCTTCATGTCCTTCTGGGCCATGGCGACGAGCGCCCCGTAGATGATGCCGATGATCGACAGGCCGGCCATCCACGGGAGAAGGGCCACGGTCGCGTTCGGGAGGATCGGTAGCGAGAAGCGGACGAAGCCGTAGGTCCCCATCTTCAGCAGAACGCCCGCCAGAATGACCGAACCGGCGGTGGGCGCTTCGACGTGGGCGTCCGGCAACCAGGTGTGGAAGGGGAACATCGGCACCTTGATCGCGAAGCCGACGAAGAAGGCGAGGAAGATCCACCACTGGAGATCCGCCGGAATCTGCGCCGCGATTTCGTGGAACTTCAGGATCGAGAACGTCTGGGGATTGCCCAGACCCTTCCAGCCCAACAGCCCCTGGCCGTTGAAGAAGTAGAGCGCGAGGATGCCGAGCAGCATCAGCACCGAGCCGACCAGGGTGTAGAGGAAGAACTTGATCGCGGCGTAGAGCTTGCGTGGGCCGCCCCAGATGCCGATGAGGAAATACATCGGCACCAGCATGACCTCCCAGAAGACGTAGAAGAGGAAGAAGTCGAGCGCCATGAAGACGCCGAGCATGCCGGTCTGCAACAGCAGCATGAAGGCGTAGTACTCCTTCTCGCGCTCGTGAATAGCGGACCACGAGGAGAGGAAGGCCAGGACGCCGAGCAGCGTGGTCAGCAGGACGAGGAGAAGGGCGATACCGTCGATGCCGAACTGGTACCGGACGCCGATCGCGGAGATCCAGGGAACGTCCTCGACGAACTGGAAGAGCTCTCCGCCGCGGTTGAACGCGAACCAGAGTGGGAGGGACAGCAGGAAGTCGGCGAACGCCACGGCGGTGGCGAAACCGCGGATGCGCCCGGTCTGCTCCTTGGGAATCAGAAGCAACGCCAGCGCTCCCGCCAGCGGCAGGTAGGCAATCAGGCTGAGGATCGGAACTTGATGGACCCAGTCGAACATTTCGTCTCCCCGCCGGTCAGCGCATCACGATATAGAGACAGACCAGCGCCACCACGCCGACGGTGAGCGCGAGCGCGTACTGCGAGAGCAGCCCGCTCTGCGCCGAACGCAGGGCGCGCGAGCCCTGGCGCGACAGCCAACCGACGAGGTTGACCAGTCCGTCGACTACGTATTTGTCGAAGAAACCCGAAACCATCGAGACGGCGACGGTGACGTGCCGCGCTCCGTTGACCAGCAATCCGTCGATGAACGAGGCGTCGAAGCGATGGAGCCCGGCGGCCGTCGCCCAGGTCGCCCGGACGATCGTCGCGTCGTAGAGCTCGTCGACCCAGTACTTGTTCTCGAGGGTGCGCTGGACGGCCGGGAAGGCCGCCTTGAACGCGTCGTCGGCTGCCACGCCGCGGGTGCCCCACAGACGCCGCGCGATCCCGATGCCGACGACGGCAACCGCTACCGACACGGCGATCAGCACCCACTTCAACGCGTGCGACATCGCATGCTCGCCGCCGTGCTCCGGCACCTCCGCGATCACCGGCCCGAGGAAGTGGTGCAGCCAGTTCACGTCCTTGCCGAACGTCATCACCGCCGGGATCCCGACCCAACCCGCCACCACCGCACCGACCGCCAGGATCATCAGCGGCACCGTCATCACCTTCGGCGACTCGTGCAGGTGGTGCGCCTGCTCGTGCGTCCCGCGGAACTCCCCGTGGAACGTCAGGTACACCGCCCGGAACATGTAGCACGCCGTCAGCCCCGCCGTCAGCAGACCCACCGTCCACAGCAGATAGTGCCCGCCGCCGAACGCCCCGGCCAGGATCTCGTCCTTGCTGAAGAACCCGGCCAGCGGCGGAATCCCCGCGATCGCCACCGTCGCGATCAGGAACGTCCGGTAGGTCACCGGCAGGTGCTTGGCGAGCCCGCCCATCTTCTGCATGTTCTGCTCGCCCGACATCGCGTGGATCACCGAGCCCGAGCCGAGGAAGAGCAGGGCCTTGAAGAACGCGTGCGTCCCCAGGTGGAAGATCGCCGCCGTGTACGCCCCGACTCCCGCCGCCAGGAACATGTACCCCAGCTGCGACACCGTCGAGTACGCCAGCACCTTCTTGATGTCGTTCTGCGCCAGGCCGATCGTCGCCGCCATCAGCGCCGTCGCCGCCCCGATCCCCGCCACGAACAGCGACACCCCGGGCGCCAACTGGTAGAGGACGTTCATCCGCACCACGATGTAGACGCCCGCCGTCACCATCGTCGCCGCGTGGATGAGCGCCGACACCGGCGTCGGGCCGGCCATCGCATCCGGCAGCCAGACGTAGAGCGGGATCTGCGCCGACTTGCCCATCGCGCCCACGAACAGGCAGAGCGCCACGAAGCTCGCCAGCGACAACCCCAGCAGGTACGGCGACGTCGCCTTCTCCGGGTTCGCCGCCACCGCCTCGATCACCTTGCGGTACTCCAGCGTTCCGTACTGCGACACCAGCGCGAACAGTCCCGTCAGGAAGGCGAAGTCGCCCACCCGGTTGACGATGAACGCCTTGCGCCCCGCGTACGGCGGAAACTCCTGGTCGTAGTAGAAGCCGATCAGCAGGTACGAGCAGAGCCCCACGCCCTCCCAGCCGACGAACGTCACCAGGAAGTTGTTCCCCAGCACCAGCAGCAGCATCGCCCCCATGAACAGGTTCAGGTAGGCGAAGTAGCGCTGATAGCCCTCCTCGTGACCCATGTAACCCACCGAGTACACGTGAATCAGGAAGCCGACGAAGGTCACCACGAACAGCATCACCGACGACAGCGGGTCGAGGAGGAAGGCGAACGGGATCTGCAGGTCGGCGAGGACGCCACCGCCCAGGCTCACCAGGCCCGCGGGGACCCAGGACCACAGGACGAGCTCGAACGGCTTGCCGCCGGCGAACGCACCGTTCGTCAGGTAGCCGCCGATCGAGGCGAGCGCTGCCAGCAGCGACAGCCCGACGCTACCGCACGCCACGGCCGTCACACCGCGCTGAGAGATCCGTCCCTTGAGAAGGACGCCGTTGGTCAGTGCACCGAGAAACGGCAGAAGCGGGACCAGCCAGAGGAGCTTCTCCATCGGCTAGCCCTCCAACTCGCGCGCTCGATCGAGCTCGGTCGTCGACCGGAGCCGGTAGAGCGCAAGGAGGAGTCCGAGTCCGACGGCTGCCTCGCCGGCGGCCACGGCGATGGTGAACACGGCGAAGACCTGCCCGGTGAGGTCGGAGCGCTCGAAGGAGAACGCCACCAGGTTCAGGTTCACCGAGTTGAGCACCAGCTCGATCGACATCAGAACGGTGATCAGATTTCGGCGGGTGGCGATGCCGAACAGGCCGAGGGCGAAGAGGATCGCCGAAAGGGCAAGATAGTGGCTCGAGCCGATCTGCCAGAAGCTCATCCCTTCCTCCCCAGCACGACGGCGCCGATCATCGCAACGAGCAGAAACACCGAGGCGATCTCGAACGGCACCAGATAGTCCTTGAAGAGGACCCAGGCCACGGCTTCGGAATTGCCGGCCGTCGCTCCGGCGATCGACCGGAGCGAAGTGGAGGCAGCAACGGTCGGCACGGCCCGCGGAGCCTGGGCGAGCGCCCAGACGATCAGCCCGACGAGGAGGGCGCCGACCACCGCGGCAAGCGGTGCGGTGCTGGCGAACATGCGCGACTCCTGGAGCCGGTGCAGATTGACCAGCATGATCACGAAGAGGAAGAGCACCATGACTCCTCCTCCGTAGACGAAGATCTGGACCAGGCCGACGAACTCGGCGTGGCGCAGCAGAAACAGTGCCGCGACGCCGAGAAAGGCGCCGAGCAGCGAAAGCGCCCCGTACATCGGGTTGCGCAAGGTCACCACTCCGACTGCCCCGGCGAGCACCAAGCCCGCGAAGAGGTAGAAGAGCAGCGCCGAGCCGTGGGCGACGAGGAAACTCAAATTGTCCCCCTCCTCGCAGTCCTCAAGAGATCTCGTCGTCGGTGTACGACGGACGGACGCGCCAGCCCTCGAGTTGCGCCATGTCCACGTAGAGGTTCTGCCAGCGGTTGTAGCTCGCCAGCTCGTAGGTCTTGGTGGTCAGCCAGATCGACTTGGGCTCGGTCGGGCAAGCTTCCTCGCAGAGGCCGCAGAACATGCAGCGCTGCAGGTCGATGTCGAACCGGTCGAGGACCTTCTCCTTCTTCCCGGTCTCCGGATTGGCCACCTGCCGCCAGTCGATGTAGATGATGTCGATCGGGCAATCGCGCGCACAGAGCGTGCACTTGATGCAGCGCTCGGCATCGAGCCGAAACATGCCGCGGAAGCGATCGGCCGGCTCGAGGCGCTCCTCCGGATACTGAACCGTCTCCGTCTTGCGGAACAGGTGGCGGAAGGTGACGCCCAGGCCGGCGAAGAGGTCGAGCAACAGGAACCGATCGAGAAACCGCTTCATGGCGCTCATCTCACGCGGCTCCCTTGAGCACCACCACCAGCGCGGTGACCAGTAGATTGACCAGCGACAGCGGAATCAGCCACTTCCACCCGAGATCCATCAGCTGGTCGAACCGGTAGCGCGGGAACGTGCCGCGGAACCAGATGTAGACGAACAGGAACCCGGCGAGCTTCAGACTGAACCAGACGACGCCCGGCACCACGTCGAGGAAGGCCAACGCCTGCCAGCCCGGGAACGGCCGCAGCCAGCCGCCGAGGAACACCGTCGTGGCGATCGCCGAGACGACGATCATGTTCGCGTACTCGCCGAGGAAGAAGAGGGCGAAGCGGACACCGCTGTATTCCGTGTGGAACCCGGCAACCAGCTCCGACTCGGCCTCGGGCAGGTCGAACGGGTTGCGGTTCGTCTCGGCCACGCCGGCGACCAGATAGATGAAGAAGGCGATGATCTGCGGGAAGACGAACCAGATCCGCATCTCGCGCTGACTCTCGACGATCTGCACCAGCGACATCGAGCCGGCGAGCATCAGCGGCCCGACGATGGCCAGCCCCTGGGGCACCTCGTAGGAGATCATCTGCGCCGCGGACCGGAGCCCGCCGAGCAACGAGAACTTGTTGTTCGACGACCAGCCGCCGAGGATGATGCCGTAGACGCCCAGGGAGGCGAGCGCGATGACGAAGATGATCCCGACGTTGATGTCGGTGAGGAACCAGGAGGGAGCCCCGGCCCCCGCACCCGGCGGACCGTAGGGCACGATCGAGAGGATCACCAGCGCAGGAACCACCACGAGGCAGGGAGCGAAGACGTACGCCCAGCGCACCGCGCGGTTCGGGAAGGCGTCCTCCTTGATCAGCAGCTTCACCACGTCGGCGATCGGCTGCAGGAGTCCCCACCAGCCGACGCGGTTCGGCCCGAGGCGAACCTGCAGGAAGGCGAGGATCCGCCTTTCGGCGAGCGTCAGGTAGGCGATCAGCGTGAAGGTCGCGAGGAGAATGACCACCAGCTTGACCAGCGGGGCCACCACCCACGAGAAGAGATGCGGGTCGAAGAGCTGCCGAAGCGAATCGATCCAGCCCCACATCAGCGGTCCACCTCTCCGAGGACGATATCGACCGTTCCGATCAGGGCCACGAGATCGGCGATGAGCATTCCCTGCGCCATCTCCGGCAGCACCTGCAGGTTCATGAACGACGAGGGGCGGACGTGGCAGCGATAGGGATTCGCCGTCCCGTCACCGACGATGTAGAAACCGAGCTCGCCCTTCGGCCCCTCGACCGCGTGGTAGACCTCCGTGTCCAGGGCCGCCTTGAGAACCCGCGGTCGCTTGGCCATCACCGGGCCACCCGGCATCTTGTCGAGACACTGCCGGACGATCCGCGCCGACTGCCGCATCTCGACCATGCGCACCAGGTAGCGATCGTACGTGTCGCAGTTCTTGCCCACCGGGATGTCGAACTCGACTTCCGGGTAGGCCTCGTAAGGCATCGCCTTGCGGATGTCCCACGCGATGCCGCTGCCACGCAGCATCGGCCCGGTGACGCCGTACTCGATCGCCGTCTCCGGCGACAGCACGCCGACCCCGACGGTCCGCCGTTTCCAGATGCGGTTCTCGGTGAGCAGCTCTTCGTACTCGTCGACTTTCGACGGGAAGTCGTCGATGAACTCGCCGCAACGGTCGATCCAGCCGACCGGCAGGTCGTAGGGCTGGCCGCCAGGACGCATCGAGTTCAGCGTCAGGCGCGCCCCGCAGTACTGCTCGAAGAGGTCGAGGATGATCTCGCGCTCGCGGAAGCAGTAGAAGAACGGCGTCATCGCGCCGATGTCGATGGCGTGCGTCGCCAGCCAGATGAGGTGGCTCGAGATCCGCTGCAGCTCGCAGAGGATCGTGCGGATGTAGCGCGCCCGCGGCGGCGGCACGAGGCCGACGAGCTTCTCCACCGCGCCGACGTAAGCGAGGTTGTTCGTCGCCGAGGCGACGTAGTCCATCCGGTCGGTGTGCGGCACGTTCTGGAAGAACGGGTGGAGCTCGAAGAGCTTCTCGGTGCCGCGGTGCAGGTAGCCGATGATCGGATAGCAGTCGACGATCCGCTCGCCGTCCACCTTGAGCTTGAGCCGCATCACCCCGTGCGTGGCCGGGTGCTGCGGGCCGAAATTCAGCTCCATCTCCCGCAGGTTGAAGAGGGTTTCGTGCGCTGGAGTGGGCTCGCTCATCGGGATCGCTTTATTGGCCCTGCGGAGAGCCGGCACCAGGAGTCGAGGAGGCCTGCTCCCCCGCCGCCGAAGCGCCGGCGACCGGCGCAGGCTCGGGTGGTTTCTTCGGCTTCCAACCGGTCCCGGCTCCGGCAGCCGGGCCCTGGCGGGCGTCGTAGTACTCGGGATAGATCGCCGCGCCGGTGTCGATGCCCTCGATGGGGAAGTCCTTGCGCAACGGATGGCCGTTGAATCCTTCCCAGAGCAGGATGCGCGTCAGGTCGGGGTGACCTTCGAAGAGGATCCCGAACATGTCGTACGCCTCGCGCTCCGGCCAGTTCGCCGCCTTGAAGACGCCGCTGAGACTGGGCACGGGGGTGGTCTCGTCGGTGCCCGTCTTCACGCGGACGCGGCGATTCGTCTTGAAGCTGTAGAGGTGCGCCACCACCTCGAAGCGTGCTGGCCGCTTCGGAAAATCGACGCCGCAGAGATCGACCAGCAGGGTGAAGGCGTGGTCGCGCTTGAGCGTCGCGCAGATCTCGCGGAAGCTGTCCCGCTTGACCGCCAGCGTGAGGTCGCCGGCGTAGGTACGAGCCAACTCGACCGCCTCGGGGAAGCGCGAGCGCAGGTCTTCGACGATCGGATCGGCGGCCGCATCCTCCCACTTGGGGGCCACCGGCTCCTTCTCCCACACGGCGAGATCGACGGCGGGCTTGGCGGCCTCGGGCGCTGGCGTCGCCGGCTTTTCGGCTTCGCTCACGATGCCACCGCCCGATCCGCGGGCCCGACCGGCCGCGCGCGCATCCGGTCGATCTTGCGCTGCAGGTGGAGAAGTCCCCACATGAGGGCCTCCGGACGGGGTGGACAGCCCGGAATGTAGACGTCGACGGGGATCACTCGATCGACGCCCTGGGTCACGGCGTACGTCCGGTAGGGGCCGCCGCAGGTCGCGCAGGCGCCCATCGCGATCGACCACTTCGGCTCCGGCATCTGATCCCAGAGTCGACGGATGACCGGCGCCATCTTCTCGGTCACCGTGCCGGAAACGATCATCAGGTCGGACTGCCGCGGAGTCGAACGGAAGACCTCCGCGCCGAAGCGCGACATGTCATGGCGCGGATCGAGGACGGCCATCATCTCGATCGCGCAGCAAGCCAAGCCGAACTGCATCGGCCAGAGCGACGAGCGCCGCGCCCAGTTGTAGAGCCGCTCGTAGCTGGCGGTGACGACTCCTGCTTCGCCGGTCATGCCCAATCGAGGGCTCCTCGCTTCCAGATGTAGGCGTATCCGACCACGAGGATAGCGAGGAAGATCACCATCTCGATCAGGCCGAAGAGGGCGAGTCGATCGAGCATCACCGCCCAGGGGAAGAGGAAGATCGTCTCCACGTCGAACACGACGAAGAGGACGGCGATCATGTAGTAACGCAGCGAGAAGCGATGGTCGTGCGCGAAGCTGTCCGGCTCGTTGCCGCACTCGTAGGGCTCGCGGTTGGTCAGCGGCGAGTTGCGGTGCCGCATCAACCTCCCGACGACCAGGAGAATGACGACGATCAAGATCGCGACGACAGAGCTGACGAGAATTGGGACGTAGTGACCCACAGGTCTTCTTCTCTTTCGGCCGCGTGAACACGCGGCGCGGGGAATTGTAGCCGAAGCTTCGCGCGAAGCAAAGGGCGGTCAGCGTGCCGCGAGCAGCGGCACGTCGAACAGGGCGGCGACATCCGCTCGCCCGAGCCCGCGCGACTGCACGAGCACCAGCGTTTCGACGCCCGGCCCTTCGAGGTCGAGAAGCGCCATCGCCTCGGCACGAGCGCGCGGCTCGGCGTCGTCGAGGTCGCGGAAGAGTCCGCAGGCCACCAACCAGTTGGCCAGCCGGGTCACCGCGATCGTCTCGAGCCCCTCCGCTTCGCCGACGGCCCGCAGGAGATCGAAGTCGACATGCGCGGTGAGGTCCTGCATCCCCGGCTCGGCGAGGGCGTCGCGATGGACCCGATGCCGGCGATAAGCCGCGAGCGTTCCGTGCGGGCGAGCTCGCGCGTCGTAAAGGCGGCCTTCAGCGAATCCGTAGTCGCAGGTCACGACCAGGCCAGCCCCCAATCGCCGCGCCAGCTCGCGGTAGAGCGGTGCCCATCCGGGCGAGACGTCGGCGACCTGCCCAGGCAGGAGCCTCGCGACGACATCACGCAGCTCGTCACCCGGGCCAGGCGACGCCAGCGCCGCCTCGCGATAGGCGAACGAGCCGTCGTCGGCGAGCGTCACGAAGAGCTCACGCGGACCCTCGGCGCTGCCGACGACGCGGCGGATCGGCAGAGCGTCGAAGAGCTCGTAGGAGAAGACGAGCCCGCGCACCGATCCTGGCGCGATCGGCGCCAGATCTCGCCAGGTTGCGATCGGCTCCGGCGCACCTCGCCCGTTGCGGTCGACACCGCAGAGGCGCGCTCCGATGGCCTGGCTCGCCACCTGTCGCAGATGGGTGGCATCACCGTAGCCCACCTCGAGCATCTCCATGGGACCGAGCATCTTGCCGGCGAGTCGCTCGAGCAGCCGAGCGGTGCAGCCGCCGAAGAGCGGCGAGAGGGACGGGGCCGTGATGAAGTCGCCGCCCGCACCGACGGGGAAGTCCGCGCGCCGGTAGTAGCCGTCTTCGCCATAGAGCGCCTCTTCCATGAAGGCCGAGAAGGGGATGGCTCCCTGCTCCCGAATGCGATCGCGGAGGCGTTCGGCAACGGTTCCCATCGGGCGAGTCTACGAGAGTCGCGTGCTAGACTGCCCGGTCGATGGCCGGGTTGGCCCCCACCGCATCCAGCGAACGACTTCTCGCTCTCGTCGACCGGCTCGCCGGCGAGCGCGTTCTCGTGCTTGCCGACTTGGTGCTCGACCGCTTCCTGACCGGCACGCCCAAGCGGATCAGCCGCGAGGCACCGGTGTTGATCCTCCGTTACGAGAACGAGGCTCGCGTTCCCGGCGGCGGGGCGAACGCGATCGCCAACATCCGGGCGCTCGGCGGTGAGCCGCTGCCGGTCGGAGTGGTGGGCGACGACGAAGCCGGAGCCGCTCTGGTGGAAGAGCTGGCCTCGCGCGACATCTCCACCGAGGGGATCGTCGTCGTATCCGGCTATCGGACGCCGACGAAGACACGCATCCTTGCCGGCTTTCCCCACGGCAGCAAGCAGCAGATCGTGCGCTACGACGTCGAGGACGAGCTCGCACCCGCTCCGGAAATCGAGGGTCGGATCGCTGCCGCACTGGCGACCTTCGCCGATCGCTGCCGGGTCGCCGTGATGAGCGACTATGGCTACGGAACTGCGCGGCCGGAACGGGTGCCGACGGTTCGCCAGGCGCTCTGCGCCGACTCTCGGATCGTCGCCGACAGTCGCTATCGGCTCTCGGCCTTCGCCGGTCTCGACGGCGCCACCCCGAACGAAGAGGAGACCGAGGCTCTCGCCGGTAGCCGTCTACCCACCGATCCGGGTCAACTGGCCGAGGCGGTCGAGCGACTGCGTGTCCGGCTCGGCTCGGCGTTCCTCCTCGTCACGCGGGGCAGTCGGGGGATGCTCCTCGCCGACGCGCGCGGTCAGCTCACGGTGCCGGTGCACGGCACGAATCAGGTCGCGGACGTGACCGGAGCCGGCGACACGGTGATCGGGACGTTCGCCCTGGCGCTCGCCGCGGGGGCCGACCCGATCGAAGCTGCCCTGCTTGCCAACTACGCCGGCGGCGTCGTGGTGATGAAGATGGGAACGGCCACGCTGGATCGGACCGAGTTGGTGGCCGCGATCGAAGGAGACCGTCGACCGCTGACGGAGGCGCGATGGGTCGCCTGGTAAGCCTCGAGGAGCTCGAGGCCGCTCTCGCTCCGCTGCGCCGCGCCGGCCGCAAGGTGGCCTTCGCCAACGGGCATTTCGACCTCGTCCACGTCGGCCACCTGCGCTACCTCGCGGCCGCCCGGCAGGAAGGCGACCTGCTGGTCGTCGCGATCAACGACGACGCCTCGGTCGCCCGGCTGAAGGGTGCGGGGAGGCCGATCGTCCCGGCCGAGGAGCGCGGCGAGTTGCTCGCCGGCTTCTCCGTCGTCGACTTCGTGGTCGTCTTCTCGGGCGACAGCCCTGCGCCACTGCTCGCGCGGCTGCAGCCGGACGTGCACTGCAAGGGCACCGACTACGGGACGCCCGAGCGCGTCCCAGAACACGCCACCGTTCGCGCGTACGGTGGCCGCACGGTGCTGGTCGGCGACCCGAAGGATCACGCCACCAGCGACCTGATCGCCAGGGTCCGCGCCCTGCCGTGAGCGCACCCCTCCGGGTCCTGCTCGTCCGCACCAGCTCGCTCGGCGACGTCGTCCACACCCTCCCCGTGCTTTCGGCGCTGCGCCGCTCCTGGCCTTCGGCTCGCATCGCCTGGGTCGTCGAGGAGGCCTACGTGCCGATGCTCGAGGGTCACCCCGACCTCGACGTGATCCTCCCGGTCGCGCTGCGGCGCTGGCGCCGATCGCCCTTGCGGCGGCAAGTTCGGGAAGAGGTGGCCACTGCGCTCGCACGCCTGTCCGACTTCGGCGCCGACCTCGCGCTCGATCTGATGGGGAGCTTCAAGGGTGCGGCACTGGCCGCCGCCTCCTACGCGCCGCGGCGCATCGGCCTGCGTTTCGCGGATCGTCGCGAGGGTGCGAGCGCGCTCTTCATCAACGAGCCTTGCCCTGCACGCGGGGCGCATGCGGTCGAACGCCAGCTGTCGCTGCTGCTCCACCTGGGCATCGGGTCCACACCGGTCGTCTTCGAGGGTGAGAAGCTCTTTCGCCGCCACGGCGCGTCGCTTCCCCCAGAGGCAAGCGGCGAACCCTTCGTCTACATTCACCCCGGCGCGGCCTGGGGAAACAAGCAGCTACCTGCTTCGACGTGGCGAGCGGTCGCAGTGCTGCTCCGCCGGCGGCTCGGTTTGCGCGTGCTGGTGGGTGCGGGCCCCGGAGAGGAGGATCTGGCACGCGAAGTCGCAGCGCACGATGGCGCCGAGGTCGTCGGCGCCCGGTCGCTCGCCGAGCTGGGCGCGGTGGCGCGGCGAGCCCGGCTCTTTCTGGGCGGCGACACCGGTCCGGTCCACCTGGCTCACGCGCTGGGTACTCCGGTCGTGTGCGTGATGGGACCAACCGACCCGGAGCGGCACGGACCGTATGGGTCGCCTGCGTCGGTCGTGAGCCTGGGACTCCCCTGCAGCCCCTGCCATCGACGCATGGACGATTCGCGCGCCTGCCTCGTGGGCATCCGACCCGAGCAGATCGCCGACGCCGCAGTGCGCCTTCTCGCACCGCGTCGTGAGGTTTGACCCCTCTCGAAAGGCACTGCTAGACTTGAATTTAGCGTTCGATGCTCGGCCGCCGAGCCGTTCTTCCTCCCGGCCCCGCGGGCGCCGGAAACGGACGGTTTCGCGGCGGGAAATGGGTGACCATGGCAAGTAATCGGCTCGGGGATCTTCTCGTCCAGTCCGGCAAGATCACGCAGCAACAGCTGCAGCAGGGTCTTGCCAGCCAGAAGGACAAGGGCGGTCGGCTCGGCTCGAATCTCGTCAAGCTCGGCATCCTCAACGAGAAGGAGCTCGTCGAGTTCCTTTCCCAGCACTTCGGCGTGCCCGCGATCGATCTCAACCGGGTCGAGATCGACGAGGGCGTGATCAAGATCATCCCCGCAGACGTCGCCCGCAAATACACGATCCTCCCCGTCACCAAGGTCGGCGCCAAGCTGACCATCGCGATGATCGACCCGACGAACGTCTTCGCGATGGACGACATCAAGTTCATGACCGGGTACAACGTCGACCCGGTCGTGGCCTCCGAGACCTCGCTGCGCACGGCGATCGACCGCTACTACGGGTCGACCCACGCCATCGAGCTCAAGAAGGTGATGGAGGACCTGACCGAGCCGACCGACGCTTCGCTCGAAGTGCTCGAAGAGGAGGAGGACCTCGACCTCGCGGCGCTCGAGAAGGAGTCGGAGGAGGCACCGGTCGTCCGGCTGGTGAACATCATCCTGACCGACGCGATCAAGCGCGGCGCCTCCGACATCCATATCGAGCCGTACGAGAAGGACTATCGCGTTCGCTACCGCATCGACGGTGTGCTCTACGAGATGATGCGCCCGCCGCTGCGTCTCCGGGAAGCGATCACCAGCCGCATGAAGATCTTGGCGAAGCTCGACATCGCCGAGAAGCGGCTGCCCCAGGACGGACGGATCAAGATCAAGACCCGCATCCAGGACCGGGTCAAGGACCTCGACTATCGCGTGTCCGTTTTGCCGACGATCTTCGGCGAGAAGGTCGTGCTGCGACTGCTCGACAAGGACAACCTGATGCTCGACATGACGAAGCTCGGGTTCGAACCCGACTCGCTCCGTCGTTTCGAGCATGCGATCCTGAAGCCGTTCGGCATGGTCCTCGTCACCGGGCCGACCGGTTCCGGCAAGACGAATACGCTTTACTCCGCCCTGCAGCGGATCAACACCCCCGAGGTCAACATCATCACAGCCGAGGACCCGGTCGAGTTCAATCTCGCCGGCATCAACCAGGTGCAGATGAAGGAGCAGATCGGGCTGAATTTCGCCACGGCCCTGCGTTCCTTCCTCCGGCAGGACCCGAACATCATCCTGGTGGGCGAGGTTCGCGATTTCGAGACCGCCGAGGTAGCGATCAAGGCCGCGATGACGGGTCACCTCGTGCTCTCGACCCTCCACACGAACGACGCGCCCTCGTCGATCAACCGACTGATGAACATGGGGATCGAGCCGTTCCTGGTCGCGACGTCGGTGCACATGATCGTGGCGCAGCGTCTGGTGCGGCGCGTCTGTTCGTTCTGCAAGGAGCCGGCCGAGGTTCCGCCGGCGGCGCTCATGGAGGTCGGATTCTCCGAGCGCGAGTCGCGCACGTTGAAGCTCTTCCGCGGCCACGGCTGCGAGCGCTGCAGCAATACCGGCTACAAGGGGCGCGTCGGACTCTACGAGGTGATGGAGGTCACCGACGACGTGCGGGA